>CALKGQ010000020.1 GCA_938085425.1 uncultured Flavobacteriales bacterium
GTAGGAGCCCGCTGGCAATTGACCAGAGTAAGCACGCACGAAACAAAGACGCCCCACAAATGGGTCAGTGGCAATCTTGAAGGCCAATCCTGAAAATGGCTCGGAGGGGTCGGGCTTGCGCTCCAACACGATCGACTCGTCCTCGGGATCCGTTCCTTTGATGCTCTCTACATCGTAAGGCGAAGGCAAGTACTGCATGACGGCGTCAAGCATGGTCTGCACCCCTTTGTTCTTGAACGCTGAACCACACAAGAGTGGGGTGATCTCCATGGCGATGGTCGCCTTGCGAATCGCCTGGACAATCTCGTCTTTGCTCAAGCTATCAGGATCTTCGAAGTACTTCTCCATGAGGGAGTCGTCCTGCTCCGCTGCGGCTTCAATCAACTTGCCGCGCCATTCCTCCACACTCTCTTTCATGTCCTCAGGCATCGGGATTTCATCCCAGGTCATGCCCTTGTCCTCCTCGTTCCAGACGTAGGCCTTGTTGTCGATCAGGTCGACCACCCCACGGAAGGTTTCTTCTGCTCCGATGGGCAACTGCAAAGGCACGGGACGTGCGCCCAACATCTCTTTGATCATGCCGACCACCTTGAGGAAGTCTGCACCTGACCGGTCCATCTTGTTGACGAAACCAATTCGGGGCACGCCGTACTTGTCGGCCAGTCCCCAGTTCGTTTCCGACTGGGGCTCCACGCCGGAAACGGCACAGAACAAACCCACGGCAGCGTCGAGGACGCGCAAGGAACGCTCCACCTCCACCGTAAAGTCCACGTGACCCGGGGTGTCGATGATGTTGATGCGGTACTCTTCGTCGTTGAAGTTCCAAGTGCAAGTGGTGGCGGCCGAAGTGATCGTGATGCCACGCTCCTGCTCCTGCTCCATCCAGTCCATGGTGGCGGCGCCATCGTGCACCTCACCAATCTTGTGGCTGATGCCCGTGTAGTACAAAATACGCTCGGTGGTCGTCGTCTTGCCCGCGTCCACGTGGGCCATGATGCCGATGTTGCGTGTGTAGTTGAGGTCTCTTTTGCTCATAATGCTGAGGTCAATGCGTTGTGGTCAAATCAGAAACGGAAGTGGGCAAATGCCTTGTTCGCCTCAGCCATGCGGTGGGTGTCCTCCTTTTTCTTGAAGGTGGCTCCCTCTTCCTTGGCCGCCGCAATGATTTCAGCAGCCAGGCGCTCTGCCATGCTTTTCTCGTTGCGCTTGCGTGCAATGTCAATGATCCATTTCATGGCCATGCTCAGCTTTCTGCTGTCGCGGATTGGCGTGGGAATCTGAAAGGTGGCTCCACCAACACGACGGCTGCGGACCTCCACTGCTGGAGTCACATTCTCGAGTGCTTTGCGAAACAACTCCAACCCATCTTCTCCTGAACGCTCAGAAACACGGTCGATGGCATCGTAGAAGATGCTGAATGCCACGCTCTTCTTCCCGTCCATCATCAAGTTGTTGACGAATGTGGTCACTTGGACATCCCCAAACCTTGCGTCGGGGAGGATGCGTTGCTTTTTGGCTACTTTCCTTCTCATGGCGTCTTCTTACTTTTTGGCCTTAGGGCGCTTTGTACCATACTTCGAACGACGCTGCATGCGGCCGTCCACCCCAGCGGTATCAAGCGCACCACGCACAATGTGGTAGCGCACACCTGGCAAGTCTTTCACACGACCACCGCGGACGAGCACGATGCTGTGCTCTTGGAGGTTGTGACCTTCGCCGCCGATGTAGGCGTTCACTTCATTGCCATTGGTCAGTCGCACACGGGCGACCTTCCGCATGGCGGAGTTTGGCTTCTTGGGTGTGGTGGTGTACACACGTACACACACACCACGGCGTTGTGGACAGGAGTCCAAAGCGGCCGATTTACTCGCCTGAGTCTTGGTGACTCGTCCTTTGCGGATGAGCTGCTGGATAGTAGGCATCGTCTAGGTTTGACGTTATTCTATGGGCATAAAAAACAATCCCCCCAATTTTTAAAGGGGGTGCAAAAGTAGAGGAAACCTGTGAGAAAACAAGGGAATGAGGTAGTTTTTTTCTGTGATTTGTCCAACCCCCTCTGTTCCCGCACTTTGGCCACTGCATCCCCAAGGTTCATCCACGTTCTGTCCCCTGACCTTACCTTCGAACTGTGAATTTTCTCCACGACTTGAACGAGGTGCAACGGAAAGCGGCCGAGCACAAAGATGGTCCCATGATGGTCATCGCCGGCGCAGGCTCGGGAAAGACGAGGGTGCTGACCTACCGGATTGCCCACCTTATGACGCAGGGCGTGGACCCCTTTTCCATTTTGGCCTTGACCTTCACCAACAAGGCGGCCAAGGAAATGAAGACCCGCATTGGGAGCCTGGTGGGAGAGAGTGAGGCACGCAACCTTTGGATGGGGACCTTCCACAGCATTTTCGCACGCATCCTTCGGATCGAGTGCGAGCGCATCAACTACCCCCGCAATTTCACCATCTACGACACCCAGGACAGCCGAAGCCTTTTGAAGGACATCATCAAAGGCATGGGGCTGAACGACAAAACGTACAAGCCCGCAGGGGTTCAGTCGAGGATCAGTGCGGCCAAGAACAACTTGTTGGACGCCAGGGCCTATGCAGAGAATGCCGAGATTCGGTCGGAGGACCAACAAGCAGGTCGGCCCATGCTCGCGGACATCTTCGCCCAATATGAGGTGAGATGTTTCCGAGCTGGCGCGATGGACTTTGACGACCTGCTGTTCAAGATGAATGTCTTGCTGCGCGATTTTCCCGACTTGCTCAGCAAGTACCAGCACCGCTTCCAGTACATCCTTGTCGACGAGTACCAAGACACCAACTTTGCCCAATACCTCATCATCAAGCAGTTGGGTGCGGTGCATGAAAATGTCTGCGTGGTGGGGGACGATGCCCAAAGCATTTACTCCTTCCGCGGGGCCAACATTCAGAACATCCTCAATTTCAAAAAGGATTACCCCGACGCGCAGCTCTTCAAACTCGAACAGAACTACCGCTCCACGTCCCACATTGTCAAGGCTGCGAATTCAGTCATTGCGAACAACCGTGACCAAATCCCCAAGGAGGTTTGGACCGACAACGATGCGGGAGAGAAAATCAAGGTGTTCAGAGCGACCTCAGACAACGACGAGGGCCGCTTTGTCGCCAACCGCATTTTTGAAGTCCGAGGACAGGCGCAATGCCATTACAAGGACTTCGCCATCCTCTACCGCACCAATGCGCAGTCCCGCTCGTTTGAAGAAAGCCTCCGCAAGCTCAATGTGCCCTACCGGATTTATGGCGGGCTCTCCTTTTACCAACGAAAGGAAGTCAAGGACCTCTTGGCGTACTTCCGATTGACCGTCAACCCCAGCGACGACGAAAGCTTCAAACGCGTGGTCAATTATCCTGCGCGAGGCATTGGCAAAACGACCATGGACAAGCTCATTGCCCTCGCCGGGGCGCAGGAACAAAGCCTTTGGCAGACGCTGCATCCCGTCGATGGTCTGCCGCCTGCCAACCTCAAGGGGTCGGCATGGAAAAAGCTCCGCGAATTTGTGGACATGGTCTCTGCCTTCGCCGTGGAAGCCGAGTCGAATGACGCGCACACCTTGGGTTTGGCCATCGCCAAACGATCCGGCATCGTCCACGCGCTCTACTCGGACAAGACGCCTGAAGGGGTGGCCCGATATGAGAACATTCAGGAATTGCTGAATGCCCTTCAGGGATTTGCAGAGAACCCCACCAATGAGGAGGCCCAAAGCCTCTCTGATTTTTTGATCGATGTTGCCTTGCTGACAGATGCCGACAACGAAGATGAAGACGACAACAAGGTGAGCCTCATGACCGTGCACGCTGCCAAAGGCCTCGAATTCCAGCACGTCCACATCGTGGGACTCGAAGAACAGCTCTTCCCCTCCCAAATGGCCATGGAAAGCAGGGCAGAATTGGAGGAGGAACGCCGCTTGTTTTACGTGGCGCTCACCCGAGCTGAAACCACCTGCACCCTCTCCTATGCCCTCACGAGGTTCAAATGGGGCCAAGTGTTGCAAGGCGATCCCAGCCGATTCCTCGAAGAAATAGACGAAGCCTGCATCACCTTGCCTCAAACCGCCGCCTCCTCGAGAAGCCCAGTGGACTTTGCCCAGGCACGAACGCAATTCCAACGGATGCCGTCAGGGTCCGCGCCGCGCACCTTTGGCCGTTTGGCCTCCAAGGCAGCCCCAAAACCCCCTTCCAAGCCAGGAAACTGGTCGTCGATGAAGGAAGCCGCCAAAACCGCGCCTCACGCCTCTTCTCCGACAGCCAGTGACACCGCATCCACCCAAGCTCCTGCCCCATCTTCTGCTCAAGACGGCACCATTGTGGTGGGCGACACGGTGCAACATGCCAAGTTTGGAAAAGGCAAGGTGCTCAACATCGAAGGGAACCATCCCAATGAGAAGGCCACAGTCTTCTTTCCTTCTGTGGGACAAAAACAGCTCCTCTTGAAATTTGCCAAACTTCAAATCATCGGATGACCCGCTTGCCTTCTTACCTCCTGCTTGGATGGGCCTTGATGTCCATCAGCTCCTGCACCACCGAAGACCAAGAAATCCTGTTGGAGGTCTCCGCCTTGGCATGGGCCGACGACTCCCCTGAGGTGGGGGCGACGGTGGTGCTCGAGGAGCAGCGGCTGTCCAATGGCGTGTTGAATGGTTTCTACACGGCAGTGGACGAAGGACCGACCGATGCGAACGGCAACATCACCCTGCGTACGGTGCGCAGCAACGTCCTTTCCATCAGGGTACGCGTGATGCAGGACCAGTGCTTTGAGGAGCTGGTGGAGTTGAACCCAGAAGACTTGTTGTCCAATGGCACGCCCAATGCACTCGACATCGAAGTCATGCCCAAGGCCACAGTAGAGGCCACCCTTGTCAACCAACTCCCCGAATGCCTTGGCACCAACAACAACATGATCTACCGCTGGATTCCGCGGGAAGTGAATGGTGCAGCCTCTGACGTTCGGTGGACTTGTGGCACAGATTGGCAGGCATTGGGCGCGGGCGAAACCACTGAAGACCTTTGCTTCATCACTGGCAACACCTGGCTTCTTCACCACAGGCAATGGACTTGTCCCGGAGTGGACAGCACCGTCATCGACTCCGTTTGGTGCCCCAAGGGCGGCTTGGTGGAGTTGATGTTGGACTGAGTTTGAAGCGCACCTTTTCAGACCTCGGCCTCACCTTCGGGACCGCCCCTCGAAGTATCTTTCTGCCATGATTCGATTTGTCTTTCCCTCTGCCAAGAGCACCATGCTCCTGGCTTGCCTCGCCGTTTTGGCCTCCACTGCATGGTCCCAGGAGGAACGCATCTTGCCCAAAGGCTTGGCGCCATGGGAGTTGGACATGCGGCCCATGGGGGGAGCATTGGAACGGTCCTCGCGTGGCATCCCCACCCCCCCTCCGGGGAGCGACCTTCGCACAGCTGCAGAGTGGGAAGAGATCGAGGTGCTGACCATCACCTGGGAAGGGTTCAATTGCATCCTCAAACAAATTGCCGAAGCCGCCTCCCAAGAATGCCGCGTGGTCATTTTCTCAGAAGACCCCAACGAAACCACCAGTTACCTCACAAGCGGGACTTGTGGTGGCAGCATGAGTTTGGACAGCATCGAAGTGGTGGATGCCTCCACCAACAGCATTTGGATCCGAGACTATGGTGCCAACACCGTGTACACAGAATGGAACGACGGTCGGGTCCTCGTGGATTGGATCTACAACCGTCCCCGTCCTGCCGATGACGCCATTCCCGATGCGCTGGCCGAGCACATGGGGATCGATCTGTACACCACGCTGGAAGCTCCGCTCGATTTGATGAACACAGGAGGCAACTGGATGTCGGATGGATTTGGCACCGCCTTCGCTTCGGATTTGGTCCTGGAGGAGAACAACGGCGACTTTGCTGGATGGACGACCTACCCCGACCACACGGAAGAAGAAATCGACGGGTTGGTCGAGGACTACCACGGGGTCCATACCTACGTCAAGATGACCAACTTGCCATTTGACGGCATCCACCACATTGACATGCACATGAAACTCTTGGACGAGTCGACCTTGCTCGTGGCAGAGTACCCCGCGGGGGTGGCCGACGGTCCCCAAATCGAGGCCAACTTGCAGTATGTGTTGAGCAACTTCACCACACGTTGGGGCACCCCTTTCAATGTGGTGCGCATCCCCAGTCCCCCTGAACAAGGTGGAGGTTACCCCAACCAAAACGGAGACTACCTGACCTACAGCAACGCGGTGTTTGTGAACAACAGCATTCTCTTGCCCACCTATTACCAGCAATACGACACCACGGCCATCCGCATTTGGGAAGAAGCCATGCCTGGCTACAACGTGGTGGGCATCGATTGTGACAACAACGGGTCCAACATCATTGCATTGAGCGGAGCCATCCACTGCATCACCCATTCTGTGGGCGTGGAAGATCCTTTGATGATCAGCCACTTGCCCCTGTCCGACACGGAAGACACGGTCAATCCATTCACCGTGGTGGCAGACATCAGCCATCGCTCAGGGATTGTGGGTGCGACGTTGTCGTGGTCGACTTCTGAGAATGGACCCTGGAACGAGGTGGCCATGGAGGACGGAGCAGTCGTGGATACGTACGTCGCCACCATTCCCAACCAAAACGCAGGCACCAAGGTGCATTATTTCATTTCTGCCGAAGCCGCAAGCGGCAAGGAGGGCAACCGGCCCATGCCTGCCCCGCAGGGTTCATGGTCTTTCCGGGTGACTGGGCCAACTACAGGATTGGAGGAACAAGCAAATGCCAACTCCCCATGGAGCGCGGTGTACCCCAATCCTGGAAAAGCCATCAGCTGCTTTGAATTGAATTTGCCTGGTCCCACTCCTTGCCGTGTCGAATTGCGCAATGCCATGGGCCAACGCATCCAGACCTTGCACGATGGAACCCTGCAAGGCGGAACCCAGCGCTTGTTCGTGGATGCCGCGACATTGGCCAATGGCCCCTATTTGGTGGTCCTGACGACTGACAATGGCCAGACATGGTCCCATCGCTGGATGGTCCACCACTGAACTGAGGGGCCGCCAAAGGATGCCCCGCGTCAGCTTCAGTCCCTGCGGCCCAAAAGGCGCAGGAGGAACAAGAACAAATTGAGGAAGTCCAAATAAAGGGACGTGGCCCCAAGCAAGGCCAGCTTCAACGGATCCACCTGACCAAATTCGACCCCGGCAGCAATGCGCTTCAAGCGCTGCGTGTCGTAGGCAACGAGTCCCGTGAAAAGGAGCACGCCTCCCGCACTGATCAGAAACTCCATCATGGTGCTCTTCATCCACCAGTTCACGACGCTGGCCAAGATGATGCCCAAGAGGCCCATGAACAGGATGCTACCAAATTTGGACAAATCCACCTTGGTGGTGTACCCTGCAATGGCCATGATGGCAAAGGTGCCTGCCGCGATGGCAAACACTTGGGCCAAACTCCCCAGCGAATACGCGAAGAAAATGCCCCCAAGGCTCACCCCCATGGTTCCTGCAAAGGCAAGAAAGCACAGGGCCAATGTGGTCACACTGAGTTTCTGCAACCCAAAATTCATCACCAGCAAAAAAGCAAAGGGTGCCAACATGACCAGCCAAAAGCCCATGCCCTGCATCAAGCTGAGGTACCATCCGCTTGTGGCCGCATAGTAAGCTGTCGCACCCGTGACGAGCAGCCCCGCCACCATCCATGAAAAGACGGTGGACATGAAGGACGCAATGTCAGGACTTGAAATGGAGTTGGCGTCTTGGAAGGTCGGTTGACCGTTGCCAAAAATGTTGGGGGGCTGTGATTCCATGGGACCAAAGTAGGCAGGGAATCCTCCGAGAACCCTTGAGATTCGCCAAAAAATCCTTGGAACGGACCGCAGAAGTCAGGTCGACAAGGCCAGCCCCATGAACTCTCGTCGGGTGCGGGGGTCGTCGAGAAAAAGGCCCGTGAAGGCGCTTGTGGTGGTGATGCTGTTTTGCTTTTCCACGCCGCGCATTTGCATGCAAAGATGCCGTGCTTCCAAAACCACCGCCACTCCCTTGGGCTGGAGCGTTTCCTGAATGCAGTCACGTATTTGTTCTGTCAAGCGCTCCTGCACTTGCAATCTGCGGCTGTAGGCATCCACCACACGAGGGATTTTGCTCAATCCCACAATCGCACCATCCGGAATGTAGGCCACGTGCGCCTTGCCAAAAAAGGGAAGCATGTGATGCTCGCACAAACTGTACACCTCGATGTCCTTGACCAGAACCATCTCGTCATTGGGCTCATGAAAAAGAGCCGATTTTAGAATTTCTGAGGGATCCACGTCCATGCCGCTTGTCAAGACCGCCATCGCCTTGGCGGCGCGCTCAGGGGTCTTCAGCAGTCCTTCTCTCTGTGGGTCTTCCCCGCACGTTTCCAAAACTTCTCGGTAGGCCTTGGCCATGCGTTGGACGGCATCTTCGTCGTAGCGTTCTTCTCTTGCGTACAGGGCCATGGTGCTTCGTGATCAGGCGCCTCCGTAATAGTCGGCGTAGTTGTTTTCCGTCTCGTACAACCGGATGTGATGAAGCTGGCATCCTCGTGCGGCAATGTCTGGCTCCAATTCTTCCCAAATCGCAATGATCAACACCTCCGTCGAGGTCTTTTTTCCCTTCATAAAGGGGACGTCCAAATTGAGGTTCTTGTGGTCAATGGGGTCTTCAACCTTCTCCTTGATGATGTCCTTGAGGTCCTTCAAGTTCATGCAATACCCCGTGTCTTCTGCCGGTTCCCC
>CALKGQ010000021.1 GCA_938085425.1 uncultured Flavobacteriales bacterium
GCCCAGCCTTCGCCGGCTTGGATGCAGGAGGACTTCGCCGCCAGTGGGTGGTCCCAGGGTCCTTCGGGCATTGGTTATGGAGATGGCGACGACGCCACTGTGGTGGGACCCACCACGAGCGTGTACATGCGTCACACCTTCGACGTTGCGGATGTCAATGACTACTCGGATGCGGTCTTTGCCATGGACTACGACGATGCCTTCATTGCGTATTTGAATGGCGTGGAAATTGCGAGGGGCAATGCAGGCAACTCTGGAGACTTTTTGGCGTGGGATGCGACGTTGAGTGCATGGCACGAAGCGGTTTTGTACGCGGGTGGCACGCCTGAAGAAGTGTCACTGTCTCCGTCCACGGCACTTGTGCAAGGCACCAACATTCTTGCCATTGAAGTGCACAATGCCAACCCAAGCTCGTCGGATTTCACAGCCAGGCCGTTTTTGTTTTTGGGGGCGACCAGCGCGGGGTCTGTGTTTGGGACGCCACCGGCATGGTTTCAACCTGCCACTTCCAGTGCGATCACCGTCACCTTCAACCTCAACATGGCGAATGAGGAGGTGTCGCCAGAAGGGGTTTTTGTGGCGGGCGGGGCCAGCTTTGGTTTTCCCGGTGAATACCCCCTTGTGGACGACAATGGCGATGGCATTTGGTCCCTTGCCCTGGAAGTCCCTTCAGGGTTCACCAGCCACTACACCTTCACCAATGGCGCCTGCCAGGATTGGAGTTGCAAAGAGAACCTGGCGGGCCAGGAATGCGCCGACCCAAACAACTGGAACGACCGGCTCCTGTTCAACGTGACCTCGTCCCTTGAAGTGAACACTTGCTTTGGCCAATGCACCACAGACGGGACGTGTGGTGCGACCCAAGGCTGCACGGATCCGAGTGCAGTGAACCACATGTCGGGCGCAGAGGAAGACGATGGCTCTTGCGTCTACATGAACGAATCGAACCTGCCCCTGATCCAAATCACCACGGAGTCGCCCATCGTGGACGACCCACGAGTCGTGGCGAACATGAAGGTCACCAACCTTCCCGGAGGCATGAATGCACTGGAAGATGCCCCCAACGAATACGATGGCCAAATCACCATCGAAATCCGTGGATCTTCCTCTCAGTTTTTCCCCAAACAAGGCTTTGCCCTTGAAACCCAAGACTCTCTTGGGTTCAACAACAATGTGTCCCTTTTGGGGATGCCGGCTGAAAATGACTGGATCCTTCACGGCCCTTATTCCGACAAATCACTGATGCGGAACGCGGTGATCTATGAATTGGGAGACAGGATTGGTCGCTACACAACGAGGAGGCGGTATTGTGAGCTTTACATCAATGGCGACTACCGCGGGGTCTACTTGTTCATGGAGAACATCAAGCGGGACGACAACCGTGTGGACATTGCCACTTTGCTTTCGACCGACACGCTGGGCAACGAAGTGACGGGAGGTTACATCATGAAGGTGGACAGGGTCCAAGGCGATTTCGATGGAGGATGGAATTCCCCCTATCCAACCCTTGGGGGCGACGGCCAATTCATCCAAATGCACAAGCCAGAAGCGGACGAGTTGCATCCCTTGCAACTGGCCTACATCGAAGACCACTTTACGGCCTTTGAACATGCCTTGGCAGGCCCAGACTACACGGATCCTGATTTGGGGTATGCCCCTTACATCGAGGCGGAGTCCTTTGTGGACATGTACTTCGCCAATGAGCTGACCAAAAATGTCGATGCCTACAGACTCAGCACCTACTTCTACAAAGAAAAAGATTCAGATGGTGGAAAGCTCGTCATGGGCCCGTGGTGGGACTTCAACTTGGGGTTTGGCAATTCGGATGGCTGCGACAGCTACCTGACCGATGGCTTCGAGGCCAACACCGGATGCATGGTGTTGCACCCTTTTTGGTTCCAACGGCTGAGACAAGACCCTCGCTACCGTGGATTGACACGCTGCATGTGGGACGACTACCGCGCCGACGTCTGGAGCGACGAGAATGTCGAAGGCATCATTGACTCGCTCAGCACCCTTCTTTCAGAACCAAGCGTTCGTGACCATGCCCGTTGGCCTCGTTTGGGCCAATATGTGTGGCCCAATGTCTTCATTGGTCAAACCTATGAGGAAGAAGTGCAGTTCTTGCGCGATTGGATCCAGGCACGTCTCACGTGGTTGGACCAAAACATCGAGGGCACTTGTGTCCCTGGATGCACGGACAATACGGCGTGCAATTTTGAGTCCAATGCAGTGTTTGACGACGGAAGTTGTGAGCCATGTGCCTGTCCAGGGGATCTCGACGGCGACTTGTCCGTTGGGGTGTCCGACATCCTTGTGGCCTTGTCGGAGTTTGGGTGCACGGCCAATTGCACTGCGGACATCACGGGCGACGGCCAAGTCACGGTGGCCGATTTCCTCGAAATCTTGTCGCTGTACGCCGAGACTTGTTGATCCGGAATGACCTTAGTGAAACCAAGATTCAGGGACAGGTTGTTTTTGAAAGTGCCTTGAAAAAGCGGCACAAAAAAAATGCGGAGTGCCAGTCTGGCCCACCGCATTTTTCATCCGTTCCTGGAAACTCAGTCGAGCAGCGTCACGCGTTGTGTGACCTGATGCACACCGTCGGAGGCGCGGAGGAGGTAGTGTCCGCCTTCGAGGTCGCGAAGGTCCACCTGCTGTTGGCGGTTGGACCCGAGGGCCTTAACAGACCAAACTTGCTGTCCCACGAGGTTGTACACTTCGACGCTTGTCATGCCCGTGAAGCCTTCAAGCGACAAGGTGAATGCGCCCAAAGAAGGGTTGGGAAAGACTTCCATCTTGGCAGTGCCTTTCGCCACTTCTGAGGTGTTGGCCACGCCCAGCACGATGCCGTCGATGTCCGCGCCATTGATGGCATCGGCTTGCGCTTGGAAAGAAAGCAAATTCCAGGTGTCCAAGACAATTTCATAATCAGAAGGACGGATCACGTTGACCGTGGGAAAACCCAATGGCGCCCAAACATTCAAATTCAATTGCAATGGACTCTCGTTGATGATGGGGTAGCTCACGCCATCGGTCCAGTCGCCTTGCGAACCAGACGTCAACCCTTCAATGTCAGCCATTGTGGTGTTTGCATCAGCTTCGTAAAAGATGACCCGAAGTTGATTGGTCCCATTGGGCCCATAGGCTTCATGCAAATCTTCCAATGCATGCGAACTGTGAAGGCTCCAGCAAGGTCCGCACCATGTGGCTGAGACATCTACCACAGCAATCAGACCTTGGTCGAGGATGTCGGCATACAATTGATGTGTGTTGCCATCAAGATCGGTGACGTTGAAATCGGGGGCGGTTCCAAACTGCCCGTGAACAGCAAGCGTGGAGATGGCCAAGGCAAATGAGAAGGCAAATTTTTTCATGGGTTTGTTTTGAGAAAATGTACGAAAGAACGACGTTCACTTCATGCAATAGGTTGCAAATTGCGCGAGAAGGCCTGAACCAACTGACACAAAAAAAGGCCGCCCAAGGACGGCCTTTGGGTGCAAGAAATGTCAGTTCACTTGCCCTTGAAGTACCCAAAGAGGGCAAGGGAAATGGCCAACACGTCTGGAAGAGCCATCTCTGTGGAGAAGTCCATCACTGTGCTGTTGCTGAACACAGTGAAAAACAGTCCCAATAGCACTGCCGTGCCCAAAGCATAGCCAAGCAAAGCCTTTTTGGCTGTTTCCAAATCACAAGACCGAATCATGAAGCAGATGAGTCCAATCATCAAAAGGGCAGGGGACAGCCCGTAGTGGAACATGGTGGCCATCTCCAGCAAATCAGGGGATGCACTCGCGCTGGTTTCACCAATCATTTGCATGGCCATGGCACCTGGTGCCGCCAGCATCATTGCTCCCATGAGCATGTTGTATGCCCCGAGGATGGCAAGGGTAAGGGAAGTTTTCATGAAAAATAGAGTAAGGTTTCTGGCGTCAAAACTAGCATCTTCCCGTTGGTCGATGCCACCATAGCATCATTTTTTTTGGCTTTCAAATTGTTGATGACGGTGGGGCTGAAATCCGGACCAGTGTCGAACTACCACCTGTGAATCAGGCGTTTGGTGTATTTTAGGACATGCGCCTTTCCAGATGTAAATGCTGTCTTTCTATGGGCGTCGCCATTTTGATGCCACTTTGGATGCATGCCCAGATGTTTGTGGACGGGGATGCGCAAGGCACCCTGGTGACCAGCCATGTCGGGGGTTTTTTGGGACAGGGCGTCAGCTTCATGGATTTCAACGGCGATGATTTGGACGACCTGACCTTCACCCAGTTCGAGGGAGAATTGTTCACGTACGTCAACAACGGCCAAGGTGGTTTCTCGCCCCACGACTTGGGGGTTGGGGAAGTTCTTGAGCAGCCCAAATCTGCTCTTTGGGTGGATTTGGACAACGATGGCGACAAAGATTTGTTTGTCACGCAGCGCTTGGCGCCCAATGTTTTGTTCGCACGAATGCCCGATGGCAGCTTGCAGGTGGTGCCCAACGCTGGAGGACTGGCTCGGGGATCGGGAGATCGCACCTATGGGGCCGCTGTTGCCGATTACGACCGAGATGATTTGTTGGATGTCTATTTGTGCCATTACCATTCCCCGCAGTCCAATTCAGAAGAAAACGCCTTGCTTCGGAACTTGGGCGGCACGGACTTGTCGATTCAGTTTGAAGACGTTACGGCGATTTCCGGCACAGGCAATGGGGTGCAGCAGTCCTTTCAGGCGACCTGGGTGGATTTGGACCGTGATGGGTGGTTGGATTTGCATGTCATCAACGACCGACTTCATTGGCCGGATGCGCTTTTCAGGAACCAAGGCGACGGAACCTTCACGGAGGTGGGCACAGCATGGGGGCTTGATGTCAGCGCATACTCCATGAGCACTTCGGTGGCCGACTTTGACAAAGACCAAGACTGGGACGTTGTTTCCACCAATGGGTCAGATGCGGGCAACCACTTCAGAAAATGTGCGGGGCAGCCTTTTGGTCCATTTGGGACCAGCGAGACCTCTTCTTTGTGGTACCAAGAAGTTGCCTCGGAAGCTGGCATTTTGATGGACAATCTTGCTTGGGGAGCCGTTTGGTTTGATGCAGACAACAATGGTTGGTTGGACTTGTACATTGGCACTGGAACATCTCTGTACACGGATTATCCAGCGGTGGTCGACCTCTACCCCAACTCTCACAATGGGCTGTTCATGAATGAGGGTGGCACGTTGCCCTTGGCGGATGTTTCTGAGGAAGTCAATCCTTTCAACGGGCTCACTTTCTCGGTGGCCACCGCCGACCACAACGGAGATGGAGCCCTTGATTTGGTGTCCCATCAAATGGGTCCCAGGGCTCACCTGCTGAATGGTGTTCCCAACGGCAACCATTGGATTGCCGTCCGGCCCTTGGCAGATTCCGGGTGTCCCGATGCGATTGGCGCAGAGTTGACGTGTTGGAAGGAAGGCCTCGGTGATGTGCGCACGGTCCATTGCGGGACGGAATACATGAACCAAAACAGCGCTTGGATCCACTTTGGCCTGGGGTCGGAGCCATCTTACGACAGTCTTGTCGTTGCCTGGCCATCTGGGGCGACGACGACCCACGTGGGTCTGGATGTTGACCAAAGGCACGTGCTTTCGGAGGTTCTTGACGAAGTCGGCACAGAGACCTCAGGCTGCACCTATCCTATGGCGTGCAATTTCGAGGAGGCAGCGACCTCTGACGATGGTTCATGCGACATGTCCTGTGCTTGCGGACTTGGAACAGATTGGGACAGTGATCTTCAAATGTGTGTGATCGATTGCATTGGCGACTTCACAGGCGATGGGGCAGTGGGCTCGCAAGATTTGTTGCTGATGTTGACGGTCTTTGGTTCCGTCTGTGACTAACACTGGCGTCACACTTTTGACCATTGTCATGTCAACATTGCCCAAGATCCAGCGGAGAATCAACGTTTTGACGAGCTACTTTGAAGCATGAAAAATCTACTCCTACCGATGGCGCTGCTTTGGATGGCAGGGTGTTCCCCCAATGCCCTCGATGTCCTTGAAGGGTACAGCACGGAAGGACTCACCTACGAAGAAACCTCCGTGTACTACCATGGGAAATTGGCGGCCACCCTTGGCTCCGTGGAGGTGGCCTACGACGATGGGAAGTTGGTTCGTGAAGCCACATTTGTGCTCACATCTTCTGAATTCAACGACATCGCGTTGAACATCATCAAACTCATCCAAGACAGCAAGAAGGACCCCGATTGGGAAATCGAGGTGGAGCTCAAGCTCTGATTCTTCGAGACTTGCTGCGGCTTGATCCCAAAGCGTTCACCGCACTTTACTCGGACTCTGTGAAATTGTAGGACACCCCGACCCCGAAGGTTCTTCCGAGTTGGAAGCTTTGGAAATTGTACTCCTCGCCCTTGAAAGTGTAAGTCTGACGGTACGTCGGGTCAAGCAAATTCCGGCCTTTGATTTTGATGGTGAAGCTTTTTCCGAGGTTCTTGGTCACACTGACATCGAGGGCGCCGCGTGGCTGGTCGTAGACATCAGGAGTACCGCCTGGGGTGATGAGCACCAATTTGGGACCGCTGATGTTGAAGCCTGCATTGACACTCCATCCGAGGGAGTCGTTGGCGTAATTGACAATGCCGTTGACGATGTACGGGGATTGGCCATACATGGGGCGCGTGCTCAAGTGGTCCGGGTCGGTGGCCTGGATTTCGAGCAATTCGTCTTCCTGTATGCTTGTGGCGCTGTTGATCCACGTGGCGTTGAACGCCGCATTGAAGTGCCGCAGGGATTTGCTCCAGGAACCGAGGTTTTTCTTGGCTTCAAATTCCACCCCAAAAAGCTGGGCTTGCTCGACGTTCTTCCAAGTGATTTCAGTGTTCGCTGCTGTGGAAATGATCACCTGTTCAATGGGGTCGGTGAAGTGCTTGTAAAACGCACTCAAAGACAGCAACTCCCGCAACCCAGGGAACACCTCCAGGCGGTTGTCAATGTTCAGGATTTTGGTGCGGTTCAAAGCCGTGTTGCCGGTTTGTTGTTCCTGGATTTCAAAGTCAAAGACGGAGTAAGGAGCCTTCTCACGGAAAAGGGGCCGGGCCACACTTTGGCTTGCTGAGAACCTGTAATTGGTGACGCGAAGATCTTCCTCGGCAAGCTTCAACGTCATGTTCAACGAAGGCAGGAGATCGACCACATTGAGGGAGCCCCTGAAATTGTCCGCAAGCTCTGGAAGCAAATCTTCGTCTTGCAGCTTGTCGCTCTCGAGCAGCATGTCCGTGGCTTCCATCCGAAGTCCACCGTTCAGTTTGAGTCGCTCTGTGGGCGCGAAATTGACCATGCCGTAGGCCCCCAAAACACTTTGACTCGCTTCGTAACTGTTTTGGACATCCGTGTCGTCCCGCAAGTACAAATAGTCCGTCGCACCCGAAGTGGTTCCGGGAATGATGGCCATGTTGTCTGCACTGAAATAGGCCGTTGGATCCCCATTGTAGTCCACACCTTGGGAGACAAAGCTGAAGCGACTTTCCGAATAATCCCTGGTGCGCGTGACCATCGAGGCACCCACGGCCCACTTGTTGTCGGGACCTCGCTCTCGGGCGAATGGTTGCTCGTAGTGGACCTTCAAGTCCAGCGTGGTGTTGCGCATGTTCCTGTAGAACCGCGTTGGCGACGGGTAGAGGTTGTCTTGGATGCTGTACGTCAATGCCTCCGAGTCCAGCTCTTCCACGGAGTAGCCAGGATAGTATTCAGAGAGGTTTTCACCGTCTGCAAGCAAGGCGAGGGCGTCCTCCGTCACATCGCTGCCATTGGCATCGAGGTACACAACACCTCCTGGCGAATCTTCATAACTGTTGATCAGGAGCCGCAAGTCTGGGGTGTTCTGGGTGCCCACTGTGTAAGAGGAACTCCAAGTGAGGTTGTGGTTGGGGTTCTCGCTCAACTTGTGTGTGCCACGGAGCTGGAAGATGTTCATGCCGCGCTCCAAATACCGTTGCTGTCTTTGTTCTTGGCCCAAACCGATGGCGTCATTGGGATTGATGCCGTCTTGATAGCGTGCATCGTTGATGCCAGAGATGTTGGGCATGAAGGTGAACGCAAGGTTGCTGGTGGGGCTGATGTCGTAGCCGAGATTGAAGAGCGCCGAGGTGTAGACGGAGCGCGTCCCGCGTACATCTGAAAACTGCCGCTGAACATCCAATTCTGTTTTTTCATCTTCGACACCGGTCAACAGGTAGCGTCCCGTGCTTCCGGATTCGTACAACCGGTGGTTGATTTTGTACTGAAGACCAAAGTTGTAGCCCAAAGTCCTGCCAAAGAGCTTGGTGACGTTGCCAAACGACAGGCTCTTTGAAAGGTTGAGTTGCGGGGTGATCTGTTGCGGCGCCCAAGTGTTGGCAAAGGCCTGCGTCTGTTGAGACAACAATTGGTTTTGTTCCTCTCGGATGGCCGGCAAAAATTCGTTGTTGACCTGCGACAAGTTGTCAATGCCATCCACAGCATTCACAACGCTGGAGATGGAGGTTTGGCCTGAACCTGTGCCGATGTCATCTGCAGAAGTGATCCCCAATTGGCTCAACTCCTCTTCAAAACCCGCCATCACCAGAGCGTCGTAATAGTTGGAATATTGGGGAGATGAAATCCCTTGATCTGTGGCCAAAGCGGGGATGTCCAATGAGCCGTTGTCCCAGCCCCACAGCTCGGTGGATCCCACGGCACTGGTGATGAAGTTCTCGTTGAAGGTCGCGTTGGTGTTGAACCCTGTCGAGGTGCTGTAGCTGAAGGTGAAGCGATCTGGGAAATCTTTGGTCACCACATTGATGTACGCGCCGGAGTAATTGGAGGGGAGGTCCGCATTGAGGGTTTTGACCACCACCAAATTGTCGATCAGATTGGTAGGGAAGAGGTCCATGGACACCGAACTCCGCTTGGGGTCGAGGGAAGGGATTTCCGCACCGTTGAGCGCCGTGCGGATGTAACGGTCGCTCAGTCCACGTACCACCACGAAGTTGCCAATGGTGTACACCCCGCTGACCCTCTTGATGGCGCTGCTTGCATCGCTGTCGCCATTCTTTTTGATGTCTTGGGCAGAGACATAGTCAATCATGGACGTCTCTTTTTTCTTGACGTTTTGCATGTAGACGGCGTTCGACTTGTTTTGCCGGACTTCCACAATGGCCTCGTCGTCGATGGCAATCACGGCCGATTCCAATGCAAAATCGACCCGGACGGTGTCCGTGCCGGTGATGACGACCTCTTGCTCCAACGATTGGTAGGCGATGAACCGGCCCACCAGCTGGTAGGTTCCGGGCGCCAATCCTGTGATTTTGAAGTTCCCATCAAAGTCACTCATGGTGCCTCGGCCGTCGGAGCTCAAAATGACGGTGGCGCCGAGCAATACGTCGCCAGTGGCCTTGTCTGTCACAGAGCCGATGACGGTTCCTTGGGCCATCGCGGTCACGCCCCCCAAAGCCCACATCACAAGGAGCATGGTTCTTTTCATGGGGGCAAAATTAGGCGCACCAACGGGGACATGCATCATTTGACATTCACAGTTTTTCAGACTTGAACAGGGTTTCGCAAACAAAAGAAGAGGCACCCCAAGTGCCTCTTCTCCAAGCGGGTTCTGACGTCGCTTACTCAAGGATGAGCTTTGTGGTTTGTGCCGTAGGTCCTTGTCCCAAAGTCAGAACGTACATCCCTTTGGGCAAGTGTTGCAAGTTCAGGAACATGGTGGTGCTGCCCGTCGCACGGAAGGCTTCGTGGAACATGAGCTTTCCAGTCAAGTCGGTGACTTGGACCTGCGTCCACGTGGCATTGGGGCTCACATTCACCGCAAACTGACCATTGGAAGGGTTGGGGTACACTTCCAAAGAAGGTCGTGAAGTCGCCACATCCGTCACGTTGGAACCGCAACCAATGAACCCTCGTGAGGACAACATTGACCAGCCGTCCAACCAAGTGCAATCGCTTTCGGGATCGAATGCTCCTGGGTACGCGGTGGTGTCAAACCACTCGATCGTGATTTCACTGGTTGCCTCCAAATCATTCCCTGGAACCAAGTCCAACAAGCCCGAGCCTTCTTCGAGGATGTACCCAAGGCCAGAAGCTGCTGCGCTGTTGCCATTGCCTTCAAAGGAGGCTGTGAACGCCTCCATGGAAGTCATGGCTGCCGCCACAGAGTCTGCCTCACTGGACCAACCTGAGCCCATGGAAATGGTGAAGAGGTCACTTGCAGTGGCCTCAGATCCCAAACTTGTGCAAGCATCAAACACATTGCCGGCCAGCGCCAATTCGCCGCTTTCGAAGCGGGCATAAGAGTCTTCGCCTGAGGCGAGGTTCTCGATGTCCACACCTTTGCCCCAATTGTAGAAAATGGAGTTGTGGTATTCCCCGCCCGCATTGTCCCGCATGGTCAGCGCTCTGCGTCCTGCCTCTGCTCCCCTGCCGACGTAGGTGGCGTTGTGAATCACTGGGTGAGCGTATGGCGCTCCATCTTCAGGGTCCGTGCCACCGTCATGCTCGCCACCGCGGTCTCCTTCACCCTCGTCCTGAACGGTGCACCAAAACTGTCCGTAGCCCCTCCATCCTTCGTCGTAGTCGAATGAATCGTCGCCGCAGAAGGCTGTCAAGACATGCTTGATCGATGCCGTTCCACCGAAGAACTCCACGCCATCGTCTGCATTGGAGATCACTTCGATGTGATGGAGCATGGTGCCTGAGCCAACTCCTCCCAAGGTGAGTCCGTTGATTTCATTGCCCGCGCCAATGTCCGTTCCGCCATGGCGGATGGACACGTACGTCATGGTGCCACTGCCATCCATGTCGTCGTTTCCGCCGTAACGTCCGCGCGGCTCGGTGTCAGGGATGCCCTCAATTTGGGTTTCTCCAGGGGAGGAGTTGAGTTGGGCGTTGCCCAGCAAGATGACCCCGCCCCACTGCCCTCGCACATCGTATGGCGTCGAGCCGTCAAGCGCGTCCTCCTCGAATGTGAATACAATGGGAGCTTGCGCAGTGCCATTGGCTTGAATTTGACCACCTCTTGCCACGACCAACGCAGACGCATCTGCACCGGACCCACTTCTGCCTTTGACCACAGTTCCTGGTTCGATGGTCAATACGTCGCCGTCATTGACAAAGACAAAACCATCCAACACATAGGTGTTGTCGCTGGTCCACGTGGTTGTGCCTGTGCCGCTGCCATCGTCGGTGACGACCACTTGGGCAAGGGATGGGGCAGCACATGCCAAAGCAATCGAAAAGAAGGCCAACTGGAGAAAGTGTTTCATGAGATGAAGCAATTTTGATGAATTTTTTGCAAATGTGGGCAGGGAAGAAACGGGGTGCGGTGTGTCTCGAATTAGCAAAATGTTAAGGATGCGTGAACATAGGAAGCTTTCCGGGCCTCATGCGGCTGCTTTGATGCTACCTTGGTCTTCATGATTTGGACGGATTGGCAAGTATGGTTGGCCATTGCAATGGTTTTGGTCCTTTTGGAAATCTTCGTTCCAGGATTTGTGTTGGCATGTCTCGGGTTTGGTGCCCTTGGCGGAGCGTTGGTCGCAGGATGTGGGGGTGGAATGACGGCTCAATTGGCGGTGGCTGGCGGCTTTGGACTCTTGTCGATTTTGTTTTTGAGGCCATTGGCCCAACGGCTGGCCTTCACCGGCAAGGAATCAGTGTCTGGGGTAGAAGCCATTCTGGGCAGAGAGTGCCGCGTTTCCATCCCTTTCCACGAGGGTTCAGGAATGGGCCGCTGCAAAATTGACGGAGACGACTGGCGGGCACAATTGAACGACCGCACCGCAGCGCCCACACTGAAGACAGGCGATGCCGTTTGGATTGAACGGGTCGACAGCAACACCTTGATAGTATCCACAACCCCCATTGAACCATGAATCCTTCTTCCATCCTTGCCTTGATTTTCCTCGTGCTCACCGCCATGATTGTGATCAAAGGTGTGCGCATTGTCCGCCAGAGCGAGAGCATGGTCATTGAGCGACTCGGCAAGTACAGAACGACTTTGAATGCGGGCATCAACATCATCATTCCCATTGTGGACCGACCCAGGGACATCGTTTGGAGGATGTCAGGGGAGCTGCCGGACGGCACCCGCGTCACCAAGTACAAAATGCGGGATCGTGTGGACCTGCGGGAGACAGTCTTTGACTTTCCCAAACAGGGGGTGATCACCAAGGACAACGTGGTGACGGAAATCAATGCGCTCATCTACTTTCAAATCACCGACCCTGTCAAGGCGGTGTATGAAATCAACAACCTTCCCAACGCCATTGAAAAGCTCACGCAGACGACGCTTCGAAATGTCATTGGCGAGTTGGAATTGGACGAGTGCTTGACCTCAAGGGACACCATCAACATGAAACTTCGGACCATTTTGGACGAAGCCACCAACAAGTGGGGGGTCAAGGTGAACAGGGTCGAATTGCAGGACATCAATCCGCCCACCGACATCAAGGAAGCCATGGAAAAGCAGATGCGTGCAGAGCGCACGCGCCGTGCACAAATCATCGATGCTGAAGGCACCAAGACCGCGGCGATCCTGGAGGCGGAAGGGCGCAAAGGAGCCGACATCAACCAGGCGGAAGGTCAAAAACAGGCCCGCATCCTCAAGGCACAGGGGGAGGCGGAGGCACGTCTGGCCGTGGCAGAAGCCGAGGCGGAGGCCATCCGACGCATTGCGGCGGCTGTGGCTGACACGAACACCGACCCGACGCAATACTTGATCGCGGTGAAGTACATCGAAACCCTCGAGCAGGTCTTGCGTGAGGGCGGCGCGGGAAGCAAAACAGTCTTCATGCCTTACGAGGCGAGCAGCTTGATGAGTTCCGTGGGAGGCATCAAAGAATTGCTCGCGGCGTCGAAATAAGTAGGTCTTCGACATTGGGCATCCCCTCGAGTCACCCAAAGACAACCACTCCGTTCATCGATCCGAACGTTGGCGCCAAAGCTTGCGCAAGCGGAGTTTGAACCTCGCGATGGCTTGCTTTTTGATGACGCCACGGGACAAGAGCCAAAACACCACACACCACACGAGGCCCTTGATCAAAAAGAACAAGAAGCCTGCCAGGCCA
>CALKGQ010000022.1 GCA_938085425.1 uncultured Flavobacteriales bacterium
GACTTGGGCGTCGCCTCCACAAACCCCCAGGCAGTCTTCAAAAAGGCAAGAATTGTCGTCGTTGATGGCGTTGGGTTCAAAGTTGCAAGCGTCAGGGTTGGTGCAGCCTTGGCAGCTGTTGCCGTTTCCGCCGCACACCCCACACGAATCTGCATACAAGCAAGAGTCATCGTTATCCAGGACTTGCGGATTGTAGTTGCAGGCATCGGGGTCGCCGCAGCCTGAGGCCGGGCACAAACCTTCCAGGGTCAATTGAAGGTCAATGCTGACACCCGAAGAGTTGGCCCAACCGTTGGAGATGCTCAAAGTCCAAAGGCCGTTGTACCAAAGCCCTGATGCGGCGGGGATGGAGTCCAGATTCAAAGGGAAAGAGGCGCTGTAGTTGCCAGTGGACGTTGTGAACGTCCAATCATCCGGCCATTCTCCTGCAGTGGAGCAGTCGTTGGACACGTTGAATCCTCCCCAGCTGATGCAGGTTCCATTTCCGTTTTCCAATTCTACAAGAACGTCGGCAGGCCAACTCCCGTCCCCACCAAGGTTCTCCCAAAACAGGTCAACACTCAATCCAAAGGGTTGACCAGAGGCCTCAAACGTGAGGCTGGTCGTTTGTGTCGCTTCCAAAACTTGGGAAAGGACAACAGAGGTCTCACAACAACCATCCGCACTGGCTGGCAAAACGCATGAGCCATCGTCCAAGACAGCCTCTTCGCTGAAGTTGCAGGCCGTTGGATTCGTGCAGCCGGGCGTCTCACAACTTCCGTTCAGGTCGACTTTGAGCACCACTGACCCATTCATCCCGAAAGAATCTTCCCAGAGGACCAACGTCCAGATCCCTTCGCCCTGCAGCGGTGCATCAAGGATCACCGTGCCAGTGCCGTTTGTTCCAAGGACGTTGTCCCAATTGACAATTGTCATGCTGTTGACCGTCACAGGGCAAGAACCAGATTGGTCCCAAATCAAGTGTTCTGCGGTGTTGTCGGGATTGCGCAACAAGGCCCTCATGCCTGTCCAACTGTTGGGTGAAGTCCCAAACTGGAATGTCAAGCTGGTCACGGTGCCCGCGGCTGCAATGGAGGAGGAACTCAAGGACGGGATGCCCTGGCAACTCGCTTCTCCCTCTTGCCACTCGACGAATTCGTCCAGTTGCGCATCCACGCAAGTCGCTTGTCCCCAGGTGAATCCCGGAAGGAGCAAGAAAGCCCACAAGGTGAGGCTTTTGAAGAAACAGGCGCGCAAGTGCATGGTTATGGAAAGTACCCCAAAACCACCACATAACCAAAATCAATGTGGAGACATTGCATGAATGGCCCGGTGCAGTGCGATGGCATCGGCTGGTTTGACGAGAACTTCATCCATTCCCGCTTCCAATGCGGAAACCCGTGTGCCAGGCTCAGCGTCCGCGGTGAGTGCCACTATTCTCTGGTGGGCGATGCCTCGGGTTTCGCACATTGTGCGAATCACTTTGGTGGCTTCGAAACCATCCATTACGGGCATTTGCAAATCCATCAAGATCACATCGGGTCGATCTTCTTTCCATTTCGCCACAGCGTCTTCCCCATGCACCGCCGTTTGGACGGTGTGGCCCAACCTCTCCACGAGTTTTTGGGCCACCAACAGGTTCAATGGGTTGTCATCGGCAATCAAAACCAGCAAAGCATCAGACGGCACATCCTTCCCTGAAGTGATCGGCGCAGGGGCCTTTCGCTCTCCTTTTCTTGCGGTGCTTTGGGACGCATCGGCCTCCGGAAGGACCAGCGCCAACGTGAATGTGCTGCCCACGCCCAGCGCGCTTTGCAGCTCCAGTTTTCCCCCGTGAAGGGTCGCGAGGCGTTTGGTGATGGCCAGCCCGAGACCGGTTCCTTTTTCTCCGGTGTTTTTAGGTCCCGTGAGAACTTGCTCGAAGGGGTCTGTGATGCGGGTAAGATGTTCCTCGGCCACCCCTATGCCATTGTCTTTCACATCGATGAGGATCATTTCAGGGGAGATGCCCTTTCTGATGCGCAAGATGACTTCTCCTCGCGAAGTGAACTTGATGGCGTTGTCCAAAAGGTTGTTCACCATTTGGGTGATCCAATGCCGGTTTCCATCGAGCACGGAGGGCACCCCTTCCGACCATTCAATGCGCATCTTGTTGCCCCTGTCGGAGGCACGAGTCTCAAAGTCCAGCATCAACGACTGAAGAAGTTTGCGCAGGTCGAAGGGATGCGTTTCCAGCAGCCCTTCGCCTTTGTTCAGTTGTTCAAGACTCAGGATGTCATTGACCAAAGAGAGGAGGTGTTTCCCAGAATATTGAACGTATTTCAGCTTCTGTTTTTGATCGTCATTGACTTCTTCTTGAAGCATGATTTCATTCAAACCCATGATGGCATTGAGGGGCGTTCGGATTTCATGACTCATCACTGACAAGAAGTCGGCTTTGGCGCGTTCGGCTTTTTCAGCGCGCGACTTGGCACGTTCCAGCTCGGTCACCTCGTAAGCGTAGATGTTGACGAAGCTGAATTCGGGATTGGGGACGAGTTTGACCTGATATATTCTCGTACGATACGATTCGCTGAGGGTGGCGGTTTGCTTTTCGACGAGGGATTCATTGGCCGCGTGAACGAGCTTGGACCAATCGAGCGTTTCGCCCACCATCGCAATGGAACCGAAGTGCGCCTTTGCGCTATCGTTGGTGAGCAAGACAAGTCCATCCTTCGCAACCCTCATCACCGGACTTGGGTTGTCTTCATAGAAGCGGGCAAACTCCAAGGTTTTTCTTTCTGACAAACTGCGCCCCAACTTTTGGCCCACCAGATTTGCCACATTTTGAAGGATTTTCTTGTGCCCAGCCTCGAATTCTTGAATGCGTTCAAATGCACCCTCGATGACACCAATCACGGACCCATCGCAAACGATCGGGACGGCGAGCACCGAGCGCTTGAGGATTTTTGAGCCAAACATGGTTTGCGGGTGTTTGGGCTTTTCCGCGTGAACGAGCCCCCGCTGTCCCGCAAGTCCTACGGGGCCGACGTCGATGGGAAGAACGTCTGGAACGTGTCCCTCACGCATTTTGAGGGATTGGATTTGGGCCACGGATTCTCGCGACCAGGACTGTCCATCTTCCGTCTTGGTGTAGACAGAGCTTTCAGCGAACCCGAGGCTTTCCACGCACTGCTCTGCGATACTCCAAAGAATGTCTGGGGCATGGACGCTGTGGTAAATGCGCCGGGAGAAGAGTTCCAAAATTTCTACTTGGGTAGAAATTTTGTTGAGTTTGAGCTCGACCCGTTGCTTGTTGCGCTGTTGGTAGGCAATGACACCACCCAAAGCAAGCATGCCCGCGCCGATGAGGTAAAGGACATACAGAGGAAGTCCGGCAAAGGGCTGCACGGGATCCCGGAGGAATGCGCTCTCAGCAGAGAAAGCCTCGGGGTGGGCCTTGCGAAAAGCCGCCATGTGTGCAGTGACATCAATTTCTGTGATGACTTTTCCTTCACTGACCACCGACAGGCTGTCGCCATTCACCATCCAACCATAGAGCTCCTTTTTGTCGCCAAATGGAAGAGAATTGTCAGCTGTCAATCCATACCATTCGAGGGTTTTCTTGTGGATGGCTGGGGTGGAGTAGGTGTCGTCGAGAATGAAAATCACCCATGAGGAAGTTTCGACGGACCCGATGGGGCTCATTCCTCTGAAGACCTCAGAGTGAATGTCTCGGTAATGCACAAGCTCCCCCTTCTTGCCCTTGGGGTTGTCGGGGTATTTCCACAACTGGAATTCGCTCAACTTCTTGGAGTTGAACTCTTCTCGTGCTTCAAAGTTGGCTGGCAACGGCCCGGTGGGTTCGTCGAGGATGCGGGCATTGCCCAATGCGAGAAAGGACTTGTTGGCGTCGTCGCGCCAAACCGCATGAAGGACATTGGGCGGTCTGTAGCCAAGGGAGTCCCGCTGATCGTTCCAAAAGTGTTCGATGGCAAAACCGCCCCTTGGGTCCCACTTGAACCAATTGCGGTGAAATCGGAAGAATCCATATCCGCCAATCATGATGAAATCCCCATTGTACATGGTGGGCTTGGTTCCGTAATTCAGCTGGTCCATCCCCGAGATGCTGATGTCCTCCAGGGTCTCGAGGTTTCGAACCACCCAACTGCAGTGACCGTCGAGGTAGAGGTAGCCCTTTTTTTGGCCGGGCTCACGGTAGTGCATGTAAAACCGTTTGCCACTGTACCAGCTGTCCCAACCAGGCTTGTAAGGATTCAATCGGTCCCGAATGCTGTCCTCAAAAGTGAGTCTTGCGTATTCAGGTTTTGTGTCCTGAATCAAATCGGCAAGCTGCCGAAGTTCTCCCGACTGAATGCGCACCCCAACATCGAATGGATGATCGATGTTTTGCGCATTCAAGGCGGGGGCGACCCACAATTGGGCCAGGGCCAAAAAGAAGCCAATGCAACGCCCTGGTTGTCTGAAAACATGCCCCATGTTCTTGCCAATATAAGGCCGCCAACGCGGCTTAACGGCGCTGAAGGGCTTCGTCGAGACTCCATCTTCCAGCACCCAACGCTGCAACAGCCACAAAGCTCACACAGTACATGATGGCCAGTTCCTTGTCC
>CALKGQ010000023.1 GCA_938085425.1 uncultured Flavobacteriales bacterium
GTGCCATCTGGGGTTTGGCACCACAAGGCATAGACGCCTCGAGAGGGCAGCAATTTCAGCGGGTCGTCAAGCCTCAAATTGGCCGTTGGGAAGCCCATGGTTCTTCCGATGGCGTCTCCGCGCACCACCGTGCCTGAAGTAGGGTAGGGCGTGCCCAACCATGCGTTGGCTTCGGCCATGTTGCCCTTTCTCAGGGCATCGCGGACCTTGGTGGAGCTGACACGAACATTTTGGACCCTGTGGGCATCCAAGGCTTCCACTTGGAACCCAAGGGCTTCTCCGAGTTGGACCAGGGTGTCGAAGTCACCGGCGCGGTGCCTTCCAAAACGATGGTCGTCTCCAATGACGACAGCGACGGGTTGAATGCAATCGCCCAAAAGGGTTTTTGCATATTCCCAAGGGGTCATGTGGGCGAGCTCTTGGGTGAAGGGTTGAAGGACCAAGTGGTCAAGCCCCGTCGCTTCAAGAAGTGAACACCGTTCGTTGATGGTGTTCAAAAGTTGAAGGCCGTGGTGCTCGGGATCGAGGACTGTACGGGGGTGTGGATGGAAACTCAACAGGGTGGTCGTGGCCTTGTGACGGTCCGCAACCTCCTGCAATTGCTGCAACACAGCCCGATGTCCGGCGTGCACACCGTCGAAGGTTCCCACGGTCAACACCGTGCGTGGTTGGCCTTCAGAAACCTTCAGAAAATCCGCTGCGTTGAGATGCACTCGCACTTCACAAAGTTAGGTGCGGAAATTCGACCAAGACGAACTATTTTTGAGCCCGATTTCATCGATCAAATTGAACCACAATGTCCGCACAAGGAACCATTGCCCAAGTCATCGGCCCAGTCGTTGACATCCGATTCCCTCAAGGAGTAGAACTCCCCAGAATTCTCGACGCCTTGGTCATCGAGCGCGAGGGCGGAAACCTCATCCTCGAAACCCAAAAGCACATCGGTGAAGACACCGTCCGCGCCATCTCCATGGAAGCGACGGAAGGTTTGAGCCGCGGAATGGCGGTCCAGGCGACTGGAACCGGCATCACCATGCCAACGGGAGAAGGCATCAAAGGAGGATTGTTCAACGTGGTTGGAGAGGCCATTGACGGCATCCAAGGCCGTTCCTTTGGCGAAGGACGGAGCATCCACCAAGCACCCCCTCGCTTTGAAGATCTCAGCACCTCCACCGACGTCCTGTTCACCGGCATCAAGGTGATTGACTTGATTGAGCCTTATGCCAAGGGTGGGAAAATTGGTTTGTTTGGTGGTGCAGGTGTCGGCAAGACGGTCCTCATCATGGAGCTCATCAACAACATCGCCAAGGGATACGAGGGAATCTCGGTGTTCGCCGGTGTTGGGGAACGCACCCGTGAAGGGAATGATTTGCTCCGTGAGATGATTGAATCAGGCGTCATCAAATACGGAGACGCTTTTGTGGAGTCCATGGAAGAAGGTGGATGGGACTTGACAAAGGTTGACAACAAAGAATTGGAGTCCAGCCAGGCCACCTTGGTCTTTGGTCAAATGAACGAACCTCCAGGGGCCCGTGCCCGTGTGGCGTTGTCTGGGTTGACCGTGGCGGAGTACTTCCGAGATGGTGACGAGCAAAGCGGCGGACGTGACATTCTGTTCTTCATTGACAACATCTTCCGCTTCACACAAGCCGGTTCAGAGGTGTCGGCCCTTTTGGGACGGATGCCATCCGCAGTGGGGTACCAGCCTACTTTGGCCACGGAGATGGGCGCCATGCAAGAGCGCATCACCTCGACGAAGCGCGGTTCCATCACTTCGGTGCAGGCGGTGTACGTCCCTGCAGATGACTTGACCGATCCGGCCCCTGCCACCACGTTTGCCCACTTGGATGCCACTACGGTGCTTTCACGGAAGATTGCTTCTTTGGGCATATACCCTGCGGTGGACCCCCTCGATTCAACGAGCCGGATCTTGACCCCAGACGTGGTTGGCAAGGAGCACTACGACACTGCTGAAAAGGTGAAGGAGACCCTCCAGCGCTACAAGGAATTGCAAGACATCATCGCCATTCTCGGAATGGATGAATTGAGCGAAGAGGACAAGCAAACCGTGAACCGCGCCCGCCGCATCAGCCGTTTCCTTTCTCAACCTTTCCACGTGGCCGAGCAATTCACAGGAATTGAAGGTGTTTTGGTGCCCATTGAGGACACCATCAAAGGATTCAACATGATTTTGGACGGTGAACTCGATCAGTACCCAGAGGCGGCCTTCAACTTGAAGGGCAACATTGAGGAGGTGATTGAGGCCGGTGAAAAAATGTTGGCGGAAGCCTGATCGCCATGACGGTGGACATTCTTACCCCAGACGCCAAGCTTTTCTCCGGAGAGGCGACCTATGTGGGCCTCCCTGGATCGGATGGGAGCATGGGCATTTTGGACCATCACGCCCCTCTGGTGACCACCCTCAAGGCGGGACAGGTGGTGGTGCGTTCGCAAGAAGGGGAACAGTCCTTCGAGGTCAAGGGAGGAAGTGTTGAGGTCTTGAACAACACCGTCACGGTCTTGGCGGAGTGAGGTTCTGACGTCTTTCGACTTTTCAAAAAACGCGGTCCTTGGGCCGCGTTTTTTGTGGGAAGGTCATGGATGGTGGTAGGGGTCCCCTTTGAGGATGGTGTGGGCCCGGTAAAGCTGTTCTGCGGCACAAACCCGAATGAGTTCATGCGGAAATGTCAGCTTGCTCAATGACCACGTCCCGTGGGCTTGGGCGCGCAAGGAGGGATCAAAGCCATAGGCGCCCCCCACCAAAAAGGCCGTGTGACGAAGTCCTCGGTTCATCAACCCTTGGAGGTGCTTGGAAAGGTCCATCGACCCCATTTGAGGTCCATGCTCGTCAAGCAAGACCAAATGGTCGACACCCTGCAAGAATTTGGATGCGGCCACCGCCTCCTCTTTCATGACTCTCTTGGGGTCCGCTTTGGCGAATTTCCCCTTGAGGTTGGGGGTCTCGATGTACTGGTACTTGGTGTAACGCGACAACCGTTGGTTGTACATGTCCAGGCCCTCTTTCACCCAAGGCTGTCCGGTCTTGCCAATGGCGATCAAACTCAGTTGCATGATGCAAAGCTAGGGTGGGAAAGGTTGACACGTCGTGCTGTGGGACGGCGTATCTTCGCCTCATGTGGACGAAATCGATGAAGCAAATGGTGGCCTTGGCCCTCGAAGAAGACCTTGGCCCAGGAGATTGCACCTCTGAATCGAGCGTCCCTCAGGATTTGGTCCACGAGGGGTTCATTTTGGCCAAAGAGCAAGGGATTGTCGCAGGCATAGAGGTGGCGAGGCATGTGTTTGAATTGGTGGACCAAGACGTTGTCTTCGACCCGCAGGTGGAAGATGGCTCGGCTGTGGAGGTTGGCGACACCATCTTGCGGTTGAAGGGCCAAGCACGCAGCATCCTATCAGGAGAGCGTTTGGCACTCAACTTCATGCAACGGATGAGTGGTGTGGCCACCATGGCGCATCAGGCGACCAGGCTGCTGGAGGGCACAGGAGCGCAGGTCTTGGACACGCGAAAAACCACGCCTGGCTTGCGGGCCTTTGAGAAATGGGCGGTGTCTTTGGGAGGTGGAGCGAACCACCGGATGGGCCTTTACGACATGATTTTGATCAAGGACAACCACGTCGATTATGCAGGAAGCATGTCGGCTGCCTTGCGGGGAGTCAAGCACTACTTTGACCAAGGGCATCCAAGGGTGCCGGTTGTGGTGGAGGTGCGTTCCTTGGAGGAATTGAGGGAAGCACTGACCTCTTCTGCCCAAGAGCAGTTGACGTTGACAAGGCTGTTGCTGGACAACTTCACACCGTCAAAGGCCCGCGAGGCCGTCGAAGAGGTGGCGGGGGTCCTTCCTTTGGAGGCCTCAGGCGGCATTGACCTCTCTACACTGCGTTCTTATGGGGAGGCAGGCGTGGACTTTGTTTCGATGGGGGCCTTGACCCACAGCGTCAAAAGTTTGGACTTGTCCTTGAAATCACAACCGCACCTCTCCGCATGAGTTTGCCCGATGGTCCCTTTTTTCGTTGGTTGGCCAAAGTTCCTTTGGTCCTCAGAGCCAAAGCCTTTTTGCGGCGTTTGCAGCCATGGGGCCAGGAGGGAATGAATGTCTATGATGTGCTCCGCTTTTTTTTGATGGGCCTCATCGATGGTGCGGTGGCGACCCGCGCGGCCGCCATTTCTTTTCGGCTGTTCCTTGCCTTTTTTCCTGCAGTGATTTTCCTTCTCAGCATTCTTCCACACACGCCTTTGGAGACGGAGGCCGTGATGGAGGCCTTGCGGTTCCTGTTCCCGGGAGACACCGCGTCTTTGTTCGAGCAAACGGTCGCCGACTTGCTCGAAAAGACCCAAGGGGCTTTGTTGTCTGTGGGTTTTGTGCTGACCCTGTACTACGCTTCGAGCAGCGTGCATGCTGTGTTGTCGGGCTTCAACGAAAGCGCGCTGTTGGACCAAAAAGGCAACCCTTGGCTTTTGCGCATCTGGTCCATGTTCCTGCTGATCCTGTTGGTGGTGATGTTGGGCTTGGCGGTGCTGTTGATTGGCTTTAGTGGGGATTTGTTGATGTGGGCCCAAGGGCAAGGCTGGCTGCCGGGGGCATCCCTGCCATGGTTCAATTTGGCCCGTTGGATCGGGGCGGTTGCGTTGACTTACAGCTCTGTGACGTTGTTGTACAACGTGGGACATTGGGACCGACTCAAATGGAGAACGGCCACGCCTGGGGCGGTCATGACCACCCTGTTCATCGTGTTGCTGTCCGTGGGATTCAGCTTCTTCATTGCACAAGTGAACACCTACAACCGGTTGTATGGATCTCTTGGGACGCTGATGCTTCTCTTGGTCTGGGTCAATGCGAACAGTGCCCTTCTGTTGTTGGGATTTGAATTGGATGCCAGCATTGAAAAAGCAAGACGGGAGGCCATGTCCAAGTTTTCACCTTCGCAGGGTGAATGAACAAACGGCGAAACCCTTGTCCACGTGAAGGGCCCATGGTTACTTTGGGGCCATGAAGCAATCTCTCTCTTTCCTCTTGGCGTTCCTGTTGGGCTTGGGCACAGTTTGGTCACAATCCAATCCCCTCTTGGGCAAGTGGAAGACCAAAGACGATGAAACCGGGCGCATCAAAAGCATTGTGGAAATCACCGAACGGGACGGACAGTTCTATGGCACCGTAGTGGAACTTTTCAGGTTGCCCGATGAAGACCAAGACCCTTATTGCGACAAATGCGACGACGACAGGAAGGACAAGCGCGTGCTTGGCATGGAAATCGTTCGTGGCATGCAGG
>CALKGQ010000024.1 GCA_938085425.1 uncultured Flavobacteriales bacterium
GCCGTTTCGTCGCCTTGCACATTGATGGGCTTGACCTCCCATTGAACCACCCTGGCGCTGAACGTCAATTCCCCTTGGTCCATCAAACGCAGGGTGCTTTGCCTTTGCACGCGGTCCCGAAGTGCCTCCGACAAAGATTGCGCTGCGGTGGCCGACACCAAGGGGTGGGCTGGCTCAAAATCTTCCACGCTGAAGGTGGAGGCACCCGAGGTTTGGGCGCCATAGGGCGAGTACACCCCACACCCAGACAAGAGCCACACAACTGCCAAGCCCCAAACGGTCGGCAAACTCTTCAACATTGGCCTGGTGCTCATTTCAAGTCGTATTCCTTGATTTTACGGTACAGGGTCCGCTCTGAAATCCCGAGTTCCTCTGCGGCATACTTCCGTTTGTTGCGATGCTTTTCAAGGGCCCGTCGGATGAGTTCCTTTTCCGAGTCTTGTAGCGACAAAATCACCTCCTCGACAGGTTGGTGGGCCACATCCTCCGCGCCAGCATGAGGGCCTTCTGAAGATGGTCCCGCGAATTGCGGCAAAGCGGCCTGTGCAAGTCCGGATTCCCCTGCTCGGAGGTCCTCTTTGAACACGCGTTTGACCAACTCCCCATCCTCTGCCCCAAGCTTGACCCCTCCTTGCTTGATGCCCGACAGGACCAATTGCTTCAAATCGTTGAGCTCTGCCTTCATGTCAAACAACACCTTGTACAGGATTTCTCGCTCGTCCATGCCTTCTGCCGAAGTGGAGCCAGGGCCATCCACAGAACTTGGAAGGCGGCTGCGATGGGTTTCAGGCAAGTAGCCGAGCAAGGTGTCTGCATCGATGCGGCGCACCGTTTCAAGTATGCTCATTTGCTCGGTGACATTCTTCAATTGGCGGATGTTTCCGGGCCATGGATAATGCTCCAAGATCTCAATCGCCTCATCGTCCAAACTCAGTGGTGGCATCCTGTACTGCTCGCTGAAGTCAGTGGTGAACTTTCGAAACAACAGGTGCACGTCCGCCGACCGCTGGCGCAATGGGGGCAACTGGATCGGAACTTGGCTCAATCGGTAGTACAAATCCTCGCGGAACCGACCCCGAGAAATGGCTGCATCAAAATCTACATTGGTGGCCGCCACAACTCGGACATCTGTCTTTTGGACTTTGGAGGAACCCACTTTCATGAATTCTCCTGTTTCCAAAACACGCAGCAACCTGACCTGGGTCGTCAGCGGCAACTCCGCCACTTCGTCCAAGAAAATGGTCCCTCCATTGGCCTCCTCGAAGTAGCCCTTGCGGGTGTCTGTGGCACCTGTGAAGGCCCCTTTTTCATGGCCAAACAATTCCGAATCAATGGTGCCCTCAGGGATGGCCCCACAGTTCACCGCCACGTACGAGCCGTGCTTTCTGGTGCTGAATTGGTGGACAATGCGCGGCATCACCTCCTTTCCCGTTCCACTTTCTCCCAACACCAAAACACTGATGTCCGTGCTGGCCACTTGGGCTGCCACCATCAACGCGCGTTCCAAGGCGGGCGAACTGCCCACCACCCCAAACCGTCGTTTCAAAGCCCCCAAATCCATGCCTTACGCTTCTGCGGGTTCGTGGGTGACCTCGCCCATCAAGGTGACAGGGGTGCTGTCAAACGTCTTGACATTCGCATAATCGCCAGGCTTCAAATCGCCTTTGGGAAACACCACCACCGTGTTGTGGGTCGTGCGTCCAAAGAATTGATCGTCGCGTTTTTTGCTGGTGCCTTCCACCAAAACCCTGAGGGTCTTGCCCATGAAGGCTTGGGTCCTCTCTTTTCCGTGGACCATTTGGCGGGAGATCACCTCCTGCAATCGGGCCCCTTTGACCTCTTCAGGGACGTCGTCGTCAAATTTGCGTTCGGCCAAGGTTTTGGGGCGCTCGCTGTATTTGAACATGAAGGCCATGTCGTAGCGAACTTCGTCCATGAGGGACAAAGTGGCCTCGTGCTCCTCCTGGGTTTCCCCACAGAACCCCGAGATGACATCGGTGCTGATGGCGCAATCTGGCATGATGCGCCGAATGGCGTCGATGCGGTTCAGGTACCACTCGCGTGTGTAGCCTCGGTTCATGCGTTTCAGCACATCGCTGTGGCCGCTCTGAACTGGCAAATGAATGTACTTGCAAATGTTGTCGTGCTTGGACATGGCATGCAAGACGTCGTCGGTCATGTCCTTCGGATGGGAAGTGCTGAAACGAATCCGCAAATCTGGGTTCACCATGGCCACCTTTTCCAAGAGCTCGGCGAAGCGCACCACAGGTTCATCCTCGTTCTTCACCACGCCCTTGTTGTCAATGTTCCACTTGTAGGAATCTACGTTTTGCCCCAACAAGGTCACCTCGCGGTAGCCCTGATCAAAGAGCTCCTGGGCCTCCCTGACAATGCTCTGTGGATCTCGGCTTCTCTCGCGGCCTCTTGTGAAGGGGACCACACAGAAAGAACACATGTTGTCGCAGCCACGCATGATGCTGATGAAGGCCGTCACTCCGCCTTTGTCCAAGCGGACCGGGCTGATTTCTGCATACGTTTCTTCTCTGGACAAAAGGACATTCACCGCCTTTTGACCTCCTTCCACCTGGTCCACGAGATTGGGCAGATCGCGGTAAGCGTCGGGGCCCACCACCAAGTCCACCAACTTCTCCTCTTCCAACAATTGCTCTCGCAAGCGCTCCGCCATGCAACCCAACACCCCCACCACCAAACTTGGATTCCGCTTTTTGTTGCCCTTGAAATGAACCAAGCGCCTTCTCACTCGCTGCTCCGCATTGTCTCGGATGGCACAAGTGTTCAACAACACCAAATCGGCATCGTCGGCGTCCCTTGTCGTCTGGTAGCCGGCATCCGCCAAGATGCTGGCCACAATTTCACTGTCGCTGAAATTCATTTGGCAGCCGTAGCTCTCCAGGTACAGTTTTCTTCCTGTGGAGCCTGGTCCTTTCACGACTGTTGCCTCTCCTTGACGGGTCTCCTCCAAGGGCGTTTGTCCTTCTCGCATGTTGCAAATGTACGCCACTGACAAATTGTCACCCCTTTAGGGGTATCCCCCAAGTTCTGGTTTTTGTTGCCCCCCATTCAACAAAAGTCTGCCCGAGATGTCTTTATTTTGCCCGCCCTAACCCCTTTCCCATGGCCAAGAATCTTGTCATCGTTGAGTCGCCTGCAAAGGCCAAAACCATCGAGGGTTACCTCGGGAAGGACTTTGTGGTCAAATCTTCCATGGGCCACATCCGCGACCTCGCCAAAGGCAATGAGAGTGTGGACATTGAAAACGATTTTGCCCCCAAATACGTCATCAGTCCGTCGAGCACCAAGGTGGTGACGGAACTCAAGAAACTGGCCAAGAAGGCTGAAGTGGTTTGGCTGGCGACGGATGAGGACCGAGAGGGAGAGGCCATCAGCTGGCACTTGATGGAGGCCCTTGGATTGACTGCTGATCAGACCAAACGCATTGTGTTCTCGGAGATCACAAAACCCGCCATCCTCAAAGCCATTGAGTCCCCTCGAACGGTGGACACTGATTTGGTCAACGCCCAGCAAGCCAGACGCATTTTGGACCGCCTGGTTGGGTTTGAATTGAGCCCCGTTCTTTGGAAGAAGATCAGGCCCGGACTCAGTGCAGGAAGGGTCCAAAGTGTGGGGGTGCGGATCATTGTCGACCGCGAACGGGAAATCGATGCCCACAATGCGGAGACTTCCTTCCGCGTGGTAGGGCACTTTGGCACGGGCAAAGCCATGGTCAAGGCCGCGTGCAACAAGTCCTTCAAAACGGAAAGTGATGCGCAGGGGTTCTTGGATGCATGCGCCGGAGCCACGCACACCGTGTCCTCGGTGGAAACAAAGCCCTCGACAAAAAAACCCGCTGCCCCGTTCACCACCTCCACCTTGCAACAAGAAGCTTCACGGAAGCTGGGGTTCAGCGTGAAAAGAACGATGGGCGTGGCCCAACGATTGTACGAAGCAGGCCGCATCACGTACATGCGAACAGACTCGACGAACCTTAGTGATTTGGCCTTGGAGTCTGCACAAAAGCAAATCACCTCGGCCTACGGCGCGGAGTACGCAGAAACACGTTCCTACGCCTCCAAGTCCAAAGGGGCACAGGAGGCCCACGAAGCCATCCGCCCCACGGACCTTTCCCAAAATTCCGTGGAAGCCTCTGCAGAAGAACAAAGGCTCTACGACCTCATCTACAAGCGCACCCTCGCATCCCAAATGGCCAACGCCAAGTTGGACAAAACCGTCGCCAAAATTTCTGTTTCTGGCCGCTCGGAGGAATTTGTGGCCCGGGGTGAAGTCATCACCTTTGAAGGCTTCCTCAAACTCTACCTGGAGGGCACCGACGACGAAGACGGGGTGGATGAAACCACCAAGGACATGCTCCCCGCCATGACGGAAGGCCAATCCATGGACCGGGAGACAGTGGTGGCCACACAACGGTTCACCAAACACCCCGCGAGGTACACGGAAGCCAGTTTGGTCAAGCGCTTGGAGGAACTCGGCATTGGCCGACCTTCGACATATGCCTCGACCATTGATGTGATGCAAAAGCGCGGCTATGTGGTCAAGGAGGACCGCGACGGCGTGAAGAGAGCGTACCGCGTCTTGACGCTGTCGGGAAAGGAGGTGAAGGCGGCCACAGAGACTGAAAATGCCGGGCAAGAGCGCGGCAAGCTGTTCCCCACCGACATTGGTTTGGTGGTGAATGACTTTTTGCTGGAGCACTTCAGCGACATCCTGAACTACAATTTCACTGCAGATGTCGAAGCGCAATTCGACGTCATCGCCGAGGGAAACATGGACTGGAGGGCCATGCTGAAAAGCTTCTACACCCCCTTCAATGCCACCGTGGAGACCACCCTCGAGCATGCTGAACGCGCCTCGGGCGAGCGCATTTTGGGGGTACACCCTGAATCTGGCGCCCAAATGCTCTGCCGCATCGGTCGGTACGGGCCCATGGCACAGATTGGTGGACCTGACGACGAAGAAAAAAAGTACGCCTCGTTGTTGCCGGGACAGTCGATTGAAACCCTGACCTTGGAAGAAGCCCTTGACCTGTTCAAGCTCCCGAGAACACTCGGGGAACACGAAGGCAAAAAAGTCAGCGCTGCCATTGGGCGATTTGGGCCCTACGTGCGCTACGACGGCAAGTTCGTATCGCTCAAGCGCGACGATGGAGATGACCCCTACACCGTCACTTTGGAGCGGGCCTTGGAATTGATCAAGGCCAAAATGGAAGCCGATGCCAAAGCCCTGATCAAGGTGTTTGAAGAAGATGACACCGTCCGGGTCCTCAACGGTCGCTACGGGCCCTATATCAAAGCTGGCAAGCTCAACGCCACCATCCCCAAGGACGAAGTTCCTGCGGACCTGACTTGGGACCGCGCCCAAGAACTTATCGAAGAGGCCAAAAAACGGCCGAAACGGGGACGTAAAAAGAAGTCCTAACGCGCTTGTTTCCAGGGTGATTGACCCCTGCATCCACATTCGTTTGTGAATGCTTGAGGGGGCCAGGCGTTTTCGCAGCCCTTCCCTACGTCGACCTTGCGGTCCATGCAAGACGGCTTCCTCGACTTGTTCGAACCTGTGAACGTGCCCCACTTCTCCAATGCGGAGGGAGTGGCGCGCATCGCCGATCGAATGGAAACGCATCGGTTCGATGCCCGCCCCATGCTCGAAGGAGCCAGGGTCGCCATTTTTGGGGTCAACGATGGCCGTCGATCCGGGGACAATGAAGGCTGCGCAGGGGCACCAGACGCCGTGCGTCAATGGCTCTACCCATTGGTCCCGCATGCCCAGTGGAAACCCACCGTCGATTTGGGCAACATCCGACCCGGAGCCTCTGAGGAGGATACCCATGCCGCTGTACGTTCCGTGATCTCGGAACTGGTGGAGATGGGCATCCTGCCCATTGTATTGGGAGGAGGACACGATTTGACCATCCCGATGTTCCAGGCGTTGGAATCCGCAGGCCGCCCCATGAATGTGGTCACCGTCGATCCCCGTTTGGATTTTGGGGGTGACCCCAGTTTGGTCTCGGCCCGGAACCACATGAACGCCATTGTCATGCACGAGCCCAATTACCTGTTTGATTACAGCAATTTGGGCCATCAAGGCTACCTGACTGACCCCGACACGCTTGAGCTCTTGCAGCGTCTTCAATTCGAAGCGACCCGTTTGGGGGTGTTGCTCCAAGACATCAAGTCGGTCGAGCCCACCGTGCGCAATGCAGACATGGTCTCCATCGACATGGCCGCCGTCCGCGCCTCCGACCACCCCGCTTCAAGCCACGCCGGACCCAATGGCATGACGGCGGAGCACCTTTGCCAATTGTCTCGCTACATCGGAATGAGCGACAGGCTCTTGGCCACTGGTTTTTTCGAACACAACCCCGATCTGGACGACCGCGGTCGCGGGGCGCATCTGGTGGCCCAAGCCGTTTGGCACGTCTTGGATGGAGTCTTCAACCAAGCGGGGGATCACCCCAAATGCACCACTGAAGATTACTTGAAGTACGTTGTGGACATGCCTGGGGAGTCCCATGAAATTGCCTTCTTCAAAAGTCCCAAAAGCGACCGATGGTGGATGGACATTCCGATGCCCACGAAAGAAAAGAACAACCTTTTGCCCAGTTTGCTCGTACCCTGTTCCTATGAAGAGTACATCGAAGCCTCGGAAGGGTCTCTGCCCGACCGCTGGTGGCGGACGTACCAAAAACTCGCATAACAGGATGAACAGTTCCATCTCCCCCGGCAACCCACAAAGCTGCACCGCACGACGGGTGCATAGCAAAATTCCCTATCTTAGCGAGCCTCTGGGCGGTCGCAACGGGGCGCAACCTGCTGAAAATCAACGAAATAAGATGATTCGCAACGTCATACTTGGATGGGGTTTGATCACCCTTGGTTTGGGACAACTTTCTGCCCAACAGGATCCCCAATTGACCCAATGGTTCAATGATCCCGCCGCTTTCAACATCGGTGCAGCCGGAGAATCCGACCTCACCCATGTCAATGCATGGTACCGCAACCAATGGATGGGTGTGAACGGAGCTCCCGTCACCACCATGCTCAATGTGCACTCCAACGTCGACTTCATTCCTGGCGCCCTCGGTGTCCAGGTTTACCAAGACGAAATTGGGCAGGAGTCGAACACCATGGTGAAGTTGGGCTATGCGTACCATCTTTCGCCTCTGAGCAATGGAGCCCACGTGGGTGTTGGGTTGAACGTCTCTCTGTTCAGCAAAAGTTTCGACGCGGACTGGATTGTGTCCACGGGCACCCCAGCAGAGGATCCTGCCATCCCGACCAACGGTGCTTCTGGAACTTCCACGGACATCGATTTTGGGGTCTTTTTGAGGAAGGGTAAAGATTACTATGCCGGTTTGTCCATGACCCACCTTGCGGAAGTGCAGATGTCCTCATTGAACATCGTCCCGACACGTCACTACTACTTCATGGGGGGATACAACTACGCCCTCAACGGGGAGGAGTTGGTGTTGCGCAGCAACCTGATGGCCAAATCTGACTTGAACGCCACCTCTGTGGATGTCAATGTCAATGTCCTCTACAACGATTTCGTTTGGGGCGGTTTGAGCTACCGGCACGGCGACGCCATCGCCCCAATGGCCGGCGTTCAATATGAAGTCAAGAACAAGGAGGGCATCAGCTCGAGCACACAAGTGTTCAAGCTTGGCTACTCCTTTGATGCCACGACAAGTGAACTGCGCAGCTACAGCACTGGCTCACACGAGTTGTTCTTGTCCTACTGCTTCAAGTTCATTACGACACCTGTCGAAAACAAATATGCCAACCCTCGGATTCTGTAAGGCATACGAAACCATGTCCTCCGAGCGTTGTTGTTCTCCTAACCTCTGCAAGAAAATCAATCCATGAAAAAGCTCCTGATGATCCTTTTGGCACCCGTCATGCTGTCGGCGTGCTACATGGGACCCCAGGGCGAGCTGGTGGGTGTTCATCCCCGTCAATACTGGGAACAGTCCAATCCATACGGCATGAACTACATCCACTTTGGATCCTACACCATGGGACCAAGTGACCAAGATGTTCCCTTCGCCCTCAACACTAGGTCCAAAACGGTGACCATCCCTCCGTTCTACATGGACGTGCATGAAATCACCAACAACGAGTACCGTCAATTCGTCGACTACGTTCGCGATTCTCTGTTTCTCCAGACCCTCGCCGACAACGACGACGACCGCTATTACATCGCGGAAAATGACCGCGGACAAGAATTGGACCGTTTCATCGACAAAGGATTCCTCTTGAATTGGGAGGAAACCATCGACTGGGAGGATGAGGATGTTTTTGACCTTCTTTACGACGAGTTCTACCTCCAAGGTTCTGACCAGTTCTACAACCGCAGAGAGTTGGACACGCGAAAGTTGAACTACCGTTATTACTGGGTCAACTTGGATGCTGCTGCCCAAAAGAGCGGTCGAGATGAGGAGTATGGAGAGGTGAATGAGATGAATCAGCTTCACTCCACACGCCGCCACAGTGACAGAGCGCAATTTGTGGTGGAGGAAATCATCAACGTGTACCCAGACACTTTGGTTTGGATCCACGATGCAACCTACGCCTACAACGAACCCTACGCAGAAATGTACTTCTGGCACCCTGCTTTCGACGATTACCCAGTTGTCGGCGTCACATGGGGACAGGCCAAAGCGTTCAATGCATGGCGGACACAAATCATGAACGAGTGGAAGCAGAAGAACAACGAAACTTTCGTCCAGAGATTCCGTCTTCCTTCTGAAGCAGAATGGGAGTTCGCAGCCCGTGGAGGCCGCGATCTCGCCCCGTTCCCCTGGGGTGGGCCTTATGCCAGGAACCAACAAGGATGCGTATTGGCCAACTTCAAGCCCATGCGCGGAGACTATGTCGAAGACGCCAACGCCTACACGGCACCCGTCGAGTCTTACAGCCCCAACGATTACGGACTGTACAACATGAGCGGTAACGTGGCGGAGTGGACCAACACGGCCTACGATGAAACGGTGTACGACTTCTCTTGGGACTTGGCTCCTGACTACGTGTACCACGCCAAAGTAGATGACCCGCCCGCACTGAAGCGCAAGGTCATCCGTGGAGGGTCTTGGAAAGACATCGGATATTACTGCCAGACAGGAACACGCACTTTCGAGTACAGCGACACTGCCAAAGCCTCTGTGGGCTTCAGGTCGGTGATGTCTTACCTCGGACGGGGCAAGTCTGGATTGCCCGAAGAATGGAACTGATCCGCGAGGTGTGACTTGAAACCACACACCTTTTTGAACAACAAAACCTACCTGCACAGCGTTAGCTGAATTGAAACCAACACCAAAACCGAAACCATGAAACCAGGAAGCAAGCAGTGGAAGAACTTTATGGCCAAGCTCTATGGATGGGGCGCAGCAATCGTCATCATCGGAGCCCTTTTCAAAATCCAACACTGGGAAGGTGCCTCTCTCATGCTCATCATTGGATTGGGCACAGAGGCGTTCATCTTTTTCATGTCGGCCTTTGAGAAGCCACATGAAGAGCCAGATTGGTCGTTGGTCTACCCACAACTCGCTACCGGTGAAGGTGCCGACAAAACCCCTACGCAGCAGCTTGACGACATGTTGGCCAAAGCCAACATTGAAGCTTCCACCATTGAAAAGCTGGGAGACGGCATGCGCCATTTGGGAGAGCAGGCTTCCAAGATGGGCGAGGTCGCGGATGCATCCGTGGCAACCAAAGGCTACAGCGATGCTCTGGTGAAGGCCACGAACCGCGTGGACGATTTGAGCACCACCTATGAAGATGTCAGCCAAGGTTTGACTGGCCTCGTCAAGGCAAGCACAGAAGGAGCAGGTGCAGGAGATGGTTTGGCCAGAATGGGCGAGAACCTCAATGCTTTGAACAGCATGTACGAAGGTCAACTCTCCCAACTGGAGCAAAACAAGCAAGCTTTTGAGAGCATGGGAGATCTTGTCAAGAACCTCAATGACAGCATTGAAGACACCAAGGTGTACAAGGAAAACATCTCAGAGTTGGCCAAGAACCTTGCCTCCCTCAATACCGTTTACGGCAACATGTTGAACGCCATGGGTGGCGGTCGCAGCTAAGCACCTGAACCATGGCCGGAGGAAAAGAAACACCGCGTCAAAAGATGATCGGGATGATGTATCTCGTTCTAACTGCACTTTTGGCATTGAACATCTCCAAAGAAGTCCTCAACGGATTCGTCAAAGTGGAGAACAGTCTGCAGAACACGCAGAAAACATTGAAAGGAAAGGTCTCGGAGACCTTGACGACCCTCGAGGTCAAGTACGCCCAGAACAAAGAAAAGGTCGGTCCCTTCATGGACAAGGCCCGGGAGGTTCGTGGCGAAAGCGACCAACTGGTCAACTACATCACCCAACTCAAGGGAAGATGCATGGCGACATCGGAAGGAAAATACGATGACGCAGTGGAAAACGACTTCCTCGACTTCATCGGCAAAGACGATTCGGGGATGGACACCACCATGAGTCTCGCCGACATCCAAAAGAAAGACGAGTACCAGGAATTGACGGCCTTCATGGTCGGGTCAGAACCACAAAGCCCCAAGTTTGACGAAAATGACCCTTGGTCGGCAAGTGCATTGAAGCAAAATCTCGAGGCTTACCGGGACTACCTCAAGGAAATCCGACTTGTCGATTCACAAGGCAATTCCCGGGAATTGCCCGAATACATCAAGGTGCAACTCGACGACCGATTCTCTTTCCCCAACGAAATGGAAGACGGGAAAGAGGTGCTTTGGGAAGCTGCAAACTTCTTCGACGTTCCTCTGGCCGCGGTGATGCCGCTGATGTCCAAGATGATCATCGACGTCCAAGACGCACAAGAAGATGTGCTGTCGTGGTTGCTGGGTGGCATCGAGGCGAAATCCTACAAATTCACTGATCTGAAGCCACTCGTGGTCCCGGAATCCAACTACATCCTGAGAGGAGATTCTTTCCGTGCTGATGTGCTGTTGGCCGCATACGATGCTACGAACGCTCCAGACATTTTCATCGACGACCAGAAATGGGATGGTCGAGACAGTGCGATGTTGGCCTACGAAGGCATGGAAGGCATGACGATCGGCTCGGATGGGATGGGGAAATTGCGCATTCCCACACGTGGCATGAGTCTGGGCGAGATGAATTTCAAAGGCCTGATTCGTTTCCAAGGTCCAGACGGCAATGTCGAACCCTATCCTTTCTTCACCCCCACCATCACGGTGGCCGAGCCTGCTTTGGTCGTGTCTCCTACCAAAATGAATGTGTTTTACCGCGGGGTCCCCAACCCTGTGGAGGTTTCTGTGCCTGGTGTCCCTCAAGACAAAATTGACGTTCGAATCGACGGAGGACACAGCATCAAGCGACAATCGGACGGCAGCTACATCGTGGAGCCCGCCAACAACAGCTCGGTACGAGAAGCCAACATCACGGTCTCAGCGGAACTGCCCGATGGCACGAAGAAAACGTTGCCGTCGAAGAACTTCCGCGTGAAGCGGATTCCAGATCCTGTCGCTTTTTGGACCGGGAAAAAGCCATCGGACAAAGGCATCACGAAAGCTGAAGTCCTCTCTTTCGCGCCTGTCGCAGCAAGAATGGAAGGTTTTGACTTTGATGTGAAGGTCCGTGTCAAAAGCTTCACCATGCGTATTTCCAAAGACGGCTCCTTCTCGGATTTGGCGTCAGGAAACAACCGCATCACTTCAGACCAAAAAGAAGCATTGAAGCGTCTTCGCCGTGGAAACATCATTTATTTGGAAGACATCCTGGTGTCCATGCCCGACGGGTCAGAGCGCGATCTGCCCCCGATGAAGCTAAAGATCACCGGATAAACGAACTGCCATGAAACAATTTCTGTCCATTTGTTTGACGTTTGTGGTGCTCCTTGGAGCGTCCGTGAGCCAAGGTTTGGCACAAACCCCCAATGTTCTTGACGGGGCATACGTCAAAGAGACCAACCTCACCAAGCGCGTCATTCCTTACCCTCATCTGAGGGAGGCGGATGTGATGTACAAGCGTCGCATCTGGCAAGAAATCGACATGCGCCAGAAGTTCAACCACCCCTTCTACTTCCCATTGGACCCCATCCAGGACAGGAAGAACCTTTTCGACGTGGTGCGTGAAGCTTTGCTGGTGGAAGGTTCCCTCGTGGCGTACAGCGCAGGACCACTTGGGGACGATGACGAGTTCACCTCTCCCCTCTCGGCGGACAGCATTCGAAAAATCTTGAATCCTGTCACATTGGTCAAAGAGTACGACGAATACGGGGAGGTCATCGGGACCCTCAAGCAGAGCAACGAGCTCTCCTCTGACAAAATCACGAGGTACCGCATCAAGGAAGATTGGATTTGGGACCGTCAGCGCAGCGAACGCTATGTCCGAATTTTGGGCATTGCGCCAATGTTGGAAGATTTTGACATCGATGGAAACAGCGTCGGCTTCAGGCCTCTCTTCTGGCTGTACTACCCCGAATGTCGCTATGTCTTCGCCAACAGCGAGGTCTACAACATGTTCAACGACGCCCAGCGTCGCACCTACGAGGACTTGTTCCAGAAGCGCTATTTCTCGAGCTACATTGTCAAGGAAGACAATGCTTTCAACCGAAAAATTGTCTCCTATGCGCGAGGCTTGGATGCTTTGGCAGAGTCCGAACGCATCCAGCATGAACTGTTCAACATTGAACATGACATCTGGCATTACTGATGCACATCCCCTCCTTGTCAAAAAGGGCCACTCTTCGGAGTGGCCCTTTTTTGTTTCCCGGCCACGGAAGGACGAACTTGCGGCCCCATGCTCCATCTCTTGTCCGTCGGGGTTCACTTTGGTGAACGCACATTGTTTGAAGGCCTCGATCTCGCGATCGGCAACAAGGACCGGATAGGCCTCGTGGGCCGCAATGGAGCTGGAAAGTCCACCCTGCTCAAAGTGATTGCAGGCCACCAGAAGGCCTCAGAAGGGAGTGTCAGTGCACCCAAGGAGTACCGCATTGGCTACCTGCCACAAGAAATGGAACACGAGGAATCGGCCTCTGTGCTGGAGGTGGCCATGCAAGCCTTTGAGGAAGTCCAACAACTGGAATCGCGCCTGGCCGTCCTGACCGTGGAAGTGGCAGAGCGAACCGACTATGAGAGCGATTCTTACTCCGACCTCATCCAAGAACTCAGCGACGCCAACGAACGCCTCGATGCCATCGGTGCATCGAGCACAGAGGAACAGGCACACCGAATCCTGCAAGGACTGGGGTTTGGACTTGAAGACATGTCACGCACCATGTCGGAGTACAGTGGAGGGTGGAAGATGAGGGTGGAACTGGCCAAGCTCTTGTTGATGAAACCAGATCTTTTGCTGCTTGACGAGCCCACCAACCACCTGGACATCGAAAGCATCGAATGGTTGGAATCGTTTTTGACCCATCACCCGGGGGCCATTTTGCTCATTTCCCACGACAGGGTGTTCTTGGACACCCTCACCAAGCGCACCGTTGAAATTGGAGGGGCCAAGCTGTACGACTTCAAAGGCCCTTACTCCAAGTACCAAGTTTGGCGTGAAGAAGAGCGAGAGAGGCAAACGCAAGCGGCCAAAAATCAGCAGAAGTACATCCAAGAGACGGAGCAACTCATCAACAAGTTCCGCGCCAAAAAGAACAAAGCGGCTTTCGCCCAGAGTCTGATCAAAAAGCTAGACAAGCTGGAGCGGTTGGAAGTCGATGCCGCTGAAAACGCCCAAATCCGATTTCGCTTTCCTCCAGCGCCAAGAACCGGAAAGGTCATCTTCGAGGCCAAGACGCTCAAAAAGCAGTTTGGGGACTTGACCGTCTTTGACAACCTGGATTTCATCATGGCCAGGCAAGAAAAAGTGGCCCTGGTGGGGAAAAATGGTGCGGGAAAAACCACCCTTACAAGGCTGCTCCTGAAACAAGAGCCCTGCACCTCTGGTGAGCTGACCATTGGGCACAACGTGGACATTGGGTACTACGCCCAAAACCAAACGGACGAGCTCAACGGCGACTTGACCGTCCTTCAAACGCTGGAAGAAGTCGCCGTGGGTGATGTCCGAAAGCAACTGCGTGGACTCCTGGGGTCCTTCCTCTTTTCCGGCGAAGACGTGGACAAAAAGGTCAAAGTCCTCTCAGGAGGCGAGAAGGCAAGGCTCGCCCTGTGCAAGCTTCTGCTCCACCCCTACAATGTCTTGATCCTTGACGAGCCCACCAACCACTTGGACCTGAAGAGCAAGACAGTCTTGAAGCAAGCGCTGAAAGGATTCGACGGCTCTCTGGTGGTCGTGTCCCACGACAGGGATTTTTTGAGCGACATGACCCAACTTGTTTACGAGGTCACCCCCCAAGGGTTGAAGCAATACATCGGAGACATCAAGCAGTTTCTTCATGAGAAGCACGCTGCTTCCATCTCAGCCTACGAAGCCAACAAGGCGGTCAAGGTGTCCAAGACCACGAAGGAAAAAAGCAGCAACAAGTCTGCGCCTCCGCAAGAAGATTACAAAGCCCGCAAGGCCCGCGACAAAGCCATCCGGAAGGAACGCAATGCTGTGGAGAGGTTGGAGAAGAAGGTGGTTGCCCTTGAAGAAAAGATCAGCGTCCACAACGAGGCCATGGCAGCTGTGGACCCAAGTGACCGTACCAAAGTGACGGAGTTGGCTTACGCATTCGAGGCCGTACAAAAAGAAATGCAAGAGGTCGTCAACCAATGGGAACGCGCTGTCGAAGAACTGGAACGCCTTCAGACGGAGGCGGCTTCCACGTAGGTGCGCCACTTCGACAAGACACCAGCCATGTCTTCAGGCAACTCCGATTGAAAATCCATGCGCTTGCCTGAAGTGGGGTGAGTGAAGCCCAAGGTTTTGGCATGCAAAGCCTGTCGAGGCAACGCGGCAAACATGTTCCGCAAAAAGGCGTTGTACTTGCCGCCAGGAGCGCCCTTGACAGCCACATTGCCTCCGTAGGTGGGGTCCCCAAACAAAGGATGTCCTATGGACTGCATGTGCACCCTGATTTGGTGGGTCCGGCCTGTCTCCAACTTGCATTCCACCAAAGTCACAGGTCCCAAACGCTCCACCACACGGTAGTGTGTCACCGCATGCTTGCCTTCGCTGCCATCGGCATAGACTTGCTGGACACGGCGATCTCGCACCGAACGCCCCACGTGACCAGTCACCGTGCCATCTTCCAGCACATCTCCCCACACCAGCGCCCAATACCTTCTGTTGACCGTTCGCTCGAAGAACTGGCCACTCAAGTCTGTGAGGGCACGTTCCGTTTTGCCCAGCACCATGAGCCCTGTCGTGTCTTTGTCGAGGCGATGCACCAACCCCGGGCGCTGTTCAGGGCTGCCAGGAAGACTCGGCAATCCTTGGATGTGATGAAGCACGCCATTCACCAACGTGCCAGAAAAATTGCCGTGGCCCGGGTGAACGACCAAATTCATGGGCTTGTTCAAGACCAAAAGGTCATCATCCTCGTGAACGATGTCCAAATCCATCGGTTCTGGCAGCAACTCAAATTCAAACACGGGCTGCGGCAACTCCACCGTCACCACATCCGCTGGCTTGACCTTGTGGTTGCTCTTGACCGATTCTCCATTGACCCGGACATAGCCCGCCTTGGCCGCCATCTGAAGCTTGCTTCGGGACAAGTGGGCCACCAAATTGATGATGAATTTGTCCACCCGAAGGGGCGTTTGACCTGGATCCGCCACCAACCGATGGTGCTCGAACAACTCTTCCGAGTGGCCGTCTTCGACGGGGCCGTCTGTCGCAGTCATTGTGACACCCAACGTTGGATCCAACGCTGACCGCTTGGCTCCGTGCCCACCAACAGGAACATGCCCGTTTGGTCGGTTTCCCATGCATGGAGACCAGGAGCGAGCTGGGGCCAAAAAGCCACTTCACGTCCCGACATGTCGAAGACTTGGAGGTCTGTTGGCACCTCCAATGTCCATTGGCACAAGCCGGCACCAGGATTGGGATGGAGCAAGGGCGCTTCTCGGACAGATCCCCACTCACCCACTTGTGTGACGGGATCCTTTCCGGCACGCAAAACGGGACGAATCATCAACGAGCCTTCGATGCCCGAAGGTTGCCATGGTGTCGTAGGGAACGTGTACCAAACAAACTCTTCGTTCGTGTTGGTGTTCTTGTCCAATCCAACGTGGATGCGTTCCTCGCCCTGTTGCACGAACCCCACGAAGATGGTGCCTTCTACCGCGACAGGGACATTCAGAGGGAAGTAGGCAAAGCCGTCGTAAGTGCCCAAGCTGTAATCCGGTTCGTAAATCGCGAATTGATCCGCAATGGTCTCTCCCGGCTGTCCCGGATTGGCCTCATCCTCGGCACGAATCTTCAAGGTGAAGGTCTCTCCCGAAGCATCGTCAAAGAAGGGTGTGAAGTGCACCCAGAGACCTTCCAGCGTGTCCGGCTGCTGAATGTCGTGCCTCACCACGACCTCTCCTCCTTGGCCTTCCAAGGCATACGCCTTTTCCGAAGTGCCGTCGTCGTACGCATAGTAATCTCTGAACGTCTGGACATGCACCAAGCTGTCGTTGTCTGGGATGCCCGTTTGGTTGGTGCCATTCGCAGCGCCCACCTCGTCTTCCCACAAACTCACATGAAAGACTGCAAAGGTGTCGCTCACCGCAGGGTTGAAGAGGTAGGTGAAAATCTGCAGGTCTTCGACATAGTCGGTCTCGAACAAGCCTTGTACACTCGTATTGACAATGGATCCAGCTGTAGGGGCATAGTTGTTCACGTTGCCGCCCTCAATGTCCACCCGTTGCACCTTGAGACCCACATTTTCCTGGCTGTTCGCATTGGCGCCAAAACTTCGGTGCAACGTGGGGACCGAATTGGCGACGTAGAGACCTGGTGAGAACTGGAAATGGGGCCATGGCATGGCCGTCCAAGGTTCCTTCAAAAAACTACTTGGCGGGGACACAAACGCCACTTCTTCAAAATCCGGCGCTGGGACCATCGCATCCTCGTCCACCCTGACATAGTCGATGTGCCATGTGTCTACATTCCCCTCCAGCGAGCCGTAGTTTCTGAATCGAAATTGAAAGTCGTCATGGAAATACTCCGGAGCGTCGATGTGCAAAACGACAGGATGAAAAACAGAGTCTTCGTCAATGCCCTCTGTCGACCAGACCCAACGCCACGGATCGCCATCCACCACACTCGTTCGGAATTCGACCACCAACGAATCCTCTCCTGCATCAGCGCCGTTGGCCCTGCCACCGCTCTGGTACCAAAACGACAACGCCACGCTGTCTGCTGCGGCATATCCTCCTTGTCCAAGAAGAAGCCGTCTCGACGTCAAAGCGTCTGCGTAACCTACGGGGTTGGTGGGGTTGAGTGCGTACGGATTCCCCGACGCATCCATTCCGTCAAGTGTGGCGCAGCCCACGGTCGGTGGCCGATACGCAAGCGTGGTGGTTCTTCTCACGGGACTGGATTCCCAACGCTTGACATTGACAGGTCCTTCTTCGTCGTAAAGGCTTGGCCAAGCGAAGTCATCCACAAAAGGCAGGCCCACTGGGAACAACAAGTCCCCTCCTCGGGACGCCAAGGCACGCTTCGTCTCTTGGGCCTGCACAGGGACATGCTGAAGGTCCAGCTCAAGTTCCTGACCGTGTGACACCATGGACCAAGCCATGAGACACAGCACCATGCCCATTCCTCTCCGTTGGATTGTCTTCATCGGGAATGTCAACGTCTGAACATTCATTTTCGTGCGCGTCATGAAAGGTGTTTCAATGTTTTCCAAGATAAAGGTCCACCGCAGTTCCTTCTTCCAGTCTCGGTGTTTTTGCCGGACTCGCGTCCTGGGAGACAACAACGGCCAAAGAAGAGTCCAATGCGGTCTGTATGTCAGCCTCGTACCCCACATGTCCCAAAGCCAATTTCCGTCGCCCCAAGACCGCTTCCGCATCCTCGAGGGACAGCCCCACCAACCACGGCACCCGAACGTCACGGGCGCCCACCACGCCCACCACAAGTTCCAACACGGACCCTCGGGGCAACCGGGTCTGATTTGCCAATGGCCGGCCTTTGTGCCTCACCCGAATGACCTTTCCTGCCAGGAGTTTGTTGGGCTCTTCGACCAATACCACCTCAAACCCTCGGGTGGCCAGAATCCGCTCCGCAAGCCTTGCGTCTTGGCCCTCCTCAATGTCCACCCTTTCGTCGGGTGGCGTGATGCGATACGACGTCAGCAAAATGTTTCTTCCTGCCTTGACAGCACTCCCTGCAGGGGGGTGTTGCTCGACAATGGATCCGGGACGCCCCCCCGCTGCATAGATGGAATCTTGCCAAATGGGGTTCAGCCCCAAGAGCAGAAGGGTGTCCTGGGCCTGTTGTCGCAACATTCCGGTCAATGCGGGCACCTCACGCTGCGAAGAAGGCTGGCTGTAACTGCGCAACAGCCATAGGGTGCAGGCCAGGACCACGATCCATGTCAAGACAATCCCTCCAAGGTGCCGGCCCAGCGTCTTCCACATCATTCGTCCGTCAGCATTTCTTCCAAGGCGTTGTCGAAGTAAGCCCTCAGCTCTTCACAAAAACCAAAGTGCTTGTCGTCCACCACCACCTTGCCCTTGGTGACATGGCCCAAAAGCGTGGGCTTCAAACCATGCGACCCGCAGATGTCGAAAAAGTCGTCTTGATCCGAATCCTTCAATGACACCACCGCACGGCCCTGGCCTTCGCCGAACAAAAAGGCGTCCAATCGTACTTCATCGTCCGAGACGAGGTCAAAGCCCAGGCCACGTGGCATGGCCATTTCCAAAAGGGTCACAAACAATCCTCCGTCGGCAACGTCGTGGGACGCCTGCGCAAGTTCTTTTTGGGCCAACTCCTGCAAGCAAGCGTGCAAATGGCCCTCTGCTTCCAAATCGAAGTAAGGCGCGGGAGATTTGTCAATGCCCACAATGCTTGCGAGGTATTCTGAAGCATGGATGCAATCCGTGGAAGGCCCCAATTGGAAAATCAGCTCCCCCTTTTCCTTGAAGTCCAAACCTGTGTGATGGGCACGGTCTTCCATGACACCCACCATCCCAATGGTCGGGGTGGGAAAGACTGCCTGGGCGGTGCCGTCTGGCTTGGCCGTTTGGTTGTAAAAGCTCACGTTGCCGCCTGTCACAGGAGTCTTCAAATGTCGGCAGGCCCTGCCCATTCCTTGGATGGCGCCGACAAACTGCCAATACACCTCAGGGTTGTAAGGATTGCCAAAATTCAGGCAATTCGTGATGGCAGAAGGCACGGCGCCCGTGCAACTGATGTTGCGGGCAGCCTCGGCCACCGCAATGGCGGTCCCAATTTCAGGATCTGCCTGGACGTAACGGGCATTGCAGTCCACTGTCAAGGCCAAAGCCTTGTCGGTGCCACGGACCGAGACCACACCTGCATCCGACGGACGGTTGGTGGTGCGGTTGATCGTGCCCACCATGCTGTCGTACTGCTCCCAAACCCATCGTTTCGAAGCGATGTTGGGCAAGCAAATCATGCGGTGGGCAATGTCCACGCATTCGTCCAAACTAGGCACGGGGACAGTGGTGTGGTCGAAGGCCTGGGCCTCCGCGTACCACGCGGGCTCCTTGTATTCGCGTTCGTAGACAGGCGCGCCACCCCCAAGCACAAGTGTGGATCCAGGCACATCGCCCACGAGTTCACCGTGCATGTAGTAACGGATTTGGTCCCCTTCGGTGACTTCGCCGATGTGTTCGGCGTGCAAATCCCATTTGTCAAAAATGGCCTTGACCTCTTCCTCTTGGCCCTTGCGCACGACCACGAGCATCCGCTCTTGGGATTCGCTCAACAAGATTTCAAAAGGCTCCATGTCCTGCTGACGCAGCGGCACCCGGTCCAAGTGGATCTCCATGCCCACTTCCCCGGCGGCACTCATTTCTGACGTTGAACAGGTGATGCCTGCAGCCCCCATGTCCTGCATGCCCACAACAGCGGTGGTGGTGGACAATTCGAGGGAGGCCTCGAGCAAGAGTTTTTCTTGGAATGGGTCTCCCACCTGCACAGAAGGCAGGTCGTCTGCACTCTCTTCGGTGATGTCCTTGGACGCGAAAGAAGCTCCTTGGATCCCGTCCTTGCCTGTGGAAGAACCCACGATGTAAACTGGGTTTCCTGGGCCGGAGGCCGTCGCTGAGATGATTTTGTCCGCTTCCAAGATGCCCACAGACATGGCATTGACAAGCGGGTTCACTTGATAGCTTGAATCGAAGAAGAGTTCGCCGCCTACAATGGGCACACCAAAGCTGTTTCCGTAATCCCCAATGCCCTTGACCACTCCCTCCAGCAACCACTTCGTGCGCGGGTTGCTGAGATCCCCAAAACGCAAGCTGTTGAGCTGGGCAATGGGGCGGGCCCCCATGGTGAAGATGTCGCGGTTGATTCCGCCTACACCCGTTGCAGCACCTTGGTAAGGCTCAATGGCAGAAGGATGGTTGTGGCTCTCGATTTTGAAAGCACACCCCAAACCATCTCCAATGTCCACAATTCCGGCGTTTTCTTCACCGGCCTTGACCAACATGTGCGGACCATCCTTGGGAAGCGTTTTCAACCACTTGATGGAATTCTTGTACGAGCAGTGTTCGCTCCACATGACGGAGTACACGCACATCTCAGTGAAGTTGGGGGTGCGCCCAAGAATGGTCTTGATCTGATCAAACTCCTCCGGGCGCAAGCCCATCTCTTGAGCTTGGTCGAGGGTTGCTGGAGCAATGGAAGCCTTCATGAATCGGGACGGTGAGGTTGTGGGTTTGGGACAACAATCAAGCCCAAAAATAAGGAGAGGCCACGGGTCAAAAACGCAGATGAAAGGCCTTTCTCGGCATCTTTTCCACGACATGTCCCCATGGGAGAAAAAGCGGTGGTTATTTTGCACCATGCGCGCAGTCATCCAAAGGGTCCGCAAGGCCCAAGTCCGAGTCCGAGGAGAACAGCACGGGGCCATCGACCATGGCCTCATGGTCCTCGTGGGCATTGAAACGGCGGACACCCGTCAAGATGCCGAATGGCTGGCCGCCAAACTCGTCAAGCTCCGCATTTTCAGTGACGTCGAAGGGAAAATGAATGCGGACTTGGTCCAAGTGGGCGGCGGGATGCTGGTGGTGAGTCAATTCACCCTGCATGCAAAAACCAAAAAAGGCACCCGCCCCTCCTTCATTCATGCCGCGCATCCAGACGTGGCCATTCCACTCTACGAGCATTTTGTCCAATCGTGCGAACAAGAGCTGGGCAAACCCGTGGCCACGGGAGAGTTTGGGGCGGACATGGAAGTTGAACTGACCAACGATGGTCCGGTGACGATCTGGATCGACACCCAAAACAAAGAATGATGGAGAACCTTGATTTTTCCCAAGCCCAACACCCCGACCTCACCCTCAGGGAAGCCCAAGCAAAAGTGCACTCCTGGATCCAAACCGTGGGCGTGCGTTATTTCAACGAGCTGACCAACTTGGCCATCTTGACAGAAGAAGTTGGGGAACTGGCGCGCATCGTGGCACGCCGCTACGGCGAGCAGAGTGAAAAGCCAAGCGACGAAGGGCGTGACTTGGGAGACGAGATGGCAGATGTCCTTTGGGTGCTCATGGCGTTGGCCAACCAAACAGGAATCGATTTGACCGACGCCTTGGCCGCCAACATCTCTAAGAAAACCGACCGCGACCGCGACCGACACCAGAACAACCCCAAGCTGCAATGATTTATGCCATCTTCCACCTTTCTTCTCAAAGCAGATTTGGCTTGCTGGCCCTTGGCCTTTGGTCTTTCAGCATGAACATGTGGGGACAACAATGGGGGGCCTCCCCTGCTGACATGCGGCAATCCGTCGCCGACCAACGCGCGCTTCTCGCACAAAACGCTTGGACCGATGGGCTGGCCTTGGACAACATTGGTCCCGGCGTCATGGGCGGCCGGGTGGTCGACTTGGCCACGGTAGGAGACACCGTGTATGTGGCCTACGCCACTGGCGGCCTCTGGAAAAGTGTGAACCACGGAACGACCTTCACCCCATTGCTCCAGGCCACCACGTTGCTGGGGGCTGTGGCAGCCCACCCAAGTGGCCGTGTGGTCGTGGGCTCCGGAGAGGTGAATTCCTCAAGGAGTTCCTATGCGGGAGATGGGGTGTACATCAGCGACGATTTTGGCCAAACATGGCGTCATGCCGGGCTCGCACAAACCCATCACATTGGACGCATTGTCATCGACCCGACCGACCCTGACCGCATGTGGGTGGCCGCCCTGGGAGAATTGTATTCCGACAACTTTGGAGGTGGTGTCTACCACTCCAAGGATGGCGGCAACTCCTGGGACCGCGTCTTGAAGGTCCCGGGCGGGACGAAAGGAACCGTGGTGGGTGCTGTGGATTTGGTCATGGAAGAAGGACAGCCCAACCATCTGTACGCCGCCACCTGGGACCGCACCCGACGGGCGCATGACTTCACCGAATCAGGGGCTGGTTCTGGCGTCTGGGAATCGGTGGATGGTGGCGGAAATTGGGCGCGCATCACATCTTCCAATGCCTTTCCCGAAGGCCCCGACGCTGGACGCATTGGACTGGGCCTTCACTCAGGGTCTGGCACACTGTATGCCCTTTTAGACAACCAGGCGAGGCGCCCTTCCGATGCCGGAGACAAAGCGACGGCCACCGCCAAAGATGGGCTGAACAAAGAAGACTTCCTGGACATGGACAGGAACACCTTTCTTCAGCTGGACCCCTCGACGCTGCAGGACTTTCTCGATGCAAATGACTTCGCTGCCTCCGACAGCGCACAGTCCGTTCTCCAAAGGGTCGCCCAAAAGGAACTGGCTCCGCGCGCCTTGTACGACCACTTGACGGATGGCAATGCCGCGTTGTTCGACACCGAAATCATTGGCCCCGAACTCTATGTGTACCAGGACCAAAAATGGACGCGCACCCATGAGGAGTGGTTGGACAACGTTTGCTACACCTACGGCTACTACTTCGGCGTGGTGTCCGTCGACCCCACGGACGCTCAGACCGTGTACATCGCCGGCGTTCCGCTTCTCAAGTCCACAGATGGAGGACGTACCTTTTCTTCCATTGGGGCCGAGAATGTGCACGTGGACCACCACAAACTTTGGATCGACCCCAACAACCCCTCACACTTGATGAATGGAAACGATGGGGGGCTCAACGTCTCTTGGGACGGTGGCGAATCATGGGTCAAGTGCAACAGCCCCTCAGTGGGACAGTTCTACGCGGTCGCAGTGGACCAGCAATCCCCCTACAACGTTTATGGTGGCCTCCAGGACAACGGCACTTGGGTAGGGCCGCACACCCATCGTGAAAGCAAGCGATGGCTTCAAACAGGTCACCATCCCTACGTCTCCTTGGGCGGCGGGGATGGCATGCAAATCGCGGTGGATTCGAGGCAGCCCGAAGTGGTGTACACAGGCTATCAATTTGGCTGGTACCAGCGGACCAACCGCACGACAGGCGAGAGAACGGGGCTTCATCCAAAGCACGCTCTCGGGGACCCTCCCCTGCGCTGGAATTGGCAAACCCCCATTTTGCTCAGTCAGCATCAAGAAGACGTGCTGTACATGGGCTCCAACAAGTTGCACCGCTCGCTCAACCGCGGAGACAATTGGGAAACCATGGGGCCAGACCTCACACGGGGACCCCTGGAAGGCAATGTCCCCTTTGGAACGTTGACCACCCTTGCGGAGCATCCCAAACGCTTTGGGCAACTTGCCGCAGGAAGCGACGACGGCCTCGTGCACATCACCAAGGATGGAGGCCACAACTGGACCCGCTTGGACCTTCCCATCCCCACCTCCATCGGCAAAGGGGACGACAAAAAGCATCTATGGGTCACTGAAGTCAGCTGGTCCCATCACGATGCCAATCTTTTGGTCGTTGCCCTGAACGGCTACCGTCACGATGCCATGGATGCTTGGGTGTTCGCCACCCGGGACGAAGGCAAGTCGTGGGAAAGGTGGGGGACAGACTTGCCAGCTGAACCGGTGAACGCACTTGTGGAAAGTGCCGACATGCCTGGGTGGTGGGTCGTCGGCACAGATGGAGGCGCGTATTTGACCCTCGATGCAGGAGGACACTTCGCTCCAGTGCACAAGGACCTTCCCCGTGTCCCCGTGCACGATCTGGTGATTCAAGAGGAAGAGGACGATTTGATTCTCGGGACCCATGGACGCGGGATCTATCGCCTCGACCTGTCTCCCATCATGAACATCTCCGACTTCTCCGCTGCGCAAGAGGACCTGTTTTTTCAGAAATCTGAACACGAAATGACATGGAGCGAAGACTGGGGCAGCCAAGACTGGGGGTGGGGAGAGCCCTGGGAGCCCACTGCTGAAATGTGGCTGCACGCACCCTTCACAGGGCCTGCAAAATGGCAGCTGCGTCGTGTTCCTGCCCCACTGGTCCTTTCAGATTCCTCGGTGGCAGAAAGCGGAGGAGCTTCACGCATTTTGGACCAACTACAAACACGAGAAGATGCCTTCTGGGACTTGGGCACCCTCGAGCTCACCCAAGGACCTCAGGCCTTGAGGCTGGAAATGCGGCAAGAAGACGGTTTTCTCGAACCGGGGCGGTACAACGTGGTGGTCCATGTAGGGACGCCTTCAGACGCGGACTTCCAAGAAGCCACCACCACCCTGGTGATTGCGGAGTAAAAAACGAGGGCGATGCGGCACGGGTCACCCTGCAGAAACCCGGAGGTTCTCGGGGATCTGGCAGACGGGGATGGCCTGCATTTTGTGCAAATTGGCCCCGTGAAAGCGTCGGTAAATGGACAAGACCTCTTGCTGCCTCCCAGGCAATTCATGCAGCAACCGCTGCTTGACATCCTCCGTCATGGCGGCATGCTGGGCTTCCCAGGCCATGGCCCATTCCAACTCGGGATAGGTGGCCCCCAATTGATCTTCGTCGGTCCTGTCGTCTCCCCAAAGTCCATCTGTCGGGGCAGCATTCTGGATGTCTTGGAGCACGTTGAGATGTGCACCTAGGGAGAACACTTCTGTCTTGGTCAGGTCCGCAATGGGGGACAAATCCACACCACCGTCGCCGTATTTGGTGTAAAATCCGACCCCAAAGTCTTCGATTTTGTTCCCGGTGCCCACCACCAAATGACGTTCTCTTTGCGCCAAAGCGTAGAGCGTCGTCATCCGCAACCTTGCGCGTGAATTCGCCATGGCCAATCCCCCACTCTGGTCAGGTCCGTCAGGCAATGCCGCCGCCAGTTGGTCGTACACTTCAGTCAGGGAAACCGTGGAACGACGCACCCTGGGATGGGCTTTGCACAATGCCTCGATGTGTTGTGACGCCCGTGACACTTGATCCTGTGCCTGATGGATGGGCATTTCCACACAAAGCGTCGGAGCCCCTGTCAGCGCACAAAGGGTGGAGGTCACCGCAGAATCAATGCCGCCCGACACCCCCACCACCCAACCTTCCATGCCCGACTTTTCCTGGTAAGAGGATAGCCAACCAAGGATATGTTGGACGACTTGGGCAGCTTGGAATGACGTTTTCATGGTGAGATCTATGACGGGAGAAGTTCCAACATTTCAACCAAACAGAGGTTCATCTTGGCTCAAAACACGACGCCGACACTCAGCGCAAGAATGCTGTCTTGGCCCTTCATCTCCGTGACCAATACATTGTCTTCCGCGAGCCCCCTTGGGACACCGGCCGCATCGACCTTGACCACCTCCACGTTTTTGTGGGTGTTGAACAAGGCGCTGTTGTATGTCACCCCGACCACCAGCGATGAATTGCCCGCAATGCGTCGTTCCACCCCGAGGCCCACAATCATGGATGCCCTGAACAACTTGGTGTGGTCGCCAGCCTCCAGGTCCGGTGCTGGAATCGAAGGGTTGTCGACAGGTTGCCAGCCATCGGTTCTTTGGTACCCCACGTATCGGCTCTCGTCCACTTCTCTTCGGGTGTTCAATCCCAAGCCTGCCCCAAAGCGACCGAAGTATGTGCTGTACCCGATTTCCTTGGTGCGCATCTTGAACGTCAATGGCAGCTCGACGTACTGGTTGTTGAAGTCACGTGACACCTTGCTGAGTGAGTCTTGGTTGGTCTGCTCCCAGTAGTCGACTTGGCTCCCGGTGCGAAACACATGCAACCCCGTGCCAATCGCGTAGGTCTCTGAGAACATGATGTCGGCCATGAATTGGTACCCAAAGTGGCCCCGCACCCCATCGGTGGTGTGTTCGTAATCTCTGGAGTTCATCCAAGCCATGTTGGGCTCCAGGGCAAGCCCCATCTTGAATCCTTGCGTTTGAGACCAACTGCAGATGCAGGCGCCCACAAGGAACATGACCGAGAGGAAGTGTTCCTTGCCCATCTTTGTGATTGCTTGCTTCATGGTCCTTTGTCGTTTGTCCAAAACTACCCCTTCCCGCATGCATCATGTCTTTTCCATCCGCAATTTGTTCCACTTGCCAATGTGGGTATTGCTGGTGTGCAGCTGGGTGCAATGCGGACCGCCCACCCCACCAATCGAAACCGACGGGGTGACCCTTCCCACTTCTTTTCAGGAGGTGAATTGGATGGAGGTTTTGGAAAACATGCCTTTGGATTCGGGACGCAACGTCACCCTTTCCCACCTGCAGGAAGCCCATCCCAGTTTTTGGAAAACTTGGTCGGAAGAAGTGCTCCAGCTGGGGCCGTCAGACGACACCCTCACCGTGGACATGACCCTCCGCTTTTTGGAAGAGATGGCGCCCATGATGGCCGCGATTGACACCACCTCAGGAGAGGAAGGCCACTTGGCGCAACAAAGTGAACAGTTGCAAGTAGCGTTGAAGCGCCATCTCGTTTTGTTCCCAGATGCGGAGGTTCCCGATGTCGTCTGGATGCCTTCCGGGTTCAATTTCGCACTGTACCCCACCCCTGAATGGGTGGGCATTGGACTCGATTGGTTCATGGAGCCCAACCATCCGCTCCACCAAGAACTGCCCTCCCATCGGTTTCCGCGCTACCGTCTCCAACGTATGCGCAGCGCATGGATGGCCACCGATGCCCTGCGTGGATGGTTGCTGGTCCAGCACCAGAACCGCATCCCAAGCTCGCCACGCACCGTCGACATGTTGTTGTTTTGGGGGCAAATCATGGAACTCACTTCCATTTGCTTCCCACACACCTCACCTGCACAACTCATGAATTGGACAGAGGAGGAGTGGACCTGGGCCGAGGCCAATGAGCGGTCGATTTGGAGCGAAGTGCAGCCCCAAAGCGTGATGTTCAACAAACAACCACGGGAAGTCATGAGGTGGTTCCAGGAAGGTCCCTTCACAAGGGCAGAAGGCCTCCCTCAATCCTGTCCAGACCGTTTGGGGGTGTACCTCGGGTGGAAAATGGTCCAAGCCAGGCGGGGGAATCATGCCGCCTTGGACATGGCATCGTGGTGGACCCCCACAGACCCCAATCCCTTCTTGCAGGCCTACCGGCCCTGAACCTACTTTTGCACCATGGCCAAATCACGCATCACCATCGACGTCACCACAGACGAGAACCACGTCCCCGTCGCCATGGAATGGACCGCAGAAGACGGTGGCATTGCCCAACAACCGGCCTCTGCCATGGCCCTTTCCATGTGGAATGCGAAGGAATACGCGGCCATGCGCATGGACCTTTGGACCCAGGACATGAGTGTGGAGGAGATGCGCTCCTTTGTGGTCCAAACCATGATGACCTTGGCCGACACCTATGAGAAGGCCACCTCAGACAAGGAGCACGCCACGGCGATCCGGGGATTCACCCAAGAACTTGCCAAGCGCGTGGGTGCGATCGACGAATGACGCCCGATCAGTCGGGGTAGAGCACGTTGGTCGCCGCCACGAAGCGCAAGACTTCTTCACGCCCCTCCCCTGTGTTTCCACTCGTCACAAACAAGGGAGGCATTTTGTGCCATTGTTCCAACATCTTCTCTTCATAGGCAGGCAAGAAGGCCTCCCTCTCCGTTTTGTTCAGCTTGTCCACTTTGGTGAAGACCAGGACAAAGGGAAGTCCTGCTTCCCCCATCCAGGCCATGAATTCGAGGTCCACCTTTTGGGCTGGAATCCGCGAATCCACGAGCATCATCACACACATCAAATTGGTGCGGCTGCGCAAGTATTGCTGCGTGACCGTCATCCATTTGGACCGGTCCTTTTTGCTCACTTTGGCATACCCAAAGCCAGGCAAATCCACGAGGTACCATTTCCCGTCGACATCGAAGTGGTTGATGAGTTGGGTTTTCCCGGGGGTCCCTGACGTTTTGGCCAACTTGTTGCGGCCCGTCAGCATGTTCAACAACGAACTCTTGCCCACGTTGGAACGTCCAATGAAGGCGTATTCGGGCCGATCGGGACGGGGACACTCCGATGGCAAGGCACTGCTCTTGACAAAGGTCGCTTCGCGCATTTCCCAGCGCGTGGTGTCAGAAGAGGCCATCAACGGATGCCTCGGGAGGCGTACCAATCAGAAAGGATCTGATTGAAGGTCTCTGGATGCTCCATCATCGGGGCGTGGCCACATGCGTCGATCCAAAACAACTCCGCATCGGGGAAACCCGCCAGGAAATCCTCGGCCACCTCGGGTGGTGTGATGATGTCGTTTTTGCCCCAAATCAAACAGACGGGAAGGTCCATCGCAGGCAAGTCCTTGGACATGTTGTGCCGGATGGCCGACTTGGCGATGCTCAAGATGCGCAACACCTTGTTGCGGTCGTTCACCGCCTCGAAGCATTCATCGACCAACTCTGGAGTGGCGTGCTTGGGGTCGTGGAAGGTGACGGCCACCTTCTCCTTGATGTACGACTTGTCCTCCCGTCGGGGGAAACTGGAGCCAAAAGCGTTTTCATAGAGTCCACTGCTGGCCGTCAATGAAAGGGAGGCGACTTTGTCCATGTTGTCTCGGGTGTAGATCAAACCCACGTGCCCTCCAAGACTGTTGCCGAGCAAATGCACCTTGTCCAACCCCAATTCGTCAATGAAGCCAGCGATGTGCTTGGCCATGTTTTTCGCATTGGTCTCCAGCATGGGCAATTCGTAAATCGGCAACATCGGGGTGATCACCCGAAAGTGCTGGCTGAAGTGTGCCCGAACGTCTTCAAAGTTGCTCAACGCACCAAAGAGACCGTGCAACAATACGAGAGGTGTGCCCTCTCCTTCTTCGACGTAGCGGTATTGACCGCGTTCCACAATGTTGGATTCCATGGGGCAAAAGTGGGCCCCAAGGCCACGCGTTTGGGGGCCTGGAACGGGTGGGCATCCACGCTCCGTTGTTCACATCATATGTGGACAACGTGTGAATAGCGAAATCCCTCCACTTTCTCCCACTTCTCAAACCCCCCGAAAACACTGCCTTTTTTCCTGATGAATCGCCTAGATTTATCCACAAAGTGGGAGAAAGTGTCAATGAGTGGGAGAAAGTGGGAGATTAACTGTACTTTTACGGTGGCTGATTTTACCCCATGCTCAACCTGCTCGGAGAACACCCCTGTCGCATCGACGCCAAAGGCCGTCTGATGTTTCCCGCCAAACTGCGCAAGCAGCTTGATGGCGTGATGCATCATGGACTCGTGGTGAACCGTGACATCTTCGAAGGCTGTTTGGTGCTGTACCCCAAACCAGAGTGGGACAAGGTGAATGCGGAAATGGCAAGGCTGAGCCGCTACAACAAGAAGCACCAGCTGTTTCAGAGGAAATTCATGAAGGGGGCCACCCACGTGGAGGTGGACAGCTCGGGCAGGATCAACCTCCCCTCTGCCCTTTTGGCCTACGCAGGCATTGACCCCAAAGACGCGAAGGAGGTCATCGTCTCTGGCCTGGGGGAGAAAGTGGAAATCTGGAACCAAGAAGCCCACCACAAGCAAGTCATCCAAGACGCAGATTCTCTCGACTTCGGCGACCTCGCCGAGGACGTACGCAAAGACCTCGACGGCACCCCTGAAGAATGACCTCCACCTACCACGTTCCCGTCATGCTGAACGCCTCCCTCGAGGCGCTCCACATCGACGGCGACGGGGCAAGAACGGGGCAATGGATGGACGCGACGTTTGGTGGAGGAGGGCACAGCCATGCCATCCTCGAGCGTCTCGGTCCCGAGGCGAGGCTGTTTGGCTTTGACCAAGATCCGGACGCCGCCAAAAATGCCCTTGACGATGCCCGCTTCACCCTGGTGGCTGCGAATTTTCGATTCGCCCCTCAATTCTTGCGTGCGCACGGCGCCCTTCCTCTGACGGGCATCCTTGCCGATCTCGGCGTGAGCTCGCACCAGTTTGACACCCCAGAACGCGGGTTCTCGCTGCGGCACGACGGCCCATTGGACATGCGCATGAATGTTCAATCCGGACAGCCTGCCCATGCATGGCTCGCCACTGTGGAGGTGCGTGAACTCACCCAAGTGCTTCGAAAATACGGGGAACTTACAAGACCCGATCGCTTGGCCCACCGCATTGTCGCGGCAAGGGAAGAACGCCCCATTCTCACCACCCATGATTTGATCCGGGTGCTTTCCCCAACGGCACCCCGCGGGAAGGAAAACAAGCATTACGCCAAAATTTTCCAGGCCATCCGCATCCATCTCAACGATGAGTTGGGCGCCCTCGAGGACCTGCTGACGCACGCCATTTCCATGCTTGCCCCTGGAGGGCGATTGGTGGTGATGAGCTACCACAGCTTGGAAGACCGACTGGTCAAACACTTCATGCGCTCGGGCAATTTTGAAGACGATGTCCAAAAGGACATGAAGGGGCGGGTGCTTGCTCCCTTCCACCCGCTTGTGAGAAAGGCCATTGTGGCCCAAGATGAGGAGATGGATGCCAACCCTCGCGCGAGAAGCGCGCGCCTTCGCGTGGCGGAACGAACCGAGTGGATGCCATGAACATTCTTGGGCTTTTCCGACGGACCAAATCCGAAACCACCTCGAGCAAGGGCAACCGAACCCTGACCCAGGCAGAGATGCTTGCCCGTGTGGCCCAGAATGAGGCAAAAGAGCAAAGCGAAGCAAAGCGTCAAACATCGAACAACCCCAACCGTTTGCGCACCTCGGACGAATTCCGAGAAGAGCAGCGTGAAAAAAGAAAACGCCGCCGCAAAGAGAACCAGATCGGTGGCTTGATCCGAGAAGTCCTCAGTGGGGACATCCTCGCGAGAGAAGCCCTGGTGAAGCAGGTGCCTTTCCTGCTCTATTTGTCCTTGCTCACCCTCCTGTATTTGGGCATGGGATACCAAACCGAGCGCGTGCTCCGAGAGAAGCAACGCACACTGGACCTGCTGGAAGAGGCGACTGCAGAGGAAAAAACATTGCGGTCGGATTTCGAAGCGCAGCTGCAGCAAAGCAGCCTCGCCAAGTCCACCTCGGCTCTGGGCCTTGAGCAACCTACTTCCCCACCCATTCTGCTGCCTGCAAACCCATGAAGCACGCTGCACACTCCGGACGCATTTGGCTCGTTTTTGTGGGCCTCGCCTTGGTGGGGTTTGGCGTTGTGGGGCGCATCCTCTACATCCAAAACATCGAGGGCGACAAATGGGTGAAGCGGGGAGAACAATTCTCCACAAGCGTCCGCACCATCGAGCCTGCCCGAGGCCAAATCCTCGCCCAAGACGGGAGCCTCCTGGCCACAAGCGTCCCAGTGTACGACTTGCGGTGGGATGCCAAATGCGAAGGCATGCGTTGGGACTTGTACGACAGCTCCATCGACACGTTGTGCCAATTGATCGCCTCGGCCACGGACAAATCGGTTCCCTATCTGCGCGGGAGGTTCAACAATGCCCAGAACCGGGGACACAGAGGCGCGCTGATTGCGCGCAACATTCCCTTCACGGACTACCAAGAATTGCGCAACCTGCCCTTCGTTCAATTGGGGAGGTACAAAAGCGGGCTTGTCTTTGAACGTCGAGAGAACAGGCGACGTCCCTTTGGCAAGCTCGCAGCGCGCACGGTAGGCATTGACCGTGAACACGAACGCGTGGGTCTGGAGCGCGCGTGGAACGATGAACTGTCAGGAGTGGAAGGCCAGCAATTGTCGCGCCGCGTGGCAGGCAACCAATGGATGCCGGTGACCGACGATTACCTGGTCGATCCTGTGGAAGGCATGGATGTGCTGACCACGCTTGATTTGCACTTGCAGGATGTCGCAAGCCATGCCTTGGAACGTCAACTCAGGAAGCACGAGGCCGCTTGGGGCACCGTGGTTGTTTGCGAAGTGGCCACAGGCAACATTCGGGCCATCGCCAACCTCAGCCGCCACGAGGTCGGCCAAGACAAAGTGGAATATTGGGAGGACTTCAACCACGCCATCGGCACCGCTGTGGAACCCGGATCCACCTTCAAGCTGGCATCCCTCATCGCATGCATGGAGGCGGGAATGTTGCCCTCAGACACGGTGGATACAGGGGAAGGCGAAATCTTCTTCAGCGGCAGAAGAATGAGGGACAGCAACCACAAAGACGGAGGTCATGGAGAAATCAACCTGACCAAGGCCTTTGAAGTCAGCTCCAACATCGGGTCTGCCTTGGCCGTGAAACAAACATTTGGCGACAACCCACAGGCATTTGTGGACGGCCTCACCAAGTTGGGGGTGACAGAAAAAACGGGGATTCGTTACGTCGGAGAGGCCCAACCCAAGGTGAAAACCAAAGTCAATGCCAGCGACTGGACAGGTGTCACCCTCACCCAGACGGCCATTGGCTATGAACTCACACAAACGCCCCTTCAAACCCTGGTTCTCTACAACGCCATCGCCAACAATGGCAAAATGATGAGGCCACAGCTGGTCCGCGAGTTGCGCGTGGGGTCAGAGACCCTCAAGAGCTACCAACCCTTTGTCCTTCAAAACCGCATCTGCAATGCCACCACCCTGGCGGCCTGCAGGTCCATGATGGAGGCGGTTTGCGACCCGGAAGGCCAAGGCACCGCCAAACATGTCTTCAAAGGGAGCCCGTACACCGTCGCCGGCAAAACAGGGACGGCACGCATCGCCACTGGCAATGGCTATGCAGTGGGACGCTACCGGGCCTCGTTTGCCGGTTACTTCCCGGCAGAACAACCCCGCTATTCATGTGTGGTCGTGATTGCCGACACCAAGAGTGGAAGCTATTACGGCAGCACCATTGCCGCGCCAGTGTTCAAAGATGTGGCCGATTTGATCTATGCCACGGACCCGGCCTTCCATACCATGACGCGTGGCCAACTTGCGGAAATCCCTGGTATGCCCGCATCCAACGATGGTGCCCGCCACGCCTTGACCACGATATACGAAGCCATTGGCATGGGCCATACACAAGGCATTGACGCCGACTGGGTGACCGTGAAAACGGGCGACACAGAAGCCACCCTCACGGAAAGGTCCATCCTTGAATCCGCCATTCCCGATGTGCGCGGGATGGGGCTGCGAGACGCCCTGTATCTCTTGGAAAATGCCGGTCTGCATGTGAAGTACGATGGCCTTGGGACGGTCAAGTCCCAGTCCATTGCCCCTGGCACTCCCCTTCGAACTGAACTCACCACCATTCAACTACGTCTCTCGTGAAATTGCTTTCTGACCTTCTCTACGACGCACGCATCCTCGAAGTCCGAGGCACCACGCACGCTGCTGTGGAGCACATCGCCGTGGACTCCCGACAGGTCCAAGCATTGGGGTTGTTCGTGGCAGTGCCAGGAACGGTCACGGACGGCCACGACTTCATCCCTCAGGCCATTGCGGCTGGTGCGGCTTGCATCGTGTGTGAAACCATGCCCGAAGAAGCGCCCGACCACGTCACCTTGGTCCAAGTCAAATCGAGTGCGGCAGCCTTGGGCCACATTGCGGCGGCCTTTCACAACCATCCCTCCAAAGAAATGAAGGTGGTGGCTGTGACAGGCACCAATGGCAAGACCACCACGGTGTCGTTGCTTCATCAATTGTACCGCTTGCTCGACCGGAAGGCGGGGATGCTGGGCACCGTGGAAAACAAGATTGTGGACCGCGTCATTCCCGCCACCCACACCACCCCTGACGCCCTTCAACTGCAGGCGCTGTTCCGCGAAATGGCGGATGCAGGGTGCACCCATGTGTTCATGGAGGCGAGTTCGCATGCCATTGCGCAGGAGCGCACGACAGGGACCCAATTCGAAGGCGCGGTGTTCACCAACATCACCCATGACCATTTGGACTACCACGGGGATTTCAATGCCTACATCAAGGCCAAAAAACAACTCTTTGACCGCCTTCCGTCTGGGGCCTTTGCCGCCATCAATGCGGACGATCCGCACGGCGAAGACATGGTGGCTGACACCAAGGCCCGGGTCTGGACCATGGCCGTCCAAGGCATTGCCGAGGAACGCGCCCGGATCGTGGAAAATCAAATCACGGGCCTTGTGCTTCATCTGGACGGCCAAGAACTGTACTCCCAACTCGTCGGAGGCTTCAATGCTTCCAACCTCCTGGCCGTGTATGTCGTCGCCAAAATGCTTGGGTCTGACCCACTGCACACCTTGACCCAGATGTCCCTGCTGAAAGCCCCCGCAGGGAGGTTTGAACGCGTCCCCGCGCGGGACAACATCACTGCCCTTGTGGACTACGCCCACACTCCAGATGCACTCGACAATGTCCTGAAGACCATTGCCCATGTCAGAACGGGCGGTGAAAAGGTCATCACCGTGGTCGGTTGTGGGGGAGATCGCGATGCCGCCAAGCGCCCCGTCATGGCGAAGAGCGCCGCACAAGGGTCGGACCGGGTGATTTTGACCAGTGACAATCCCCGCACGGAAGAGCCGCAGGCCATTCTGCACGACATGGAAGCTGGCTTGGACCCCATCGAGCGACGAAAATGCCTGACCATCGTCGACCGACGCGAAGCCATACGAACCGCAGCCGCGCTCGCTGAGCCTGGCGACATCGTCTTGGTGGCCGGCAAAGGGCACGAGACCTACCAAGACATAGGAGGAGAAAAACACCCCTTCGACGACCGACAAGAACTTCAATTGGCCTTCGCCCCCACCACCTGAACCGCCATTGACCTAAGCCATGCTCTACCACCTGTTCACCACCCTCCGAGAGATGTACGACCTGCCAGGCGCCGGTCTGTTCAGCTTCGTCTCGTTCCGCGCCGCGATGAGTTTGCTCACGTCGCTTGTGGTGGGCATCGCTTTTGGCAAGCGCATCATTGAGTGGCTGCAACTCAAACAAGTTGGTGAAATCGTCCGTGACTTGGGCCTTGAAGGGCAAATGAACAAGCAAGGCACCCCCACCATGGGCGGGTTGATCATCCTTGGCGCCATCTTGATCCCCACCCTGCTGTTCGCGGATTTGACCAATGTCTACACCCAGTTGATGATCCTCAGCACCGTGTGGCTTGGCGCCATCGGGTTCATCGACGATTACATCAAGGTGTTCAAGAAGAACAAAGAAGGACTGGCCGGCCGCTTCAAGGTGATTGGGCAAGTGGGCATGGGACTGATTTTGGGTGCGGCCATGGTGTGGCACCCCGACATCGCTGTGAAAGAACTGGCCGACGATGGCACCTGGGCCACAGTGCGCTCCACCGCCACCACCATTCCATTCATCAAGGACAACCACTTCGACTACGCCTGGCTCCTTTCGTGGGCCATGGAAGATGCCGCCTCTTACGTTTGGATCGTTTTCATCCCTTTGGTCATCCTGGTGGTGACCGCCGTCAGCAACGGGGCGAATTTGACGGACGGCATCGACGGATTGGCCACGGGGACGAGTGCCATCATCGGCATGGCCTTGGCCGTCCTCGCGTATGTCAGCTCCAATACGGTCATTGCGGACTACCTGAGCATCATGTACATCCCTGGCTCCGAAGAGTTGGTGGTGTTCATCGCCGCCTTTGTCGGTGCGTGCGTGGCCTTTCTGTGGTACAACGCCTTCCCCGCTCAGGTCTTCATGGGGGACACAGGCTCCCTCGCGCTCGGTGGCATCATCGCGACGTTCGCCATCGCCATCCGCAAGGAATTGCTCATCCCTGTCCTCTGCGGAATCTTCCTGATTGAAAACCTCAGTGTGGTCATTCAAGTGGCGTGGTTTCGTCACACCAAGAAAAAACATGGGGAGGGAAGGCGCGTGTTTCTTATGGCGCCCCTGCACCACCATTATCAAAAGCAAAACATGCCTGAATCCAAAATCACTGCAAGGTTTTGGATTGTTGGCATCCTCCTCGCTGTGGTCACCATTGTCACCCTCAAAGTCCGCTGATCTCCCATGAACCTCCAGGACCCCATCCTCGTACTTGGCGCCGGCGAAAGCGGCGTAGGCTCCGCCCTTTTGGCGAGGTCGGTGGGGGCCCCTGTCTTGGTCAGTGATGCGGGCAATGGCCCGGGAGTGGCAGAACTCGAATCCGAAGGCATCGACCACGAAGCGGGTGGACACCGCATGGACGAATGGCCCACCGTTCACACCGTGGTCAAGAGCCCTGGCATCCCAGAAGACGCGGAGGTGGTCGTCGCTTGCAAGGACCGCGGATGGGAAGTCATCAGCGACATCGAGTATGCCGCCCGAATCCACAAAGGATTGGGACATGACACCCCCGTGATTGGGGTGACAGGTGCCAATGGGAAGACCACCACCACTGCCATGATCGACCACATGTTCCGAAAGGAAGGGTGGGACGTGGACTGCGTGGGCAACATCGGCACGAGCTGGGCGCGTCGCCTTTCTGAAAGGGTGGTGAACGGCCATGACCCTGCGCAGGCGACAGTGGTCGAGGTGAGCAGTTTCCAATTGGACGGAACCTCCACCTTCCGTCCAGATGTGGGGGTGCTGCTGAACATCACCCCCGACCATTTGGACCGCTACAACAACGACATGAACAACTACGCCGCTTCCAAGTGGCGCATCACGGCCGCCCAAACCTCTGGCGACCATCTGATTTACAACGCGGACTGCACCTGGACCAAGCGCATGCTTGACCAGCATGGCACTTCCGCCCAACTCCTCCCCCTCAGTGCGGAGCGCCCTCTCCACGAGGTCGCCACCGATGGCCGGGGAGGTGGTTTGGACCCCAACGACAATTCACAATTCATCCTCCAACATTTCAATTCATTCACAATGACCATTCAAAAATTGGCCATGCAGGGGAAGCACAACCTCTTCAATTCCATGGCAGCGGGCATGACAGGCCGCATCTTGGACCTCAGGAAAGAAGGCATCCGCGAGAGCCTCCAAAGTTTCGAAGGCGTGGAACACCGTCTGGAATTCGTTTCAGAAGTCAACGGAATCACCTTCATCAACGACTCCAAGGCGACCAACGTCAACAGCGCCTGGTACGCCCTTGAATGTGCCACTTCTCCTGTCATTTGGATCGCAGGTGGCATCGACAAAGGGAACGACTACAGCACCTTGGTGCCGCTTGTCAAGGACAAAGTCAAGCACATGATTTGCATGGGCAAGAACAATGCGCCGCTTCACAAGGCCTTTGACGAACTCGTGGAAACGAGCCATGACGTGGCCTCGGCAGAAGAAGCTGTGGCCTTGGCCTACCAGTTGGGATTGCCCGGCGAAACGGCCCTGCTGTCTCCAGCATGCGCAAGTTTTGACTTGTTTGGCAGCTACGAACAGCGTGGACGCAGTTTCAAACAGGCCGTTCGCGCCCTCTGAATGAACGTCTCCTTGACGGTGTCATGAACGAGATTCTCGCCAGCATACGAGAGCGGTTGGAAGGCGACCGCGTGCTTTGGGGCATCGCCCTCGTGCTCACTTTGGCCTCCTTGGTCACCGTGTACAGCGCGATCAGCACCCTTGCCTACAAAGCCGACGGCAACAGTGCCAAATTCCTCTTCAAGCAGATCGCGCTGCTTTCAGGGGGGTGGTTGGTCATGTTTGGCGTGCACAGAATCCACTTCAAATACTTCAGCAAACTGGCCAACATCCTGTTGGTGTTTGCGATCGCCGCCTTGGTCTTCACGCTGTTGTTTGGCACCGACATCAACGACGCCCGTCGTTGGATCAAAATCCCCTTCATTGGGTTGACGGTGCAAACGTCTGACTTTGCCAAGCTTGCCTTGGTCCTTTGGGTGGCCCGCCAGCTTCACGTCCGCAAGGAAGTCCTGCACGACTTTTGGCAAGGCACAGCCCCCATTCTCGCTGGAATCGCGCTGGTCTGTGGATTGATTGTGCCCTCTGACTTTTCGACGGCCGCCATGCTCGGGGCCATTTGTTTTGCCATGCTCTTCGTTGGAGGATTGCCATGGAAACAAGTGGTGCTGATGACAGGGCTTGCCTTTTCAGGTCTGTTGGGGCTTTACGGGGTGGGCAAGGCGGCGCCCGATGCCCTTCCGAGGTTTGCAACATGGGCCAACAGGATGGAGAGCTTCACAGGATTTGCCACAGGTCAACCTCAAGTCAGCAGCGACGAGGACTACCAAATCGAGTTGGCCCAAATCGCCATCCACAAGGGCGGGCTGTTCCCGCATGGCCCAGCATCTGGCACCTCACGGAACTTCCTCCCCCATCCCTATTCCGACATGATCTTTGCCTTCATTGTGGAAGAGTGGGGGGCCATCTTGGGGGGACTCGGGCTGGTGCTTCTTTACCTCGCCCTCCTCTTTCGCGCCTCGCGAACGGCCATCAAGTGCGACCATCCATTTGGCCAAAACCTCGTCCTTGGCTTGGGGCTGATGATCACTGTCCAGGCTTTGGTCAACATGGGGGTGTCGGTGCGTTTGTTCCCCACCACCGGCCAGCCGTTGCCCCTGGTGAGCTATGGCGGAACCTCCCTTCTGTTCACCTGTTTGTCGATTGGCATGATGCTCGCCGTCTCCAGGGTGGTGTTGAATGGGAAGGGCGAAACGTCTGGAAACACCCTCAAATAGACGCCATGTCCACACTGACAAAGGTTGTGATTTCAGGAGGAGGCACAGGCGGACACATCCACCCCGCATTGGCCATCGCCGATGAAGTCAAACGGCGAAATCCCCAAGCAAAAGTGCACTTTGTGGGCGCCTTGGGAAGGATGGAGATGGACAAAGTCCCGGCGGCAGGGTACAGCATCGATGGGTTGTGGATCAGTGGACTGAACCGCCGTTGGACCAGCACCCAAAACCTCAGCTTCCCTTTCAAATTGCTCCACAGCCTTTGGGCAGCGAGGCGCATCCTGCGTGTTCAACAGCCTCAGGTGGTGGTAGGCGTCGGAGGTTTTGCGAGCGGACCCTTGTTGGACCAAGCCGTGCGCAAAGGCATCCCCACCCTCATCCAAGAGCAAAACAGCTTTCCTGGCATCACCAACCGATTGTTGGCCCAAAGGGTGGACCGGATTTGCGCAGGACTCCCAGGACTGGACCGTTGGTTTCCGAAGGATCGCATCGTGCAAACAGGCAATCCACTTCGCGCCCACGTGCGGGAATTGATGGATGAAGCGTCGCCTGACCTCGAGGCCGCACGGGGCCATTGGGGGCTGCCCAATGAAGGACCCATGGTGTTCATCATGGGAGGCAGCTTGGGTGCCCAATCCATGAACGAAGCGGTGCAAAACATCTTGTCAAGGAAACCAAGGTTGTCCGAACGGGGCTACCAAATCTTGTGGCAATGCGGCGCGCGTTACCTCGATGCCTGCCAAGCTTGGCTGAATGCCCACCCCTGCGATGGAGTGGTCTGCAAAGGATTCATTGACCGAATGGACCTGGCCTACCAAGCTGCCGACCTCATTGCCTCCCGGGCGGGAGCGATGTCCATTGCTGAACTTGCCTTGGTGGGAAAACCGAGCATTTTGGTCCCTTCTCCACATGTTGCGGAGGACCACCAAACCCACAATGCGCGGAGTCTTACAGAGTTGGGCGGCGCCCTGCTCCTTCGCGACGACCAAGTACAAACCCAACTGGGCCATCACCTCCAGTCTTTGATCGCCGACCGCCCAAGGTGCGAAGCCATGGGGACAGCCATGCGGCAGGCGGCAAGGCCCCAAGCTGCGTCCGATGTGGTGGACGAATTGGAAAAGCTCGTTGCATGACGAAACACGTGTTCTTCTTGGGCATGGGCGGCATTGGGATGAGTGCACTTGCCCGGCATCTTCACAGCCTTGGGCACGTGGTAGGAGGGTACGATGCCCAGCCTTCCCCTCTTCTCGATGCACTGCAAGACGAGGGATTGTGGGTGACCCACCAAGATGACCCTGAGGTCCTTCCCCCTTGGGCACGTGAGGCTGGCCCTGACACTTTGACCGTCGTCTACACCCCCGCGATGCCGGCTCACCTGTCCCATTTGCTGCACTTCAAAGCGCAAGGACACGTGCCCATGAAGCGTGCCCAACTCTTGGGCCAATTGACCTCCCAAAAGCCCACCTTGGCGGTGGCTGGCACCCATGGAAAGACCACGACATCGAATTGGCTTGCCGCCATGCTCTGGGAAATGCCGGACCGATGCCACGCCTTTCTTGGGGGCATCGACCACTCGCATGGAACCAACCATTTGACCTCCCCGTCGGCCACTTGGCACGTGGTGGAAGCAGATGAATTTGACCGAAGCTTCCACCACCTGCATCCCACCCATGCAGCCATCACGACCCTTGACCCCGACCACCTCGATGTCTATGGAACGTCGTTGGCCCTGGAAGAGGCCTTTGCACAGTTTGGCCAGCAAACAAGAGAAGTGCTCCTCCTGCCCATGGACCTTGAATGGCCTCATGCCAAGGATGGCTCCGGCCCCAAGTTGGAGCGTTTTGCCCTGTGTGAAGCAGGCCAAGCCCCGCCAGCAGATGCCGACCATTTGGCGGTCCTCCACCCTGAGGGAACCATGGTAGAATTCCGCATTGGCTTCAAAGAAAAGGACGGCGGCATCCACTTCCACGCCCGTCCCTCAATGCCCGGGAAACACAACGCAGCCAATGCATTGGTGGCCGCCTCCCTGGCACACCACGCCGGTGCCTCCCAAGAAGTCATTGCCCGTGTGGTGTCTGAATTTCAGGGGGTCCACCGGCGCATGGATGTGCATCTGGACACGCCCAATGCGGTGTACATCGACGACTATGCGCATCATCCAACGGAGTTGAGGGCACTGATTGACGCCGTCAAAGGGCGTTGGCCCCGACGACATCTCACCCTGGTGTTTCAACCCCATTTGTATTCGAGAACCCGAGATTTTATGCAAGAATTCTCCGAAGTTCTTGCCTTGGCAGACCGCGTCCTTTTGCTGCCCATTTACCCTGCCCGTGAGGCGCCCATCCCCGGTGTTGATGCACAATGGCTGTTTGATAACATCTCGACACCCCACAAGCAACTCTGCACTTCAGATTCCATCTTCGGTTCCTTGAAGGCATGTCCCGTGGATGTGTTGGTGACGGCAGGGGCAGGCGACATCGATCGCTTGGTTCCCAAAGCCCTCCAGCACATGCAGGGCCGCCGGAACTGACGACATGATTGCACGCACCCTCAGCACCCTCCTCTCCCTCGCCGCTCTCTTCGCGGTGCTCGGATTCGCCGGCACACAAGCTGCCGAACGGCGTGTGCAATCCATCGAGGTGAATGTGAAAGATGCAGCCCAAGCCGAATTTCTCAATGGACGACGCATTGCCGAGCAACTTGGCACGACGAGACTCGAAGGAGAGTTGTTGGGCGATGTCGATCTCCAGTCCATGGTGGACCATTTGGAAACCATGGGCCCTTGTTCCCACGCTGAGGCCTACCCCACCATGGATGGAACCTTGCACATTGATGTTTGGCAAAGGACACCCCTTCTCCGGGTGCACGTCAACGGCGGCCGCGACTTTTACCTCGACGAGGAAGGCAAAACCATGGAGCTGGATGCCTACCACACCCCCCACATCCCCGTGATGCATGTGGACCGTGAGACCCAAGCCACCATGGGCTACCGCTTCGTCAAGGCCACGGAAGGAGACCTCTTTTGGGATGCCCTGACCGACCAACTCTCCATGAACGACCAAGGGGAGCTCGTGCTCCACCCTCGTCTTGCAGGCCACCACATTGTGCTTGGAAACGACAAGGAGGTCCAGCATAAAAAACGCAACCTCCTCGCCTTTTACCGCGCACACATCGAGCGCGGCAATCTGAGAACGTACCAACGCATTGACCTCACCTACCGCGATCAAGTGATTGCACAACGCTACCCATGATGGAGAACCAACCCAACACCAACACCAACGAAATCGTCGTCGGACTCGACATTGGAACGACCAAAATCGCTTGCTTCATTGGACGCAAGAACGAGTTTGGGAAAATTGAACTCTTGGGCTACGGCCGAAGTGAATCCGTGGGGGTCTCCAGAGGAGTAGTGGCCAACATTGACCGCACCGTCGCCTCCATCAAGCAGGCTGTGCAGGAGGCGGAGGAAAAGGTCGGCGCGCAAATCCAACTGGTCAATGTGGGCATTGCAGGACAGCACATCAAGAGCTTGCAACATCGAGGTTTGATCACACGGGAAAACCTTGAAGCAGAGATTGGCTTGCAAGACATTGAGGCCTTGATCGAGGACATGCACAAACTGGTGATGCAACCTGGAGAGGAAATCCTTCACGTCATTCCGCAAGAATTCACCGTGGACAACGAGCAAGGCATCAAGGACCCCATCGGGATGTCTGGCGTGAGGCTAGAAGCCAATTTCCACATCATCACAGGACAAATGGCCGCCGCACAGAACATCTACAAGTGCATCCGCAAAGCTGGCCTTGAGGTGGACCAACTCATCCTTGAGCCCCTGGCCTCTGCCGCTTCTGTGCTTTCTGAAGAGGAGAAAGAAGCTGGTGTCGCATTGGTCGACATCGGAGGTGGCACCACCGACATCGCGATTTTCCAAGATGGCATCATCCGCCACACCGCTGTCATCCCCTTCGGTGGCAATGTCATCAGCGACGACATCCGACAGGGATGTCAGATCATGAAGCGCCAAGCAGAGCAACTCAAAAAGAAGTTTGGCTCGGCTTTGGCACAGGAAACCAAAGCGAATGAAATTGTCTGCATCCCTGGGCTTACAGGACGCAAGCCCAAGGAGATTGCCCTTCGCACGTTGTCGCAAATCATTGAGGCTCGGATGACGGAAATCATTGAACATGTGCACTACGAGGTGCGCAGTTCAGGATTTGGGGACCAGCTCATTGGCGGAATTGTCTTGACAGGAGGCGGGTCCCAATTGAAGCATGTGACACAACTGTTCCAATTTGTGACAGGCCTCGATTGCCGTCTTGGTTTCCCAGGCGAGCACATCACCAATGCTCCGGAAGACACCTCCATTCCATCCTATTCCACCGGCGTAGGTTTGGTGATCAAAGGATACGATCGCATCCGCGCCAAATCCACAGACGACTCAACGGAGACGGCCAAGCCCAAACGAGACTTTGGAAAGGCCTTCATGAACAACATCAAGACCTGGTTCGAGACCGACGTCGCCTGACCCTTCCTCCACCTCCCTTCCATCCGAAAACAACCTTCCATGCATTTCAATCTCCCTCAATCGTCCAACTCTCCGATCAAAGTCATCGGTGTAGGTGGTGGCGGCTCCAATGCCGTGAACACCATGTTTGAACAAGGCATCAACGGCGTCGACTTCATCGTCTGCAACACCGATGCACAGGCCTTGGACATCAGCCCAGTGCCCAGAAAAATTCAGTTGGGGGCCACCCTCACTGGAGGTCAAGGCGCAGGCTCTCTTCCCGAGGTGGGCAAAAATGCCGCGATTGAAAGCCTGGACGAATTGACCAACCTCTTGGGCACCGACACCAGCATGGTCTTCATCACTGCCGGCATGGGCGGTGGCACGGGGACTGGCGCGGCACCTGTCATTGCACAAGCCTGCCGAGAGCGCGGCATCCTCACCGTCGGCATCGTCACCATCCCCTTTCAATTTGAAGGACGACGACGCAACACCCAAGCCTCAGAAGGGCTCGACGCCATGCGCGAAGCCGTGGACACCTTGCTCATCATCCGCAACGACAAACTCAGGGAGCTGTTTGGCAACCAAACCATTCGCAGTGCCTTTGCCAATGCAGACCAGGTCCTCTGCACAGCGGCCAAAGGCATTGCCGAAGTCATCACGTTGACGGGCGAAATCAACGTCGACATGAACGATGTGAACACCGTCATGCGCAACAGTGGACGGGCCATCATGGGCTCCGGAAGTGCCTCTGGACAGGGACGTGCGGTCAAGGCCGTCGGCGAAGCCCTTGAGAGCCCACTGCTCAATGACAGCGACATCACAGGTGCCAACTTCGTGTTGCTGAACATCACGTTTGGTACGGAAGAGATCCTCATGGATGAAATCATGGAGATCACAGACCACATCCAAGCCTCAGCTGGACAAACTGCTGAGGTCATTTGGGGTTACGGCACCGATCCAAACCTTGGCGAAGACCTCTGTGTCACCGTCATCGCCACAGGATTTGAAGGCCAAAACCTCGACCAAACACAAGCCGTCTCTTCGCCCAAGAAACACTATCTCGAAAAGGAAGACTCTGTGGAGAACAATGTGCCACCTGCGGTGCCCACACCAGCCACTGAAGATTCTGAGCCGTTCTTGGTTCAACCCGACTCCTCAGAACCCCATGCTGACCTCGTGTCTGACAACTTGAAGTGGGACCTGCAGGCCCCACAAAAGGAATTGTTCCCATCGGCCGAGGAGGCACCTCTCGCTGAGGTCCCCACGCCTGACGCCCAAGCCGACTTGCCCCAAGCAAGCTTGACCCACGAAGAGTCGACTGCCTTGGAAGGCCCAGAATTGGACAGCACTGCCATGTCAAACGACACCATGGACACAGGGACCAATGAAGGGTTTGTCATTTACAACCTCGATGAAGTGCCAGAGCCAGAAGATCTGACGCCTGACACCCCATCAGATGCCGCTCCGGCCGAAGCCACGCCAACAGAATCTGACTGGACCACAGACGAAGAAGATGCCACTCCCCAACCGCAACCTTCCGTCCAGCCTTCTCGAGAAGCATTTGCAGAGCGTCAGCGTCAAATCACGCGCAACCTCGCCGAATTCAAGAGCAAATTGAACCTTCCTGGCAGAATCGCGGACTTGGAAAACGAACCCGCCTACAAGCGCCGAAATGTCTCCATCGAAGACACACCGCACAGCTCGGAATCGTCCATGAGCAGATTCAGCCTGAACGAAGAGGTCGATGCAGAAGGAAACCGCCGCACCGAACTCCGGGACGACAACTCCTTCCTTCATGACAACGTGGACTGATGGCCAATCTCGCTGACCAAATCACCCAAGGCATCAAGGATGCCATGCGTGCAAAAGACAAGGTTCGCCTCGCCACCCTTCGGGACATCAAGAGCAAATTGCTCTTGGAGGCCACAAAGGAAGGCGCTGGTGACACCATCGAGGACGCCACAACTTTGGCCATTTTGTCCAAACTTCTCAAGCAGAGAAACGAAACGGCCACACTCTATGCGGAGCAAGGGCGTGCCGACTTGGAGGAAGAAGAACGGAACCAGGCAGCGGTCATCTCCGAGTACCTCCCAAAGGCACTGAGTGAATCGGAAATCAAAGAGAAGGTCACCGCCATCATCGCCCAAACCGGGGCTTCCAGCATGGCGGACATGGGGAAAGTCATGGGCCAAGCTTCCGCCGCCATGGCGGGGCGGGCGGACGGAAAGGTCATCTCAGGCATTGTGCGCAGCATGCTTGGCGCGGGCGGGTGACCGCAAGGCACCACTGGGAACCTCACTCGGGCAACACCAGCCTCACATCCAGGCCAGTGACGACTTGAGATAGCCAATTGCGCGCCAATCCAGAATTCGACCCTGAGGTCCAAGTGTTCTCCGCCCAGGCTCCTCGGCCCATGGGACTCGACCAATACCAGCCCACATACCAACCGGGCTTCTCTTTTTTGGCCCGCCGCTGAATGCCGATTTCGGCCAAAACGGGCACCACCACATACCTGCTGCGTCCTTGGTAGGCTTGGACCACGCGATCCGCTCCAGAAGTCTGATTGAATTCCGAAACAATGGTCTCAGACGTCTTCCATTCGACGCCCACACCCCCGCTTGCTTGCAATTCAGTCTCCTTCCAACCCAATGGGATTCGGATGCCTCCAAGCAATGGCAAGCGGTACGACAAACTTCGCATCTGAGGCAACGTGTCCACCGTGGACAGCCCAAGAGAATCCCGTTCAAATTGCACCACAATGCGATGCTCTCTTCGCACCCACTCCAGCCCCCCTCCCAGCGTCCAACCATCGCGAAGACGACGATGGATTCTAAGACCCACCTCTGTGCCAAAACCAGGATCCCACGTGGCATTCACACCTTGTCCTTGCACCAACGTCGGCTCCATGCCCATGGCCTTGACTGGCAGGTGCATTCGCCCAACCACATCAAGCTCCCAAGGCAAGCCCTGCGTTTGTCCATGTGCAGCGGTGGAGGTCAACCAGCCCCAAAGCGCCAAGGCCAAAATGATTCCAGTGAACACAAGCAACCCCCATCGCCAACCCTTGTGGGGAATGAACGGGTCGCGGAATTCCGCATGCACGAGATGGTTGATCCTCATGGCCTCTGCATCTCTCGACTTGGCAATGCCAAACATGACTTCTCCTCGTTCCTCATGCCGTTCAAAAGGAATGCCTTCCGCACCACATCGCTCCTCAAAACGATGCACGTAGCGGCTGTCGCGAAACACGAACACCCTGTATCGGTTGTCCCCTGGATGGCTGTAATGGTTGACCCAACGCATGAATCAATGGGTTTACAGCGTGGGCTTCAATTGATGTCGATCTGCTTCCTCATCTGAAGTGTGCCGCCATCGGGTGACAAACTCCAAAGGCCAGCGGTGGCTTGAAGGCCAATCGCCCTTGGGGTACCCAACGTAAAACAACCCCATCACCCTGCCTTGTTCTGGCAAAAGCAGGGCCTGCTTGACCTCCGGCAACCCCATGAAACCGGGGGTCGTCCATTTGGCCCCAAGTCCATATGCCGTGCAGGTCAAATGCATGTTTTGAACGGCACCAGCAACGGCCCATGCCTCATCCTCTTCCGAAATCCGCCCAGCGGGGTCGTGCACCCTTCCCAAACCAATGACACAATTGCAGGCATCCAATCGATGCTTCAATTTCTCCATTTTGATGGGGTTGACGGCTGCACCAGCAGACAATGCATGCCACTGGGGAAGTCCCTCTCGGAGAACCTCCAAACCTTCCCCCATGAACACCGTGAAACGCCAAGGCTGGGTCATGCCATGGTTGCCTGCCCAAGTGCCCGCGCGCAAGATTTCCTCGACAATGTCCGGGTGCACCTTGCGGGAAGTCATTTGCTCAGGTGCAAAAGATCTCCGGTCGCGCATCAGCGCCCCAACATCACTCAAATTGTGTCGCATGCCCAAAGGTAGCGCCGAAACCAAGCCAAGACTACCCCATCCAGGAACCGCTGTTGACATCCAAGGCTTGACCTGTGAACGTGCCAACGCGTCTCTTGTCGATTGCCTCGCCCAACCCGGAAAACAAAAAATCCACCCATTGCGCCATGTCCTCAGGGGAACTCATGGCACCTGATGGCAACAAGGCCTCTTGTTTGTCCTTCGATGCCTCAAAGGAAATGCCTTCTGCATCCGCCATCGCTTGAATGCTCGCTTGGGCCATCTCCGTGTCCACCCAACCTGGACAGAGCGCATTGACCATCACACCTTCGCCAGACCACTCCATCGCCAGCGAGCGAACCAAACCGAGCAATCCGGTTTTGCTCGCCACATAGGCCGATTGTCCAGGCACCCCAAACCTGGCCAACACGCTGCTCGTCACCAGAACGTGCTTCACCCCTTGGGCTCGACGCAACCACGGATGACAGGCCTGGACGGTGTTGTAGGTCCCGGTCAAATTGATGCGAATGATTTCCTCCCATCGATCGTCTTCCCCAAAGGTGTTGGGACCGCCTACCCCTGCGTTGGCAAAGACGGCCACCAAGGGGAAACGGGCCAAATCGGCCAGCGACGATCCAAGAAAATCCACCAAAGCGCGGGCATCGGACACATCAACAGATGCCGTCACGTGCTTGTCCGCATGCGACAATGAAGCACAGACTTCGTCCAGCGGCCCTTTCCTCCGTCCTACCAACAACAGGCGAATGCCTACTCTTTGGGACAACAACTTCGCTGTGGCGGCGCCAATGCCGGAGCCAGCTCCCGTGATCAGAATCGTTTCCATGCCCAAAGAAACAAAAAAGGCCCGGCTTGCGCCGGGCCTTCATTGTATCCATCGGATTCAGATCAGCAGATCTGTCCGAATGCAGTCAAGAATTCGAGCAAGTCAGCTGTAGAAACGGAACCGTCTCCGTTCAAATCAGCAGGACAAGGGTTTGCAATGTCGAAATCACAAGAACCATCGTCAATCACTGCACCTTCGCTGTAGTTGGTTGCACTGTCGTACGTACAGCCAGAGCATCCGTCAAACACACAGAGTGTGATGTCTGGAATGTTCGTGTTTTCGTTGTAGTTGCAAGCCGAAGCGATGTCACATCCAACGACACAGGCGTCACCTGAGCCCACGTTGAACGAGACAGTCTCGCCAGCACCACCGGAAACAATGCCTCCGAATGCGCCACCCACGTTCCAAGAAACCTCGGTGGGGTATGCCCCTTCAGTTACTGAAATGGTGTAGCACCCGTCTGCAAGGCAGTAGGTGTCTGAACCATTGCTACCAACTTCAATGGTGCCTGTTCCGAGAACGGTACCATCCACAGCGGAAAGCGTGTATGCCGCATCGTTCCAGCCGTCGCCGAAGCTGTCAATCATGTTCACTGTCACGCAGTTGTCAGAGCAGCAAGAGCCGTCGTCGATCAATGCATCTGCATCGTAGTTGCAAGCAGTGTTGTCCGTACATCCTGCACAAGACTCAAACTCACATGAACCATCTTCGTCGGTGGCATCGGCATCGTAGTTGCAAGCACCTGCGTCAGTACAGCCGCAAACAGCGCCACCAACAGAAATTGTGATGCCGTCGGTAGGTCCACCTGAAGCCAACACCTCGCCGTTCTGGTCAAGCGCCTGCCAAGAGACCTCTGAAGGCCAATCTCCATTTGAAACCGAAATGCTGTAGCAACCTGGTGCCAAGCAGAAGAAGTCTGATCCAAATTCAGGACCGGTGGAGTTGTCGGCATCCACGAATGTTGCAGCCTCATCGAGGTTACCAGTAGCCACGACGTTGCCGTCGAGGTCAGCCACTGTGTATGCAGATCCGTTCCAACCGTCACCAAATGAATCGTTCATGAAGAATTCAATGGGTGTACCAGTCTCGTCTGCACAGAGGCAGCTGAAGAAATCGCAATCACCACTGTCGACGTTGGCGTCCACGTTGTAGTTGCAAGCTGCACTGTCCGTGCAACCCTCCACCACTGCGGCGCAATCGAACACGAGGTCGAATGCACCATTGTCGTCGGTCAACGGCGAACCGTCCACGTCAGAGGCACCCACGTAAACGTAGTAGGTCAATCCAGGGGTCGAGATGAACTCGAAGTTCACGTCGTCCGCGTCAAACAGATCACATGCACCAGTGCCATCAGAAGCCAACGCAGAAGCAGCACAAGTGAAATCACCAGCGATGTAAATCGGCTCAGTGCTGTAAGGTGCAATCGTGATGACCGCTGAACCTTCACCACCAGCATCCAATCCGGCAATGCCCATGAGGTCGCCCAGTCCGTCGGTGAAGGTGGCGCTGGCGCCATTCCATCCGTCAGCATAAGCATCCACCATCAACAAAGTGTAGTCACCGGCATCCAAACAAATGGAACCAGAGCTTGGAGCACCACCAGAAAGAACGGTGTCCCCATTGGCGTTGGTCAAATCCCAAGAGATTTCGCTGTCCCAAGTGCCTCCACCCACAGAGTAGGTCGTGGTCACTTGTGTGTCGCAAGGGTCAGCCGCAGGAGCGTCGATTCCGCCACCACCACATGCTTCAGTCGCAGTGTAGATGTTGATTTTGGAATCAATGGCTGAACCACATGTGCTCAAGTTGATCAAGGAGCTGTCTCCCTCAAAGGTGTACCAAACACCAGCGCCAGGAGAAGCCTCACAACCGGCGACGTTCAATGGAGCACCAATGCTCGTTGAACCACCTGTTGATCCGACAACAACAGTATTGCATTCCAACGCAATGGCATCGGCACACTCGTCGTTTGCCGGCGTCACACCAGTGAAGTCACAAGATCCATCGTCTTGGTTGGCAGCTGGGTTGTAGTTGTTCGCCTGTGCATCAGTGCAACCCAAGAGGATGCCCGTCGTCGTGAATTCAAAGTCTCCACAAGTCGCCTGATCGTCGGTCCAAATCACGAAGTAGTAGTCCGTGTTGGGGTCCAGTTGTGGCAAGAAGCCTTCCACTGAACCTGCACAAGTACCTGTAACAACGCAACCCACAAATGGGCCCAAGTCATCACAAGTGCTTCCAGTCAACATGGCGAATCCGATGGACTCGTTGGTCAAGTTGGTCGCATTGAAGAAGAAGGTGTTGAAATCACCGCTGTTGAATGTGAAGTACACAGCGTATGGCGTTCCTGTTCCTTCCCAAACCAAGTTCAACTCTTCAGCATTGGCACCACAAAGGTTCCCCGTGAAAGTTTCGCCACTGACCTGAGTGATGGCTCCAGCGCAGTCGTCGTTGGATGGTGAAGTCGTCACTGCAGTATTGCAAGAGGCCGCCAACACGAAGTTGCTTCCGCCAGCGCCTTCAACACGCACGTAGTAGTCCATACCAGTCATGGCAGACCAAGTGATGGCACTGTGGAAACCAGTTGCACAACCATCGTTGTTGGTGGCGATGCAAGTCAAGGCACCGTCCAAATCTTGAGTGAAAATGGCGAGGTCCGTAGATGTCGCGTAGTCTGTGTCCACATCGTTCAATGGGGTGTCACAGGTGCTCATGGTGATCTGTTGGTCCGCGTCAGAGTTGATCACGTACCACACACCAGCTGCACCCAACACGTCGTTTCCGTACTCCAAACCGCTCAACGCTTCGTTGTCATTTGCGTACTGGATAGAACCAGAAACGCTACCTCCACAGAACATACCTTCTGCATTGGCCACATCGTCGTTTGCTGGAGGGAACTCACATGAACCATCGTCGACTGTCGCCGATGGGTCGTAGTTGTTCGCTGAAGTGTCAGAGCAACCTTCGAAGCCACACTGGCCTGTCAAAGTGAAGTCCAATCCATAGTCTTGACCCGCACCAACAGTTTGGTAAACCGTACCGAACTGGTCAGAAAGATCAATGCTCACCTCCCCTGGGAAGGAATCATCGAGAACCTGGAAGTTGTAGCAACCTGGTGCCAAGCAAATCAAGTCTGAACCTGCAGTGAGGCCGTCACCTGTGAATGCCGTACCAAGAGATCCACTGTCCACCAATGCCCCTGAAGACAAGTCGTAGAGGTAGTACTCTGAACCTGACCATCCGTCGCCGAAGCTGTCAGCCATGTCCACGTTCAAGATGAACGTTCCTGGATCGCAGTAGATGCAAGCTCCGCTGTCGACCGTAGCGTTGGGGTCGTAGTTCGCTGCAGACGAATCGGTGCAACCGATGCAGCTGAAGTCACATGAACCGTCGTTGATGTCTGCTGTGGCGTCGTAGTTGCACGCACCGCTGTCGTTGCAACCTCCAACACATGAAGCTGAACCAAATGAACCTTCTGTTCCGTCACCCGACAAGAGTTCCTCACCGGTGATGGCGTTGGTCAAAGACCATGAAGTCTCCCCTGGGTAGGCGTCAGGTGTCAAGCTCACCACAACACAAGCATCTGCATCTTCAGCACAGAAGAGTGTGGTTTCAGAGGCACCAAAGTCACCACCTGAGGCAACAACTTCTCCCGCCAAGGAAACAGAGTAAGAACCTTCTCCATATGCGCAGCAAATGCCGTCACCGAATTGATCGTTGATGGTGAAGTTGTAGTACACACCCTCACAGTAAACACACAAGTCGTTGTCGATGATGGTCGCGTCAGCGTCGTAGTTCAAGGCTGTTTCGTCACCGCAACCAATGCAGCTGTAATCACATGAACCATTGTCCAAAGTCGCTGTGTCGTCGTAGTTGCAAGACGCTGGGTCCGTGCAACCCGCGCAAGAGAGGTACTCACAAGAACCGTCATTGAAGTTGGAATTCTCGTCGTAGTTGCATGCAGAAGCGTCGTTGCATCCAGCAACAACACAAGCATCTGAACCTGCAAAGAAGAAGAAGTCAGCATCAAAGGTTGTACCACCGCCACCAAAACCGCTTCCGGAGTTGATGACATTGCCTGCAGCATCTACAGCTTCCCATGAAGCTTCTTGACCCCATGCTCCCATGGAAATCTGGGCTGTGTAGCAACCTTCGGGCAAACACAAGTCGAAAGACTGAGCCGCACCAGTGATTTCTGTGGAGTCACCGTTGAGGATGAAACCACCCCAAGCGCCACCACTCGCGAATGACCATCCGTCACCGAATGAATCGAACGTGTTGATGGTGATGAGGTTGTCCAAGCAGCAGGATCCGTCGTCGACGGTTGCTCCTTCATCGTAGTTGGCTGCTGCAGGATCAGTGCAACCGGGAATGTCCGCGCTTACAGCGAGAACAATGGAAGCAACATCAGTTGCAACCGTGACCTCAGTGGTCAATCCGTTCCAAGTGAAACTGGCGTTTTCGCCGTCCCATCCGTCTCCATAGGAATCGGAACCAATGAAGGTGTAGTCGCCAGCAGCGAGGCACCAGGTGCCAGCTTCACCAGCGAAACCAGAAAACAAGTTGTTTCCGGCAGCGTCATTGAGTTGCCAAGAAACTTCACTTGCGAAAGAAGTGGTTGGAATCACGTAGTCCACGGCAATTTCGCCGTCGGCACACTGAGCCCAAGCACCAGTTGAAAAGAGAAGCGCAAACGCTCCAAGAGCGGTCGCCATCTTTGTGTACATGTTGAACATTAGAACAGGTTTTGGTTTAAACAAACAATTGAAATTTTCTCATTCTCAACGCCTCTTTCCATCCGCATCCACTGAAGAAGGACGCACGGAACAAGGCGAGGTTGCCTCCAAGAGACTCGTTCCCAAGTCACTTTTCAACGGGCTAAATGTAGGAGAGTGCACCCGGAAAACCAACAATCGTTAAAGATTATTTGACGACGCTTCCATGCCGTTGGTCGGGAAAGGTCGTTGTTTGGTCGGTGATTCTTGCGCAACTTGCTGATTCACAACAGCGTGGGATTGAACAAAACGACCAGTGCATTTGTATCGCGTCAAAACGATGGTCGATTCACCACATTTCAGCGTGCCACGAATCGGCCACACGCTTGACGCCCTCGCGGCGCAAATCGCCCAATTGAGTGACCGTCGTGTCCACCACCTGCGCCGAAGCCGGATCCACGTTGCCGCATTTGATTTGGGCCCAAAATTCATGGAGCCTCATCCGCGACCATTTTGCCCCAGCTCCTTCATTTCGATGCACCACCCAGGAGCGGTCGAAGAGGTCCAAGTCGGCCAACGAAGGAGTCGCACTGCCCAAGCCCTTGAGCGCGGCCACAGAAGCATCGATGCTGCACCCCGTGGCGGCCTGAATGGACTCGTCCACGGCCAACACAACAAGTTGATCCAACACCACCGTGGCCTGAGCATGGAGCGGCTTGCCGTGGGCAGCCCATCCTTTGAGAAAAGCGCCAAGTGCCTCCTTCACCTCCTGACGCTCAGAGGCACTCAGGGTTCGGTTGCAGGTGTAGACCCAAACGCGTGAGGCATCGGGCAAGGTCAACTCGGTCAGGGGCAATTGTTCCATGGTCGAGGCAAAGGTACTTTCAAGAGAAGTCGAGAGGCATCAAGAAGGATCAAGAAACAGAGGGAGGGTCCAAGGACTGCAGCATCCAAGGAATGGCCACCACCATCAAGGAGGGCAGTGGCGACTGAAGGAACCCTAGCATGTCGCGGGCCAGCGCGTACCACGGCCATCCCGGCGAACTCAACGCCAGGCCCACCATGGGCACCCCCGAGGTTACGTAGATCAGCAACAGCCAAGGCACGCGGTCAGGCACCCCCGCAGTGCGCAAAAACAAAACGTCGAGCATGAAAAACACCACCAAGATGACGGCAGAAAGCCCCCACTTGAAGGCGACCAACTCCCCACGGTCCAGGCCGTGGAAGACGTTCCAAGTGGAACGGCTCACGTAAAAGTTGTGCCTGCCCACCGGCGCGTGGTCCTTCCACCACGCCAAACGAGACCCCGCGTCGTCCTGCCAAAATTGCGCCTCGTCCCCCACCTTGAGGTAGTGGTTGACCTTGATTTTGGACTGCTCCTGCAAGAGCCCAAAGCCCAGCATCGCCAGGAGCACCAGCAACCACCATGGCCGGCGCCAGGGCAGCATCGGCGGGCGACCTTCCGACTTCGGACGCCCCGTCATGACGCGCGTCGGGCCCGGCGGCCTTGAAGGGTCCACAAGTACCACAACCCAAAGACCCCTCCGTAAATGAGGACCGTGAAGGTGTAATCGTGGTTGAACTCGAGCCACTCAGGGGCGGTGGCCTGCATCCGCGCAAGCACAATCACCCGCCCAATGTTGGCCGCATGAAGCACGACGATCCCCAGCGGAATGAACCAAAGCTTGGCGGTCCAAGGACCGGGAAAGGCCAAAATGAAAATGGAAAACAAGGCAAAGAGCGCCACGCCGTCGCATGAGGCACCGATTTGGACCCCGGCATGGCCTGCCACCCCCACGCGGTCCTTGTGCGTCGCCGGCTGGGGATAGGCGCCAGGCTCCCACCCCATCCACCCAAAGGCGGTCTCCGTGGCATCCACCATGTGCGCTATGACCACCTCGTCCAGCATGGTCCGGGGCTTGAGCACCTGCTCGTACGCCACACTCCAGACGATGTAGGCCAAAAAAGCCGACACAAAGAATCGAAACGTTGGGGTGTTCCGCAACTCCCGGAACGTGGACCGTGGTGTCGTAGGCATCACCAAATGCTTGTGTCCTCGACGGTGTTGAGACTTAGGCCTCTTTCTCGAGCAACTCCTCCTCCCTCCGACGGCGCATCGCCGCCGTGGCAAGTCCTCCTCCCGCAATCGCCAACAAACTCAACCCACCGTCGAGTGGGATGGTGGTGCAATCATTGGGTTCGGAGTAATCCGAGCAATTTGGGTCACAAACCACATTGTCCGAATCAAAATATGTGCCGCCGCATGCCTGAGGGCTGCCGACCCCATCATCTGAATCTGGGTCACAACAAATTTGAGCCTGAACAAGAGTTGGCACCGCCAACAACAGAAATCCGAACACAATTTTGGAAAACGACTTCATTAAAATGCAGGTAAAGGAGCGGGACATACTTTTGCGCAAGATGGCAAAGAACTCCCACACTCCGCTCGTCAGCTTCGAAGATTTGAGGCCGTACATCAAATTGCTCGGCAAAAATTGGTGGCTGTTGGCAGTGTTGGCGGTTGCCGGGTACAGTGGCGGGCGGCTTGTCACCCACCAAATGGTCGACGTCCACAACGCCACAGCGGAGATCCTTGTGAACCAAAAAGAGAGCAACGGCATCGACGCCATGCTCGGAGGGCGCGGAGGCTCCCGCGGGTTCAGCTACTACAACGACGACGTCCAAAACCAACTGCGCGTGCTTCGCTCCTACGACCTCGTGGGCCGGGCCATCGACAAAATCAACGACCCCATCGACCACTATTACGTGGGCCGCATCAAAGAGACTCCTTCAGAACGATTTGGTTCTCTCGACATCGAGGTGGACATGGAGGAATGGGGTGCCGACATGGCCGGGGCGGCCATTGACCTCTTCGTTCTGGACACACAGCGGTACAAGATGGTGTTGCGCGCGACGCAGCCCCAAAGCGACCAAGTGGCTTTGGAAGCGGCGTTTGGGCAGCGGGTGCAGAAGGAAGGCATCGCCCTGACCGTTCGGTTGGACCCTGAACTGGCGCGCAGCGCAGAGCGACTAGAAGCTGCGTCTTTGCAGCATTTCCGGATCCGGGTCAAAACCCGAGACCAGCGGATTGGCCAATACCGCGGGTCCTTGCAAACCACCAATGTGGAGCGCACCAGCATCATCACGTTGACCTGCAGGGACGTCATCCCGGGTCGTGCCAAGCGGTTCCTCGACTCCTTGGCGGCCACCTACATCGATTACACCGCGGAAGCGCGCTTGGCCACGAGCCTTCAAACCGAGGTGTACATCGATGGGCAGCTCGACGAAATCAACGCTTTGACAGACACCCTTGAGCGTCAGGTGGATTTTTACCGGGCCCAAAACGAAGTGCTGGACCTCACTCGGGAACAAAACGAATACTTCAACTCCTTGGTGGATCTCGAGCGTCAGCTGCGGGAAATGGACGTGCAGGCTGAATCCCTCGACGATCTCGGGGTCTTTTTGACGGCACCGGGCGGCACCGCAGAATTGCCGCCTTCCAGCTATTTCATGCTGGACGACCCATGGATGGGCGAACAAATGGGGGCCTTGATGGAATTGGAGGCCAAGCGATCCGCCATGCTTCTCGACGTTCAACCGGGGTCGTACCAAGTGCGGCGCCTCGACTCCAGCGCGCAACACGTGCGCAGCAATGTGGTGAGCTACCTCGCTGACAAAATGGGCACCGTGGAACGACGACGCATCAACTTGCAATCCGACATCCGCGGACTGGAGTCCAGGCTGTCGGGGTTGCCCAAAACCCAACGCGACATCCTGGCCATGGAGCGCAAGCTTGGGGTCAACGAAAAACTCGCTGTGTACCTGCTCGAGCGCAAGGCCGCGACAATCATTGCCCGCGCCAGCATCACGCCGGAAGCCTCGTTGATTGAGCGCGCGCGCTACGCAGGCATGGTGGGGCCTGACAAAAGGCGCACCATCCTGACCTACACCGCGGCAGGACTCCTGCTCGCCTTGGCCCTTGCAGTGGCCCGCATGCTGTTGTTCGAGCGACTCGAGACCATGTCGGAACTGCGAGAAGCCGTCGAGTCCCCTGTCATTGGAGGCATCCCTTTCTACCCTGAGATGGCGCAAGACCCCATCGCCTGCCGCGCCGACAGCCGCAGCGCAGTGACAGAGGCCTTCAGGGCCCTGCGCACCAATTTGCAGTACCTGCTCGCCAAAGAAGGCGCCAACGTCATTTTGGTCTCTTCGTTGCACCCCCAAGAGGGGAAAAGCTTTGTGTCGAGCAACCTTGCGAGCATCTTGGCCAAAGCGGGCAAAAAAGTGGCCCTTGTCGACTTCGACATGCACAAACCAAGGATCCATCACTACTTGGGGATGTCCAACGACCGCGGGGCATCCACCGTGATGATCGGCCAAGGCACCTTGTTGGACGTGACCCAAAAAGGCCCGTACGACGCACTCGATGTCATCACCGCAGGCCCTGTGCCGCCCAACGCGTCCGACTTGATTTTGAGCGAACGGATGACCGAGAGCATCGCCACCTTGAAAAAGAAGTACGACTTTGTGATCCTCGACACCCCACCGATTTCACTGATCAGCGACGCCCTCGTGTTGATGCAACACGTCGACACCGCACTGCTCGTGACCAATGTGTCCAAATCGTCAAGGCGTGGCGTGCAACATCTCGAAGAGTTGTTGGAGCAAAACAATTTGTCGCATGCCTCCTTTGTGCTCAACGGTGTAAGGTCCAAACGCTGGGCCCGGTATTACAACCGCTATGCCACGAAGTACGGGTATGCCGCCTACGGCGCCGACTACGGCTACGGGTACGGGTACGGTGGGTCAGAGCGGTACAAGAACCCCGAGGCAGAAGCTTGAGGGCCAGGGGCCATGCCGTCTGCGGCGTCGCCCACACTCCCATGTGAGCAACACGGGGGACGCAACCCATGTCCTTGGGCCGGCGTCCATACTTTAGCAAGGGAAACGCCGTTCTTCTACCCCGGCGTTCCACACTTCCATGACGGCCACCTTTCATACCAAGCCGCGTTCCATGAAGCGGATGTTCCAGCGATGGAATGGCTGTGGTGTGTCTGTCCTGCTGTTGGGTGCCTCCTTCATTGGAGCCAGCAACCATGTGCACGCACAGTCGCCCCCCAACTTCACCCACATCGACAATGTCAATGCCGCGGGCAATGCGACGCTGTATTGGGACGTGTTCTCTCCCGTGGGCACAGAAGAATTTGTCCAAAACGAGGTGAAGGTGTTCGACATGGACCTCAATCCACTGGGGACCCAATGGCACCTCATTTCCTCGGAAATCGTCAATGGCAACTTGGTGCTTCCCACAGGATGGGTGATGCCGTCCTTTCTTTACGATGCCAACCAATTCGCCCATTGCTTTGTGGGGGTTCAGGTCACGGTGGAAGGCGGTGTGCAATCGGTGTCTGAGCAATCAGATTTTTTGTGCTCCATCCATTTGGACCTTCAGGAAGGGGCGTTGCCTGGAACCTTTGACTTGACGTGGAACAGCCCCTATGTGCTGTCCCCAGGAAGCATTGGCGGCATGTTCCAACTCGAACGGCTCGACGGTGCGTCAGGTGAGTACGAATTGGTGGCTGAATTTCCTGACTCCCCATTTGGCGGTGGCGGCGGGTTCTACACCGACAACCCTGGACCCTGCGCACAGCAATTGATCTACAGGGTCCGGCAAATTGCAGAAAATGGCACCGACATCCATGTCAGCAACATCGTGGACTACCTCGTGGGGACAGTCGGTGGAGAGACGCCCACCGTCACCCACGTCGATGTGGAGAATGGACAAGCGCATGTCTATTGGGACTTTGAGCCCGAGCCAGAAACGCTCGGTTACGTCATCTACAAATGCCTCGATTCCGGTGGGGGCGCCATCGTTGCGACCTTGGACGACCCCAGCGTGGACAATTTGTCCATCGCCACGTCCATTGCAGGGACGGAGCCCGAGAGCTACCAAGTGGCCGCTTACGATTGCATCGACGACGACGGCACCCCCAATCCCTCGGGTGCGGGAGGCTGCGCGCGAACAGTGTTCCTGACCGCGGCCCAAATCCCTTGCACCGACCGTGCTCAACTTGCATGGATCTATCCACAGGGCATCGCAGGCGAGGTGGTCGAGTTCATTCCCCAATACAGTGAAGATGGCGGGGCTTGGGTCAGCTTGGACACCCTGTCGGGCACCGGTCAATCGATGGTCCACGAAGGGGCCTCGCTCGAAGCCTCCGTGGCATACCGGTTGTTGGCCAACACCAGCGAACTTCACACCGCTGCGTCCAACGTGGTGGAAGTCTCTTTTGAATACCCCGACGCTCCGGCCTCACCTCAAATCCAGCGGGCGTCGGTGCTCGACCGTCAGCGCGTGGAGGTGGTGCTTTCAACGGACCCCACCGCCGAAGAGGTCTCGTTGTATGAGTTCCAAAAATGGAACGACAGCGACAGCTCTTGGATCCCCTTGACGCCGCGTTACCCATCGAGCTTGGGCTTTCCCGTCAGCCATGTGGACACCGAACTGAACACCGACGAATACGCCTACCGCTACCGCGCTGTGGCCTACAATGGATGCGAGGCCGTGGTGGCCCAATCCCAAGAAGCAGGAACCATGCTACTGAGAGGCTTCCAAAGCACCACGCCTGGTTTCTTTGAAAACAGCTTGGTGTGGACCCCTTACTCAGGGTTTGGCAACGGTTTGGAGCGCTACGAGGTTTTGCGCAAACAAACCAGCGACCTCGCGGTGCAAGGCACTCCACTTGCCACGGTGAGCGCATTGTCTGAAACCCACGAAGATGAAGTGGGGGACGAATTCGATTCGCCCGGCATTTTTTGCTATCGAATCCTTGCCATGGGATTCCCGGACTCGACCGAAGTGCTGCCGGGGGCGGCCTCCAATTGGGTATGTCTGACGGAGGACCCCATTGTTTGGATCCCCACAGCCTTCAGCCCCAACGGCGATGACCTCAACGACTGGTTTCCATGGGCACCAGGGGAAGCCAACGTGGGCTTCCTGGGCGAACCGCAGGGCAGCAACCCCAACTTCAAGATGGACGTCATCACCCGGTGGGGCACCAAGATTTTTTCGACCGATTCTGTGGAGGAACCTTGGGACGGAAGGGTCGACGGCGATTTGGCCCCCACAGGGGTGTACGCCGTGGTCCTCCAATACTTGGATGGCGCCGGCGCTTGGCGCAGCCAGACACAACAACTTACTGTGCTTCCAAGCCAGTGAGATTCATGCCCCTAGGCCGTGCAGGACAGGGCTTTCTGCACTAAATTTGCCCGAATCGCGGACCGAACTCCCTCGTAAGGCCTGCGAAAAAACGCGATTCAATCCATGCCCATGGCCACCCATTCAGACAAATTTCTCGGCGAAGGTTTGACATACGACGATGTGTTGCTCGTGCCCAACTACTCCGAAGTGCTTCCACGTGATGTTCAGCTGCACGCCCAATTTTCACGGAACATCCAGCTCAAGGCCCCCATCGTCAGCGCGGCGATGGACACCGTGACAGAGAGCCGAATGGCCATTGCCATGGCACGTTCTGGAGGCATCGGCGTGGTGCACAAAAACATGAGCATCGCGGCGCAAGCCAATGAAGTCCGCAAGGTCAAACGCTCTGAAAGCGGCATGATCAAGGACCCCATCACCTTGACGGCAGATGCCACGGCAGGCGACGCGTTGTCCATCATGCGGGAGCACAAAATCGGTGGCATCCCTGTGATCGATCCCCAAGGAAAGCTCGTGGGCATTGTGACCAACCGCGACTTGCGCTTTGAAAAAACCATGTCCCGCCCCATCACAGAACTCATGACAAGCGACAAGCTCATCGTGACTTCCGAAGGAAGCGACTTGTCGGAAGCCGAGCAAATTTTGCGTGAATACCGCATTGAGAAGCTTCCCGTCGTGGACAAGGATGGTCTGCTCGTCGGACTGATCACCTACCGCGACATCATCAAACTCAGCGAATTCCCGAATTCCTGCAAGGACGAGTTTGGCCGCTTGCGCGTGGCCGCTGCTGTGGGCGTCACGGCGGACACCCATGAACGCGTGACCGCACTCGTGGAAGCGGGCGTCGATGCTGTGATTGTCGACACGGCCCATGGCCACAGCCGTGGGGTGCTGGACACCGTGAAATCTGTGAAAGACGCCTTTCCATCCATTGACGTCGTTGCGGGCAACATCGCCACAGCGGAGGCAGCCAAAGCCCTTCTCGAAGCCGGCGCAGATGCCGTCAAAGTTGGCATTGGCCCTGGGTCCATTTGCACCACCCGGGTCATCGCAGGCGTGGGCGTTCCTCAATTGCGCGCCGTGATGGAAGTTGCAGAGGCGTTGAAGGGAACAGGCGTTCCTTTGGTGGCCGACGGCGGCATCCGTTACACAGGCGACATTGTCAAGGCATTGGCTGGAGGAGGCAACACCGTCATGGTGGGCTCCATGCTGGCTGGGACCGAAGAAAGCCCTGGCGAAACCATCATTTACGAAGGACGACGGTTCAAAGCCTACCGTGGCATGGGCTCTGTCGAGGCCATGCAGAAAGGTTCCAAAGACCGTTACTTCCAAGACGCCGAAGACGATTTGAAAAAACTCGTGCCCGAAGGCATCAGCGGCCGCGTTCCCTTCAAGGGTTCCATCCAAGAGGTCATGCACCAGGTGATGGGAGGACTGAGGGCAGGCATGGGCTACTGTGGAAGTGCCGATTTGAAAGAACTCCAGGAAAAAGGCAAATTTGTGCGCATCACTTCGGCGGGCGTCAAGGAAAGCCATCCCCACGACGTGATGATCACCCGAGAAGCCCCCAACTACAGCCTCCGATGATCCGACTCTCTCTTGCCATGAACCAAGCAAAACCAGTTTCCATGTTTTTCTCCAAGAATTCTGTTGTTGGGCTCGCATCCGCAGCCTTGGCCTTGATGCTTTGGACCCTGCCAGACGCTGGCATGGCCCAATCCAGCGATGTCTTGGACATCGCGGGCGAACGCGTTTCCCTCGATGACTTTCAGCATGTCTACGGCAAAAACAACCGCGACAGCGTGTATTCTGTCGAAGCGCTCGACGACTACATGGAGCTGTTCATCAACTTCAAACTCAAGGTACGTGAGGCTGAAGCCATGGGCATGGACACGGCAGAAGCGTTCATCACAGAACTGGCCGGGTACCGCAGCCAATTGGCCCGCCCCTACCTCGTCGACGGTGACTTGCTCGACGCCATGGTGGAGGAAGCCTACCAGCGCAAGGGCATGGAAGTCAGGGCCAGCCACATTTTGGTCAGCGTCGAAGACAATGCCACACCCGCCGACACCTTGGCAGCATGGAACCGCATCCAAGGCATCCGCGCACGGGTGACCTCAGGGGAAGACTTTGAGGCTGTGGCAAGGAGCAAGAATGGAAGCGATGATCCGTCCGCCGCTAGCAACGGAGGCGACTTGGGCTGGTTCACCGCCTTCCAAATGGTGTACCCTTTCGAATGCGCCGCCTTCAACACCCCCGAAGGCGAAGTCAGCACCGTGGTGCGGACCCGATTTGGCTACCACATTTTGAATGTCGTGGGCAAGCGCAAGGCGCGAGGTGAAGTGCAAGTCGCCCACATCATGGTCCGCATGCCCGCCGATGCTCCGCAGGATCAAGTGGCCAATGCAGAAGGGCGCATTCAGGAAGTCAAGCGCCTCCTGCTCAGTGGAGAGTCGTTCGAATCGCTGGCATTGAAATACAGCGAAGACCCTTCCACCGCCAACAAAGGAGGCTTGTTGCCATGGTTTGGCACGGGCAAAATGGTCGAATCGTTTGAAGATGCCGCGTTTGGATTGGAAGAGCCCGGGGACCTCGCCGGACCCGTGCGCACCGACTACGGGTTCCACTTGCTGAAGCTCATGGACAAGAAAACCCTGCCCACCTTTGAGGAAAGTCGCCGAGAACTCTCCAAAAAAGTCCGACGGGACAGCCGCGCAGAAATCACCAAAACGTCCTTCGTTCGTGCCTTGAAAGGAGAATATGGGGCCACCGTCAGCAACCGCCGCCGCGAGGCGTTGAAGGCCGCGGCCATCAAAGTCGACAGCCTGTTCTACCCGGGCCATCCTCTGGAAGGGGTGCGCAAAAGTGAATTGGGACGGACGCTCTTCAGCGTGGCCGGATCACCACGAACTGTGGAAGACTTTTTGACCTGGGCCAATGCCGGGAAAATCAGGAATGTGGACCGTCCCCAAGCCGCAATGGTGTCGGAGGAAATCGACAACTATGTGGCGCAGGAACTTCTGGCCTACGAAGACACCCAGCTGGAGGCCAAACACAATGACTTCCGTTTGCTGATGGAAGAATATCACGACGGCATCTTGCTCTTCGAGCTGACCGACCAAAAGGTGTGGAGCCGCGCCGTGAAAGACACCACGGGGTTGATGGAATTCCATGGCCAGAACCGCAACGAATTCATGTGGGAAGAGCGTTTGGACGCGGGCATCCACACTTGCGAGGACGCGAAAATCGCCAAAAAAGTCCGCAAAGAACTGCGCAAGAACAGCGACATCGAAGGCTTGCGCCGCGAGTTGATTGCAGAACGCCCCTTGGCCCTCCGCAATGAGTTTGGCAAATTCGTGGAGGGGGAAAACGGCTGGGCGGACAGGGCCTTTGAGGCCCTTCGCGACGGCAGCTTGGCCCCCGACAAACACGGGTTGACCATCCTGGAAACCACCGAAGGCGGGGACCAAATCATCCTCGTCCACGTGAAGGAACACATGATGCCCGAGCCCAAGGAGCTCGACGAATGCCGTGGGCAAGCCATTGCTGCCTACCAAGACCATTTGGAAAAGGAATGGATCATGGAGCTTCGACGCAAGTACCCCCACGACATCAACCGCGAGGCGCTGTACAGCCTCGTCAGAAAATGAAACAAGCCCGGCCCTTGGTGGGGTGGATGATGGCCGTGATGTGGGTGGCGTGCAACAGCGCACCTGCCACCCAAAAAGCATCGTTTGGCAGGGATGTGGTGGCATCGGCGTATGGCGAAGCGCTCACATGGGACAGTTTGGCCCAAAGGATCCCCAACGATTTGTCCTTGGAAGACAGCGCGGCCTTTGCGGAGCGGGTCATCGACCGTTGGATGCGTGAACACGTCATGCTCGCGCAGGCCAAGGCCAACCTCGAGCGCGAACGCGACCACTTGGAGCAAGCCCTGGAGGCCTACCGTCGGAGCCTGCTGATCAACACCTACGAGACGCGGTATGTCGAGAGCCGTCTGGACGCCACCCTTACAGACAAGGAAATCCAGGACTATTACGACGCCCAAGAAGAGCTCTTCACGCTGCACGACCACGCCGTCCGGGTCTTGTACGTACATCTGCCCGATCCTCAAGCAGAAGCACAAATCAGAGGCGCCGCTTGGACCAAACGCGACCAACGCGCTTGGAAGGCAGAGGTCGAACAACTCAACGAGTGGATGGTCCTGGCCGATTCCGTCAGCATTCCTGCCATGGAACGGTGGTGCATCGAGCACGGCGCCATCCACCATTTGGACCACGAGGCGTGGTGGACGCTGGGCGAATTGACGGATGAAGTGCCGCTGTCCCTGTACAGGGTCGAAGACCAAATCCAACGCACCACGCCCCTCTCCTTCTCCGCGGACAACCGGCTTTATTTCGTGCGCTTCCTCGACCACGGGCTGAAGGGGAAAACCGCCCCGCTTGAATTTGCCCGTGACCAAATCACCGAACTCGTCCTTCAGGGACGTCGACAAGAGCTGCTCGAAGCCCTTCGCGACACGCTCTTCCAAGAAGCTTGGGCCCAAGGGGACCTGAGGCGGGAAAAATTGTGAGTTCTTCTCTTGAGAGGGGACCGGGTGTTTGGCCCCACGCCGCTACCTTGCATGCCATGACCAGGATCTTGACCATGTGGGCCCTCTGCGCCTTGTCCCTGCCCTTGGCATGGGCACAGCCCGACACCGCTCCTTCCTATCAACGTCTCGACGGCATTGTCGCCGTGGTGGGCGATGAAATCATTTTGGCCAGCGACATCCGCGACCGTGTGAACCAGGCCAAAATGGAGGGGCGCACCGTCTCTGAAGACAACGAATGCGGGCTCATCGAGTCCATCCTGTTCGAAAAGCTCCTCTTGCACAACGCCCGCCTCGACAGCCTTGAGGTCACCGATGCAGAGATCATGGGAGAAATCGACCGAAGACTGACCTACTACCTCCAGATGTTTGGTTCCTTGGAGGCGTTTGAGGCCGAGTACGGCAAGAGCGTGGCCGAGTGGAAGGCGGAGTTCCAAGACCCTGTGAGGGAGCAGATTTTGGCCCAAAAAATGCAAGGCGAAATCGACCAATCGGTCCGTTCCACGCCGGCCCAAGTGCAGGACTACTTCTCGGCCATCCCCGTCGACAGCCTGCCGCTGATTCCCGAAGAGCTCAGTTACAGTGAACTCGTGATGCAGCCCGAGGTGGGGGAGGCCCAAAAGATGCGCACCCGCAACACCCTCGATTCCATCCGCACCTTGGTCTCCATGGGCAAGATGAGCATGACCCTGGCGGCGACGCGCTACAGCGAAGATCCCGGGTCCAAGTACAAAGGAGGGTGCTACAAGAACATTTCACGGGGCCAGTTTGTGCCGGAATTTGAAGGCGCCGTGTACGAGACGGCTGTGGGAGATTACTCCCCTGTTTTTGAATCCGACTTTGGCTTCCATTTCTTGCGCGTCACAGACCGACGTGGCGAACAATTCAGTGCATGCCATGTGCTGATGAAGCCAACGTTTGACCCCAAGGCACTGGAGGTCATGGCCTCCCAAATTG
>CALKGQ010000025.1 GCA_938085425.1 uncultured Flavobacteriales bacterium
GCAATCTTTGTCGGAGGCACTTCGGGACCGCGTGCAAAGGCAAAGCACCCTGCGTTTGATGGACCAAGGGGAATTGACGTTCAGCGCCAGGGTGGTTCAATGGGAGGTCAAGCCCATCAATGTGCAAGGCGACGAAACGGCAGGAGCGAACCGTGTTTCCGTGGGTTTGGTCTTGAATTACGTCAACACCTTGGACCCTGCACTTGCCATGGAACGAACGTTCAACCGTTACGTGGACGTCCCGAGCGATCAGGACGTTTTTTCTCAAGAGGAAGCCATCGTTGAGGAATTGGGGGAACTGCTCTCACAGGACATTTTCAACGCCACCCTTGGCAATTGGTGAGGCCCAAGTCATGAATCAAACCCAATTTCTTTCTTGGTTGGAACAGGGGCCTTCGTCCGACGACGTAGAGGAATTGCGTGCGTTGGTGGCCCGCTACCCATTCAGCGGACCCTTGCGCATGTTGCTCGCCAAAGCATCCGACCGCGCAGAGCATCTCGAAAGAAGGGATGATTTGCTTGCAGCAGGGGCACATGTTCCATCGAGAAAGGCCTTGTTTGCCTACATGATGGGGCCTGAACTTGTGGAAATGGCCAGGGAAGTGCATGCCGAGGTGCTTGCCTTGCCGGAAGTCTCTGAAGAGGACGTTGTGGCGATGGTATGGCACGACCGTTCCCATCCTTCAGAACACAAGGAGGAGCTTGAGAACCTCCAAGAGGCGAAGGAAGATGCGCCATCGGCGGATGCTGCGGGTGAAGAGGCGCCAGGGGTCCGAGAGGCCATGGTTGCGGCCATCTCTTCGGTGATTGAGGAGGAAGTCACTTCCTGGGAAACCAAGGAGGCGTCTCCCGCCAGTGAAGTCGACGCAACGTCGCCATCCGCCGCTCCCTTGGTGCCTCCCATCACGGGTGCAGCGGCCCCGACGTCTCTGTTTGGCCAATGGTTGAAACAACGCGCGAAGGAAACCGGATTCGAATCCTCTGCAGAAGTGGAAAAAGGCGCAGCAGCCTTGATCGATGCCTTCTTGGCGAAGGGCGAAGTCAAGATTGGACCCATCCGAGATGCGTCTGAAAGCACGGAGGAATGGGCACAAAGAGGCTTGGTGGAAGACCCCAGTTTGGTCACAGAAACCATGGCCAAATTGTATGCCCAACAGGGCCAAATGTCTCGGGCAAGAAAGGCTTACAAGCTCTTGGCTTTGAAATACCCGGCAAAAAGTGTTTATTTTGCGGCCCAGTTGAAAAAGCTGAGAAACTCTTGAACCACTGAACATGATCGTATTTCTGACCGTCGTTATCTTGATTGTCTGCTTCCTCTTGGGGGCGGTGATTTTGGTCCAAAACCCCAAAGGAGGCGGTCTCGCCACTGGATTCCAAGGCGCAAGCCAAATCGGAGGGGTCCAGCGCACCACCAATTTCCTGGAAAAATCCACATGGTTCTTGGCCGTGGCTTTGTTTGTCCTCTGCATCTTGGTGGGCAGCTTTGCAGGCAACGGCTCTTTGGAGGTGGGCGTGGACGAGAGCTTTGCTCCGACTCCTGCCGCTCCAGTGGAAGCCACAGAGTAATTCCATTCCACCACAAGACTCGACTTCGTTGGGTCTTTGCAACGACACCCTGTCAGCCGCGCTGACAGGGTGTCGTGCTTTTTTTTCACAACCTGACACAGGTGACACGGATGCACCCCGTGGGCCCCTTTGGCACGAAAATCGCCAGTAGCGTCATGTGCCAAGGCACACTCAATCGCAACAACAAACAACAACCTGATTCATGTCTGTCAACATTCGACCCCTGGCTGACCGAGTGCTCGTGGAGCCAGCAGCCGCAGAAGAGACCACCGCCAGTGGCATCATCATCCCAGATTCGGCCAAGGAAAAGCCACAACGTGGCCATGTGGTGGCCGTCGGTCCCGGAAAAAAGGACGACCCCACCACAGTAACCGTAGGAGATACCGTTCTCTATGGCAAGTATTCCGGCACCGAACTCCAGCTGGAAGGCAAGGATTACATGATCATGCGTGAGTCCGACATTTTGGCCATTCTCTAACCTACTGAACCAACCATTGAACTCCATTAACCATGGCAAAAGACATCCAATTTGACAGCGAAGCACGGGCCAATTTGAAGGCTGGTGTGGACGCACTTGCAAATGCAGTGAAGGTGACCCTCGGCCCCAAAGGCCGGAACGTTGTCATCGACAAAAAATTCGGCGCTCCTGCCGTGACCAAGGACGGTGTGTCCGTGGCCAAAGAAATCGAACTCGAGCATCCGGTGGAAAACATGGGGGCCCAAATGGTCAAGGAAGTGGCTTCCAAGACAGCCGATGTTGCCGGCGACGGCACCACGACTGCGACGGTGCTTGCCCAAGCCCTTGTCAGTGAAGGCCTTCGCAACGTGGCCGCTGGCGCCAACCCTATGGACTTGAAGCGCGGCATGGACAAGGCTGCAGAAGCCATTGTGCAAGGCCTTCGCGAGATCAGCCGCGAGGTAGGGGACGACAACAGCAAAATCGAGCAGGTGGGCACCATTTCTGCCAACAACGACAAGACCATTGGCACCTTGATAGCCGAGGCCATGAAGGTGGTGGGCAACGAAGGAGTCATCACTGTTGAAGAGGCCAAAGGCACAGAGACAGAGGTGAAAACGGTCGAAGGCATGCAGTTTGACCGCGGGTACTTGTCGCCATACTTCGTGACGAACCCCGACAAGATGGAGGCTGAGTTGGAAAACCCATTCATCTTGATTTACGACAAGAAAATCTCCAACATGAAGGACTTGTTGCCTGTGTTGGAACAAACTGCCCAAGGCGGACGTCCGCTTTTGATCATTGCAGAAGACGTGGACGGAGAAGCCTTGGCCACCTTGGTCGTGAACAAAATCCGCGGAGCTTTGAAGGTAGCTGCTGTGAAGGCCCCTGGTTTTGGGGACCGACGCAAGGCCATGCTTCAGGACATTGCGATTCTCACAGGAGGACAAGTCATCTCTGAGGAGACGGGCCTGAAGTTGGAGAACACCACCATTGCCGATTTGGGCACCGCCGAGAAGATCACCATTGACAAGGACAACACGACGGTGGTCAACGGTGCTGGCGACAAGGCGACCATTGCATCCCGTGTGGGTCAAATCAAGGCCCAAATTGAAACCACCACCTCCGATTACGACCGTGAAAAGTTGCAGGAGCGTCTCGCCAAGTTGGCGGGAGGTGTGGCCGTTTTGTACGTGGGGGCTGCCACTGAAGTCGAGATGAAGGAAAAGAAGGACCGTGTGGACGATGCATTGCATGCCACCCGGGCGGCGGTCGAGGAAGGCATCGTTCCCGGAGGAGGCACAGCCTATATTCGAGTGGCTTCCAAACTTTCAGAATTGGAAGGAGAAAACGCCGATGAAACGACCGGTGTCAAAATCGTGCTGCGTGCCATCGAAGAGCCATTGCGCCAAATCGTTGCCAATGCTGGTGGCGAAGGTGCGGTTGTCGTCAACAAAGTTGTCGGCGGCGAAGGTGATTTTGGGTACAACGCCCGGACCGAGGTGTACGAGAACTTGTTCGAAGCAGGGGTCATTGACCCCACCAAAGTCACGCGGGTGGCCTTGGAGAATGCCGTGTCCATCTCGGGCATGATGTTGACCACCGAGTGCGTCATCACTGACATTCCTGAGGAAACTCCCGCCATGCCCGCACCTCCAATGGGCGGCGGCATGGGCGGCATGATGTGACCCTTCGCGGGCAAAGAAAACTTCAAGAAACCGCACGCCTTCCGCGTGCGGTTTTTTCGTGCCTGCATTCTCAATGGTTAGGCGGTAACTTCGCGCCATGTCGATCGTTGTGGAACAAGTGGAAAAGCGCTTTGGGGATCAATTTGCATTGAAGGGCGTGAGCCTGCGCATTGGTCGAGGCGAAGTGGTGGGTCTTCTAGGCCCCAACGGCGCGGGGAAATCGACGTTGATGCGACTCATCACGGGCTACCTTCCCGCGACCTCAGGCCACGTGGAAGTATGCTCCTTCAATGTTGCAGACGAGGCCTTGGAGACCAAGCGTCGTGTCGGGTATTTGCCCGAGCACAACCCATTGCACGAAGAGATGTACGTGCGAGAATACTTGACCTTCGTGGCGGGGGTGCATGGCATGGACCAAAAGATGGAGCGCGTGGAGGCGGTTCTTGAGGAAGTGGGATTGCTCCCAGAAGTGCACAAGACCATCGGTCAATTGAGCAAAGGATTTCGTCAGCGTGTGGGGCTTGCCCAAGCCTTGATCCACAACCCTGAAGTGTTGATTCTCGACGAACCAACTTCGGGTTTGGACCCCAACCAATTGGTGGACATTCGGGCCTTGATCCGTTCCCTCGGCAAAGACCGGACGGTGGTTTTGAGCACTCACATCATGCAAGAGGTGGAGGCCATGTGCGACCGTGTGGTGCTCATCCGTCAAGGTGAAATTGTTGCCGACGCCCCCCTTGAGGAAATTTCAGCTGCGGAAGGCGGCTTGGAGGCCCAGTTCAAAGCCTTGACTTCCTGACATGAAGCAAGGTTTGGTGCTGAGAACCACGGGGTCATGGTACGATGTGCAAGACGATGAGGGCAACACGGTGGCTTGCAGGCCCGCCGGAAAACTTCGTTTGAAGGGATTGCGGTCCACCAATCCGGTGGCTGTGGGGGACCGAGTGGAATGGGAGGAGGAAGAAGATGGAACCGGTGTCATCCGAAACATCCACGACCGAAAGAACTGCATCGTCAGGAAATCGGTGAACCTGTCCCATGAAAGCCATGTCGTGGCGGCCAATTTGGACAGGGCTTTTTTGGTGGTGACTGTGGCGTCGCCGCGAACGAGCACGGGGTTCATGGACCGGTTTTTGGTCACGGCAGAAGCCTATGGCATTCCCACCACAGTGGTGCTCAACAAGGTGGATGTGCTGGATGCAGAGGAGCGTCAAGTCGCGGACACACTGTCCAAGACGTACAAGTCCATTGGGTACGAATGGCTCGAAGTCAGTGCCAAATCAGGCGAGGGAATCGACGCTCTGGCCGAGGCATTGGCCCAAGGCATCCATGTCTTGTCGGGCCATTCTGGGGTGGGGAAAAGCACCTTGGTCAACCGACTCATTCCAGGACTGAACATCAAAACAGCCGAGGTCAGTGACGCCCACAACAAAGGGAGGCACACCACCACCTTCGCAGAGATGCACCCCCTTGCGTTGGGCGGATTTTTGGTCGACACCCCAGGCATCAAGGGGTTTGGGTTGGTGACCCTTGAACGCGACAGCCTTCACCACCACTTTCCAGAATTTTTTGCCTTGTTGCCTTCGTGCAAGTTCCACAACTGCGTGCACGACAAGGAGCCGGGATGCGCTGTACATCAAGCCGTAGAGCAGGGCGTCGTGGCCAAGAGTCGCCACAGGAACTACTTGGAAATGCTGGCTGAATTCGACGGTGGCCCCTACCGCGACGCGCTGTACCGCTGAGGCCAAAGGCAGCGGTTTTCACACCCTTGAACAACGAAGTCCGTGCACCCGCAGGGCGGGCGAATTGTACACAAGGCGCTCCCCATTGAGGTCCAGAACATCAATGCCTACCCCTCTCAAAATGGCATCTCCTGCCGCGCAATCCCACTCCATGTAAGGTCCTGTCCGGGCATGAATTTCAGCGTCGCCGGTGGCAATCAAACAAAACTTCAGTGCCCCACTGATGGGACGGGCAAGCACGTCACGGGGATCGATGTGAGGCGGGACGAGATCTGGGAGTTTGGCGTCCTCCATCCATGAGGTGACAAGGCGGTAGGGCCGCTGGATGGGTGCCGGATGGATTTGGCGTACCATGGCACCATCAAGGGGGGCCATTTGGACTGGCATGCCAATGCCTCCGAGGTACATCCGGTTGGCCAAAGGGTCCGCCACCACCCCAAAAATGGGGCCTGTCCCATCGCAAAGGGCAATGTTGACGGCGAATCCAGATCGGTTGCGCAAAAACGATTCGGTGCCGTCCAATGGGTCGACGAGCCAAAACCGCTGCCAGTCCTTTCGAGACGCATGGTCAGGGGCCGCGGCTTCTTCACTGAGAATGGGGAGGCCGAGGGGGGCAAGGATGCTCTGGATGACTTCTTGTGAGGCCAAGTCCGCTTGGCTGACCAGGGAGCCGTCTTCCTTTTCTTGGATGTGAAGGTCGGCATCGCTTTTGGGCAATGAACCCAACAAAATGCGCGCTGCAGCACCGGCCGCTTGAACGGCCGTGCGTTGTTCTTCAGAAGTTGGTGCAGAGGGTTGCATCACAGGTCCCCGAAGGTACTTACATTTGCCCCGACGCAGGGGTGCCCTATGGCTGAGATGATACCCTCCGAACCTGCCCGGGTCATGCCGGGAAGGAAGCGACTGATCCGCCTGGCGGGTTGAACTTGAGGTCCATGGATCTCCTGTGTCACGCAATACGTAAACTCTATTTCGATGACACCCTTCCCTTTCTTCCGTTTTGGCGCCCGTTTGGCTTCGGTTGCGCTTGCTTGTTTGGCACCCACCATGTGGTTGCATGGTCAGCTTGATTTGGACACCTTGGAGGTTCCCACGGCCACTGTGGCATCTGTTCAAGCCGGCAAAGACGATCCTTTTGCGGTCACCAACCTTGCCGTGGAGGACATCCAAAAGCAAGATGCAGCGCAAGATGTGCCTTTTCTTCTTCGGTTGACGCCATCGGCCGTGGTCACGTCAGACGCAGGCCACGGGGTGGGGTACACTGCGCTTCGCATTCGAGGCGTGGACCAAAGCCGTATCAATGTCACCATCAACGGGGTTCCATTGAATGACGCCGAATCTCAAGGGGTCTTTTGGGTGGACCTTCCCGACTTGGGGAGCAGCATGACCGGGATGCAGATCCAGCGCGGTGTTGGAACAAGCACCAACGGTCCGGCGGCATTTGGTGCCACCGTCTCTGTCAATACCTTGGGGACGTTGGCCCAATCGGGCATTCGCGCGGTTCTTGGCGGTGGATCTTTTGGGACCCAGCGTCGAACTTTGGCATGGAACACGGGCATGTTGGACGGTGGATGGTCCTTCGAGGGGCGCGCTTCTCGGATCGAATCGGACGGGTACATGGACAGGGCGTCGAGTGATTTGAGTTCGGTGTACGGTCGGTTGACGAAACGCTGGGAGACAGGACGTCTTTCCTTGACCAGCACGTTGGGTCACGAGCGCACCTACCAAGCATGGCATGGGGTGCCCCAAATCGCAACCGACCCCGATGCCACAGACCAGGAGGTGATTGCCTGGGTGATGGGTGATTCTGTTGTTGCTCCTAGCTATGAGTACACCATGGGCTACGAAGAGGATTGGACTCCAATTGTGGACACTGTGGCCTTGAATGACCTCGTAGCGCGTCGGGCGCAGCACAACTTTTATCGATACGAGAACGAGGTGGATGACTACCGTCAGGATCACTTTCAGGCTCATCTTGACCAAGCCTGGGGCAATTGGGCACTTGGGGGTGTGTTCTACGGTACAGCTGGTGCGGGGTTTTACGAGCAGTTCCGTCAAGGCGATGACTTGGACGATTATGGATTCGCCCCAGTCGTTTTGGGCACAGACACCACCTTCACGACAGATTTGGTGCGTCGAAGGTGGCTCGACAACACGCTGATCGGGACATCTTGGACGGCGTCCAAGAGAAAAGGGATGTTTGAGCAAGTGTATGGTGTGTCTGCCTCTTCATATAAGGGTGATCACTTTGGCCGCGTCATTTGGGTGGACATGTCCGCCGGAGTTGAGCCCAACGAGCAGTATTATCGCAGCGAGGGGAAGAAGATTGACGTCAGTGGATTTGGAAAGTGGTCTGGAGAATTGAGCAGCCTTCGTTGGCATGGGGAGGCCCAGTTGCGACACGTCAATTATGAAACCACTGGACGTGACAACGACTACAGCGAGATTTTCATCAAAGACACCCTCACCTTTTTCAACCCTAAGGTTGGTTTGAATTGGAATCCTTCCGACGCATTGCGGGCCTTCATGTCTGTGGCAGTTGCCCACCGCGAGCCGGCACGTTCCGATTACTTGGACTCTCCACAAGACACCCCGCTGCGTCCGGAACGCCTGGTGGATTTGGAGGCAGGGACCAAGATTCGACATGAGAATTGGGCATTTGGCGCCACGGTTTACAACATGCAATACAAGGATCAGCTCGCCAGTACGGGGCTTCTAAACGACGTGGGAAATCCTGTTCGTTTGAATGTGGAAGACAGCTATCGCCGTGGCATTGAATTGGAAATGGGCTTTCAAGCAACACCAGTTGTGCGCTTGGAAGGGAACCTCACCCTTTCTCGAAACAAGGTTGCGAATTTTCAAGAGGTTATCTACGATGGTCTTGATTACGACAAGACATATGTGATTTCCCATGAAAACACCGATCTGGCTCTTTCACCAAATGCAGTTGGAATGGGGATCGTCGTTTTGGAGGCTCCTGCGGAAAGCCGTCTGGGGGGAATGTCCTTGAGCTTGATTGCAAAGCATGTGGGGCAGCAGTTTTTGGACAATACCTCTGACCATAACCGAGCTCTGACAGCTTTCACCACACTTGACGCTGTACTTCGGGCAAAAAGAACAATGGAATCAGGTCATGACTTGACTCTGTCCATCTTCGGGAACAATCTTCTCGATGCTTTGTACAGCGCCACGGGGTGGACATACACAACATATTTTGGTGGTGTAGAGCAACAGCGGATCAACAATTACGTCTACCCGCAAGCGGGACGTCACGGGTTTGTGACCCTCGCGGTTGATTTCTGACCCTGAACCCTGAGGGATTGCAGGAGTCTTGGGTGACGTTCGATGGCCGTGCCCATCACGCAACAGGTCGCGCCAGCGTCCCATGCGCGGTTCAGATCGTCTTGGGTGGAGAGTCCACCGCCTACGACCAGAGGCACGTCAACGGACGTCCGAATGGCCTCAATCGTCCGGGCAGGAATCGGGTTGCCGGCACCACTTCCTGCATCGAGGTACAGGCATTGCAGTCCCAGCATCACCCCAGCTTGAGCCGTGGCCACAGCCAATTCTGGCTTGTCCAAGGGCAGTGGGAGCGAGTGCGACATGTAGGCGGCTGCGGTCAAAGGAGGATCCCCGATGAGCATGTAGCCAGTGGGCACCGTTTCGAGGTCCATGCGGGCAATTCTTGGTGCGGCTTCGACATGGCGGCCAATCAAAAGGTCAGCATTTCGGCCCGAGATCAAACTCAAAAAAAGAAGGGCGTCGGCCTTTTCCACCACTTGATGGGGTGATCCTGGAAACAAGACCACAGGTTGTGGCAATGCCTTTTTCAAATCTTCCACCACGAGCGCCGTCACATCGTTGGTGACCAAACTGCCACCCACCAAAACGTCCGTGGCGTCGCTGAGGGCCACCCTTCCGAGGAGGTCGAGCCATTGCGGCTTTGGGGGCATGTCTTCAGGATCAATGAGGATGGCCAGCCTCCTGTTGCCTGCGTGCATGTCGTCAAAGAGGCCTTCCAGCCATGAAGTAGAATCAACCATGGGCGACCAAGATAGCCTCCTTGATGTCATCCACCGTCTCCGGATGCCTCATGACATGGCCAGCATCCACGGTGAGGAAGTGGACATGGCCCATGGATGGGGTCCTCCAAGCCTTGCTCCAAGACCATGGAATGATGGCATCTCTTAGGCCAAACACGATGTCCACAACCACCCCGCGCCCTTCAGCTTGCTGCCAGGCCAAGCTTGACTTTTTCCGCGAAGGCCAGAAGTGTTGATGGGTGAACCACGTGTTGCTGACCAATTTCCGCATGGTCTCGTCCTGGGTGTGGTGCAACGCAAAATGGGCCAAATGCTCGGGGAGGATTCGCCATCGACGGCATGCGCGGATGACAGATTGGACGAAGTCGGCATGCCGGTCGCACCATCGCCAGGTCCACCTTCCGATTGCCGTTTCCACAGCAAACCGGTACATGGGGTTTTTCTTGAATCCGTCGGGGGCGAGAAGCACCAAGCGGACCCAACGCTCTGGCGCATTTTCAAAAAGGGCCATGGCGATGCGACCGCCCAAGGAGTAGCCAAGCATGGTTTGGGGAATCCGCGGATGCCCGTTGGGGAGCAACTCGGCGGTCCATGCCGCCAAGGCCTGTTGAAAGACCTTGGGAGACAACGGGGAGGTCTGGGCCCCATCGGGGGGAGGCGTGCTGCCATTGTGGTGGCAAAGCCCCACCGAAAGCATGGCTGTTTGCGCATTGAACAAAGGCAAAAAGGCCAACATTTCCTCGACGCCTCGGCCAAATCCATGGAAGGCAATCACAACCTCTTCAATCGGTCCATCGGGGACATGCCACCATCCATTCCAGGTCCATTGGTCGTGTTGCCAAACGGTCTTCATGCTTCAAAGTTCGTTTCGTGGGTTTTTTGTGGAAAACGACAAGGTACACGTGTGGGTGTGGAAGGCAAGCCATCGAGTAATTTTGTGCCGACCCACATTGTTTGGTCTTCCTTTCCCTGCCCGAATGCCTTCGTTCTGAAAAGAAAAAAGGTGCTCGGATAAAAAAAAAATGCCCAAAGACAACAGCATCAAATCGGTCCTCATCATTGGAAGCGGACCGATTGTCATTGGACAAGCCTGTGAATTCGACTATTCGGGAAGCCAAGCTTCCAGAAGCCTTCGGGAAGAGGGCATCGAAGTCACGCTCATCAACAGCAATCCTGCGACCATCATGACCGATCCGGTGGTGGCCGACAACGTGTACCTGGAGCCCTTGGAGCCAGAGTCGATTGTCAAAATCCTCGAGAAGCATGACATTGATGCGGTGTTGCCTACCATGGGGGGGCAAACGGGATTGAACCTCGCCATCCAATGCGAGGAGATGGGGATTTGGGAAGAACATGGAGTGCGCATGATTGGGGTCGACACCAAGGCCATTGAAATCACGGAGAACCGCGAGGCATTCCGTCAGCTTATGGGGGAGATTGACATCCCCATGGCGCCTCAAACCACGGCCAAGAGTTTCTTAGAGGGGAAAGAAGTCGCCCAGGAGTTTGGGTACCCCTTGTGCATCCGGGCGTCCTACACTTTGGGTGGGGCTGGTGCAGCTGTGGTGTACGACAAAGATTCCTTCGAGGAGAAGTTGACACGCGGGCTTCATTTGAGTCCCATCCACGAGGTCATGATCGACAAGGCCCTCCTGGGTTGGAAAGAATTCGAGCTTGAGCTCCTTCGGGACGCCAATGACAATGTCACCATCGTGTGTTCGATTGAGAACTTTGATCCGATGGGCATCCATACGGGCGACAGCATCACCGTGGCACCAGCCATGACCCTGAGCGACAGCACCTTCCAGCGCATGCGCGACATGGCCATCAAGATGATGCGCAGCATTGGCGATTTTGCGGGGGGATGCAATGTCCAATTTGCCGTGTCACCGGATGAAAATGAGGACATCATTGCCATTGAAATCAACCCGCGGGTTTCGAGGTCGTCGGCCTTGGCCTCCAAAGCCACGGGTTACCCGATTGCCAAGATTGCGGCGAAGTTGGCCATTGGTTACCACTTGGACGAGCTCAAAAACCAAATCACTGGGAACACTTCGGCGATGTTTGAGCCCACGCTGGACTACGTTGTGGTGAAAATCCCACGTTGGAACTTTGACAAATTCCCGGGGTGTGACGATGTGTTGGGCCTCCAAATGAAGGCCGTAGGTGAGGTCATGGCCATCGGCCGATCGTTCCAAGAAGCACTGCAGAAGGCATGCCAGTCCCTCGAGTTGAAGCGGAATGGATTGGGCGCCGATGGCCGCGAATTGCGGGACCAAGACGCCATCATGCACAGCCTGCGGAATGCCAGCTGGAACCGTTTGTTCCACGTATACGATGCCTTCAAACTGGGCATTCCTTTCCGAAGCATCTTCGAGGCCACCAAAATCGATCCTTGGTTCTTGAGACAAATCGAGGAGCTGGTGCTGTTTGAAAGAGAGCTTTCCACCTTCACCATTGACACCGTCTCCGTGCCGATGCTCAGGGAAGCCAAGCGCAAGGGATATGCCGACCGTCAAATTGCACACATTTTGTCTTGTCTCGAGTCTGAGGTGCACACCCGTCGGCATGCGGAAGGCATCACGAGGGTGTACAAGTTGGTCGACACCTGCGCGGCCGAATTCCCGGCCTTGACTCCTTACTACTACAGCACCTTTGAGGAAGCGGCCAACGAGAGCGTCGTTTCGGACAAAAAGAAAATTGTGGTGTTGGGCAGCGGCCCCAACCGCATTGGACAGGGCATCGAATTTGACTATTGCTGTGTGCACGGGGTGCTGGCGGCGAAAGAGTGTGGTTACGAAACCATCATGATCAACTGCAACCCGGAGACGGTGTCCACCGATTTTGACACGGCGGACAAGCTGTATTTCGAGCCCGTCTTTTGGGAGCACATCTACGACATCATTTTGCACGAAAAGCCGGAAGGTGTCATCGTGCAATTGGGGGGTCAAACGGCCTTGAAGCTTGCGGAAAAATTGGAGCGTTATGGCATCCCCATCATGGGCACGTCGTACAAGGCGCTCGATCTGGCCGAGGACCGCGGTAGCTTCAGTTCACTGCTGAAAAAAGAGAGCATTCCGTACCCCAAGTTTGGCGTGGTGGAAAGCGCAGATCAAGCTGTGGAACTCAGCCGCGATTTGGGCTTCCCTCTTTTGGTGCGTCCATCTTACGTTTTGGGAGGACAACGCATGAAAATCGTCATCAACGAAGAAGACCTGGAGCACCACGTGGTGGAGATTCTGAGGGACATGCCCGGCAACAAGATTTTGCTCGATCACTTTTTGGACGGGGCCATCGAATGCGAGGCCGACGCCATTTGTGATGGGGATGAGGTGCGCATCGTGGGCATCATGCAACACATCGAGCCAGCAGGGATCCATTCGGGCGACAGTTATGCTGTTTTGCCTCCGTACAACCTCGGGGATTTGGTCATCCAGCAAATTGAGGATTACACCAAGCGCATTGCGCTGGCCCTCCAAACGGTGGGCCTCCTCAACATCCAATTTGCGGTCAAGGACGACACCGTCTTCATCATTGAGGCGAACCCAAGGGCCTCCCGCACCGTGCCCTTCATCGCGAAGAGCTATGGAGAGCCTTACGTGAACCATGCGGCCAAAGTCATGCTTGGCGAAGCCAAATTGAAGGATTTGCCTCACAACCCACACATGGACGGATATGCCGTCAAAATTCCGGTGTTCAGCTACGAGAAATTCCCCAATGTCAACAAAGAATTGGGCCCAGAGATGAAGTCGACAGGCGAAGCCATCCGCTTCATCCCCAACCTGCGCGATCCGTTTTTCAGGAAGGTGTACAGTGAGCGCAATTTGTACCTGAGCAAATAACCAGAACAGATGTTGTTGGGCTTGCTACGAACCTTTGCGTACATCATTGCGGTGTGGTTCATCTGGCGTTGGTTGGATCGGACGGTGGGGGGGCGTTCGCGCCAATTTGGTGGCCAACGACCACCATCCTCTCCTTCCTCCTCAAAGGGAGGAAGCTCCCAAGTCAACCCCGACGATTCCAAAGAAGGGGAATACGTTGATTTTGAAGAGTTGAAGGATTGACCCCAATCGCCTCGCTCTCTCAGTAACTTGCCCCTTATGACGACCACCGATTCCTTGCGTTCTCTCTTGCCGTCTTTGTTGCCGCACGCCGTGGCGGTTTTGGCGATGTTTTTGGTGTCTGCTTTCTTGATGGCGCCGGCCATGCTCGAGGACAAACGCCTCCGTCAAGGGGACATTCAAAACAACATCGGGATGTCCAAAGAGTCCCGGGATATCCAGGCGAAGGACGGAGAGGTGCCGCATTGGACGGATGCGATGTTTGGCGGAATGCCCACGATTCAGATCACAGGGTCGGGCTTGAACACAGCACCCAAGTTGGTTTGGAAATCCATCCGCGCGGCCATGCCCATGGAAGTGGCCACCCTCTTTGTCGCCATGTTGTCGGCGTACATCTTGGGTTTGTGTTTGGGGCTGTCGCCTTGGATGGCTTTGGTTCTAGGGTTGGGGTTTGGTTTGTCTTCGTTGAATGTCCTTTACTTGGCGGCTGGCCATGCGACGAAAGTCCGAGCCATCGCCACCATGCCAGGAGTTCTTGCTGGAACCTTGCTGGCTTTCAGAGGCAAACCCTGGCGAGGTGCTGGAGTGGCCGCACTGTTTGCGGCATTGCACCTCAGTGCCAACCACGTCCAGATGACGTATTACTTGCTGTTCATCTTGGTGGCGGTCGCTGTGGCTGCTTGGATCCACGCGGCCTTGAAGGGGACCTTGGCAACGGTGGCAAAGGCGACAGGATTGTTGATGGTGGGGGGCTTGTTGGCAGCGATTCCGCAGACTGGACAGTTGTCGCTCACAGAGCAATACGCGGCCTTCACCACACGTGGGGATGCGGTTCTCCCGTCTGACAACGAGGGCTCAAGCGAGGGGGCGGGAGGATTGTCAAGGGACTACATTTTGGAATACAGCATGTCCCGAGGTGAATTTTGGAGCCTTGCCATTCCCAATGTGAAGGGAGGAAACAATCCCTTGTATTGGGGGGAACAAAGGTTCAGTGGTGGGGCCTTTTACTTTGGGGCGTTGGCCTTCGCCTTGTGCCTTGCATGGTGGTTGGTGGGCAGCCACTGGATGCGGTTCCCCACACTTTTGGTGTCGCTTCTGGCGGTTGTGCTCTCTTGGCGTGATGCGAGTGGATTGACCGATGTGTTCCTCGACCACCTTCCTCTGTTTGACAAGTTCCGCGACACCAAAATGATGCTGGTGCTCGTGCAGTTGGTGGTGCCACTTGGTGCGGCAATGGCATTGCACGAAGCGAGTCAATCAAAGGCGCAAAAGCAATGGAAGCGCTGGGCTTTTGGAGGAGGAGCTTCTGTCCTCTTGATGGTGCTTTTTTACGTTGCACCTCAATTTTGGTTTGATTTCAAGAGTTCCCTTCGGCCGGACATGGCCATGGAACAAATGGGGAACCGGGCAGTTGGCTTGAGGATCGAGCTTTTTCGGGCTGATGTTTTGCGCGCCATGGGCTTGTCTGCCCTTGCCCTGCTGGCGTTGTTGGCCTTGGTCAAGTCCTGGCTTGAGGCGAGGTGGGTGGTGTTGGGCACGGCAGCTTTGGTGGCCATGGACATGGTTTCCATCGACCGCAGGTACCTGGGAGAGGACAATTTTGAACCCGTGATGGCGGCACGTTTCCCATTTGAAGCGAGCCCTGCCGACCGTGCGATTCTCGCCCAAGAATCCCAGTTTGTGGAGGGCTATGACGAGCAGGTTCGCGCTGCAGAGGGACGCTGGGAGGACAAATTGGGCACACGCTTGACGCGTCGATTTGCAAAGGCCAAGGATGCGGCGGCCTTTGAGGTGCTTCAAGCCAATTCGCATTACCGGGTGATGGAGTTGGCCAATCCATTCAACGACGCGAGGACCTCCTACTTCCACAAATCTGTGGGAGGTTACCATGGGGCCAAGCTTCGTCGCTATCAGGATTTCATTGAACGCGTGTTGACGCCTGAGCGCGCCACGATGATTCAGAACATCCAGGCGGGGCAATACCAGTTGGGTGCAGACATGGCACCGGGATGTGCCATGATGAACGTGCGCTACTTGATGGTGCCTGGGGCGCAACAACCCCTGCCATTCCAAGGAGGGCTGGGGCCTGCTTGGTGGGTGAAGGAGGTGCAATGGGTCACGGGTCCAGAAGAAGAACTGAATGGAATCTCCCAGATCGACCCTGCCGACAAAGCCTTGGTGCATTCCACCTTCCGCGAGGCCTTGGGCGACTTGGGCGACCCTGGAATCTGCAGTGCCAAGCTGTTGGCATACCACCCAGAGGGGTCGCGCTATGAGGTGAAGTCTGAGCGTGGAGGTCTGCTTGTGCTGAGCGAGGTGCATTACCCTCTGGGGTGGTCCGCCACAGTGGACGGGGTGCCTGCTGAGTTGGTGCGGGTCAATTACATCCTGCAGGGCTTGAAAGTGCCTTCGGGCGAACATGAGGTGGCCCTTCACTTTGAGCCTCAAGGATGGGGGACAGCGAGGCTGTTGAGCCATGCTGGATCGGCGTTGTGGATGCTGTGGTTGGGCTTGGCTGTGTTTTTTGGCCGCCGTGAAGTCGGCACCAAACTTGAACATTGAGCGACCGGATTGGTTTTCGCTTAAGATGATGAAGACACGGATGGTCACGGCGGAACAGGCCGGACATTTTGAGGAGGAGCGGTGGCAAGCCTGGGATGGCATGCTGCAGAAGGAGCCCAGCATCCACCTGAGCAGCAGAGCCATTCGTGCGGTCTTGCGAAGTCCTGACAGGGCAGTTCGCGCCGCCATGTGGCTCAACGGGGATGATCATGTGGTCGGCATCGCGGTGTGCGAAGACAGCATGGCCATGAGCCAGGGAGTCGACCAACATCTGGAGGGGACGGGTGCGTTTCAAAGGGTCAAGCGTTGGCTGCACCGCAAAGGAGGACTTCAATTCAAGGTGCGTGTGGTGGGAACGCCGCTTGCGAGTGGGCCACACGGACATCGCTTCTTGCCAGAGGTGGATGCACACCAATGCTTGGAGCAGCTGTTCCAAATGCCGGGCTTGTTGGGTTCCTCACATGAGAAAGCCCCCAGAGCATGGTTGGTCAAAGACCAATATGTCCTCGCACCTTGGGGAGATGGCCAACGCCTTGCCGGGGCCTCAAGTTGGAACCCTCATTGGACCGATTTGGAATTTGACCCCATCATGAAGGTGCCGCTCGAGGGATTTTCGAGCTTTGAACAGTACAAGGGTGCGCTTCGCACCAAGGCGCGCACCAAGGTGAAGCGCATTGAAGCATTGTCTGCTCCGTTGGCTTTTGAAAGGCTTTCAGCGACGGAAATTCAGGACAATCTGCCTCAACTGTACCGTTTGTATCAGGCAGTGTATGACCGAACGTCCTTTCGATTGGGCAGCTTGATGCCCGACGATTTGGTGCTCTTGAAGGAGGAATTGAAGGAGGACTTCCAGGTTTGGGAAGCGCATTTGGATGGAGCGTGCATTGGCTTCCATTGCGGCATGACCAATGGGCATGAGGTGGAGGCCTTTTTTGTGGGTTTTGATGGAGACCACAACAAAACCCATGCCCTGTACCAAAGGATGCTTTTGGAGTTCATTCGTTGGGGCATTGAACGAGGATGTGCGTCGGTGAACCTTGGGCGGACAGCCTTGGATGTAAAGTCTTCGTTGGGCGCTGAGCCACATCGCCTCGTCCTGCACCAACGGATGACCGCACCTTGGCTTCATCGGCTTGCCAAATGGGGAGCCAGGGCAAGCGCGCCCAAACAGCCACCCCTGAAGAGGTCATGGAAAACGGAGCCTGCGAAGAAGCCCTCAGTCCATCATGAAGTCCTCCCCACCTGAACCGCCTCTGCCGCCTCTGCCCCCTCGCTCGTCGAGCTTTCCAAATTTGTATTGCAGTGTCACGTAAATGTTTCTGCTTTCTCTTTGGCGCCAAACGTCTTGGGTGAAGGCCGTTGTTTCTGTGGTGTACGACCACCGACGGGTGTTGAAAATGTCTTTGGCTTGAACCGTGAGTTGCCAGTTGTCATTGGGCAGGTCCCTGCTGACCGCCAAGTTGAGTGTGGCAAATCCATTGAATCGGCCTTGGGGCGTGACCGAAGCACCCCGCACAAAGCTGTTGGCCTGGCATTTCCAAGCCTTGCCCCAAGCCCAAGAGGCAAAGAGGCGGCTGTTCCAACTGAAGCCAGCGCTGCTGAATGGAGAGTCCAATTCGCTGCCGTCGTTGACGATCCGGTATGCACTCGTCGTCCAATTGAGTCGCCCCGTTTTGCCCATGGGCGTCATCCAAGAAACTTCCAACCCTTCGTTGTGCTGGCGGCCCAAGTTTTGAAATGTGGACAACAGCACCCCATCGGTCGTGTCCGCAAGGGTAAAGCGCCTGATCACGTCGCGTGTGTCCTTGAAAAACAACGCGGTGGTCCAACTCGTTCTCTGCCGCTTCCATTGATGGGCGAGTTCGTAACTGTTGGTGTATTCAGGCAGCAAGAAAGGGTTGCCAGAACGAAAGTTCCGGGGGTCTGACATGTCCAAGTATGGATTCAATTCCCGTCCCCGCGGTCGATTGACCCTGCGGCTGTAACTCAAACTGAAGGTGTTTTCTCCATCGGTTTCCAAAAAGAAATTGGCAGAGGGATAAAGGCTGAAGTAGTTGTTTTCAAAGGGGACTGCCGATTGCGACCCTGCCCCGTCAAGGCTGGCAGAGGTGAAGGCCTGTTCGGCACGAAGGCCCAATTGAACCCCCAGGATGCCAAAGGTTTGGCCAGCTGTCACATACCCCGCATGGATGTGTTCGTCGTAGAGGAACGTGTAGTCCACCGTGTCAAGTCCCCAAGGCACATAGATGCCTTGGGTCAGCACACTGCTGTCCGATTCCGTGTACTGGAAATCCGATTGGTCCCGGTTCCAAGTGGTTTTCAATCCTGCCTCGAATTTCCCTTTTTCTCCCCAGGTCCGCTCCACATCGGTTTGTGCCAACCAACGCACGTTTTGATTGTCTTGCGCATTGAATGTCAGGACGTCTTCCACCACTGCATCGTTGGTCAATGGACTGTCCAGGAAGTTGTTTTGTCCCTGGCGTATGTTGTAGGATCGCCGAACATCGGCGGTCCATTTGGCCCCGTCCTCGGACCATTTTTTTTCAAAGCCCACGAAGGCATCTCCTCCTTGGGAATCGTTACTGCTCTGCTCGCTCCGAAGCACTTCGGTCGTGACACCGTCCAACGCCCCACCCATCCAAAATTCAGCCGTCGAGGTGGAATCCCAGCCGTTGCGGCTGCCTTGGTTGGCGTTGAGGCCAGCAAAGAAGGTGAGGTTGTTTTCCAGCCGCCAATCTGCTTTGAGGGAACCCGAAAGACTCCTTCGTTCTGAATCGCCAGGTCTCTGCACATCGGAAGATGAAGTGGAATCCTCCGACCAGAATTGCGTGCGCATGGTTTCTCCTTGCATGAACATCTGCCGGTCATTCCAGCCCATGTTGCTGCTCAGCGACCATTTGGCAGTTCGGTAATTGAGGCTTGCGTTGGCGTCGTGGTTGTCGCCGGTCCCATAGGTGGCCTGCAACTGCCCACTGAACCCTTCCAATCGGTTCTTCTTGAGGACGATGTTCAAAATCCCTGCGGTCCCATCGGGGTCGAAGCGGGCGGAAGGGTTGGTGATCAACTCCACACGGTCCACAGCACTTGCAGGCAAAGACTCGAGAAAGGCCTCTCTTGCCCCACCGGAGAGGCCAGAAGGTCGACCATCGATCAAAATCTGCACCCCAGAAGATCCACGGAGGGTGATGTTGCCGTCGATGTCCACTTGGACGGAGGGAATGTTCTCGAGCAATTCAGTGGTGTTGCCTCCTCGGCTCGTCAAATCGTTGCCCACATGGAAGACACGCCTGTCGACACGCATTTCCATGACGGATGCCTGTTCCACCACCAAGGCTTCGTTCAAGGCGGTGATCTCAGGCTCCAGTTGGAGGGTGCCCACGTCCCACTTCAGGGATTCAGGATTCCTGGGAGTGCACATGCGCGGTCCAACGCTTTGGGTTTGGTACCCTGGAAAACGCACTTCCAACAAAAGACGTCCAACCTCCACTTTTTCCATGCGGAAGGCCCCCTCTTCCGAGCTTAAGACGCCATCCAAGACGGAGCTGTCCCTTGCGCTGACCACCACCACCGAAGCAAAGGGAAGTGCCTCTTGCGTTTCGGCATCTTGCACCACCCCAAACAAGGTCACGAGCTTGGGCTTGGGCCCACGTTCAGCTCCTGGTCCACCCTTGCGGGAAGATGGGGGTCCTGTTTGGCCCCAAGATGTCGCCACCATCGTCAGGAAGAACAAAAGGGTTGACGCTTGGAAAAGCTGAAAAAAAGGACGCTGAAGGACTCGAAGCATGGGTAGAAGACGTCTGAGACGGAAAAATGTTCAATTCAAGTGGGATTCTCACCCAATTCAAAGGTAGGCCCGCCTGCCCCTCTTATCTTCGCCGCCATGCGCGAGGTGGCCCACATTCCGCATCCGATCATGCGGGTGACAGTGCACAACTACAACGGCCAGTTCCGGTTGCAGTTTGTGCTGGATCGATTTGAGCAAGCGTTCAAGTTTGCCGAGTCCGACCACACCCTTGCGGAGGTGGAGTCGGCAGCTGCACGAATGGCAGAGGAAGTGCTCATGCGCTTCGTGGACATGCGCGCCCAACTTCAACAATCTCAAAGCACATCATGACATCGAATTCCCCCAAATGGCTGCTCCCAGTCGCCTCTATTTTTGCGATTTGGCTTGTTTGGCTGACGTGGCTCCTGATGGGTTCTGAACCCACCTTGGCGGACCAAGCAGAGGGTTCTGGCGGTCCTGTGGTGGCCTTCGTGCATGGCGATTCTCTTCAAGAAGGCATGGCCTTTGTGCAAACCTTGAAGGCGAATTTGGAAGTTCAAATTGACGCAAGGGAGGAGCGCTTGCAGGCAGACGCTGCGCCCCTCCAAGAAGAGGCCCAAGAACTCTTGGACTACGCGCAGGGAGGCAGCGCCACGCCAGAAGAACTTGACATTGCCCAGCGACGCATCATGGAATTGGAAGATGACTTGCGGGCCATGCAACGCGCAGCTGAGCAAGACGTTTTTGTGGCAGAGCAAAACATGAAGTCGATCCTTGCCGAGGCATTGCGTCGCAATTTGAAGGCCCACGCAGAGGAAGAAGGCATCGATTTCATCTTGAACTGGGGCTTGAGTGGAGAGGGAGTCCTTTACGGCAAAGAGCCATGGGACATCACCTCGGAGGTTTTGGACCGCATCAATTCAGCCACCCCCCAAGCCAGCAATTCCGACTCAGAATGACCATCGCTGCCCAAAAAAAATCGGCCCACATCGTCGACCATGTGCTCTATTGCTGGCAGATGGAGGACCTGATTCGGGCGGCACAATTCCAACCTGCTGTGCTCGAATCTTGGGCAGAGCAACAGGCCATTCAGGAGGGGACGGACCCTCAGGCAGAGATCCAGTGGATGCTGGACTTGGCCACCTCTCTTCGTGCTTCGAACGCCACAGAGCATGGACATGCCTCCACCGTTCAAGAGACGATGATGGAGTTGGCCCATCTCCACGAATTGCTTTTGGGCACGATGGCCGATGCGACGTACCAGTCAGCCTTCGAGGCCGCAGCCCCCATGCTCGAGGACCTTTCCAAAAAAACAGACAAACAGACCCATCCGGTGGAGCAACTCATGGTAGGTCTGTATGGTTGGTTGGTGCTGCGGATGAAAAAGGAGGCGGTCAGTGCAGAGACCGAATCGGCCATGGTTGGCCTTCGAAATTGGGCCAATGCTTTGGCCCGCGGCCACATGAAGGTGTACTACGGCAAGTGAACCTTTCTCATCCGTCGTCCTCGGTCTGCTGTTGACAACTCCAACGGCTTGGCCTGAGATGCGCGCACTTGTGGGGGATTTTGCAATATGCCCTCAACCCATCTCTGGAAGCCGGAAATTTTGCACCTCTCCGAAGCGTCTGACCGCATCAGGCTGGAAACTTTGAGGTCCTCCGGGACCATTCTGGAGGAGTACGATACCCTCGATGCGCAAGTCGCAGAATGGGCGGTGTGTCACCACCCTCCCGCCAAGCACGATCCGTCGCTGTTGGCCTCTACACTTGCTGAGTTGATGATGGGGCACGACTGGGATCAATTCGGGGTTTGGGTGCATTATCCATGGACGGGGAGGTTGGTGCGTTTGCTTCCAGAAGATGCCTTTGTGGAGGTGCGGACCAACCGAAACAGAGAGAAAATCACAAAGGAGGAGACCGCCACACTTTCGGAAAAGACAGTGGGCATCGTGGGCCTCAGCGTGGGTTCGACTGCGGCCATTTGTTTGGCGATGGAACGTGGATGTGGAAAGCTCAAGTTGGCCGATTTCGATGTGATTGAACTGTCCAACTTGAACCGGATTCGGTGTGGATTGCATGAGCTTGAATTGCCCAAATGGGTGGTCACCGCGCGCCACATCGCAGAATTTGATCCCTTCATGACGTTGGAGATTTTTGACGATGGCATCCATGCAGAGAATGTCCAAGCCTTCGTCGATGGATGCGATGTGGTCATTGATGCATGCGATTCTTTGGCCATCAAGGCACAACTTCGGATCACAGCAAAGACCCATGGATGCCCCGTGGTGATGGACACCAACGACAGAGGCATGCTGGACATCGAGCGTTATGACCGATCGGATTGGACCGCCGACGGTTACCTCCATGGACGCATCGACGAAGCCTCCATGCAAGCTTTCTCTCAAGCACCCGCCTGGACCCCTGAAGCCCTTCAAGCCTTCGTCAATGTCGAGCAGGCTTCTGACCGTGGCCGCATGAGCTTGCCCAAAGTGGGCACTGAACTTGTCAGTTGGCCACAAACGTACACGGGGGTTGCCGCTGGTGGCGCCCACGCCGCTGAAGCCTGCCGCCGTTTGGCCTTGGGCGAAGAACTTCCCGACACACGCATCACCCTCGATTTGAATGAGCAGCTCTCCCTCCAGGCCATCGGTTGAACGCCTTCAATCGGCGCAGGCGATTGACGAGGCCATCGTGCTGATGTCGCGCGCCAACCAAGACCCGCAGTTGTGTCGACGTCTGTTGGACGGCCACAAAAGGGTGTTGGAAGCGTACGGCATCAAGAATTTGTCGTCGTTTCGCACGGACTGGTTCCGAAGAGACGATGTCCTGGTCATCGCGGTGTTGACACCAGATGGAGAACGGGTCTTGGCCGGTGCGCGCATGCATCCCGGCATGGTGGCGAATGACTTCCCGCTTCATCAGGCCGTGGGCCACATGGATGAAAAGGTGGGCAATTTCATGGAAGACATCTTGCCCGATGGTGCCTACGAACTGAATGCACTTTGGAATTCCATTGAACTTGCAGGAATGGGGATGGGGTCTGAGTTTTTGATCCAGGTGGCCATGGCGGCCATGCCTTTGGTGGGGGCCAAGCATTTGGTGGCGTTGACCTCTCCAGTGACGCGTCGTTGGAGAGAGCGCCATGGGTGGCGTCTCCGGAGTGAATTGGGCGACGATGGGTACTTCATTTATCCCACGGACTCCTTGCGTGCAAGCATTGAGCATTACAAGCATCCGGAATACCAGGGGCAGGTTGCGCCTGACGTGGAGGCCTTGATGACCGGCATTCGTGAGCGTCCCCAGGACGTCACTACGCATGTGAATGGCCCCAAGGGTCAGCTGAAGATTCGACTGAACCTCACGATTTGATGGGAGGTTCAACCGTTCGTCGATGCGCCCGTTGGGGAATGCTTTGGGCGGTTCTCAGCACCTTCGTCGCTCCGCAGGCTTCATGGGCGCAGGATGCCCATCGGTACTTGGGGAAGGAGATGCGTCTGTTGGAATGGCGGGCAGGCGAGGCGTCCACCACGCTGCCAAACTTGAATGCTTCGGGAAGTGAACCTTGTGCTGAGGTGCCGACGCTGAATGCAAGCCTGCACCTTGGCAGTCCCATTTGGCACTGGTTCGAGGTGGATTTGTCTCGATTTGAGATGCAGGGACAATGGTTGGAGGTGGCTTCCGCCATGTGCGATTCGTTGGTGTGCATTGCCTCCTGTGAGGGAAGGGAGTTGTACAGAATGGAAGCCCATGGATCGGGCACGAGATGGCACCAAAATGGACCGTGGGATGGCAGCAATTATCCAAGGTTCCCGATGCCAGATCAAAACTGCCCGGGATTCAAAGTCCATCTCGGGGTCAAATCAGGGAAGCAGATGGTCTTGCCAGTGCGCATGGAAAGGCCCGCGCGGTTGCGGAGTTACAGTCTTGGCCGCGACCTTTTCTTTGCCTTCTACGGGGGCATCATGATGGTCATGCTCTTGTACAATTTGGTGCTGTACTTCACGGTGAAGGACAGAAGCTACTTGTTGTACGTTCTGTTCTTGATTGGTGTGGCTGGTTCTCAGCTGTTTTTGGAAGGGTACCAAGGGGTGTTGTTTGGTCTGGACAGTTCCACGTGGTGGGGCATGCGCGCTGTGCACTTGATGGGCATCTTTTCAGGCACCACGACCATTCTTTTTGTCATTCGGTTTTTGAATTTGAAGCGGAATGCACCCCGGTACCTCAAGCTGTTCCAAACCTTTTTATGGGCCTATGTGGTGGTGGTTGCCGTCACGGTGACAGGGCGACTGAACCTCGGGTTTTTGCTGATCAATGTGGTGGCATCCGCGGCACTTTTGGCTGTTCCTGCCGCCCTTGAGGTGCGGAGAGGAGGACAAAAGTCTGCCACGTTTTTGCTGGTGGCCTTCACCACGTTTTTGATTGCAGTGTCGGTGTTTGCCCTGAAGGAATTTGGCATTCTCCCCCACAACCAATGGACGAAGTATGCCATGCCTGTCGGCAGCATTGTGGAGGTGGTTTTGCTCTCCATCGCCTTGGCCGACAGGATCAATCAATTGAAAAAAGAGTCGTCTTTGGCCCGGGAAGAACAGCTCAAGGTGAGCCAGTTGAATGAAAAGATTGTGAGGGACCAAAACCAGGTTTTGGAATCCAAGGTGCTCGAGCGCACGGAGGCATTGGAGTCCCAACGCGACTCCCTCGAAGGGGCATTGAAGGAGTTGCAGGTGACCCAAGACCAATTGGTGCAGTCGGAGAAATTGGCGAGCATTGGACAGTTGACGGCGGGCATCGCCCACGAGTTGAACAACCCCATCAACTTTGTGTCTTCCAGTGCACAGAGTTTGCGGAGGGACTTTGACGATGTTTCGGCGGTGGTGGCGGCCCTCGATCAACTGCACGGCACAGAATCGGAACTCCTTCCACTGGTGGAGGCCTTGCACAAGATGTTGAAGGAGATGGATTTGGCCTTCACCATGAAAGAAATTGAGGAGTTGCTGACGGGCATTGAGGATGGCGCACAACGGACGGCGGAGATTGTCAAGGGTCTTCGAATCTTCAGTCGAATGGACGGAGATGCGGCCATCCAGGCCAACATCAATGAGCTTTTGGAATCGACCATGGTCATCCTGCGTTCCTCGTTGAATGGCGAAGCATCGCTTGTGTTGGATCTCTCTGCGGACGACACAGAAGTTTCTTGTCAGCCAGGAAAATTGAACCAGGTGTTCATGAACCTGATCAACAACGCGGCCCAAGCCACCCAGAGCCGGCCCAGCGCCGAGCGAGAGGTCACCATCCGGACCCGGAGAATTGTCGAAGGTGGCGCAGCCAAGGTGCAAGTGGCCATCCAAGACAATGGGGTGGGGATGGACGACGAGACGATGGCCCAAATTTTTGATCCTTTCTTCACCACCAAGGCCGTGGGGGAGGGGACGGGATTGGGGCTCAGCATTGTCAAGGGCATTTTGGACGACCATCACGCCGCGCTGGACATTCAGTCGACATTAGGCCAAGGTTCCACCTTTCTCATCACCTTTCCCGCATGATTCACGTACTCTACCTCGACGACGAAGAACACAATTTGACAGCCTTTCGCGCCGCTTTCCGTCGCGACTTTCAAGTCCATGTGACCACCTTGGCCTCCGAGGCAGTTAGGATGCTGCAGGAGCATCCCATTGAAGTGGTCATCTCAGATCAAAAAATGCCCGACATCAGTGGGGTGGAGTTTTTTGAAATGATCATGTCCGACCATCCTGATCCGGTGCGCATGCTCTTGACCGGCCATGCGGACATCGATGCCGTCATCGACGCCATCAACAAGGGGAGAATCTACAAGTACATCGCCAAGCCATGGAACGAATTGGAGCTGAAAAAGCTGGTGGAGGAAGCGAGCGGCATTTACCGACAGCGTGCCCAAAGCAGCGAGAGAAGTGCCTCTTACGGGAAGAATTTGAAGGCCATGCGTGAGGCGTTGTTGCAGCTGCGTGACGATTGCAACGGTCACCCGGGCTTGGGCGAGGAGAAAGCCCAATGGTCGGAGGTCCTGTCCCGTTCCATTCGATGGATTGAACATCCAGACGCCGATTTTTGACGGTCGAGGACGCAGTGCGCGTGGAGAGCTGAAGGTCTTCGTATCTTGGCGAAATGCAAATCCTGCTCATCGACGACAGCGACATTGACAATGCGGTCAATACAAAGTTGCTCAAGCTTGCGAGAATCAGTCAGGACATCACGGCCTTCACCGACCCCAAAGCTGCGCTGGCGTTGATTGAACGCGACGGAGCTACCTGGACATCCCCACGGTGGGTGCTGCTGGACATTCGCATGCCCAACATGGATGGATTTGCTTGGCTCGATTCGTTCCGGGACTTGCCCGAGGCGACCCGCTCCATGTGCCGCATCTTCATGTTGAGTGCGAGCATTGACAGAAAGGAATTGCGCCAAGCTGAGGACGATCCCAGTGTCATAGCCCTCATGGAAAAGCCCTTGGACGTGTACATGTTCAGGCAGCTGCTCGATCTTTGAGTCACCAACGCATCGGCACTTCCATCAACAAAATCTGACTGTCTTCTGACACGTCAATTTGGAGGTCAGGTGTCTCCCAGATGCCGACGGCATCCCTTCTCCCAAGGACAATCCCACCGATTTGGGCTTCTCCTTCCAACACCATGGCATACAGACCTTGGCCTTCACCGTGCATGCGATGGGTGTGGTGGCCTCCCTTTTGCATCCTTCCCAGGTAAAACCAAGCATTTTGATGAATGCGGACGCCCTTTGAGCCATCCGGAGAAGCAATGCAAGGCAGGTCACCGGAGTCTTCCATTTGGGGCACCTTGATTTGGCCATACGTAGGGGAGAGGTTGTGCCTGTCTGGAAACACCCAAATCTGCAGGAAATGGACTTCTTCTGTTGCGTGGTGGTTTTTTTCGCTGTGCACGACACCGGTTCCCGCACTCATGATTTGGACCTCTCCCTCTCGGATGACGGTTTGGTTGCCCATGTTGTCTTCATGTTCCAAGGCGCCTGACAAGGGGATGCTCAAGATCTCCATGTTGTCATGCGGATGGGCGCCAAAACCAGCCCCTCCCACCACACAGTCGTCGTTCAGCACCCGCAAGGCGCCAAAGTTCATGCGCTCAGGATCATGCCATTGGGCAAAGCTGAAGCTGTGGGATGTGCGCAGCCAGCCATGGTTGGCATGGCCGCGGGAGCCGTGGGGGTGGACAATGGTCTTCATCGGTGGTCTTCAAAAAGAGTCGCGCAAAAAACAAGGGGCAGAGGCCCCTTGTTCATTGAAAGCGTTTGTGCTCAGAGGTATTTGAAGTCTTCTCCAGCCTTGATGTTCTGCAGCGTCTCATAGATGAGTTGAATGCAGTTTTCGACGTCGCTTTTGTGCACCATTTCTACGGTGGTGTGCATGTAGCGCAAGGGCAACGAGATCAGCGCGCTAGGCACGCCTTTGTTCGAATAGGCAAACGCGTCGGTGTCCGTGCCGGTGAAGCGGCTTGCCGCTTGCCGTTGAAAGGGAATCTTGTTCTTGTCGGCGGTGTCGATGATGCGTTGCAGCAGGTTGTTTTGGACGGCTGGACCGTACGTGACGCTGGGCCCTTTGCCGGCAGCGGTGTCACCTTGCTCAATTTTGTTGAGCATGGGGGTGTGCGTGCAGTGTGTGACATCCGTGACAATGGCCACATCTGGTTGAATGCGCTCTGCTATCATTTGAGCGCCTCGGAGTCCAATTTCTTCCTGAACGGAGTTGGTGATGTACAGGCCAAATGGGAGCTTCACTTTGTTCTCGTGAAGCATCCGAGCGACTTCTGCGATCATGAAACCACCTGCACGGTTGTCCAGGGCACGTCCCACATACCAATCTTTGTTCAAGATCATGAACTCGTCGGGGTAGGTGACCACACAACCGACATGGATGCCCATCTTCTCAACCTCTTCCTTGTTCTTTGCACCGACGTCCAAAAAGATGTTCTTCAGAGTGGGCGGCTCCTCCTTTCCAGCGGAGCGGGTGTGGATGGCAGGCCACCCAAAAAGACCTGGAACCACGCCTTTCTTGGTGTGGATGTTGACCCGCTTCGACGGTGCGATTTGATGGTCGCTTCCACCGTTGCGGCGCAGGTAAATGAAACCGTCGTTCGTGATGTAATGCACGAAGTAGCTGATTTCGTCTGCATGCGCCTCAATCACCACCTTGTAAGGCGCATCGGGGTTGATGACCCCTACGACTGTTCCGTAGGTGTCCACAAAGTGGGTGTCGATGTAGGGCTTGAGGTACTCGAGCCACAACTTCTGACCTTCTGTTTCAAAGCCCGTGGGCGAGGCATTGTTCAGGTATTTCTCCAGGAACTTTTGCGACTTCGCCGTGATGATGTTCTTCTTTTTTGCCATGGCCCAAAATTACCGCGGGGGAGCCCCGCTCAATGCAGTGCTCCCCCGACAGTTGTTCACCGCAGGTGGGCGATATGTTAGAACGGGTAAGCGTTCTTGTCGATCAGGGCTTGGGCCACGCGACGTCGTGCTTCCTTCGTGTTGAAAGGATCGACTTTGGTGAAGCGCTTCATCCCCATGAGCATCATTTTCAGTTCATCGCCTTCGGCGAAGCCCATGAGGGATTCTTTGCCCGCCATGGAGATGCGGTCCGCTGCCCAATAGGTGTAGGTCTGCATCATGTCTGTCGGAATGGCGGCCGCTTCTGCACCCTGTGTCGAGGCGATTTTTTGTGCCCGCAACACCAAGCTCTCCACGGCATAGGTCCAAACGGTCATGTCGGCGATGCCCATCAACACTTCTTGTTCTTTCGCCAGTGACATCATGAGCTTCTGGGCGGCCGAACCCGCCACCATCAAGGTGGCTTTCTTGAAGTTCTTGATGTACCCAAGATGCCTTTCATAGATGTCGGAAGGTGCCTCTCCAAAGTCCGGGATGCCTGTGAGTTCATTCGCCACAGCCATGGCCGGGGTCATCAAATCCAACTCACCTTTCATGGCCTTTTTCAAGATCATGTCCACTGTGAGCATGCGGTTGATTTCGTTGGTGCCTTCGAAGATGCGGTTGATGCGGGCATCGCGGTAGGCGTGTTCTGCGCGTGTCTCGGCGCTGTACCCCATGCCTCCGTGCACTTGGACGGCCTCGTCCACCACGTAGTCTGTGACTTCGGATCCGAGAATCTTCATCATGGCGCACTCTGGGGCAAATGCCGCAATGCCTTTCAATGTGGCTTCTCCCTTGTCCATGCCACCCGCAGCGAGGTCGGCGATGGCGTCGTCGATGTTTTGGGTGGCGCGGTAAATGGAACTCTCCAGAACGTAGGTCTGGATCGCCATTTCTCCGAGCTTGTGGCGGATGGCCCCATACTTGCTGATGGGCCGGCCAAACTGTTCGCGGGCATTGGCGTATTTCACCGTCTCTGTGATGGCATCCTTGCAGGACCCAATGACAACGCCACCCAGTTTGATGCGTCCAATGTTCAGGATGTTCACGGCAATTTTGAAGCCCTTGCCACGCTCGTACAAGAGGTTCTCGACAGGGACTTGGACGTCGTTGAAGAACACTTGGCGCGTGCTGGACCCTTTGATGCCCATTTTCTTCTCCTCGGGGTTCATGGTGATCCCTTCAAAGCTGTTTTCCAGAATGAAGGCGCTGAGGTTGTCGTCATCGTCGATTTTGGCAAACACCACGAGGATGTCTGCAAAGCCAGCATTCGTGATCCACATCTTTTGTCCATTCAGGACGTAGTGGGTGCCGGCCTCGTTCAATTTTGCCGTGGTTTTGCCACTGTTGGCGTCGGATCCGCTGCCGGGCTCAGTCAGGCAGTAGCACCCCTTGAGTTGGCCAGTGGCCAATCCTGGGATGTATTTCTGCTTTTGGGCTTCATTCCCGTAGTAAAGGATGGGCAGGGTCGCGATGCCTGTGTGCGCTGAGAAGCTGACGGCAAAGCTGTGGCTTCCCCCCATGCTTTCAGTGATGAGCATGGTGCTTTTGAAGTCCAAACCGAGTCCGCCCAAGTTCTCTGGTACACTGCTTCCCAAGAGCCCCAATTCTCCAACTTCTTCCAACAGCTTGGGTGTCAAGCCTTCTTCTTGGGACTCGATGCGTTCCAGGTTGGGGATGATCCGTTGGGCCACAAAGTCAAGTCCGGTCTGCAGCATCATGCGATGCTCTTCCGTCCATTCTTCTGGCGTAAAAATTTCGTCTGCACGGACATCGCGGATGAGGAATTCGCCGCCGGTGATGGCCTTCGAAGGGGTAGGGGTTCCTGAAGTCATGTCGTAAGGGATTGGGAGGAAAGCATTTCAAAGACGCCTGCGGCGCCTTGGCCAGAACCGACGCACATCGTGACGATGCCGTGGCGGGCCTTTCGGGTGTTCAGTTCATTCAAGAGTTGGACGCTGAGTTTGGCGCCGGTGCATCCAAGTGGATGGCCCAAGGCAATGGCGCCGCCATGGACGTTCACCTTGGAGGGGTCCAAGTCCAGTTCGCGCGTCACGGCAACACTTTGGCTTGCGAACGCCTCGTTCAATTCGTACAGGTCGATGTCAGCAGGGGTCAGCCCAGCCTTCTGAAGGGCCATGGGGACGGCATGCACCGGGCCCATGCCCATGATGCGTGGTTCGAGGCCGCTGACGTGGTAGGATTTGAGCCGTGCAATGGGCTCCACTTCGAGTTCTTTGAGCATGCGCTCACTGACCACCATCACAAAGGCAGCGCCATCTGACGTTTGGGAGCTGTTGCCCGCCGTCACGGACCCACCCTCTGCGAACACAGGCCGCAACTTGGCAAGGGCTTCAGGGTTGGTGCCGCGGCGCACCCCTTCGTCCGTGTCGATGACATGCTGTCTTTCTTGCCGCTTCTCCTCGGCGTCGAGGTACACTTCGTTCACGGTGATGGGCGCGATGCCAGAAGCGAAGGCTCCGCTGTCGATGGCGGCGGCGGCGCGGAGGTGGCTTTGGACGGCAAAGGCATCTTGATCCTCACGGGAGATGTTGTACTCCGAAGCCACGGCTTCCGCAGTCAACCCCATGCCCCAATACCATTCGGGATGGTTTTTGGCCACCCTTGAGTTGGGTACGGTGCGCCATCCTCCAAAGGGAATGGACGACATGGTTTCGATGCCACCAGCCACGATGCAGTCGGCCATGCCGGCGTGGATTTTGGCAGAGGCAATGGCGATGGTTTCCAAACCACTGGCGCAATAACGGTTGACCGTCATGCCGGGAACCTTCTCGGTGTCGAGTCCCATCAGGGAAACCATTCTTCCGATGTTGAGGCCTTGTTCAGCTTCCGGTGTGGCGTTGCCAACAATGACGTCGTCGATGCGTGTTTTGTCCAATTGAGGGAAATCCGACATCAACCGACGGATGACTTGTTCTCCCAAATCGTCGGGCCGCAAAAAACGGAATCCCCCGCGAGGAGCTTTGGCCACGGCAGAGCGGTAGCCTCCTACGATGTATGCATCCATCAGTTCCGAAGGATTTTGCCCTTTTGAATCAGGCTCTGCATGCGCTCAAGGGTCTTGCGCTCCGTGCAGAGTTCGAGAAAGGCCCGCCGTTCGAGGTCGAGCAGATATTGTTCGCTGACGTCGGTGCGGGAGCTCAAGTCTCCTCCGCACATGACGTAGCCGAGTTTTTCGCTGATCAATCGGTCGTGTTCGGAGATGTATTTGCCCGCATGCATGGTGCTTGCACCAGCATAGACAATGCCCATCCCTTCTTGTCCCATGACGCGAATGTCCCGACGCTTGACCGGTTGGGTGTATCCTTTTTCGGCCATGGCCAAGGCCGCAGATTTGGCACGCGCAAGCTGGTCACGGCGGTTGACCACGACCTCATCGACGCCCTCGCGCAAGTAGCCCAGTTCAAAGGCCTCATAGGCTGAGGTGGCCACTTGGGCCTGGCCAATGGTGAGAAAGCGCTCGCGCATCGCGTTGATCCGAACATCCCCCTCCTTCAGGCCGTCGTTCAAACGAAGCACAAACTCCTTCGTGCCTCCGCCTCCAGGAATCACCCCCACGCCAAACTCCACCAACCCGATGTAGGTCTCGGCATGCGCCACCACCTTGTCCACATGCAGGCAGACTTCACAACCACCTCCCAAGGTGAGTTGGTGCGGCGCAGCCACCACAGGGATTCCGCTGTAGCGAAGCCGCATCGTGGTGTTCTGGAACATGCGGATGGCGTGGTCCAGCTCGTCCCACTCCTGCTCGACAGCCAGCATGAAAATCATGCCGACATTGGCGCCGGCAGAGAAATTGCCTCCTTCGTTGCTGATGACGAGTCCGCGCCATTTGGGGTCGCCCTCTGCGATGTCGATGGCCTTGTTGAGGCCCTCGAGGATTTCAGCACCGATGGTGTTCATCTTGGTGTGGAAGGCGATGTTCAGGATGCCATCGCCCAAATCTTGGATGGTGGTGCCGCTGTTGGACCAAACCGTCGACTCTGTGCCGAGCAAGGACAATGCAATGCGTCCATCTTGCCCAGGAATGACGGCAAACGTTTTGGAGGCCATATCCCAACATGCCCTCTTTCCATCTGCCACATCGTAAAACGTGGTGGCGCCGGAGCCTGCGAGTTCGTGCACCCAATCGGCCACCTCGAGGCCCCGTGCAGCACATGCGTCCAATCCAGCTTGCAAGCCAATGGCCTCCCAACTTTCAAAGGCCCCGAGCTCCCAACCAAATCCGGCGCGCAAGGCATCGTCAATCCGATAAGGTTCGTCGCTGATCTCTGGCACCCTGTGACTCACGTAGGCAAAGACGTCTGCGAAAATCCGACGGTAAAATTCACCCGCTTGGTCTTGGCCGTTGAACAAGAGCTTGGTGCGCTCCCTCAAGTCGTCGACATTTTTCGCAGCCGTCAGCGTGGCAAATTGGACTTTTTGCTTGGGCTTGTATTCCAGGGTTTTCAGGTCGAGCGCATGGATTTCCTTTTTTCCGTCGGTCACCACCTTTTTGTAAAAGCCTTGACCTGATTTGCTTCCCAGCCATCCTTGGTCCACCAAGTGCTTGACGTAAGAGGGAATGGCAAACACTTCAGAGCGTTCGTCGTTGGGGCAATGGTCTGCGACCCCTTTGGCGACATGCACCAAGGTGTCCAATCCCACCACGTCGCAGGTGCGAAACGTGGCGCTCTTGGGCCGCCCCATGGCAGGGCCTGTGAGTTTGTCCACGGCTTCCACAGTCAACCCCATGTCTTCCACCGCATGGAAAAGGGCTTGGATGGCAAAGACACCGACGCGGTTGGCAATGAAGGCGGGGGTGTCTTTGCAGAGCACCGACTGTTTGCCCAAGATGCGCTCTCCGTATCCCGTGAAAAAGTTCAAGACTTCTTGTTTGGTGTCTGGTCCAGGGATGACCTCCAACAATTGGAGGTAGCGCGGGGGATTGAAGAAGTGGGTGCCGCAAAAGTGTTGCCGGAAGTCTTCACTTCTTCCCTCCGCCAACATCGCAATGGGGATGCCACTGGTGTTGGTGGTGATGAAGGTTCCGGGGGTGCGATGGGCCTCGACCCGCTCGTAAAGTTGTTGTTTGATGTCCAACCTTTCCACCACCACCTCCAAGATCCAATCGCAGTTGGCCACTTTGTGCAGGTCGTCGTCAAAGTTGCCCGTTTCAATCCGGCCCGCAAATCGCTTGCTGTAGATGGGGGAGGGCTTGGATTTCAGTGATTTGGCCAAATGTCCGGCAGCCACCTTGTCGCGCGGCCCTTCATCAGAAGGCAAATCGAGCAGCAGCACTTCGGCACCGCACTGGGCCAAATGGCAAGCCAGGGCAGAGCCCATGACGCCCGAGCCCAGCACGGCCACGCGGCGAATACGGTGAAAAGGGAGAGGAGAGGTCATGCGTTCAGGAGACTAGGGATTCAGGTTGAGGTGCCCAATTGGGCGGAACGAGTTGGTCAGGTGTCTCGAGGAGTTCGTTCAGTTTGGCCAAACCTTCGAGCAGTTGGCCAGCGGCTTCATCGCCCAGCAAGTCATGAAGTCGCGCGTTCAATTGGACCACCAGATCGCGGATTTGTTTGCGGGCGGCAACGCCGTCCGAGGTGAGATGGATGCGCACTTTGCGTCCGTCGGTGTCGTCGGATTGGCGCTCTATGAGGCCTCTTTCCTCCATGCTCTTCAAGGTCCGCGACAGGCTGGTGCTTTCCATGCCCATGCGGGGTCCCAGCTTGGTGCTGGGCGTTCCTTCCCGCTCAATGCTCAGCAAGGCGTATCCCACACTCATGGAAATGCCGTGCCGTTCTGCAAGGCTTGTGTAAAGCCGGGCCAGTTTGGTCCAGCCCCATCGCAATTGAAAGTCGATGGTCTCGGATGCGTTCATGCGTCCAATGTACACGGTTTTGTTGTGCGCGCATAGCTTTTTGCAAACTTTCTGTGCGCGCACAGGAAACAGGGAGGGGGGGCGCAGAAAGAATGCACCGAGTATTTTTGGCGCATGGACAACCTCAATGGACTTCCTGAACGCGTGGGTGGAGGCCCCCGTTTGGCCGCTGCCGCTTTGGATCAATTGGTCAGCACACTGCTTGTGCTGCTCTGCGCTTCGCAGGATTGGGGTTGGGAACGTGCGGTGTCGCAAATGCCTGGGGCGGAGGAGCTCTTGGAGCTGTACGCCCCTCTGGAGACCGCCCTTCAGGAGGGGGGGCTGACCGGTGGGATGTTGGGGTTGTTTGGGGCATCGGCCATGATGGCCTTCTTCTATCCCGTGGTGGAGGCCTTGACCGGAGCGAGCCCAGGCAAGTGGGTCTTGGGTTTGGTCATTGCTTCGGCGGACCAGGCCGATGGCAGTCTTGGTTTGTACCTGCGCCGGGCGCTGGTCAAGTACATCCGTCCTGTGATGGCGTCTTTGGCATTGTGGTCAGGAGTGGGCCTGCTTGCCCAGCTTTCAGGCCCCGCCGGTTTGGTGGTCGCAGGCGGAACCCTGTTTTTGTTGGCCCCACACAAACAGGCGTTGCACGACAAGTTGGCTGGCACAGCCGTGTACAGGAGGTCGGAGTTGTCGGTTTGAAGCGGATCAGAGGAATCGCCCGTCCTCCATTCGAAGCGTTCGATCTGCCCGTTGCGCAAGGGCTTCGTTGTGGGTGACCAAGACGATGGTTTGTCCTGTCCTCTCCCTCAAATCAAAGAACAAATCGTGCAACCTGTCGGCATTTTCGGAGTCCAGGTTGCCGGAGGGTTCATCGGCGAGCAACACCTTGGGCGCATTCATGAGTGCCCTTGCCACGGCCACGCGCTGTTGTTCCCCGCCGGACAATTCAGAGGGGTTGTGTTGCATGCGCTTCGACAGCCCCAGTTCTTTCAACAAGGCTTCCGCTTTGGGCATGCATGCCTTGGGAGAATGGCCTGCAATCCAGGCTGGCATCATGACATTTTCAACGGCGCTGAATTCTGGGAGCAACCTGTGGAATTGGAAGACAAAACCCAAGTTGGCGTTGCGAAAGGCGCTGAGTGCATTCCGAGACATGCCGGAGGTGGACACACCTCCAATGCGGAGGTTTCCAGCGTCGGGCAAATCGAGGGTGCCAAGGATTTGAAGCAGGGTGGTTTTCCCTGCACCCGAGGCGCCAACAATGGAGATGACCTCTCCCGATTCCACAGACAAATCCACGTCCCGAAGGACCTTTAGCGGCCCAAAGCTTTTGGAGATGTTGGTGGCTTGAATCACGCCTGAAAGCTACTACCTTTGCCGCCGATTCACACAACCCCCAGCGATGAACATTCACGAATACCAAGGCAAGAGCATCCTCGAATCTTTTGGCGTTTCCATCCAGCGAGGCAAAGTCGCTGACACCCCCGAAGCGGCGCACGCTGCGGCCATGGACCTGACCAAAGAAACCGGCACCGAGTGGTTTGTCCTCAAAGCACAAATCCATGCAGGAGGCCGAGGCAAGGGCGTGGTGACAGAAACGGGTTCTCATGGTGTGGTGCTTGCCAAAGGCTTGGACGAGGTCAAGGGCAAGGCCGAGGGCATCCTTGGCGGTCATTTGGTGACGGCCCAAACCAACGACCAAGGCAAGCAAGTCCACAAGATTTTGATCGCCGAAGACGTGTACTATCCAGGAGACAGCGAGCCAGAGGAATACTACATGAGTGTTTTGCTGGACCGTGCCACGGGCAAAAACATCATCATGTATTCCCCAGAGGGAGGCATGGACATCGAGGCGGTTGCGGAAAAAACCCCCCATCTCATTTTCAAAGAAGAGGTCGATCCTGCAGTGGGTCTTCAGGGCTTCCAATCCCGTCGCATCGCGTTCAATTTGGGATTGTCAGGCCAGGGGTTCAAACAAATGGTGAAGTTCAGCCAAGCATTGTACGCGGCCTACTTGGGGTGCGATGCGGCCATGTTTGAAATCAATCCAGTGTTGAAGACGTCCGACGACAAGATCATCGCAGTGGACTCCAAAGTGAGTCTCGACGACAATGCCTTGTTCCGTCACAAGGATTACGCCACGATGCGCGACACTTCAGAGGAGGATGCAACGGAAGTCGAGGCCGATGAGGCTGGTTTGAACTACGTCAAATTGGATGGCAATGTGGGGTGCATGGTCAACGGTGCTGGATTGGCCATGGCCACCATGGACATCATCAAGCTGAGCGGGGGAGAGCCTGCCAACTTCCTCGACGTTGGAGGAACGGCAGATGCCGCAAGGGTAGAAAAGGCTTTCCGGATCATCTTGAAAGACCCTTCTGTGAAGGCCATTTTGGTCAACATATTTGGCGGCATTGTGCGATGCGATCGCGTGGCCCAAGGCGTGGTCGATGCCTACAAGAACATGGGCAATGTCGACGTCCCAATCATTGTTCGCCTCCAAGGCACCAATGCCGTTGAAGCCAAACAAATCATTGACGATTCAGGCTTGGAAGTGCGTAGCGCCATCCTCTTGAAGGAAGCTGCGGACGCTGTGGCGGACGTGCTCGCCTGATTCTACTCTTTATCGGCGTGGCCTGCGCCGCGCGACATGAAGGCCATCCCGCAAGGGCAACAGCAAGTTGTCCAGCGAAGGGTGGCCTTTCATGTAGGCGTTCAATGCGTGGATGCGTTGGGCGTTGGGGTCCGCAGAAGCTCCACTGGCCACCCGCAGCACTTCGCCCCACCAAAGAACGTTGTCGACCACAATCCATCCGCCATCGCGGACATGCTCTATGGCCCAGTCCACGTACCACTGCTGATGTTCTTTGTCCGCATCGATGAAGACCAAATCATAGGGCCTGTCGTCGTCTGAGAACAACGCATCTGATGCCAAAACTTCCTTCGCTTTTCCGGTGTACCTGTGGATGAGCGACTGGCAGCCAATCATGGTCCAGTGTTCGTCTTGAAGAAGATGAAGCTCATCGTCCACATCGACGGTGTCCACAACGCCTTCTGGCAAGAGCCCCTCTGAAAGGCATGCTGTCGCGTACCCCGTGAAGGTGCCGAGTTCCAGCACCCTTTGGGGGGCGATCATCTGGGACAGTGCCGCCAAAAGCCTTCCCTGCAATTCGTCGCACAGCATTTGGGGTTTCACCGTTTGGGTCCATGTGGCCCGTCGCAGGGCTTCTAGACCTGGAGGCTCTTGGCCTGACATCTCTGTGGCATAACCATGCAAGGCATCGTCCAATCCATGGGAACCGAGTTGCGGAATGCGCGGTGGTTTGCCTCGTCGTTTGGCCATGGTGCGAAGCTACCAAATCGCAGGCGGTGCGTGCGTACCTTCGAAGCCCATGGGAAAGCGAAAGCAAAGCCGCAACCGAAGCGACCAAGACGGCATGGTCTTCAGCACCAATCCAGGATACAGCTGGGATGCAGAGGATGCAGACGAGGAGCCTTGGTCCGTGGACCTTTGTGCGACACTCTATGTCAGTCTCGACCGCAAACAGCGCGCTGGAAAACCTGTGACCTTGGTGGAGGGATTTGATGGGCCTGCCACTGAATTGTTGCTGTTGGGCAAGGCGCTCAAGCAGCATTGTGGGGTGGGAGGCTCCGTGAAGGAAGGCTGCATCTTGGTGCAGGGCGACCACCGTGACAAAACAGTGGCCCATTTGGGGTCGCTGGGATACACAACCAAACGCAAAGGCGGATGAACCTTTACCTAAAAACCTTGGCCGGCTTGGAGTCTTTGGCCGTGGAGGAGTTGAAAGAAGCTGGGGCCAGCGCCATCGTGCCTGGAAGGCGCGGCGTGGCGTTCGAAGGGGACGACAAGGTCCTGTACAAAATCTGCATGCACAGTCGGTTTGCCGTGCGCGTGCTGCGCTTTTTGACCTCTTTCGAGGCCAAGAACCCAGACGACTTGTACCGACAAGGTGCGCGCTTTGCCTGGGAGGAGTTGCTGGACAAAGAGGGCACCTTCGTGGTGGACGCCACCGTCAACTCAGAGGGATTTTCACACAGCCATTTCGCCGCGCTGAAATTGAAGGACGCCATTGTCGATCGTTTCAGAGGCAAAACCGGCATGCGGCCATCCATCGACAAGGACCGACCGGACCTGCGCCTGAACCTTCACATTGCAGGCGAGAAGGTGACCATTTCTGTCGATGCCTCAGGGGAACAGCTTTCCCGTCGCGGCTACCGGCCTGCCTCTGCGAAAGCGCCATTGAACGAAGTGCTGGCAGCAGGTCTTTTGGCGTTGAGTGGTTGGCGGCCAGGCACCCCCTTGTACGATCCGATGTGTGGCTCGGGAACGTTTTCGACGGAAGCAGCGCTTTGGGCGTCAGGGCTTCCCATACAAGCAGGACGAAAGCACTTCGCTTTCATGGATTGGAGTGATTTTGACCAGGACGTTTGGAAGGAGGTCAGACGCGAGGCAATGGCCTCGATTCAGCCTGTGGAAACGACCATTTTCGCCTCCGACGAGCACGGCGGTGCGGTGCGTCAGACCATGCAAAGCCTGGAGGATGCCGATGTCGAGTCTTTGGTCCAAGTCAAGCAATTGGACTTTTTCAAACTTGAGCCCCAAACGGAAGGTGGCTTTTTGGTGTTCAACCCACCCTACGGTGAGCGGATGGATCCAGGAGACGTGGTCGGGTTGTACGAGCAAATTGGCGACCGTCTGAAATTTCATTGGTCCGGGTTCGATGCCTGGATCATCTCGTCCAATCTGGAGGCACTTAAGCGTGTGGGCCTTCGACCGCACAAACGCCATCCCGTTTTCAATGGTTCACTGGAGTGCAAGTGGGCGGGTTTCTCCATGTACAAGGGCAGCAAGTCAGACCAATTCAAAACCAAACCATCATGAGCCGTCCTTGGGTCTTGATTTCAGGAGCCTCCTCAGGCTTTGGGGAGGCGACCGCAAGGTTGCTAGCAGACCAAGGGTGGAACCTTTTGTTGACCAGCAGGCGTGAGGAGCGGTTGTCCAGCCTGGCAGAAGCATGCCAAGCCCTCGGCGCTGAAGTGCATGTTGGGGCGTGGGATGTTCGTGACAGGGCCGCCACGAACGAAGGCGTTGCACGCCTCATGGAACACGCGGGCATCTCTGCCTCGTCCCATGGTGAGCCGCTTCGGGCATTGGTCAACAATGCAGGGCTGGCCGTCGGCAAAGGGCCTTTTGACGAAGGCTTGGACGAAGACTGGGACCGCATGTTGGACACCAACGTCAAAGGCCTGCTCTTCCTCGCGCGCGCGTGCGTGAGTTTTATGCGTGAGGGATCGCGCATGGTCAACACAGGCAGCATCGCTGGCAAACAGGTGTACCCGGGTGGCAATGTCTACTGCGCTTCCAAGCACGCTGTGGATGCCCTGTCGCAGGCGATGCGCATCGACTTGGTGGACAGGGGAATCGGTGTGAGTCAGGTTTGTCCTGGTGCGGCTGAGACAGAATTCAGCAACGTGCGGTTCAAAGGAGATGACCAAGCTGCGGATGCGGTGTACCAAGGATTCGATCCACTGGTGGCCCAAGACATCGCGGAAGCCATCGAGTTCATCTTGTCCCGTCCGCCTCATGTCTGCATCAACGACTTGGTGATCATGCCCACAGCCCAAGCGAGTGCGCACCACCTGCACCGCCGTCCCACCCCTTAATTTTCCTCCATGAAACAACATCTTGCCTTGTTCGCGGTCGCTTTGGCCTGCATGGCTTGGTCCGCATGCCAAACATCGGAGGCCGATCAGGTGCTGAGAAACGCACACATTGTTTGTTTGGACGGGGCGGGCACAGAGGCGCAAGCCATGGCCGTCCACGACGGACGCATTGTGGCCCTTGGAAAAGAACACGAGATTCTCAATGCCTACCGCGGTGCCAAAGTCATGGACATGGCCGGGGCGACGATTTATCCCGGGTTGATCGATGCACACAGCCACCTCTTGGGGTATGCCCTGACCTTGGACCGTTTGAACCTCGTGGGCACTGCATCCTGGGAGGAAGTCATGGAACGTTTGGCCCAGTGGCAGGCGCCAGGAGAAGGTTGGGTGCGGGGGAGAGGCTGGGATCAAAACGACTGGGCCATCTCCGAATTCCCTACCAGAAGAGATTTGGACGCATTGTTCCCCAGCCGTCCTGTCGTGCTTCAGCGCATCGACGGCCATGCGGTTTTGGCGAATGAGCGTGCCCTGCGCGAGACAGGGATGTGGGAGGTCGAACAAGTCCCAGGGGGGGAGGTATTGCGCCTTCCCGATGGCTCCCCTTCCGGGGTGCTTGTGGACGGTGCCGCGGACTCTCTTCTTTCCCGCATCCCTGAACCCTCCGTCCAAGAGAAGGTTTCCGCACTGAAGTTGGCGGAACAAAAGATGTTGGAGGCAGGCTTGACCACCGTCACCGATGCCGGTTTGGAGTGGGGAGACATCCTTTTGATGGACTCTCTGCACAGGTCAGGAGATTTGCACGTTCGCGTCATGGCCATGGCGAACCCTACGCCTGACAACTTCGACGCCATGGTGGCCCGAGGTGGGATGCGCACCGACCGCCTCGTTGCGGAATCGTTCAAATTTTACATGGATGGGTCTTTGGGGTCACGCGGTGCCGCACTTTTGGCCCCCTACGATGACCGGCCAGGGCACCGAGGGTTGTTGTTGCAGAACGTCGAAGCGTACAAGGCGCAATTGCGGGTGGTGCACGAGAATGGTTTTCAAGCGGCCACGCACGCCATTGGAGACAGTGCGGCCCGTTTGGTGCTCGGTGCCTATGCGGAAATCTTGCAAGGTCCCAATGATTTTAGGTGGCGCGTGGAGCATGCCCAGGTGCTGCATCCCATGGACCGGCCGTTGTTTGGCCAAAACAGCGTCATTCCATCCGTGCAACCCACCCATGCCACCTCCGACATGTATTGGGCAGGGGAACGCCTTGGCCGCGGCCGCATCAGGCGGGCGTATGCCTATGTGGATTTGATGGCGGAATTGGGAATGCTGCCCCTTGGAACGGATTTCCCCGTGGAAGACATTGATCCTAGAAAGACGTTTTTGGCGGCTGTTGCAAGACAGGATGCCATGCGCTATCCGCCTGAGGGCTTTCACATGGACCAAGCTTTGACGCCGAGGCAGGCGATGCTTGGCATGACCTTATGGGCCGCCATTGCCTCTCGAATGGACAAAGAAGTGGGCTCCCTCGAAGTGGGCAAGCAGGCTGACTTCGTGGTGATGGATCGGGATTGGCTCAAGCTTGAGGATCCTCATGAGGTCTTGGAAGCTGAAGTTCTCCAAACCTTTGTGGCGGGAGAGTTGTTGCATTCCACAAAGACCCCCCTTCTCCCATGACCCGAATCCTTGCTTTCGGAGGCATCTTCATAGCCTCAGTGCTCGTGGCGTATTTCACGTTCTTCTATGAGCCCTGGGACTTGCCCATCTACGAGCCCAGTCAATTGAACCCTGCGCTCGTGGACCCAGCGGCCTTGACCTCCAAGCGCCATCGCATCCTCGACTTCGCATTGATCAACCATCTTGGGGACACGGTGACACAAGAAGATGTGCGTGGCCAAATCTTGGTGGTGGACTTTTTCTTCACGCGTTGCGCCACAATTTGTCCATTGATGACGACCAACCTCCAACGCATCCACGACCGTTTGTCCCCTGGCGCTCCTGTTCGCATTTTGAGCCACAGTGTCACCCCGGTGGCCGACAGCGTTTCTGTGTTGAATGCCTATGCGGACAAATACAACGCCAAGCCAGACCGTTGGTGGTTCCTCACAGGCCCCAAAAATCACATCTACGAACTGGCAAGACGGTCTTACTTTTCATGTTTGGACGAAGGGGATGGCGGTTTTCAGGACTTCGTACACACAGAGAATGTCGTGCTTGTGGACGACCAGGGACGCCTTCGAGGCTTTTATGACGGCACAGATTCCAAGGCCATGTCACGCCTGCTCAGCGACTTAGACTTTTTGATCGAAAAAAAGTCTGAAAAAAAGCAGTGATTGTCTTGTGGGAGGAAAGAGGTGCACTATCTTTGCACCCGCTTTCGAAGGAAGGCGAAACTCTTTGACAAGTTGGGCGAATGAGGGAGTCGAAAAAAAAATCGACATTCATTTGGTGGTTTAATAAACCGACATACCTTTGCCGTCCGCTTTAAGGAAAGCAATCAACGATGGGCCTCGGCCCTGAATCGATACAAACGTTCTTTGACTTGATGCAGCAGCCCAAATCCATCTTTCTTCGGAAGGATGGTCATTCTACTCCTCGGAGTAGGGTGTAATCCATCTCCCCCCCGGGAGATGGCATCGACTTCTTCGGAAGAAGATGAAAAACGATTCCAGAGAGTCAACCATATCAAACACTTACAATGGAGAGTTTGATCCTGGCTCAGGATGAACGCTAGCGGCAGGCCTTACACATGCAAGTCGAGGGGTAACAGGGAAAAGCTTGCTTTTCCGCTGACGACCGGCGCACGGGTGCGTAACACGTATGCAACCTACCTCTTACTGAGGAATAGCCCAGAGAAATTTGGATTAATACCTCATAGTATCACCAGTTCGCATGTTCAGGTGATTAAAGGTTACGGTAAGAGATGGGCATGCGCCCCATTAGCTAGTTGGTGAGGTAATAGCTCACCAAGGCAACGATGGGTAGGGGGTCTGAGAGGACTATCCCCCACACTGGTACTGAGAC
>CALKGQ010000026.1 GCA_938085425.1 uncultured Flavobacteriales bacterium
TTGTCCGGCAAAGGGAAACCATCTCCATGTCCGGCTGTCCGATTATCTTGGGCCACATGAAAATTGCAAGAAACGTCGGAGCGGTTGTTGCCGCTTTTGTTGTGGGAAGTGCCACCATGTTCATCCTGCATGACCTTCACATGATGGTTTGGCCTGAAGCGGGAATGCCCGAAATTGGATCGGACCCCGAGGAGTTCAGGCAATGGACAGAGGGCCTTAGCCTCTCTACAAAATTGATGGCCACCGTCGTCCATTGGTTGGGCACTGCGGCGGGCGTCGCTGTTGGCATGTTGTTGGCAGCACGTTCGGCTGAAGATGGGAAGCGACCCATGTGGCCCGCTTGGGCCATGGGGGGCTGGTTCTTTGTAGGAGGCATCTTGAATTCGGCGCAAATGGGCACCGCCCTGTGGTTGTCTGCCTTGGATGCCGTAGGCTACCTCCCTGCCGCGTACCTCGTTGCCAGGATGCTGCGACGGTAAGACACCAGGGCCGTGGCCGCCGTCAAGGCGAGGTCTGCAAGGACATGTCCACCATCTCCAACACATCCAAAGCTTTGACCGTGGTGGTGAAGACGACATTGTCATCGCGTTGGATGGTGGGGTTCTTGGGCACCTTCAAGGCCGCGATGGAGGGTGCGCTGCCGTCCCGGAGTTGCGCACGCATGCGCAACATGAAGAAGGACTTTCCTCCTACTTGGGCTCCGTCCAACCCACTGAGCCGCACCCAGATTTGTCGGATGTCCTTTCGCTTGGGCACGTCCGCAATGACAATTTGGTCCACCTTGAAGGAAGCTGTGGTGGCATTTTGGGCCAAGATCTCCGCATTTTCATCGGCTGCCGTGGTGTAGGCGTAGGCATAGAGGCCTGGGTTGCCCGAGTGGAAGGCCACCCAGTCGGGATCTTCCCCACGGAAAGGGAGGCTGTCACGCCAGCGCTTCTCGATGAACGCGCTGAGCCGATCAGAAGCCGCCACGGAGCCCAAGAAGGTCATGTGTTGGTTGGGTTCCCTTGTGTTTTCGAAGTAGGTCGGGTTTTGGGACAGGTTGTTCTCCGTTTGCAAGTTCAAGTAGGGGAGTTGCAACTCCTCCGCGAGGGATTCGAAGCGCGCCATCCAAGGCTCTGCATTGGCCACATGATCCTTGTACATGGGCAAGGTGAACAGCATCAGTTCGATGCCTTGTGCCGCGCACAACTCCGCAATTTTGGCGGCATAGTGGCGGTTTTCGTCGGAGATGAATTTTTCTGATCCATCGACGACCGGACCCAAGCGGCCGTACTCTTGCACCAAGCTGTCCGTCATGCCCGTCGTGAATCGGATGAATTGGCCCAAGTGCCGTTCTTGAAGGCTATACTTTGCACGCCCACGTCCCGAGGGAAAGCCTTCCCATGTGTAGTGGTGGTTGCGCACCGTTTCGCTCAAGGCCAAACCGAGGTCGTCCAAAGGGAAGAGCGACAAGGACGAGGCCCATTGGCGGCCCGCATGCTTGCGCACCTGGAAGGCCTTGATTTGATTCACCAACATGTCCGCGTTCATGTGGTGGTGGTCTCTCTCGTCCAAGGCATACGTCTCCAAGGCCACCACACGGGGTTGGTGGAGCTCCAGCAAGGCCTTCAAGTTCCAATAGCAATCGGCTGCTGTGGTGCCCGGGTTTGCCAGCACAAAGGCATTGCTTTTCAATGCGCCGCTCATGAATTCTGGGCTGATGCCTGTGTAGGCATGGCTGTTGCCCAAGACCACCACATCCACGGGCACGTTGGCACGGGACATGTGGCGCAGGTGGTCCCAACGTTTTTCTCTGTGGTCGTTGGCTTCACGGACATCAAAAAACACGTTCTGCGAGTCCAAAAGTGCAACGCTCCCCAGCAGCAGGGCGACCCCCAACAGTCCTTTCAGGCATGCCAACAGCCAAGGTTGTTTCATCGTCTTCATGGTGTCAGAATTGGAAGTAGATGAACTTTGAATCGGCGATGTTGAGGCCGTACGATCCGCCCAAGATGATGCCCATGCCCAAGGCCCAATACACCAGCCACCGCACCAAAGTGCCTCTGTAGAGCAACCACTCGGCGGCCTTGGGACGGGACTCTTGCAAGATCTCGATGCCCATCATGCCCACGAGCAACCCTCCCAAGAGTCGGGACTCGGAAGGGGACATGCCCATCAGCTCAAAATCAATTCCGCCGGAGGCCAAGGAAAGATAGATCTGCTCGGCACCTGTCCACCCTTGGGCCCTGAAAAACACCAAGGAAAGCGCCCAACACACCGTGACCAAGATGGCTTGCAGGGGCCGGCCCACATAGGCCAGTCGGCCCAAGGGTCGGAGAACGAGTGGGTCCAACAACAGCAAGAAAGCTCCGTTCAGCCCCCCCCAGATGACGAAGTTCCATGAAGCACCATGCCACAGACCACTCACGAGGAACACCAGCATGATGTTCAACCACGTGCGCGCCGTCCCGTGTCGGTTTCCTCCGAGAGGAATGTACAGGTAGTCCCTGAACCAGGTGCTCAAAGAGATGTGCCAGCGGCTCCAAAACTCCCCGAAGGTTCTGGCCAAATAGGGGCGTTTGAAGTTGGTGCTCAGCCGGATGCCCAACATCCTGGCCAAACCGATGGCCATTTCGGAGTACGCCGAGAAGTCCAAATAGAGTTGAAAGGCGAAGAGCAACGTGGCCAGTGCAGCGGTGCCACTTCCCATCTCGCCGCCGGCTGCATACGTGCTGTCCACCACCAAGGCGAGTCGGTCTGCAATGACCACTTTCTTGAACAATCCCCACAAGGCAAGCAAAAAGCCACTACGGACGGCAGCAGGGTCGAATTGGGGCTCCGTGCTGAATTGGGGGAGGAGGTCTTTGGCCCTTTCAATGGGTCCTGCCACCAGCTGGGGGAAGAAGGACACAAAGGCAAAAAAGGCAATGGGATCGCGGGTGGGCTTGAGTTGTCCGCGGCCAATGTCCAGCGTGTAACTCAGGGTTTGGAAAGTGTAAAAGCTGATGCCCACGGGCAAAACCCAATCGAGATGCAGTCCTGAGATGCCGGATTCCAAACCCAAAGCCTGCAAGCTGTTTTGGAGGGAATCCAGAAAGAAGTTGAGGTACTTGAACGTGCCAAGAATGCCCAGGTTGATCAAGAGGCTCAAGGCGAGCCATCCTTTTTTGGCACTTGATTTGTCCCCTTCGGATGCCTTGGCCAATTGCAGGCCAATGAGGTAGTCGCCCAGAGAGCTGACAAAAATCAACGACAAGAACCGCCAATCCCACCAACCATAAAACACGTAGCTGACGAGCAAAATGAAGGCATTGCGCCGCTTGACATGCTGGGCCATCGCCCCCCAATAGGTGGCAAACACCAGTGCAAAGAACACCAGGAAGGTGATTGAATTGAAGAGCATTGGATCCTCGGGCTTGGTCGACTTTGACGCAACAGTTCGCAGAAAGTTCGCAGTTTCACCGTACAGAACCAACTTTTCGGGTCAATTGCCCTCTCCTCAAGTCACGCTGTTGCTAGCCGACGTTGGCCCGCCTCAATGCAGGAAAGGAGAACAGCAATGAAACGACCCTTACCCATTTGGCCTTTGGGCCAAATGCGATTCGCCATTGGATTGAATGTATTGCGCACTCTGCGGTATTGCCGTGATTTCTTCTCTCGCGTGGGGTGGACGTTGCACCTGGCCATTTCATCAACTTTACCTTCCTAGGGTTTTGAGTTTTGGCTTTTGAAAGCATCAAACAATGGAAGGTCTGCTCAGCGCACCTTGAGGGAGTTGACAGCGTCAGGGTTTGAGAGTAATGAAAATGGCCTTTCTTTGAAACATGAACCAGAGTCCAATGAAAAATCTGCTTGCTGCTTTCTTTCTGTTCACGGTTGCTTTGACAAGCTCTTCGCAAGAGCTGTGGTTGAATGAAGTGGATGACTTTACGGGTGCGTGCAGGAAGGTGACCAGCCCAGAGGTCATAGGAGACAACGGCAAAGACA
>CALKGQ010000027.1 GCA_938085425.1 uncultured Flavobacteriales bacterium
AGCGTACGCCAGTGACCCTGTGCCGTCGACCATCTTGGTCTTTGCCCATCCTCACAAAAAGGTGGACAGTCGACTGAAGGCCGTCAAGACCATGTCCCGCATGGGCACCCTGTTCTTGAGCGACAAGGTCCGGGAATACAAACTGCCCCAATGGATTGCTGGCTTCGCCAGTTCAAAGGGACTCAAGGTGGACGGCCAAGTCTCACAATTGTTGGCGGAAAGCCTGGGCAACGACCTCCAAAAGGTCGCGAACGAGTTGGCCAAACTTCAGATTTTGTTGCCGGAAGGCACCCAAGTCACGACAGCTCATGTCGAGGCCCACATTGGCATCAGCAAAGATTACAACGTCTTTGAACTGCAGCGGGCCTTGGGTCGCAAAGACGTGGCGCGTGCCAACCGCATCGTGAACTACTTCGAGGCGAATCCCAAGAACGCACCTTTGGCCATGGTCGTCCCCGTGCTGCATGCCTATTTCGCCAGGGTCATGGTCTACCAAACCCTCAAAGACCAAAGCGAATCGGCCGCGGCCAAGGCCTTGCGGTGCAGTCCCTACGCGGTCAAGGACTACGCCAGGGCCGCCGGGACGTTTGGTCCCGACAAGGTGGAGCGCATCTTTGGCTACTTGCGGGATGCCGACAAAAAAGCCAAGGGCAGAGACAATGCCACTGTCAGCGATGGCATGTTGCTGCGCGAGGCCGTTTTCAAAATCTTGCATTGAATTTGGCACAGTTCATGCACCCGAAGCAGAGTGCCCGTTGGGCATCCGGCCCAACCTCGCTACCTTCGTCCCTCCTGAAACCTGCATTCCAAGAATCATGAAATACTTCCTTCAAAGCGCCGCACTGACGGCATCTCTGATGTTCTTCCTGGTCATCACGCCCCAGGCCTTGGCCCAAAACCTTGTTCCCAACGCCAGCTTTGAGCAGGTGTCTGATGAAACCCGTGAAAAGGACATCAAGGCCTTTGGGTTGGTCAATGTGCACAGCCAAGAATGGAGCGGGGCGACAGAAGTTTCCCCAGACCTCTTTATGGAGCGTGAGAAGGAGAGCAAGGTGACCATTCCATGCAACGATTACGGGTACCAAGATCCTGCCGATGGCTCGTTTTACGCTGGCTTTCGTGCCTACAGCAAGAGCCCCAAGCTCAAGCGTTCGTACCTCCAGGTTCAATTGACTGAAAAGTTGGAAGAAGACCAAATGTACTGTGTGTCTTTTGACCTCAGTTTGGCCGACTTGAGCCGCTATGCTGTGCCAGACATTGGCGCCATTTTGAGCGACCGAAAGATTGAAAACGGCGGAACGGCCCCCATCCTTCAAAAGCCAGATGTCCAGCACAAAAGCAACAAGACCATGGTGTACATGGACGGTTGGGAAACGGTCTGCGGCACGTTCAACGGCACAGGCGAGGAGGAGTACCTGATCATTGGTTGTTTTGGCGGCGACGCAAGCATCGACGAGGAAAAGGTGAAGCGCCCCATCACGAACAAGGAATGCTTTGCAGGCCAGCCTCAACAACCACAAGCCTACTACTACGTCGAGAATGTCAAGGTGGAGTCCATCTCTGCCAAGAGCCAGTGCCGGTGCGGAGCTGCAGACGAGCGGGACATGGATTTGGTGTACGGCAGTTCCAGCAACTTGCCAGAAGACGCTTCGGCCAAAGAACGCATCGAAGACGCTGGCATCTACTATGCATTCTTGAAGCGGATGCCCACCACGGCTGGCAAAAACACCATCGCCATGGTGGCCCAAATGATGGAAGACAACCCCAACATGAACTTGGAGATCGTGGGCCACAGCGACGACGACGAATTCAACGAGGGAAAGATCAACGTTCGCTACAAAGGCATTGGCAAGAAGCGTGCAGGCCAAGTCAAGAGACTCCTTGAGATGGCAGGTGTTGCAGAAGGTCGCCTCTCGGTCAGTGGGCGAGAGAACACCGATCCTGCGAGCACGCGGGATTCAGAAGTGGCGAGGGCGCAGAACCGTCGTGTCACCTTTGAGGTCAAGTAACCTCAGGGCGAGGCCCCCAAAAAGGACCACATCAAAAAAGCCTCCGTCACGGAGGCTTTTTTTGTGCCCAAACTGGACCGTCGGGTCAAGCCGAGGCCAGGTGTCCACGGTGCGAACGTGGCATCCGGGACAGGGCAATGAAGGCCAATAGAAACAGTCCCACGAGGGCCAAGATGCTGTTGCGCATCGATCCTGTTGCGCCTTCAATGTAGCCCCAGCCAAACATCCCAATCACGAGGCCACCCTTCTCCAGCACTTCGTAAAAACTGAAGTAGGAAGCGTTGTCTTGGGTGGTGGGAAGCAGCTTGCTGTAGGTGGTTCTGTTCAGCGATTGGGTGCCCCCCATCATGAAGCCAATCACCCCAGCGGCAATGTAGAAGCCACCTTTGGTGGTGGCAAAAAAGTAGGCGTACACGCAGACTGCACACCACGCCAAAATGCAACACCCCAGCGTCTTGACGTTGCCGATTTGTCCGCTGAGCCAAGCCACGAGGAAGGCGCCAGGGATGGCGACAAACTGAACAAGCAAGGTGGCGACGATCAGTTCAGAGGACGTCAATTGGACTTCTTTGATGCCAAAGCTCGTGGCCATCAACATGATGGTTTGGACTGCCATGCTCATGATGAAGAAGGAGGTCAAATAGCGGGTCAGGTGGCGCTGCCCTTTGAGCTCTCCAGCGACCATCCGCAATTCTTTGAAGCCTTGGGCGAGTAGGTTGCCGGAAGGACGGTGCTCTTGGGATCGTGTTGGGAGCCTTCTGAAGGCCGGTTGGGCCCAGCTGACCCACCAAATGGCCACAAGCACAAAGGCCCACTTGGTGAGATGGTTGCCAATGCCCAGGATCAGGCCCAAGCAAATCAGCAGGAGCAAAACGGACCCGATGTACCCCATGACATAGCCACGTGCACCCAACCTGTCGTGCTCTTCCTTGGGGGCGATTTCAGGCAGGTAGGCGTTGTAAAACCCCAGGCTGCCCCAAAACCCAATGTTGGCCAAGAACAGCGAGCCCATGCTCCATTCCAAGTGGTCGGGGTTGAACCAAAACATGCTGGCACATCCCGCAGCTCCGGCATAGCAAAACACCTTCATGAAAGTGAGCTTTTTTCCCGCATAGTCGGCCATGCCACTCAGCAGGGGACTGAGCAAAATGATGAGCAAGAAACTCGTCGCAAGCACGTAGCTGTAGAGTTGGGTGTTGACAATGTCCACCCCCCAAAAGGAAACGACATCGTTGATCAATTCTCCGTCTGCATCGCGCTCCGTGGTGAGGGCGTTGTAGAAGATGGGGAAGATGGTGGTGGTGATGACCAGAGAATACACGCTGTTGGCCCAATCGTAAAGGGCCCATGCGTTTTGGACTTTCTTTTTGGAGGGACTCGTGCCTTCATTTTGGGATGCCATGGGGCCCAAGATAGGCCACGCGTACCGCACGCATGGTTGTGGGCCGCGAGGGTGAAAAGGAGATGTACCTTTGCGGCCATGCACAACGAGGCGAAGTATGACGTGGTGGTGGTCGGTGGCGGAATCGTCGGCGCCGCGACCTTTTTCAAGCTCCAAAAGCGGTTCCCCGAGCGCCGCATGCTTCTCATCGACAAGATGGAGAAACTGGCCGACCACCAAACGGGCAACAATTCTGGTGTCATTCACTCTGGTCTCTACTACAAGCCAGGTTCCTTGAAGGCGGTGAATTGCGTTCAAGGACGTCGAGAGTTGGTGCAGTTTTGCAAAGACCACGATGTGCCCCACGACGTTTGCGGGAAGGTGGTGGTGGCTGCAGATGAATCCGAGCTGCCCATGTTGGAGAAAATCCACGGGATCGGAAAGGAGAATCAAATCGAAGACATGGCACGGATCGATGCGGACCAACTCCGCGAGATCGAGCCACATTGCAAAGGCGTCGCCGCCTTGTGGGTGGGGTGCACAGGCATTGTGGACTTCAGAGATGCCACGGAGAAAATGGCCTCGGCAGCATTGGCCATCCAACCCGAGAGCGCGGTGCGCTTGGGGGAAGAGGTGGTGGACTTGGGGCCAGAAGGAGAGGGGTCCATCATCCGTACTGTGGCCGCAGGCGAGGCAAGGACCTACCAGGCAGACAAGGTGGTGGTGTGTGCCGGGCTGCAGGCGGACCGTTTGGCCCGCAAGGACGGCGTTCCGTTGAAGGAGAGGGTCGTGGGCTTCCGAGGCGATTACTACGAGCTGGAGGACCATGCGAAGCACAAAGTCAAAAACCTCATCTACCCCGTCCCCAACCCAGACTTCCCGTTCCTAGGGGTTCACTTCACCAGGATGACCAATGGCGAAATCGAGTGCGGTCCCAACGCCGTCTTCACCTTCAAACGCGAAGGCTACGGCAAAACGGATTTTGACCTCAAGGACACCATGGAGGCCTTGGGGTACGGGGGTACGTGGAAGCTCTTCTTCAACAACATGGCCTTTGGGATCAACGAGTACCGCAGGGCCTTTTCCAAGCGGCTTTTCCTGAAAACGCTTCAGAGGCTCGTGCCTTCCTTGAACATGGACGACCTCAGGCCTGGTCGATCTGGCGTCCGCGCGTTGCTTTTGAGCAGAGACGGCGACACCCGTGACGATTTCCGCATTGAAACGACCGACCGGTCGATTCATGTGTTGAACGCTCCATCTCCTGCCGCCACAGCCTCATTGGCCATTGGGGATTACGTTGCCGACCGCTTTCAGGAGCGGTTTGGTCAATGACGCAAGGTCAAGGGCAAACAGTGTCGTAGACCAGTAGAAATGCCAACAGGTCGTTGACGTCAATGTCTTGGTCAAAGTTCAAATCACCGGGACAAGCTGAGGGTAGGCATCGCTGCAGCAGGTCGTCGTAGAAGGTGCCCTCAAGACACATGTAGCTCAGGTCACACGTCCCGTCGTCCAAGGTGGCTTCTTCGTCGTAATTGCTGGAGTTCACATTGGTGCAACCACTCCGCAACCCAGGAGGATAGAAACACTCGCCTTCGCATCCAGCACCCCCGTCAAAATTGCATGCAAGAGGGTCGAGACAACCTGGGAAGGTGCAATCAAAATTGTTGACGGAAGCCTCCATGTCAAAGTTGCACGCGTCCACGTTCATGCAGCCCAACGTCGAGGGCATCAATTCAAAATCCCCCACCGTGGTGCCATCCGCCGCCATCCATTCACCCACAAAACCTGTCCCGTTCCAATCGCCTTCAAAGTCAATGAAGAAATCGAGATCCGTCAAGGAAAGGACCTCACCACACAGGCTCCAACTGTAGGGGATGCCGCTGCTGCCCACCAGGAATGGCACGCCGTAGTCATCAATCGAGTCGTTGAACGTGAGAACGGTGGTGGTGGATTCCACCTCACAATCCTCACACTCTTTCAAGTCCCAAGGGTGAGAAAAGAGGTCCACCACTGGATTCTCGAGGTACACGCACGAACCGTCATCAATGCAACTGGACGGCTGGAAGTTGCATGCGAGCGCATCGGTGCATCCCAGCCCATTGCCGAAGGAAACCTCCACAAGGGTGTCTCCCGTGCCTTGCAAAGGTCCCAAGTCAGAGCCGTTGAACCGCCACGACGAACCTTCTTGGCTTCCTTGCACGGAGAGCGTGTAGCATCCAGATCCAAGGCATGCGGATTGGTTTCCCCAAAATCCATCGGTCAACGTTCCATTCCCCGCCACTTCGCCGTTGGGAGATTGAAGCGACCAAGACATGCCTCCCCAGCCCTGTCCGTCGGCATTGCGCATCTCCATGGAATAGCAGTCCCAAACACAATACACGCAAGACGGCAAATCAGGTCTGCACACGTCAGGATTGTAATTGCACGCCGCCTCGACGTCGCAACCAACGATGTACCATCCATCTTGGGACTGGCAACAGGCGTAGGCCTCGTCGCACAAAAAGTCCCAAGTTGCGGACTCACAGAATGGGTCTTCGAGAAGAACCTGGGCGACACAATTGGGGGACCCCGCCACCACGTAGCCGTCAGGGGCCTCCGCGGTCCAAAGGGCAGGTCCGCTGCCCAAGACTTCAGGCAAATGCCACGTCGGCGACTGCGCACTTAGGACGGAGGTGATTGAAAACGCGAGGATGAACAGCACCCCATGAAGCAAAGAAGAAAAGGAGGAAAAGGAAGACATGGCAAATTGGTTGGGTGCCAAAATACGCTCTAGCTGCCACGATTTAGGGGATAATCTATATAACCATGTATAAATCATGAAGCACAAAAAAGGCCGCCCAAAGGCGGCCTTTCCGTCTAACCAAAACCAATTCAAAACAGCGATAAGGTCCGCTGCCGACCTGAAAAAACCATGTTCTTGGTCCTTGTTACGCCCATGCCTTCAAAAAGGTTACAACAGGAGCAAAAAAAAAGCCGCCCACAAGTGTGAACGGCTTTTGAAGTCGGGGCGGCAGGATTCGAACCTGCGCTCTCCTGTACCCAAAACAGGCGCCTTAACCGGGCTGGGCCACGCCCCGCCTCATAGATTGAGGACCGCAAAGATAGTGCGCTTTTTTCCTTCCACCATCCTCACCGCACTCTTTTGTTGAGGCTCAGCAGGGGCGGGGGGCAATGAAGGAGTCTCGGAAGAAACCGGGGCTTTCTTCATCCACCTGAAGTGAACGGAAGGGCGATGCAGTTGTTCTTTGAGACATGCG
>CALKGQ010000028.1 GCA_938085425.1 uncultured Flavobacteriales bacterium
GTTTCATACTCGCAAGACCCATCGTCCACAGTGGCGTCAGCATTGTAATTGCAAGCGCCTGCTTGGGTGCATCCGCAAGTCACTGCATTTTGGGAAAATTCTCCCGCCCCATCAAAATCTGTTGTGATGTTGATGTCTGCATTGGGATTTCCAGAAGGGAAGATTTGGTAATTCAATGTCCCGCTGATGCTGCCCGAAGTTGTGATCTGGCCGATCAAGACTTGACCATTTGCATCTGGCAGCCCATTGATAGCAGTTGACAAGACAAACCAGCTCGAACCGAACTCCGAATCAGAAACCAAATCAGTGGCACCATCGGTGGTGAAGAAATCCGTCACATTCATCCCTGGATCCACAAGCAATGGGTCTGCATAGCCTGTGCCCAATGGAGCAGCAGGGCCATCAATGCCAATGGTCGCGTAGGAATCGTCCACAATCTCAGGAAAGGAAACAAACAACGCAGGATTGACTCCTGAAGCATTCCATGTCGAGGACTCTGGACTGTTGTAGGCTCCTGAAGCCGCTTGGATGGCTAGTGGGAAATTCGAATCGCCGAAAACGGCGGAAACACGATCGGAAGGATCGCTGGCATTCACATAAATCCTGTAAGTCGTGAAACCTTCCTGCACTGCAGGTGTGGCGCTGACAGTCAATCCATATTGAAAGTCTCCGCAGGAGCAATAATCACAAGAATCATCATCGTCCGTGGCATCCGCTTGGTAATTGCAGGCAAAAGGGTCTGTGCAACCGCCCACTTCGTCGACATCACAAACTCCATCGTTGTCTGTGTCCAACACAGATGAATCACAGTCGCAAAAACCCGGCTGGATGAACGTGCAACTTCCATCATTGACATTTGCCGCGGGATCATAGTTGCAGGCGTCGACAGTGTTGCAACCCAAGACCTCGTCGGGGTCACATATTCCATTGCCGTTGTCATCCATCATGCAGTCACCACCGCATACTCCGATCGCGTCGAGTTGGTTGCCGCTGCAATCGCAATCGCCTTCTGGCACAGGGGCGCAAGACCCGTCATCCAGGGTTGCGGAAGGGTCGAAGTTGCAAGCCGCTTGGTCGGTGCACCCAAGACAGCTCTCCAAATCACAAGAACCATCATCTTCTGTGGCCAGTGCATTGTAATTGCATGCCATGGGATCTGTGCACCCAGGGACTGCGATACCCGCTGCGAAGGTGGAGGATTTTTGAATTTCATCCGCTCCTACCCCAAGCGGAAAAACTTGGTAATTCAAAACCCCTGTCACTTCGCCTGAGGTTGTGATTTGAAGGACGAGTACTTTTAGATCGGCATCAGGAAGGCCATTGGTTGCCGTATTCAGGATGTACCATGAAGACCCGGTCAAGGTGTTGCTTACTACAGAAGTGGCACCCTCCGTGAGGAAGTAAGGGCTCAATTGTTGGGCTGCATCTTCCACCAAGGATGGATCTGCAGCTCCTTCAACAAGTGAGGCTGGCCCGTCAAGCCCAATCGTTGCATATGAGTCGTCCACCAATTCTGGGAAGGATACAAAAAAGGCTGGGTTGACGCCAGCCGCACTCCAGCCTGAGTTAAATGCACTGTTGAACGCACCGTCCGGTGTGGAAATCTCTAGCGGAGATTGATCGTTGCCAAACACGGCGCTCATTCGGTCTGTCGCATCCTCCATGTTCACATAGAACCTGTAAGTCGTCAAACCCTCTTGTGTCGATGGAGAAGCCTCAACTGAGAGTTCATATTGCTGGGCAGTGCCCGAAATTTGGACCCCCATCAAAAGGGCCGCACAAAACGTAAGGTGTTTCATGTTTGAAGTGTTTGTTGAATGATTTGGAGTCGAAGTTAGGACGGTCCATGGTGGCCAAAGGAGATCCCTATGGAAGGAATCAACAGGGGAGCCTTGAAAAGCCTCACAGATGCTGCCGCACTTTTTCTCCACGAATCGCTTGAAGTTCTTGGTGTCCCCAAAGCCTTGCTTGACCTCTCCTCCGTAACTTGCTCGATTGAAGATTCCCTACTTGCATGAACTCACGATTCACCTGCCTCCCCAGTCCCACAAGTGCAAGCCTGCTTGCCTCTTGTTTGGGCCTTTTCGTTGCCTTCTTTACAGGAGCTCCTGTCTTCGCTTCCGACTCGGGCAACCCATCGGTCGAAGAGGCTGGTTTGCCTGCGACCGATTTGGTGGTGGACAACCTTGCACCATGTGTCGGTGTTGTTGTGACCATTGATGTGCAGACGCCAGATTTCCCTGGTGTCACGCCGGCAGATGTCCCTTGGGAAGTCTTGTTTCAAAACAGCCCCGCAGAAGTTGGCATCCACTTCGAACTTGTTGCTTCCGCTGAGACCGGCTCCGGCCTTGAAGACTGGAACGAGTCCTTGACATTGCAATTCATCCCACTCGTCCAAGGCTGCTTCGAGGTGGGCATTGGCCAAAGTGCTGAGCCTGGAACAAGTCCAGGGATTTTTTGGGACCCAACTTCGCAAGAGGTCGTCAAAGTGCTGATCAAAGCTTTTGACGCACCAACAACCCCAGTGATTGACGGCTTCGACAGCAGCGTTCTTTGCGAGGGAGGTTCGGTCGGCGCTGTGGCTTCGGCCTTCACAGAGGGCGCCTCTAATTTGGACTTGTCGTATGCATTTGTCGAGAACCTCGCTGACGGAACCACAAATGTCCTGACCCAAAACACGACGACCGATCTGTCATTGGAATGCAACGGCCCAAGCGCAACGATTGGGTTTGGGTCCGGCCCACTGGCCACCGGAAGCTACACGTACACTGCCACCGCTGCAAATGCTTGTGGCAGCATGGAGGCCGTGCGCACCGTCGAAATCGTGGCCACCCCAGACTTTGGGTTGACCACGCCCTCTGCCTGTGACTCCGATGCAAGCGTTGTCGTGAGCAGCGACTTGACCCTTTCCGATTACACCATGTCGAATGGCGTGGAGCCCACCGCCACTTCTGTTTGGTCCGGAGGGGCACTGTCGGAAGACCTGGCGGGCGCGACATTCCCGACGCCGTTGGATGGAGACCCATTTGAACAGACCGTTGTTTTGACCTATGCCTTTGGCGGCGACTTGGCCCAATGTCAAGGCGAAGCCAATGTCACCCAGGTGGTGCACAGCCCCCAGTCCATCCTCTTGGATGCAATTGTCAATGGCACAGCCTGGGATGGGAACCCCGTTTGTGAAGGGAGCGAAGTCGTCCTGATGCCTTCCCCGTCCCCCAGCGGGCCTGCAAGCACTTTTGCCTTTCTCGACGTCATGCCGAGCCCCAATGACATCAGCCTGGACGGCTCCACCTACACCTGGGAAAGTGTTTCTTCCAACGTAGAAGTCACGCTTGAGCAAACCACGACGTTTGTCGACGGAAAGGTGTGTGTGAATGAAGCGTCCTTTGACATTCCTGTGGCACAGCGTCCCGTCTTGACTTGGATTGCAAGCAGCGACATTGTCTGCGAAGGGATCGATGCGTCGCTTGAGGCGGAACTGGACGCGGAAGCCGCAACCGATGTGACATGGACGGTGGATGGTGTTGAGGAAGGAACCATCGCTTTGGGTGCAAACGACATTTTGGTGGACATCGAATTGCCTGGAAACTTGTTCGTTGGGGATGGGACCAGCCTTGTGAGCATCTCCGCTGTGGACGACAACGGTTGCACCTCAATAGCCCTTGCCAATGAAGGCGTGGTGGAACATGTGGCCACCCCCGATGTCGATGCTAGTGCCGCTGGTTTTCCAGTGGTGTGTTCGGGGGACGACGTCCAGCCCATCAACGTCCCGCTTGACTTGGATGCTCAGTACGCTTGGTCATTCAATGGCACGCCACTGATGGACCCAGACAACCCCTCTCCCACCTTCGAGGACATCCAATGTGGGGACTTTGTAGAGCTGCAATTGGAGGAAACCACCCTTGTGGATGGCGTCCCCCTCGTTTGCTCCTCCCAAACCTACGACCTTGGACTCGAGGTGATCCCAACGCCAGATTTGTCGCTGTCCAGCCCAGAAGTTCTGTGCGAAGGTTTGGACCTTTCTTTCGAAGTTCAGAATGGCAACACCGGAACAACTTGCGCCAGCCACTCCACCGATTTGGATTGTACGGTGTCCCTTGATGGTACTGTAATCAACGAAAGCACAAGTTCCAACATTGACTTGAATGCGGTGGGGAGTGGAGAGCTTTTGTTCGAAGTGGAGGCCACCTCCACCGATGGCAGCACCTTTTGCCTAGCAACGTTGATGGAAGATGTGACCGTCTTTGGCAACCCTCAGCTCGGTCCATTGGACATTTCCGAAGGCGGTTTTTGCGCCGACGAATCCCTCCTCGTCTCGGCGGTCGTCAACTCCGACCCAAACGGTGGTTTGACATATGGCTGGACCGTTGTTGACGAGCCCACCGCATTTGATTTGATCCCGGCATCGGCGGGTGAAGCGAACCTTGAGCGATTGGCAGGCTTTGACACTGAGGACGGCGAAATTGGCCTTTTGGTCACGGACAATGAAGGTTGCACGGCAACATCATCTGCCGCGTTTGACGTCTGGGAATTGCCTGAATTGCCGTCCAGTATTGACTGGTCAGCCACCAACATTTGCTCGGGTGAAGTGGTTGAGTTTGATCTCAATGAAGCCCCCTTTGTGGACAGCGATTTTTCCCTGACGGACTTGAACATCACGTGGACTGTGCAGGCGGACGACGGGACAAGCTTCGTGGTGACGGAAGACGCAGCCGGTTTTGGCCACAGCGTGCAGGGACTGGAGGTGCCTGACGCTCCTTGGACCGCATCCCCCAATGTGATGACGGTTTCTTGGCAGGGAACCTTAGACGATTCGAGATGCACCAGCGAAGTCGCGTTTGACGACCAAGTGGTGGTGCACCCCAATCCAGAAGCGAGCTTGACCAGCGACAACGCTTTGTGTTCAGGCACACCTTGGATGGGGTCAATCTCAGGGGTCTATGGCCTTGAGAATTCTGTTACTCAGGCCGAAGCAAGTTCTGATGGATTGACCAATTGGGCGGTCAGTTGGGCTGATTTTGACCCGAACGCCTCAGGAGCTGTGACCTTCCCCTTAACGGCCCTGGCCGAATTTGATACGGGGGAAGCCGGTCCCTTGGTGTGCACGTCGCCGTTCGATTTGGAGCTCGTTGTCTTGGACAATCCCGAACCAGCATTCGACAGCAACTCGGACAACAGTTTTTGTTCCGGAAGCAGTTTCCTTTTGAACGTGAGCAGCACTTCGCCCAATGGCGCACCGACGTACCAATGGAATGCCCCTGATTTTGAACTTGCGCCTGATTTGGACGGGGATTTCAATGCCGTCACCAACTTGATGTCAGGACCTAGCGAAGGATTGGTAAACGTTGTGGCCACCGATCCTATAGGGTGCGTCGGGGAAGTCTCCATTTTTGTAGATGTTTTGGACAACCCCACACCTGTGGATGCCGGGTTCTCATCCGAATTGCTGTGCACTGGCGAAGCTCTTTTTCTTGCCATGGATCCACCTGTGCTCGACGCGGAGAGTGGCGACTTGGCTGATGTGACCTACAGTTGGGAGGTTTCACAGGGCACAACCATCCTTGAGACCCTGACCGATTCTGACGAAAATGCCCCTTGGAGCGTGCCCGTCAGCCCTGTTGGCCCTGTGCCAGAAGCGTGGAGCTTGACGCCCACTACGGTGGAGCTTCAAGCCGCTTTGACCATCACCGATGGCTCTGGTTGTTCCACCACCCTTTCGCTTTCGAATCCGGCAACGTTTTTCCCCAACCCCGAGGTGAGCCTGGCCACAGGTTCTGAAAGCCACGTTTGTCAGGGGACCGACTGGACGGGAGCATTGGTGGGCGCAAGTGAACTGACAGGCTTGTCGGGCATTGTCTTCATTGATGCTCCTGGCAACTTGCAGTGGGAGGTGCCGTGGAGTGACATCTCGCTCATTGGTCTGGGAAACACCACCTTCCAACTCGATGCGATTGCGGACCATGGTGCTCTTCAGTGCAGCAACACCTATGACCTCGAATTGGAGGTCGTGGGGAACCCCGAAATCGATGACACTTCCGTCTCAACGACGAGCACTGTGCCCAATGCCATTTGTGAAGGCTCAGTGGCGAACGGCAATCAATTGGATGCCACCCTTGTCGGTGGGTCAGGCAATGGTGGTTTGACATGGACTTGGGGCAACTCAGATGGCTCGAACAGCTTCAACATCAACAACTTGGCTTCCAATGACCCCAATGGACGATTCACAGTGAATTCAGTCACAGACATTGCCGACAATGCAGATTTGGTCCTCACCGTGGTGGACAATCTGGGTTGCATGGACATGGCGACGCAAACCGTGGAGATTTTGGAAATCACAGAAGTTGGTGGCATTCTTGCGGTGGCTGAAAATGCCTGCTCGGGTGATGACATCACATTGACCGTTGATGGCGTCGAGGTGGATGAAAGTTTGAATGAGGCCGATTTGGTGTACACCTGGAATGTTGTTATTCCTGGTGAAGGTTCACAACCCTTGAGCGGGACGGGTGCTTCAGTGACGACAACTCCTTCCATCGCCGCGGAATCCACAGCCACGTTCACCGCTCCAGCAGGCCTGCGGGTGAACCTTGCGGTGGACATCGCAGGCTGTCCCACCCAAGACTCTGTCTTCAACAACGTGGCGCAGATTTACCCTGGGCCAGCTGTCACCGTGTCCAACCCCTACGTCTGCGAAGACCAGTCGTGGGAAGCCAACTTGATGGGGGCCAATGCGCTGACCGTTGTGGGTACGGGAGGGTTGGCAGATTTGAATTGGCAGGATGCTTCATTGGCCCAAGACAACTTTGATGTGGTGTGGCCCCAGGACTACATGCTGCTGGCAACTTCACAAACCCAAAACACCCTGGAGTATGAGGCTTTCGCAGAATACAATGGCGTCGGTTTGGTGTGTTCAACCACGGGGTTTTTTACTCTGGCCAAGCGACTCGCTCCGGCTTTCAATGTACTTGGCTCGGACAACAGTGGCCCAGTGGACGACTTGGTGCTCTGTCAAGGAGATGATTTGCTGTTGGAAACCGATGCGGGGGTGCCTTACGCCAACATCGATTTGCAGTGGAACCAACAACAGAACATCGGATCAACTTTCTTGGGGACCGGCGACAATGTTGCCTACGTCGATGTTTCACCTCAGGGACCGTTCAACACGCCCACTTTGGTGGAAGGGTTTGTCGCGGCCAACTACAACACCTATACGAACACACCATTGGTCCCTGGATTTGAGTGCATCATTGAGGTGCCTTGGAGCTTCCAAGTGCTTCCAACCCCTGTGGCCAATTGGAGCGTTGCTTCGGATCACGCCTGCAGCGGCGAAATTGTTCCTGTCGACTTGACCTTGGTGTCGGGTGCTGAAACGCTCAACGGCAATTCCATAGAGTGGGACTGGGCATTTGAAACGAACACCGTGGATGAGACTTTTCCCACCACCTCCCCTGCCCTTTCTCTGCCTGTCGAAGCTTTGTATGAGTCTGAATTGACCGGCATCTTTCAACAGGACATGTCCCTTGTCGTGACGGACAGCTATGGATGCGTCTCGGCAACTTCTGAAGCATCGTTCAGCGCATTGGAAACCCCAATTTTGTCTTTGGATCGGCCGTTGATTTGCACAGGAGACACCCTAGAGTTGACGGCATCAGGAGCCGATGTCTACACTTGGTCTCCTGACACTGCCTTGCTGGATGCCGCCATCCCTCCCGCTTTGTTCAACCCTTTCTTCGCGGCAACCGGAGATTTTGTGTCGACGTTCTTGTTTTATGGTCCTCTGGACGGTGAGCCTGCGACCATGACGGGTTCGCTATCCCATGCCCTTTCTGATGGCACGGTGGCATTGTGCACGGCGATGCTTGACGTCAATGCCGTGGTGTATGACTTGCCTGTACTGGCACCAAGTCTCGCGTCGGACCCTGCTCCATTCTGCGAGGACGATGTGGTCACCTTTCTGGACACCAACACAGACAGTGATCCAGCCAACACGGTTTACAGTTTCTTCACCAATGCTGGACTCAATCTGGACGATGTTCCCGACAGTGAAACGCCCTTCACCCTGATTCCTGACACCACCATTTTCGAGTGCACCAAAAAGGAGAGTCACTTCTTGGACGGCTTGTCGGTCCAATGTGAAACTTCGTTCATGGAATTGTTCGAAGTGGTTGCCAACCCCGTCATCGCACTTTCAGGAAACCCTGGTATTTGCCAAGACGCCGTGGCCAACTTGGTCTGCGAAGTCAACAATGTCGATTCCAACTTCACCTATGCCTGCGCATGGTTCCCCATCCCAGGAGTCTCTGTCATTCCAAACGATTCCACCACATTTCTGCTGCAGGCGTACTCAGATGCAGGCGTCACACCAGGGCCATCTGATGCCTTGGTGGTCGATGCCCAAGTGACCGACAACAATGGATGTCAGTCGGCCATGGAGTCTTTGGTGGTGGAGGTGCTTGCCACCCCCATTCCCTTCTTTGTGGACTCTCTCTTGGAATCGCACTGCTCTCCTTCGCAAGATTGCGTGGAACTGTCGTTGGAGAACGTCATGTTGGATCCTGCATTGGACATTCAGTACTTCTTTGACAACGAACCAGCGAGCCCATTCAGTGGTTATTGTGCGAATTTTGTCAATCCCACAGCTTGCCCCCGGACAGACTCCACGACTGTCACTGTTCGCTTTGGGCATGAGTTGACGTCAGGAACCACGTTGTTCTGCTCGAGCGACTTGGTGGACAGCACCGTTGTGAATCCCACCCATGTGCCCAACTTTGCCTTGACAGTGCCGCAAGCTTGCTACGACGCTGACCTCGGCAATTGTTTGCCTCTTGTGCATGACTCTTTGGCGTATGACGTTTGCGCCGGAGACAGCCTCTCTTACCGATGGTTCGTGACCCCGCTTGGCGATTTGACGCAAAACGATGTCACCGTTCAAGCCGACTCGACGGCATTGGCCTCCATTTGCATGGATTTGCCTGGGGAGATTGAGGTGGTCCTCGAAATTGAGAATTCTTATGGATGCAGCCAAACCACAGCAAGCGTGCCCTTCATTGTCCGGGATCTGCCCGTACCTGAATTGACTTTCTCACAGGAGAGCATTTGTCTCCCAACCTCTGTGGCTGTGCTCAATTCCTCCGCCGGGGCCTCGGACTTTTCGATGGCGATTCCCGGGTACCCTGTCTACGAAAACTTCTTGTCGCCCTTGTCCTTGGACATCGAATTCCCTGGTTATTACAATGCAGAATTCACTGTCTCGAACACACACACCATTGGGCTGCATGATTTGACGTGCACTGTGGACACAGAATATGTGGAAGCCTTCGAAGCGCGCACTCCCCCTTCTGCTGGATTCTTGGTGCTCCCAGACACCCTGGTCGAATACGTGAATCCTGTGGTGGAATTCGAAAACACCTCTGAAGGTCAAATTGAGAACATTTGGTCGTTTGGCAACGGAGAGGGCTCCAGCGAGAACGAACCATCCCTTGAATACGAGGTGCCAGGCTTTTACAATGCCCAACTGCTGGTGGTCAATGAATACGGATGCACAGATGTGTTTTCTCAAACCATCGAAGTGTACACCGACCTGTATGTCTATGTCCCCAATGCCTTCACGCCAGACAACGACGGTTTGAACGATGCGTGGAAGCCTTCCATCCTTGGACAAGATGTCATTGCAACCTACGAGTGTCAGATTTTCAACCGCAGTGGCCATGTGGTGTTCAGCACCAACGACCCCAACAAAGCTTGGACAGGTGCCAATGAGCCCACCGGAGACGGCCAACACTTTTCAAGTGGAGGCGAAATTTTCTCATGGAGAATCGCCATCAAGAAAAAAGACGGCGAAGGGGCCAAGGTGTACACGGGCCAAGTCCAAATGGTGAGATGAACGTGCGGGTGGCCCTAGTTCTCATATGGAGCTTCTCGTATTGGAACTGTGTTTGGTCACAATCGCCTGTGGGACCACTCCCCTCCAACGATGAATCGAAATTGAGGGCCTCACTCGTAGGCAATGCGGACTCTGTCTACCACAAGCATGAAACCCTCGTCAATGTGCAATTCAGCCAAGTGCAATTGAGCCAATGGGCAGCAGGAGGCCAAAGCTCGGCAAGCCTCATTGCCAAGTTGGACCAATTTTGGGAATACGATGGCACAGCGCTTGGTTGGGACACTGAGGTTCACGCTGCCTTTGGACTGCTGCACCGACCTGATGAGGGTGTCTTGTTGAAGACCGATGACCGCATCGAATTGGCCACCAAGGTGGGCTATCGCCTGAAAGACAAAGGGTCTTTGACTGCTTTGGGAAGCTTCAGAACGCAAATGGCACCGGGATTTGCCGCTGTCAATGGCGTCCCGGACCCCAGCCAGGTCACCTCGAGGTTCATGGCCCCCGGCTACCTTGTGGTCGCCCTTGGCTTGGACCTCAAGCCCAAGGACAACGTCACCGTGTTTTTGGCTCCCTTCACGTCAAAGTCGACCTACGTGCTGGATGAAGAACTCTCAGCTGCAGGTCTTTTTGGGGTCACGCCCGGAGAATCTGCACGTCATGAGATGGGAGGTTACATCCGCCTTGGCTTCAAAGAAACTGTGTCTGAAAACGTGACGTATGCGGTCCGACTGGATTTGTTCAGCAACTACCTCGAAGAGCCCGAAGCCGTGGACATTTTTTCCGACCATGTCCTGACCCTTAAGGTCAACGATTGGTTGTCGACCACATTGGGTTTGACCTTGATTTACGACAAGGACGTCGAACTCATGCTTCGCGAGCCCGACCCCGATGTCCCCGGAGATTTGGGGGAAATAGGCGATGGCGTTCAACTCAAACAAATTCTTGCGGTAGGTTTGTCTTTGAAATTTTCTTGAACATGAAAGCTTACGTATTTCCGGGGCAAGGTGCCCAATTCCCTGGCATGGGCCAGGATCTTTTCGAAAGTTCAACGGTGGCCCAAGCCCGTTTCAAGCAGGCGGAAGACATCCTCGGCTTTGACATCGCCTCTGTGATGTTTGAAGGCACCCCTGAACAGCTCAAAGAAACCAAGGTGACCCAACCGGCCATCTTTCTTCACTCTGTCATCCTTGCCGAGTGCTTGGGAGCTGCCTTTGCACCCAGCATGGTGGCCGGGCACAGCCTTGGAGAGTTCAGTGCATTGGTGGCTGCAGGGTCCTTGAGTTTCGAAGATGGCCTGCGGCTGGTGAGCGCAAGAGCGAATGCAATGCAAGAGGCGTGTGAACGCCAAGCCTCGACCATGGCAGCGGTCTTGGGCTTGGACAATGACGTGGTGGAGAATATCTGCAAAGCCACAGAAGGAACGGTGGTTGCGGCCAACTACAACTGCCCCGGACAACTCGTCGTCTCAGGAGAAGTGCCTGCGGTGGAGGCGGCATGCGAGGCCTTTACAGAAGCTGGCGCACGCCGCGCCATCCTGCTTCCCGTTGGCGGAGCCTTTCACAGCCCCCTCATGGAGCCTGCAAGAGAAAAACTCGCGAACGCAATTGCGGATGCCGACATCCAACCCCCACGCTGCCCCATCTACCAGAATGTGAGCGCGGAGCCCACGTCTGATCCCGAACTCATCCGGACCCAACTGGTCGCGCAACTGACCGCCCCTGTGAGGTGGACACAAACCATGGAGGCGATGATGGCCGATGGCGCATCTGAAATGACCGAAGTTGGTCCAGGCAAGGTCCTGCAAGGCCTGTTCAAAAAAGTCGACCGCGCATTTCCGACCTCGGGAGCCCAACTGGAAACGGTAAGCTGAGGAGGGGAATCTCGGGTCCCAAAAACAAGAAGGCCACCTCTCGGTGGCCTTCTTGTTTCGTTGTGAATCGAAGTGGAGTGCTGGACTTAAGACGCCTCTTCTCCCAATTGGGTTGCATAGTTGAAGAGATTCGTCGCCTCGTGCTCCGCTGCCATCAAAGACGTCCTCAAAGCCCGGTTTTCGGATTGCAAGTCGTCATTGCGTTGTTGGGTCCGCACCAATTCAGCCTTCAAGCGAAGAAATTCACCCATCACCGACTTGCGGTCGGCCAAGGCTTCTTTGAGTTGTTGTTCGAGCAGCAGTTCCATATCCATAAAGATAGCACCGTGCCTCGGTGTCCACAGCCCCTCCGGTGGGAGTTCTCAACAGCTTGAGGACCGACGATTGTGAATCCGCATCCACCATACCAAAAACAAAGCTCCAACCACCCCACAACCCGCGCAACCTGCGTAGAGACTGAGGAGCACCGTCGGTGAAGACGCATACCAAGTGCCTGAAACGAAAGCCCCCACACCAATGCCCACCTCCAATGCCATCAGCATCGTGCCCAATGCCGTGGCGGCCTTCCCTTCCGGCGCAAGATCAATGGTCCAGGCAAAAATGGCAGGCATGTTGATGCCCACAGACATGCCATACACGACGCCTGCAGCGAGCAACATGGGGACAGAGGTGGACCATGAAAACAGGGCCATGCCCAGGGTCAGGAGGACTGCTCCTACAAGCAACAACTGAGGCCGTCCATATCGGTCTGATGCCTTTCCTGCCACCAGACGCATGCCAATGGAAGCCACCACGACCACTGTGTTGAATGACCCCTTGTAAACAAAGCCCAAACCTTCCACCAAGTCTGGCGTCACTGTCAAAAAGGTCCCGAATGCGATGGCCACTGGCAACAAAAACAAAGAAGCCGGCCAAGCGGCAGGCTCCAACGTTCCTCCTTGAAAGACATTCAAGTCGGCCCACTCAACAGGCCGCGGATTGGGGAGGGTTTCAGGTAGCCTTTGGGTCATGAGGTAGGACAAGATGCCTAGGACACTGCTGGCCAAAAACATGGCGTCGTATCCAAAATCAACGGCCAACCAACTGCCCAAAGCGGGTCCAAGTGCCATTCCTGCATTCCCAGCAACACCTAGGTATCCGAGCGCCTCTCCCCTTCTCTGAACTGGCACGAGGTCGGTCAAAAAAGCACTGGTCCCTGTTGGGCGAAACCCCGTCGACATGCCATGCAACAACCTGACCACAAGGAAGCCTGAAACCGCAAAAGCCACATTGTCGAGTTGGCCTACAGCAACGTAGGCAAACCCAGAGCATGCGGCCACGGCTGTCCCAAAGAGCATCACGGGTTTTCGGCCTGCCAAATCGGCCAATCGGCCTGAAACAAACCGACTCAAAAAAGCGCCGACCGTGAACAAAGCAACAATCCAACCAATGAGATGGCCCGCACCCAAACCCTCCAAATACCCCGGAAGTTCTGGCAAGAGCATGCCAAAGCTGGCCATGAACATCACTGTGCCGGCGCAGAGCAACCAAAACGTCGGGGTAAAGAGCTCGGATTTCAAGGTGGCAAAGGTACTCTTCGATTCCGTTCCTTTGCAGGGTGGAAAGGCAGTATCCCATCAAAGTACTCGTCGCCTGGGGCGAAGCCATTTCAGGCAACCGTGAGCTCCGCGATTGGTTGCTGGGAAATGGCTTTCCTGAACTCGGACTTTTTGTCCATGCCATGCACAACCAGCAATCGGCCAGGGAGTGGTTGCACCAGGAGGGCTTTCCTGAATTGATGGCCCTTTGTTGCGGAGCCGAAGGGGATGCCCGTGCGGTCCAATGGCTGCTCAACCATGGCCACATCACGCTCGCGAACATGGCCCGCGCTGCAGACAACGACGACGACGCCATGCGCATCCTCATGGAAGAGCCCGACCGGATTTGGGCCACCCTTGCGTTGAAGATGCGCTCCATCAAGAATGGCATCGAAGAGCGCCACAACGACTGGCACAGCTTCAACAAGGACTGATGTCCTGCGAAGGCTAGACCTCAGGGGGTGATGAAGGTCAAGGAACTCATGCACTCCTCCCCAAGCCACTTGTTGGACACCTCCAACAAATCGCTGGATGTCATGGATTCTATGGCCTTGACCAAGGTGTCAAGTGTCTCGACGTGGTTGTGCACGGCAAACGCCTTCACAAGCCCCGAAAGCACCGTGCCCCCGTGGTCGTGGCCAAGGGCAATTTGCCCCAACAATTGCTGCTTGGCTTCGTGCAATTGCCTCACGCCCAATGCCTTGTTGCGCATGACCGCCAACTCCTTTCGGACGAGCCGGTCCACCTTGGTATGGTGCTTGGCATCGGTGCCGCAATAGACATTGAACACCCCAGCATCTTCATACAGGACATGGTTCGCTTCGATGTGGTACACCATGCCATGACGCTCCCTGATGTTCAAGTTCAAACGACAGTTCATCGCAGGTCCCCCCAACAAATTTGCCACCATCGTCATGGCCAATCGATCGCTGTCCTTCGCGCCTGGAGCACGGGTCCCCCACATGAAATGAGACTGATGGATGCCCTTCGCTTCTGAAAGGTGAAACGGGGCCATCTCCGGAGGAGAGGGTCTGGCCTGGAGGTCTTCTTTGGGGGTGATGCCGGAGCCCGACGCCCCCATCCACCTCTCTGTCCAACCCAAAACTTGCTTCCAAGACACGTCCCCTACAACGCCGAGCACCATGTTATGAGGCTGATAAAAGGTCTGGACGAATTTCTTGGCTTGACCGCCGGTCAAATGCTGCACGCTCTCCGAGGTTCCCAAGATGGACCTGGACAAAGGGTGGCCATGAAAAAGATGGGACTCAAATGCCTCAAAAATCAACTCCCCAGGTTGATCCTTCAGGCCAGAGATTTCATCCAAAATCACCTCCCTCTCTTTGTCCAGCTCCATGGAAGGAAACGTGCTGCAAAAGGCAATGTCTGCCAAGAGCTCGATGGCCCTTTCCGTGTCCTTGTTGCGCTGAGAGGAGGTGATCCATGTGTCCTCTTTGGAGGTGAAAGCATTGATTTCTCCCCCCACAGATTCCATTCGGTTCAAAATGTGGAAGGCCTTTCGTTTGTCCGTCCCTTTGAACAAGGCATGCTCAATGAAATGGGCCAAGCCCCATTCCCCATCGCCTTCATCTCTGGTGCCAGCCTGCACCATCAAAGCACAATGGGTCACGGCGCGCTCCATGGGGGCAAAAATGACACGAAGGCCATTGGGCAAAACGTGGGTGTGGAATTCCTTGTTCATGTCATCGAATCACATCCAACAAGCCATGACCACCACCATGGCGCCACCTGCCACCAACATGACCATCAAGGTGTACGGCAGAATGTCACGGGCAGACAAGCCCGTCATGCCAAGCAAGGGCAGGGCCCAAAACGGCTGCAACATGTTGGTCAGCTCATCGCCAAAGGCCATCGCCATGATCCCACGTTCCAATGGCACCCCCAAAGAGTGACAAGCTTCAATCACAAGAGGACCTTGCACAGCCCATTGCCCACCACCACTGGGCACAAAAATGTTCAGCAACCCAGAAGACAAAAACAAAGCCTCTGGAAGTGCATTGGCCGAGATGTTGGCCACGAGAGCCTGTGCCAAGACCTCTCCCAAGCCCGTCCCGGTCACAATGCCCATGATGCCGAAGTAGAGTGGGAATTGCACCAAAATGCCAGCTGCATCTGAAATCGCGTGGTCCAAGGCCTTCAAAAAGCCTCGTATTTGGCCATGGCCCAGCAACGCCAATCCCAACAAGATCATGTTGATCCAATCGGGTGTCACAAAGGACAGGGTCCTCAAAGGCCCTGAATTGGACGCCCAAACCAACGCGCCAAGCAAGCCCATCCCACCCAGGAGGTATGCGAGCCATCTGCGCGTGTCCAACTTGTCGGACCATCCTTCCGACGCTGGATTCCCAAGTGCATCATCTCCGACAACATCGTCTCGATTGGCTTGCAGGATTGGCAGCGCATTGCCCGATTCGGGTTGGATGGTGTGGCCAAGCCATGAAAACAAAAGCACCACAGACACAGCGACAGCGGCCGTCACGGCAAGGCTCCAAGGCGCAAAAACGGTTTGGCTCAAAGGGATGGTGTCCGGCAACCATGCAACAGGTTGGTCCAACGCAAGCAAGGCTTGAAGGTGGCCGCTCTCGGCAACTTTCAGGGGAGCAGAACCACTCAATCCACCGTGCCAAACCAACAAGCCCGTGTATCCAGCTGCGCCGAGAACGCCCAATGACACCCGGGACATGCCACTCTCTGAACCTTCATTTCGGCGCCTGTCCATCACGCCTCGGACCAAAATGGCCCCTGCAATGAGGCCCAAACCCCAATTCGCCCATCCCAAGGCCATGCTCAAAGCCGCCACTTTCGCGGGGGCCCATCGAGGAGACTTCACCACCCAGTCCAAGGCTCTGGAAAGCAGTCGAAGCACAGGGGGAGCAAGGGCCAACACATGGCCCATGACCAGCATGAACATGGCTTGAAACCCAAAACGCAGCAAGGCAGGGTTCCACAATCCCTGGGTCCAAGCCTCCAAAACAACTGAAGCAGAGACAGACCTCCACGCCATCAGCGCAGCCAACAGAGACAACAGAATGGCAATGGCAAATGGGCTCGGGAGCCAACGCTGGAAGGCCCGTGCGTAAGCATTCAGCCCCCTCTCAAGGAGACCTTCCGAACCCGACGACATCATCGGTCAGCGCGTGTCAAAAAGGCAGGTCGTCGTCAGAAGCAGGAGCAGGTGCCATGGGAGGCACGGGAGGCATGGGCGCAGCGCTCACAGCTGGAGCTTGTGCCCCTTCCACACCTGCGGCCACAGGCTGGTCCGAACCTTCGATCCGCCAAGCATTCAGGTCGACATAAAAGTTGCCGTTGTACTCGCGTCCACGCAAATCAAACTTGACGTTGATCACGTCTCCCTCCGCATAACGTCCAAGTTGCTCCGACTTCTCTTTGAGGGCCGAGAACTTGATGTCTTGGGGGTATTGTTCCATGGTGGTGATCACAAAATCGCGCTTGTAAAATCCACTTGGGAAATCTTGCTGATCGAACAGCTTCTTGAGGGTTCCTTTTACTTCAAATGCCATGCACCGAAGGTACGCTTCAACCGGCGTTGAAACAGAGCAGGGTTTTCCACGCTTCATCCACCATTCCGCGGTCCAGCAATTCGGATGCCATCCGATGAAGGACTTCCTCCAACGTTCTGCCATCGCTTTCGTGCTCCATGAACACCTCTGCAAGCTCCAGCAATTTGTGCTCATTGACGTCCGTTTCGTCGGGCATGGATTCGCAACCTCCCAGCATCGCAAGGTGGTTGCCGGTGAGCCATCGGCTCGTGCGGATGTCTTCGGGCAGGGCATCCACCCCCATGCCAATGGTGGCCAGAGGTTTGGGCACCGCAAAGAGGGCATCGCCAGAGGCACGAACGTAGTGGTCGCCACCGCATCTTCCGACCAGGTCGAGCTTGGTGGCGTCAGGCACCCCCGCGTCGCTCAGGACATCGTCTCGGAAATGCATCCGCACAATCTCCGCGAACACCAACTGACCTGCGCCCCCGTGATCTCCCAACGACTCCACTTTGACCACTTTGCATTCCAATTGCACCGGCGACTCGGCCACCCTTGGGGGCTGAACGGCCTCGGAATCGACCGGTGTCAAGCCCGCCTTCACAAACTCATTCACGCCCGTTCCGTAATCCGTGCTCGCCAGGGAGCACGCCTGAACCATTTGGTGGTCCACCATGTTGACCACCACCTCTGGCACTTCCTGAACATTGTCCCATGTATGCTTGGTGGTGCCATCCCTTCCTCGGCGTGCTGGTGAAAAAATAACCAACGGCGGTTGGGCAGAAAAGACGTTGAAATAACTGAAGGGTGCGAGGTTGACCTCCCCCTTTCCATTCACCGTGCTGACAAACGCAATGGGACGCGGCGCAATGCCTCCGAGCAAGCAGCCATGGAGTTTGCGGGGCTCCAGATCGGAAGGCTGGTAGGTGGTGTAAGAACGCTTCACCTCAGGAATGGCTTGGGCCGTGGGACTCCACCGCATCCAAAGAGTCCATCACTTTGGCCTTCAAATTTTCTTTGAACGCATCGATGCGCTGCCTCAAAGCATCGTCGGATGCACCTAGAATTTGAGCGGCCAAAATGCCCGCATTGGTGCCGCCATCGAGTGCAACCGTGGCCACAGGCACACCCGACGGCATTTGAAGGATGCTCAAGATTGAATCCCATCCGTCGATGCTGTTCCGGCTCTTGATGGGGACACCAATGACCGGCAAAGATGTCAACGACGCCGTCATCCCAGGCAAATGGGCGGCCCCTCCTGCTCCAGCAATGACCACACCAAGGCCACGTTCCGCCGCGCTCTTGGCATAGCTGACCATGCGGTCAGGCGTGCGGTGTGCAGAGACCACAGTCATTTCACATGGAACACCAAGTTCTTGGAGGACTTTCTGCGCTCCTTCCATCACAGGCAAGTCACTCTTGCTTCCCATGATGATGCCTACGGACTTCTTCATGGTGCGAAGATACTCACCCGCCGAGTCCGTCCATTTTCTTCTTGAGCTCCGACGCCAATTCGTAATTCTCCGTCGCGATGGCCTCAGCCAATTGCTTCTTCAAATCCTCCAGCGACGTCTCTTCTGGGGGATCCTCATGGGGCTCCCCTTCCATCATGTCAGGCTCTTCTTGGTCAGAGGCATCCAAATCCACCCCTGCCGCATCCATGACTTGTTCACTGCATCGGATGGGACAACCAAAGCGAACCGCCACGGCCACCGCATCCGAGGAACGCGAGTCAATGAGTTCCTCGCGGATGCCGTCCGTCACCGTCAATTGAGCGTAAAAGATCCCTTCCACCATTTTGTGGATCAATACCTCCGTGACTTCCATGCCAAACGAAGTCATGGTGTTCTTCATCAAATCGTGCGTCAAAGGACGACTGGGCCGCATGTTTTCCAACTCAATGGCGATGGACTGCGCCTCGGCGCCCCCTATGACAATGGGCAACTTGCGCTTTCCCTTGACCTCGCCCAAGACGAGGGCATAGGCACCCGAAGAGGATCCGCTCAAGGCAATGTCCAAAATTTCGAGGTCCAGCTTTTTCATGAGATCCGAAGTCGGTGAATGCGGTCAGTCCAGGGATTGAATGGCTGCGGTCAATTTGGGCAACACCTCAAAAGCGTCTCCCACAATGCCATAATCGGCAGCCTTGAAGAATGGAGCTTCAGGGTCGGTGTTGATGGCCACAATGACTTTGCTTTGATTCACCCCAGCAAGGTGCTGTATGGCGCCAGAGATGCCAGCAGCAATGTACAGATCAGGGCGGATGGTGATGCCCGTTTGCCCCACGTGTTCGTGGTGAGGGCGCCATCCCATGTCACTGACGGGGCGGCTGCAAGCTGTCGTGGCTTCAAGGGCTTGGGCCAACTCTTCAACGATGCCCCAATGCTCGGGGCCTTTCAATCCACGACCTGCAGAGACCACGCGGACGGCCTCGGGAAGGGGGACAGAACCGTCCTCGCTGGAGGCATCAAATCCGGTCACCGTCAATTTCGCCGGTTCGAGTTCAGGAGCAAATGACTCCACATTGGCTTGACCTTCCCCCTGATTCACACCGAATGCATTGGGGGTGGTGGTCAGCACCTTGCGATCGGTGTGGACGGACACGTGTGCCATGGCCTTTCCGCTGAACACATTGCGCTGGACCGTTGCGCCTTCAAGCAATCCAGTGACGCCGGGGACCATGCCTGCCTTGAGGCGAACCGCCACACGTGGAGCCACCGCGCGGCCCACGTGGTCATGGGGTGCCACCACCAAAACCGCACCTTCTGCCTCCGCGGCAGCGGCCACCGCTTGGGCGAGTTGGGCTTCGTCTTTCAAGTCATCCGAAACATGCAGCACCTTGGAGGCACCTGCGGCGCCGGCACCACTGTCGCCAGAGATGGGACCTGCCATCATCGCAGTGACCTCTGCACCGCAAGACACGGCGTACGAAACGGCTTCAAGCCCAGCCTTGGTGGCTGCGCCGTCTTTTGTGGGGACAAATGCCAAACACTTCATGTCGTTCTTTTTGGGGTTAAAGGATCTTCGCTTCCTCACGCAACAAACGCACCAGCTCTTCAGGCTCGTCGGCGGAGACGATTTTGCAATCTCCTTTGGCAGGTGGCAATTCAAATTTGGCCACGCTCGCGCTCTGTGCCGATTCTTCAGCCGAAATGACATTCAAAGGCTTTGTACGTGCCGCCATGATGCCACGCATGTTGGGAATGCGCTGTTCTGCCATGCCCTTTGAAGCACTGACCACCACCGGCGATTCCGCCTGCACGTGTTCCAAGCCACCGCTTGCTTCGCGCTTGGCCTTCACCGTATTCCCCTCGACCTCCAAGCTGGTGGCAAGTGAAATGAAGGGGGCGTCGATCAACTCGGCCAGCATGCCGCCGACCACCGATCCATTGTGGTCGATGGTTTCTTTTCCGCACAGAATGACGTCGTAGGCTCCTTGGCGCGCTTGTTCCGCGATGAGCGTGGCCACCTGCATGGCGTCCACGGGATTGGCATCGATGCGAATGGCATCGTCGGCGCCAATGGCCAGCGCCTTTCGGATCACTGGATCACAATCCGCTTGGCCCACCGTCAGCGTGGTGACGGAGCCTCCGTGTTGTTCTTTCAATTCCAAAGCACGCACCAACGCATACCATTCGTCGTAAGGGTTGACAATGAATTGGACGCCATTCGCGTCAAATTGGGTGTCGCCCTCTGTGAAGGCAATCCGGCTCGTGGTGTCCGGGGCTTTGCTGATGCAAACGAGAAACTTCATGGCCATGGGTATGAATCAATCTGCCAAAAGTGCATCCCAAACAAGGGGACTCAAGGCACAACAAAGGTAGGTCAGCAGGGACGATTCAATGCCGGAAATTGACATCACATTCCCCCATTTGGCCAAGGCATCGCTCATTCGTTTACCTTTGCGGGCCAAATCAGCATTCAAATGCGTGAAGTCACTTACAGGGAAGCTGTGGCAGAAGCCATGAGCGAAGAAATGCGCCGAGACGAATCGGTGTTCCTCCTTGGAGAGGAAGTAGCCGAGTACAACGGCGCCTACAAGGCGTCCAAAGGCATGCTCGATGAGTTCGGTGCGGACCGTGTGATTGACACCCCCATCGCCGAGCTGGGCTTCAGCGCCATTGCCGTGGGAGCTGCCATGAACGGCCTTCGTCCCATCGTCGAATACATGACGTGGAATTTCGCGGTGCTCGCCTCCGACCAAATCATCAACCACGCCTCCAAAATGCTTCAGATGAGCGGTGGACAGTTTTCTGTCCCCATCGTGTTCCGAGGCCCGAATGGCACCGCCGGTCAATTGGCAGCCACCCACAGCCAGAGCTACGAAAGCCTCTACGCCTCCATGCCTGGCTTGAAAGTGGTCACGCCTTTCACCCCTTACGAGGCCAAGGGACTCCTGAAAAGTGCCATCCGAGACAACGATCCCGTCCTGGTGATGGAATCGGAGAAGATGTACGGCGACAAGGGCATGATCCCAGAGGGAGAATTTTTGGTGCCCATTGGGAAAGCCAACGTTCGCCGCAAAGGAGAGGATGTGACCATCGTTTCTTTTGGAAAAATCCTCAAGACTGTTCACGCTGCAGCGGACGAGTTGGCCAAAGAAGGCATCGACGTGGAAATCATCGATTTGGTGACCATTCGCCCATTGGATTTGGACACCATCCTCGAAAGCATCAAAAAAACCAACCGTTTGGTCATTGTGGAAGAGAGCTTCCCTGTGGCCTCCATCGCTACGGAAATCAGCTACCGCGTTCAACGTCACGCCTTTGACCACCTCGATGCACCCGTGCGTCGCTTGTGCCAAAGCGACACCCCCTTTGCATTTTCCACCTCTCTGATCGACGAGGCATTGCCTCAGATCAAGGACATCGTAGAGGCTTGCAAAGACGTAGCATACGTTTCCTGACCCATTCTGAATCAACAACCTTAAGATCCACCGGACCGAATGGCGGTCCCAAACACACAACACATGCAATCACTGCTTTACCTCGTACCAGCACTGGCCGTTCTCGGCTTGATCGTCATGGCCATCCAAGCTGCTTGGGTGCGCAAACAAGACACAGGCTCTGCCCGGATGAGTGAAATCGCACAGCACATCCACGAAGGAGCTTTGGCGTTTTTGAGCGCGGAATACCGCATCTTGGCCATCTTCGTCGTCGTGGCAGGCGCCCTCTTGGGCCTTGTTTCCGCCATGGTGGAAACCACCCACTGGTTCATCGTCGTGGCCTTTGTCATCGGCGCTGTTTTTTCTGCTTTGGCAGGAAACATCGGCATGCGGATCGCGACCCAAGCCAACGTACGCACCACACAAGCCGCACGCACGAGCTTGAGCGAAGGGTTGAAAGTCTCCTTTACAGGAGGCATGGTGATGGGCCTCGGTGTGGCCGGCCTCGCGGTCTTCGGATTGAGCGGTCTCTTCATCCTCCTTCTCAGTTGGATGGGCGGTGACGCTGCTGGCGCAGGGACTTCCGTGGGTCAAATGACTGTCATCTTGGAGGCCCTTGCAGGCTTCTCGCTGGGCGCAGAGAGCATTGCCCTTTTCGCTCGCGTGGGTGGCGGGATTTACACCAAAGCAGCCGACGTGGGCGCAGACCTCGTGGGCAAGGTGGAAGCAGGCATCCCCGAGGATGACCCTAGAAACCCTGCCACCATTGCAGACAACGTGGGCGACAACGTAGGTGATGTCGCGGGCATGGGTGCGGATCTCTTTGGGTCCTACGTGGCCACCGTGCTAGCCGCCATGGTGCTTGGCAACTACGTGATCAACGACATGGGCGGCAGCATTGCCGACGACTTCGGTGGCATGTCCACCATCTTGCTTCCATTGGTCATTTCCGCGCTCGGCATTGTGTTCTCCATCCTTGGGGCGCAAGTCATCCGTGTGGGGGACGATGCGAAGGAGGCACAGGTGCAAGCGGCCTTGAACCGGGGCAATTGGGGGTCAATCGTTTTGACCGCCATCGCATGCTATTTCTTGATCGACGTCATGTTGCCTTCGCAATTGAGCATGGACTTCTTTGGAGAAGGCACCCGGACCTTCAGCAGCATGAACGTGTTCTACGCCGTTCTGGTGGGGTTGATCGTGGGAGGCGCCATCAGTTGGATGACGGAGTACTACACGGGCTTGGGCAAAAAGCCTGTGATGGACATCGTCCAAAAATCTTCAACAGGTGCGGCCACCAACATCATCGCTGGATTGGCCACAGGCATGATCTCGACCTTTGGTCCCGTGCTTCTCTTTGCTGCGGCCATTTACACAGCATACGAGTTTGCAGGCTTCTATGGAGTGGCCATTGCGGCTTGTTCCATGATGGCCACGACGGCCATGCAATTGGCCATTGATGCTTTTGGACCCATTGCGGACAACGCAGGCGGAATTGCAGAAATGAGCGAACTTCCTGAGGAAGTGCGTGAACGCACAGACATCTTGGACTCCGTGGGCAACACCACCGCCGCCATCGGGAAGGGATTCGCGATTGCCTCTGCAGCCCTGACGGCGTTGGCCCTGTTCGCAGCCTACGTCGAATTCACAGGAATCGACGGCATCAACATCTTCAAGGCCAATGTACTCGCCGCCCTTTTTGTGGGAGGCATGGTGCCTGTGGTGTTTTCAGCCTTGGCCATGAACAGTGTGGGCAAGGCCGCCATGGAAATGGTCCAGGAAGTGCGTCGTCAATTCAAGGAAATCCCAGGAATCATGGAGGGCACTGGCACTCCAGATTACGGGAAATGTGTGGACATTTCCACCCAAGCCGCATTGAAAGAAATGATGCTTCCAGGGGCGATGACCATTGCCTTCCCTCTCGTCATTGGTTTGCTCCCGTTGCTGCTGGGCAAAGAAGCTGCTTGGGCGGCAGAAACCTTGGGCGGTTACATGGCGGGAGTGACTGTCAGCGGCGTGCTGTGGGCCATTTTCCAGAACAACGCAGGTGGAGCATGGGACAACGCAAAGAAATCGTTTGAGGCTGGTGTGGAGATTGATGGCGAAATGACCTTCAAAGGTTCAGAAGCACACAAAGCCGCGGTCACAGGAGACACTGTGGGCGATCCGTTCAAGGACACCTCTGGTCCTTCCATGAACATCTTGATCAAGCTCACGTGCCTTGTGGGGCTAGTCATTGCCCCCATCCTTGGAGGCGAACATGAAAGCGGCCATGCTGAAGACGTGAACATCTCGGCGACAGAGGTTGTTGAAATGGCTGAACAAATTCACTGAACCCATGATCCGATTTTTTCTTCCTGTCCTGGCCGCTGCGATGATGCTAGCATCTTGCGGTGGAGAACAAGCTGAACAGGCTGCCCCAACCACCCCATCGAATGCTGCAGCTGTTGAATTGAAGGATGGAACCTACGTCCTCAACAAGGTGAAACCCAAAGTCACCTGGGCCGCACAAAAATTGACCGGTGATGGCCACAATGGCACGCTGCACATTGACGCAGGAAAGTTCCAAGTGACGGACGGCGCCATCACAGAGGGCATTGTCCTTTTTGACATGTCGAGGATGGAAGTTTCAGACCTCACTGGAGACGCCAAACAAAGCCTCGAGGGCCATCTCCGTTCGGGCGACTTCTTCAATGTTGAAGAACACCCTCAAGCCACTCTAGAAGTCACCAGCGTGACCCAAGACGACAGCGGCTCCTCGCTGGAAACCACCCTAACGATGAACGGCGTGGCAGCCGATTACACCATCCCAGTGCAGTTGGTGCCCGCAAGCATCCCAGGAACGGGAGATGGTTTGGCCATTCAGGGAAAATTCATGCTTGACCGCACGAAGCACAACATTGTGCACCGCTCCAAAACTTTTGACGACAAGCTCGATTGGTTCATCAAGGATGAAGTGACCTTGGGCTTTTCTGTGATGGGCGTTCCTGTTGTGAAGCCTTGATTCCATTGACATTTGTGCACGAAAAAAAAGGGCCAGCTTTTGCTGGCCCTTTTTCGTGCACTTGTTTTTTCCTCAAAGGGAACGGAAGGGAGATGCTCAGCTGAACAGGCTGTTCAACTTGCCGTCGATGGAAGTAATGATTCCCCCGAGGTCTTCTTTGCTCTCGTGGAAGCTGTTGTCGTCCACGTCAATGATCAACAATTCGCCTTTGGTGTACGTGCTGATCCAAGCCTCATACCTCTCGTTCAAACGGTTCAAGTAGTCCAAGCGAATGGCCTCCTCGTAGTCCCTGCCGCGCTTTTGGATTTGCGCCACGAGGGTGGGCACTGAAGCCCGCAAATAAACCATGAGGTCCGGAGGCGTCACGAACTCTTCCATCAATTCAAACAAGGACAAATAGTTTTCGAAGTCACGCGTGGTCATCAAACCCATGGCCTGGAGATTGGGGGCAAAGATGTGGGCGTCTTCGTAGATGGTGCGGTCCTGAATGATGGGCTTGCCCTTCTTCTTCATCTCGATCAGCTGCGAAAAGCGCGACTTCAGGAAATACACCTGCAGGTTGAAAGACCAACGGGTCATGTCCTTGTAGAAGTCGTTCAAATAAGGGTTGTCGTCCACCTGCTCGAAGTGAGGGGTGTAGCGATAATGTTTGGCCAACAATGTGGTCAGCGTGGTTTTGCCGGATCCAATGTTGCCTGCGATGGCGAGATGCATGGCTTGTCCTGTGAAAGGGTTCTTGTCAAAAATGGAAGTCCAAAGTAGGCCGGACCACCTTCCCCTGCAAGGCACGTCAACAGGTTGGGGATAACTCTTGTTTTTGGTCGGTACTTTGTCCGAGCAATTCCTTGACGAAAGTGGCCTCCATGGACAGCCGAGGCACCTTGTGCTGGCCGCCCAGACGGCCTTTGGCCTTCATCCAGGCATCGAAAGTGCCAGACGGCACCACATGGACCTGAGGAGGACCAAGGACCAAATCGCCCGTGCGCTTCGCGGCATAGTCCCCGTTGAGTGTTTTCAATTCACGGTCAAGGCGGGTTGCCAGGGCCCTCGGCTCCGGCTGCATCTTGCCCTGCTGGAATTCGACAACCCACTGATGCCCCACTGGCTTTCCCCGCGCGTCCAAGGCTGCACCTCCGAGGTAATTGTACACCGCTGTGCCAAGTTGAGTCGACAAAGCAGCCCAAGCTTTGTCGGATTGGTGCACCATCAACTCCTCTCCCACCAAATTCAAGTACGAAGAGATTCTTCCAGTGACCTGAATGCGCAAAGGCAGCCTCGAGGTCACCGTCACCAAATCCCCCACCATGACCCTCCACAATCCGGCACTGGTGGACACCACAAGTGCATAAGTTTCTCCCTCCTCCACCTCGCGGAATTCCAAGGCTTGCGGCTCATCCTTGTCCAATTCAGAAAGGGGAACAAACTCGTAGTACACCCCATGGTCCATCAGCAGAGCCATGTCGTCCCGGCCCAAATCGTCCTGGTAGGCAAAGAAGCCTTCCGACGCATTGTACGTCTCCAGGTAGTGCATGCTTTGGCCACCTTGCGCATCAGGAATGAGGGCGTCAAACGTCTTTTGGTAGGGGGCAAAGCCAACCCCTCCATGCATGTAAAGCCACAAATTGGGCCACACTTCACGCAAGTTGTTTTTGCCACTGACCTCCAACACCTTCTGTCCCACGAGTGCCATCCAACTGGGGATTCCGGCAAGGATCCTGACATCCTCTTTCATGGTGGCCCGCGCCACTGCTTCCACCTTGAGTTCCCAATCTTCCATCAATGCGATGGAACGACTTGGGGTTCGGCGCGCCTCGCACCATGGCGGAAGATGGCGGACAATGATGGCACTCAAATCCCCTTTCCAAGTGGTGGCACTCTCCTGCACCAAAGAACTGGCACCCCCTAGAATCAAATGCTTGCCCTGGTAAAGTTGGGCATTGGGAACCTGCGCACAAAACTGTGCAAGAACGTCCTTGCCTCCCTTGTAATGCCCATTCCGTAGGGCCTCTTTGGTGACAGGCAACCACTTTTGTTGGTCGCTTGTGGTGCCTGAACTTTGGGCAAACCAATGGGTTTCGCCAGGCCACAAGACATGCTTCTCGCCCCCCATGGCCCTCATGATCCAAGGCTTGAGATCGTCGTAATGCACCATCGGCACCCCCTTCACAAAGTCCTTTCGTCGCGACAGATCTTTGGGAGATTGGATGCCCAGGTTACGCCCGTACGACGTGGAGGCGAGGGCATGCACAAGTCCCATGAACACTCCGCGTTGGGCATCTGCTGGGCGATGTTGCGCCCACGAAATGTGCGGCATCCTAGCCGCCATCATCCTGTGAAACAATCGGTTCGCAGCCATGGGCGCGAAGGTAAGTCGGGATCAGTCGGCAAGCTCCAAGACCCCAAAGACCTTGGTCACTGCTTCCAATGCGGAATCAATGTCTGATTCGCTGGTGTAACGCGAGAATGAAAACCGAACACTGGCCCTGGTCTCGTCATGGAAACCAAGGGCACGCAGGACATGTGATCCCGTGGTGGCCCCACTGGAGCAAGCACTGCCACCAGAGCAGGCGATGCCTTCCAAATCCAGCAAAAAAGTGGCCATGCCACCATTGGGGTGAGGTGGGAATTTCACGTTCAAAACCGTGTACAAATGGTCCTCTCCATCCGAGTGGCCGTTGAATTCAACACCGTCAATACGTTGCTTCAGCCCTTCCACCATTCGCCGCTTCAGCCCTCGGATGTGGGCCTCGTGGGGAACCATGTGGGCAAACGCCTCATCAAATGCCTTGGTCAATCCCACAATGCCCGCAACATTCTCCGTCCCTCCGCGCATGGCCCGTTCTTGCCCCCCACCGACGATCATTCCTTCGATGCGAAGGGCCGGATTCGTGTAGAGAAAGCCCGTTCCCTTGGGGCCGTGGAATTTGTGGGCGCTGCACGCCAAAAAGTCGATGTTCAACTCCGACAAATCCAGGGCGTAATGCCCCATGGTTTGAACTGTATCGCTGTGGAAGAGTGCGCCGTGCGCCTTGCACATCGCCCCCACCTTCCGGATGTCCAAAATCACCCCAACTTCATTGTTGGCATGCATCAAAGTCACCAAAGTTTTGGCTTGACTGTCGGAGAGCAGTTGTTCCAAATGGTCAAGGTCCACCCCCCCGTCAGGGAGGTGCTTCACATGGACCACCTCCACCCCTTCCTCTCCTGCATTCTGAGATGCCTTGATCACTGCACTGTGCTCCGCCTGTGAGGTGATGATGCGCGTCACCTTCAAGCAAGACACCGCAGCCCGCAGCGCATGGTTGTCCGCTTCCGTGCCTCCTGAGGTGAAACAAATGGAACGGGCAGGACAATTCAAGTGCTCTGCAATCCTCCGCCGACTCGTTTCCACCAAGGCTTTGGCTTTTCTGCCCACAGCGTGGGAAGAAGATGGGTTGCCATGCACCGTTTGGTACACCTCCATCATGGCGGCCACCACTTCAGGTGCCACTGGCGTGGTGGCGGCATTGTCCAAATACACCATACTCATGCGCCAAATTTATGCACTTAGGCCCCTGTTGATGCCAAAAGTTCTCGCAACTCTGCAGCGAAGGTGTCGGCGAGCCGTCTTGCCGCTTCATGGGATCCCGCTTCGGCATAAATGCGCAAAATGGGCTCCGTGTTGCTCTTGCGCAGATGGACCCACCCTTCCTCGAGGTCAAATTTCACGCCGTCGACATCGTTGATTTCAGCGTCTGTGACGCTTTCCTTCAATGCCTGCAGGGCCGCGTCCACATCCACTGGCGGGAGTGCCATCTTGTCCTTGACCATGTGGAAGGTCGGATAGCTTGCACGCAGTGAACTGCACGTCCCACCGCGTTCCACGAGCAACGTCAAAAACAAACCAATGCCGACCAAGGCATCTCGCCCGGCATGAGATGTGGGGTATATCACTCCTCCATTTCCTTCCCCACCAATGACCGCATCGCAAGCACGCATCTGGGCCACCACATTGACCTCCCCCACTGCCGCCGCAGTATGGCTGCAACCATGGCGATGGGCCACCTCCCGCAACGCTCTGGTGCTGGACAAGTTGCTGACTGTGGGACCTGGCGTATGGGCCAAAATGTGGTCGGCCACAGCCACCAAGGTGTATTCCTCCCCAAAAAAGCTGCCGTCTTCGCAGACAAAACACAAGCGATCCACGTCAGGGTCCACACTGATGCCCAAGTTGCAACCTTCGCGAAGCACCGCTTGGGTCAGGTCATCAAGATGCTGAGGGAGCGGTTCTGGATTGTGGGCAAATTGCCCCGTGGGCTCGCAGTGGACAGGCACCACTTCCACATCGAGCGCTTTCAAAAGTTTGGGCACAGCGATGCCTCCAGAAGAATTCACCGCATCCACGGCGACCTTGAGTTTCGCGGCGCGGATGCGGGAAGCATCGACCAACGACAACCCAAGCACATGTTCCACGTGATGGTCCAACCATCCTTCTTCCAGGGTCGTTTGACCGGTGCGGTCCACCTCGGCAAAGGTCAAGTCCTCTTTTGCAAGTGCCAGCACCCGGTCTCCATCCTCGCCCGAGAGAAATTCTCCCTTTTCATTCAACAGCTTCAACGCATTCCATTGTTTGGGGTTGTGCGAAGCCGTCAAAATCAGCCCTCCCTCCGCCTGCAGCTCGGGCACGGCGATCTCCACAGTGGGCGTGGTGCTGAGGCCCAAATCCACGACATCCACGCCAAGGGCGTTCAAAGTTCCACAGACCACATCGCGGACCCAAGGACCAGAGATGCGTGCATCGCGTCCGACGACCACTTTGGGCCGCCCAACTTTGTCGGCAGACCTCCGCTCCCAAACCCAAGCGCCATACCCTGCTGCGAACTCTGCGACGTCAATGGGGCTCAGGCCTTCTCCCCGCTTTCCACCCACGGTGCCGCGGATGCCTGAAATGGATGCAATCAACATGCTGGCAAGGTAGCCATGGCGAGGCAGCCCCCTTTGTGCATTTTTCCACGAAACCTGTTCAAAATCAGCCACAGCTTCCACTTTTCTTCCGACATTTGCGGCGTACTTTGAACGTGCATGCAGGACGAAGGACGCCCACATCAGGAAGAAGAGCAAATGCTCGCGCTCGTCAAGGCTTTTGAAGCCATGATGGCTGCTGGGGATTCCAAGTTTTTTGACCACGACGACTTGGAAATGCTCATCGAGCACTACCTCGAAAGAGGTTCGTTGAGAAAGGCTCAACAAGTCCATCACTACGCCATCGGCTTGTACCCCGAGAGTTTGGGGTTGCAATTGAGAGAAGCCCAAATCCTTGCGGGCAATGGCAAGCACGTTCAGGCCATTCCTCGTTTGAAAAATCTGCTTTCCTTTGAGCCGCGCAACGAGGAGATCCACCTGACCCTGGCCAACATCTACAGCCAGATGCACGAGCACAAATTGGCCCTGCATCATTTCCGTGAACTGCTTTCATTCTCAGACTCCGAGTTGAAGAAGGAACTTTTCATCGACGTTGCCCTCGAGCATGAGAACCTTGGGGAGTGGAAACAAGCCATCCGCGTCCTTCACGACGCCCTGCGGGAAGACCCAAGCAACGAGACGGCATTGTACGAGTTGGCCTTTTGCTACGACAAAGAAGGGCGCATCCAAGAGGCGGAAGCCTTTTACCTGACCTACATCGACGACTTTCCCTACAGTTTCGCCGCGTGGTACAACTTGGGCAATGCGAGGCAGCGTTTGGGCAAATTGAAAGAAGCTGTGGAGGCGTACGACTACGCCATCCTCATCGAAGACAGCTTTGCCCCAGCCTACCACCAAAAGGCCGAAGCTCTGACGGCCATGGAGAACTTTGGGGATGCCTTGGAAGTCCACAAAGAAGCATTGGGCCTTGACATCCCCCAACCAAGCACCTATTGCTACATGGGGGAATGTTTGGAACATCTCGGAAAATTGGACGAGGCGGCAGAGTATTACCACCAATGTCTTGAACTGGATGCCAACTTCCTCGAGGCGCACATTGGCCTTGGGGTCCTTGCCGACTTGAGAGAGGACCACTCAGCTGCCTTGGAGCACATGGCCCAAGCCCTTTTGCTCAACCCCAACCACGAAGACACCTTGCTGATGATGGCCACCATTTTGAAAAAGATGGGGCGCCATGAGGAAGCAGACACTTGCCTTGTCCAGCTGTTGGAACGCAACCCCAAGCACGTGGAAGCGTGGGAGGAACGCATCGACAACATGCAGGCCTTGGAGGCCCACGATCAAGCGTTGATTTTGCTCGACAATGCATTCGAGCATGTCCCACCCACCTCGACAACGCTGGGGTACAAACAATTTGTCAGTCTGTTCGCTTTGCGGCTGGATGGAGAAGCCTTGAGGCTCCTTGACCACTTGCTTCTTGCAGACTTTGATGGCATGAATCAGTTGCTGGAAACCTACCCAGGTCTCCTAGACGACACGCGCGTGGCCAGCCGCTACGAGCGCATGAAACCCTAACGTATGAATCACAACCTCACCCACCTTCCGGAGCGCCCCAACAAGCCCCGTGAATCGGGATTGACCATGGTCATGGACAAAGGCCTCAGCCTTCGTCAAGCAGAGGACTTCCTGGAAGTCAATGCCGACAAAGTCGACTTGCTCAAACTTGGTTTTGGGACGTCCATCGTGACGCCCAACGTCAAAGAAAAAATCAAACTCTACCACGAGGCCGGCCTCATGGTTTATCCAGGAGGAACCTTGTTTGAAGCGTACTTCGTGCGCAACCAAATGGACGATTTTTTGCGGTTTGTGGACCACCTTGGTCTGGAAACGTTGGAAGTCAGCGACGGTTCAATGGTCATCGAGGAGGATGTCAAATGTGAAATGATCCGCCGTTTGGCCAAAAACTACCGTGTCCTCAGTGAGGTGGGGTCCAAAGAAGCTGGCATCCTCATCAGTCCCAACAAGTGGACGACCATGATGGAAAAAGAACTTCAGGCAGGAAGTTGGAAGGTCATTGCAGAGGCCCGAGAAAGTGGCAATGTGGGCATTTACCGGCCCAACGGCACGGCCCATACCGCACTCGTCCGCCGCATTTTGGCCAAGGTCAAGCTGGAAGACATCCTGTGGGAGGCCCCCAAGAAGCCACAGCAGGTGTGGTTCCTCAAACAATTCGGAGCCAACGTCAACCTGGGCAACATTGGACCGCATGACCTCATTCCATTGGAGTGCCTTCGTTTGGGTCTTCGTGGGGACACCTTCTTCGACCACCTCCCAGAGGCCATGGCCGAAGGCGTGCGTCAAATTCCGGACGAAGAAGCCCTCGAAGAAGACTGAACCGCTACCTTTCTTCCATGAAAAGCATCACAGTCGAGCAATTGCAGGCCTGGCGACAGGACGGCACACCGCACACACTGGTGGACATCCGTGAGCCTTACGAGCGAAGTGTGAGCCACCTCGACGGCTTGCACATCCCCATGTCGGAAGTCATGAACAGAATCAGTGAACTGCCTCAAGACGGGCCATTGGTCATCCATTGCCGCTCAGGGGCAAGGTCAGCAGCCGTCACCCAGGCGTTGACCCTTCAACATGGCATGGACAATGTGCACAATCTGACGGGTGGCATCATGGCGTGGGCTTCCACGATTGAGCCACAGATGGACGTGGCATGATGCGTCATTGGCAGGTCGCTCTCAAGGGATTTGCCATGGGCATGGCGGATTTGGTGCCAGGGGTCAGCGGAGGCACAGTGGCCTTCATTGCGGGCATTTATGACCCCCTGCTCGACAGCCTCTCGGCCCTCAGTGGCGAAGGCTTTCAAGCGCTCAAAAAAGGCCAAATGCGCGAAGCTTGGAACGCCGTCAACGGACCCTTTCTTTTGGCATTGGGAGGGGGCATCATGGCTGCGGTTCTTTCCTTGGCCACGCCGTTGCACTGGCTCCTTGAGCACGAACCAACCTTGTTGCGCGCCTTCTTCATTGGACTTGTGGCCACCTCCGTCCCTTTGGTGGGAAGACATGTGCGCCCGTGGGGACTCGATGCATGGGTGTGGGCAGCCATTGGCTGTGCTGTTGCGGGCTTCGTCACTTCGCTGCCTCCTTTGGTGCAATCCGACCACCCCCTTCTTTTGATGGCCGCTGGGGCCTTGGCCATTTGCGCCATGCTTCTTCCCGGGATTTCCGGCAGCTTTCTCTTGTTGATCTTGGGCGCCTATGCCCCTGTGTTGTTGGCGTTGAAGACCATGGACTTGACCAAAATCCTGGCCTTTGGCAGCGGAGCCGCATTGGGGCTACTCCTGTTCAGCAGGGCACTGAAGTGGCTGCTCTCCCAACACCGTGCGCCCACCCTGTCCTTGCTGACCGGGTTTTTGGTGGGTTCTCTTCAAGCCTTGTGGCCATGGAAAGAGGCGATCCGTCCCCTCTACACCCACAGCGATGGCCGTGTGGAGTGGCTTTGGGAAAACGCCTGGCCGGGTCCAGAGGCCGCCTGGCTGCAGGCCTTGGCGCTTGCTGTTGCAGGTGGACTTGTCGTCTGGGGCCTGCACAGGGTGGGCGCTTCGGCACAATCCGACGTCAGGTGACCGCGCGCAGCAAGGCATCCGCACTGCCCAAGGTGTTGGGCGTGATGGGGCATCCAGTGGCACATTCACAAAGCCCCAAGTTGTTCGCCCAACGGTTCGAACAACTCGGACGCACCGATCTGACCTATGAGAAGTTTGACCTTCCCAACGCCGATGATTTTCCCGCCTGGTCCCAGTCGCATCCAGAAGTCTTTGGGCTCAACGTCACAGTCCCCCATAAAAAGTCATTGATTCCACATTTGTTGGGGTTGTCGGCTGAAGCCCAAGCGGTGGGCGCGGTGAACACATTGGTGCGCACACCCGAAGGATGGATTGGCCACAACACCGACGTTTGGGGATTTCAGCGGTCGATCCAACCCTTTTTGGCAAAGCATCATGAACGTGCGTTGGTCCTGGGCACGGGGGGAAGTGCAGCTGCTGTGCATCATGTCTTGGGCAATCTCGGCATCGATACCGTGGGGGTGTCCCGACAGGGCAACAGTGCCGATGGAAAGACTTACGCTGGGCGACCCTTGGTGGGGTACCAAGAACTGAATGGCGCCCTCCTGCAACACCATCTCCTTGTCGTGCATTGCACCCCAGTGGGCATGTCACCCCACACAGACCAAATGGTGCCGTTTCCAGTGGAACACCTTGGGCCACGGCACCTTGTCGTGGACTTGATTTACACCCCAGAGAACACCTTGTTGCTGTCCAAGGCCCGAGCCCAAGGCGCAGAAGTGCTCCATGGAGGTGACATGCTTCGGCTCCAGGCGGACCGCGCTTGGGACATTTGGGCGGCATCTGGAGTCTGACACCCCCACTTCAAGTAAGTTTGGGCAACAACTGGAATGCCGCAAAGCCCCCTCATGAACCCTTCCCTTCCTCCTACGGAACAGTCCGGACCTTTTGACAACCTCCAAAACATGTCTGTGGAGGCCTTGCTTCAAGCCATGCACGAAGTGGATGATGCGGTGCAGCCCGCCGTAGAAGCGGCGTTGCCTGCGCTGGCAGAATTGACCAAGGCCTTGGTCGAACGCATGCAGCAAGGAGGGCGACTTTTCTACCTCGGTGCCGGAACCAGTGGGCGCCTGGGGGTGGTGGACGCCAGCGAATGTCCACCCACGTTTGGGGTTGCTCCAGGTGTGGTGGTGGGCCTCATGGCTGGCGGAGACAACGCCATACGAGCAGCTGTTGAGGGTGCAGAGGACGATCGGTTGCAAGGATGGAAAGATTTGATGGCGCACCAGGCGGGCCCCTTGGACACCGTGGTGGGCATCGCCGCGAGCGGACGAACTCCCTATGTCTTGGGTGCACTGGAGGAGGCGAGAGCCAATGGACTCTTGACAGGTTGCATCACCTGCAATCCCAAGAGCCAAGTGGTGGCAGTTTGCAAGCACCCTGTGGTGGCGGTGACAGGGGCTGAATTTGTGACGGGGTCCACGCGAATGAAAGCTGGAACGGCGACGAAGTTGTTGCTCAATCGCCTCACCACAGCAGCCATGATCCAACTGGGACACGTGCAAGGCAATCGGATGGTCGACATGCAATTGTCCAATGAAAAACTTGTGCAACGGGGGGCGAGAATGGTCGCAGAAGCCACTGGTTTGGCCATGCCTCACGCCCAAGCCCTCTTGCTGGACCAAGGCAGTGTGCGGGCCGCCATCGATGCCCACCAGAAGGAGAAATAACCATGCACGCCCTGGAACCCTACTATGCGTGGCGCAACCACTACATCGCCAGCAACGACCCCGAGAGCCCCTTTTTCGAGAGGGTCTACAATGAATTTGCCTACCATCTCAAGGTTTACAACCACTACATCCATCCACAATGGGATGAGTTTGGAAGCCAAACCCTCTACACCAAAATCCTGTATGCCGACTACAATGAAGGGTATGCCGTCCTCGAATTCATTGGCGAATGGAACGACTGTTTGTTCAACGACATCATGCTGCTGAAACGGAAGGTGGTGGACCGACTCATGGAGGCCGGCATTTCCAAATTCGTCCTGATCGGTGAAAATGTGTTGAACTTTCACCACAGCGACGACGCCTACTACGAGGAGTGGTTCGATGAGGTGAATGAAGAGGATGGCTGGATCGCGTTGCTCAACTTTCGAGAGCATGTCTTGGCCGACATGCAAGGCATTGATTTGGACTCTTATTTCGTGTTGGGAGGGGAACTGAATGAAATGGGCTGGCGCACCTTCACTCCAGAACAGTTGTGTCTGCGCATTGACGATTGCGTCGAGCACAGGTGGGGGTTGATTGGCTGATGGTCAGGATGGGCTACTTGAGCCCTTCTAGAAATGCCCTCCAGGCCTCGCGGTCGGACGAAAATTCAAAGTCTTCCGGGACCAAAGCATCCACCCTTCGCCACCCCAACCTCTGCGACATCATGGCCACCTTTTTCCCCTGAACGTCCTCTTTCTCCCCTGCGTCGTCAAACTTGATCTCGTCAGGCAGGGACGCCAAATGATGCACCGCAATGACCTGTTGGTTGGGGTCAAAGGAACTGACATGGGCATTTTGGCTGACGTGCAGCAGCTCTCCAACGTCAACGCGTTGGCCCAACTCTTCGAGCGCCTCTCGCCTCAAACAGGCTGCTGTGCCCTCGCCCCACTCCAATCCCCCTCCAGGAAATTTCATGACGGCCCCCATGGGCAACCGTTCATACGACACCAAAACCTCCTGCGCGGGGCCGCCGTCGTGGTCCCTTGTCAAGACCATGTACACCCGCACATTCAACCTTCCCTCAGGTGCATGCACCCTGGTCGCCCGCAACATTTCCCTCTTGCCCGGAGGTCCAGGCAAGCGCTCCACCTGAAACCCTGCCGATTCCATGTTTCGCCGCACCTGTCCCTTGGCGCAATACGTCACGAGATGCCCGCCAGGCCGCAGCGAACAGCGCATCCTGTCCATCACCTCGGACGTCCAGAGCTCTGGCTGCGAGGCTGGGGCAAAAGCATCAAACAAAATGACATCAAATCGCCTCTCTTCAAGTGGAGCCTCCAACACGCCAGATGGCCACCTTTCAAAGGTCATGTGCGCGTCGGACCACGCCCCGTGTTTGTGGATGGCCTCTAGCATGGGGCGAGATTCAGGGACCCACTCGTCATGCCCCATGGGTTCCACCTCTGACCAACTCAAGGGGTGCGGTTCCAGACTGACCAAGACGACGTGACGCCCTGAGGCCTGGGCGCGGCCCCAAACGTCCAAGACATTCAGTCCTGTGCCCAACCCCACTTCCAAAATGTGAAGGGAGCCTTCCGACTTGCCCGCCCATGCCGCCTCCACCCCCATGACCCCAAAGACATGTTGGGTCTCCGTCCAAGCGCCATGCACGCTGTGGTAGCACACTTCCAACTCGGGGTGGAACAGTGTTTGACTGCCATCACCTGTTTGACGCATTTTCACGGTGGCAAGTTCGGCCACAGAGAGGGTTTCTCAGAACCCCTCCAGGGCGCCCAGTCCAAACAAGGCAAAATCCAATCGAATGGGGTCCTCTGGGTCCATCTCCCTCAGGACTTGGGTCAGTTCCTCCACGGCGCGCCAATCGTTGGACTTGCGCTGCAAGAGCCCCAATTTCCTTCCAACATTGGACGTGTGGACGTCCAATGGGATGCACAAGTCACGGGGAGAAAAGGACGTCCAAAGCCCCAAATCCACTCCACGGTGGGCGGGGCGTACCATCCAACGCAAGAACATGTTCAATCGTTTGGCAGCAGAACCAGCTGCCGGATTGGCCACATGTTTTTTGGTCCTTGGCAAAACACCTGGGCACGACATGAAGTCCAAATGAAAACCCGACAACATGCCCCGGATCGAAGGTCCATCTTTCCCCGAAGACCAATGCCTCATGAAGGACGCTTCCAAACTCCCATCTCGCAGGTGCAACCGCTTCAGAGCGGACACGAATCCAATGGCATCTTCTGCCTTGAACGTCCTGTGCACAAAACCACGGAGGGCTTGCAGGTCAGACGCTTCATGTTCCCTCACAAATTGGCCCGGTGCATGGTCCATCCGCTCCATCAGGTCGTGGAGACTCTTGAGGATGGACACCCTGTTGCCCCAGGCCAATGTGGCCGACAAAAAAGCAGACACTTCCACATCCATGGCATCGGTGTATTGATGCGGCACAGACAGGGGGTCGCGCGGCAAGAAATCAGGGACTTCATACCGATCTGCCTTCTCCAACAAAAACTCCTTCAGCTCCTCGCGTGTCATGCCGCAAAAATCGGGCTAAATTCGCGACGTGTGGGGAAGGCCTGATATACTCTGGGGATTGCTGGCGCTGTCCATCCCCATCGCCTTGCACCTCTTGCAGTTGCGGAGGTTCAAGAGGGTGGCTTTTTCCAATGTCGCCTTCCTGAAAGATGTCCAAAAAGAAACCCGTTCCCGCCACCGGCTGAGGAACTTGCTGATCCTCTTGGCCCGATTGTTGGCTTTTGCGCTGGTGATCATGGCCTTTGCTGACCCCATGCTTGCACCTGAGAAGGCTTCTGCCAATGGCGGACAACAGGCTGTGTCCATTTACGTGGACAGCAGCCCGTCCATGATGGCATCCGGCGAGTCAGGACCTTTGATTCAAGTGGCCAAGCAAAAAGCCACGGCCTTGGTCGAGGCCTTTCGAGAAACGGACAAATACCACGTCTTTGCAAGCGACTTTGCTGGGGTGGACCAACGCTTCATGACCCAAGATGAGGCCCTCGAGCGCATCGCAGCCATCCAACTCTCGACGCAAGCACCTTCCTTGGAAGCTGTGGTGCAACGCGGCTTGGACCAATTGCAGCGGGCACCCGAAGCCTCAGGACAAGGATTTTGGATTTCAGATTTGCAGAAAAGCAGCCACAACCTGCAACGCCCCATGGCACTTGACTCCTCTGTCACCTGGCATGTTCTGCCAGTGGAGGCCAACAAGGTGCCCAACATTTGGATCGACTCCGTCTGGTTTGGCAGCCCATTGGCCTTGCCCGACCAGCCAGCTGCTCTTCATGTCCGCATTGGCCATGATGCATTGGAAGGCATGGACGGCTTGCCCCTGTCCCTTCGCCTAGATGGGGTGCCTGCCGCATTGGGGTCTTACCATCTCGTGCCTGGCTTGCCCACAGATACGGTGCTGAGGTTCACGCATGGCGCCCCCGGACCCCACCACTTGAAGGTGGAATTGGAAGATGCCCCGGTTCAATTTGACGATGCCCACTTCATGGGGTACAACGTCGAAGAGCGGGTCGAAATCTTCCATTGGACGAGTGCCAATGCCCCTTTTCGCGCGGCTTCTTTGTCCGTGCAGCAAGCCTTGGAAAGTGCCAATCCCCTCTTGGGGGTGGAGCGCGGCAGTGCCCTCCCCTCCCCTCAACGGCTGGCAGCCTTTGACCTCGTGGTCGTGGATGCCTTGGAAGCACCTTCTTCTGGAGAAGCATCCATGCTTGAGGCATTCCAACAGCAAGGGGGAACCCTGCTCCTCATCCCTGACAGTTCAGCCGTGGGCATGGCCACGTGGATGGATGGATTGACATTGGGGAATTCAAGCGGCTGGGTCCGTGGAGCAGGCCAAGTGGCCACGGTGCGCTGGAGCCACCCACTTTACGAGGGTGTCTTTCGCAGCATCCCATCAAGGGTGGACTGGCCCACTTACGACCGCATCTTGGACCGCCGTCCAGGACCCCGTGAAGAATGGCTGGTCCGAGCAGCCAATGGCTTGCCTTACCTCAGTGTGGTGGGCGGCGCAGATGCAGAGGGTGACGTGTACATCTTGGGGACATCCCTGGAAACGGGGAACCTGACCCGTCATGGATTGTTCGTGCCAACGTTGCTTCGGATCGCAGAATCCTCGAGAAAGGCATCGCACTTTGCCCTTGAGTTGGGCAAAGATGCCAGCCTGACGCTCGCCCTCGACCCCAATGAAAATGGACGGGTGGCCGATGACTTGAACTGGCGCATTCGCCGAACGGATTTGGAGGGGGGAGCCTCTTCCAATGGGGCCGTCCCTGAAATGCAATCCACCTCGGAAGGCTTGAAGTTGGGGTGGGGAGAAAGTTTGCAGGAACCCGGCGGGTACGATGTTTTGCGCAACAACGACAAGGTGGCGAGTTTTGGCCTCAACCATCGTTCATCTGAATCGTTCATGGACACATGGTTGCCAGAAGAGTGGACGGCCAAGGTGGAAGCCTTGGGATGGCCCACCATTGAAGTCTGGCGAGGACCTGCAAGCCAGTTGAAAAGTCTTGTGGATGAACGGATTGCAGGTCAGCGATTGGCTTGGTATTTTTTCGTCGGTGCACTGTGCGCTTTGGCTCTTGAAACTTTACTTCTTCGCAAATGGAACAAGCTATTCTCCTAACCTCAGTCCGGGTATGGGACCCCAAAGGTCCATGGCACGACCAAACGGTGGACATCCGTGTGGCAGATGGGGTCATCCAACAAGTAGGACCATCGTTGGCTTCCAAAGGGGCAAAAGTGTTGGAGAGCCCAGGAAGCATGGTCAGCTCTGGCTGGATCGATGGGCAAGTGCATTTCAGAGAGCCAGGAGAAGAAACAAAGGAGGGCATTGTCAGAGGTTTGAAGGCCGCTTCCGCTGCAGGATTCACGCATGTCGCCTTGCTGCCGTCCAACTCTCCTGCCACGGACCATGCCGGCGCCGTCCTCCATGTCATGGCCAAAGCCAGTGTTGCCCATGAACATGGCATCCCTGCGAGGGTGCTTCCAATGGCCTGCATCACAGAAGGAGGTCAAGGAGCCCAATTGGCCGAGATGCATGACTTGAGCCAAGCAGGTGCAGTGGCTTTCACCGACGACGGGCCTCTGCATCGTGTTGGGGTGTTGCAAAGGGCGCTTACCTACGCCCAAACCCATGACAAAACGGTCATGGACCAACCATTGGACCTCGATTTGAACGCGGAAGGCGTCATGCACGAGGGTGTTGTCAGCACAGAAATGGGACTGACAGGCATCCCTTCGGAAGCTGAGACGCTTCGTGTGTCGAGAGACTTGGACATTTTGCGGTACACCGGTGGGCGGTTGCACTTCCCCATTTTGACCGCGGCCAAAAGCCTTGATTTGGTGCGCATCGCCAAGTCCGAAGGCCTTTCCGTAACCTGTGGCACCTCGGCGGTCCACCTCGCCTTTTGTGACGAAGATTTAAGGGGATTCGAGGGAACCCTTCGGATGTTGCCTCCGCTGAGAAGTGCAAAAGACCAAAGGGCCCTCTGCCATGCCGTGCTCGACGGCACCATCGACATGGTGGTGAGCGACCACCGTCCTGAAGATTTGGAGCACCACGACGTGGAATTCATGCTCAGTCCCAATGGCGTGGCAGGGCTGCCTTCCGCATTTGCATGGACCTTCCACTCCTTGCATGGCATCGACACCAAGAATGCACTCGGCGCCACGCTTCGCGCCTTGACCTCCGGTCCTGCAGACGTGCTACAATCGCCGGGCTCCACCATCGAGGAAGGGGCCACCGTGAACCTCACTTGGTTCCACCCGGAGCTGGACCACCAACCTCATCCGGGGACAGGTGGTGTGAATTTGGGGGCCACTGAAGGCCGAACCAAGGGTCAGGTCCTCGGCACCTTTGTCGAGAACCGGTCCTGGATGGCCTGACAGAGCTGAGGTTTAAGCCTGGCCTTGAGGCCCCATGTAAGGAAGGGGCATGCCAGCATCTCCATTGCCATGCTCTTGAATGGGGCCGTGTTGCTTTTCAAAACGCTGGACATTTTCAGCCAACGCCCCCAACAGCCTTTTCACATGTTGCGGCGACATCACCACCCTGCTCCTCACCTTGGCTTTGGGCATGCCCGGCATGACCTGGATGAAATCCATCACGAATTCTGCCGGACTGTGTGTGATGACGGCCAAATTGGCGTACACCCCTGTGGCCTTTTCTTCTGGAAGCTCAATGTTGAGTTTGCCCTTTTTTTCTTGATCTGACATGACCACAAGGTACATCAGACATGAAGCGGCAAGTCCTTCAGCTGCTCGAGCACCTCGATCGTTTTCCAAGACTCAGGATGCGCATCCAACCCAGGGGCAAAATGAACCCCCCGCCATCCAACGGCTTGCGCACCCAGGACATCGCTCTCCAAACTGTCGCCAATCATGATGACCCCCGCATCCATTTCCACCTTTGCAAGGGACGCTGCACGGCGGTAGGCTTCAGGATTGGGCTTTTTCACAGACAGGGCATCGCTGGTGTAGACCCCACGGAAAAATCCAGCGAGACCACTGTTCTCCACCTTGATGTGTTGCACTTCTTCGAATCCATTGGTCAAAATCCACATGGCATGTCCCCGAGACGCCAGGCACTCAAGCATGTCCAAGGTTCCTGGAATCAGCGCAGTTTGATAAGGGCTATGGTCCAAATAATGTTCCCCCAATTGACTCGCCAAGGATTCATTTTCCGGCATGCCACACCGCTCCATGGCCATCGCAAAACGCTTGGCGCGCAGGGTGGACTTGGTCATTTCTCCTGCCCTGAACTGCGCCCAGCACCAATCGTTGGCGGCTTCGTAATGGACAATCCACTCCTGCTCAGACGCGAGACCATGGGAAAGAAGTGCCAAATCCTTGACTCCTCTGCGGAGAGCGAGCCGTGAGTTGGTTTCAAAATCCCACAGGGTGTGGTCCAAGTCAAAAAAAAGAGGGGCCAATTTCGAGGTCATGGTGTCCAGTATTTCACAGCCTCTGATCCTGCAGAAAGAAGGGCTGCCCAAATGGAAAAGGCCGCCATCAACTTCCACATGGTGCCGGGTTGGTGGCGGAAATATTTCGCAGCCAGCACAGTCGCCACAGGCACAGAAATCAGACCAGAAATTGCCAAAAGACCTGAGAGGCCCATGGCGTTCTTCCAACGGACGATGGTTCTTCTCCGCCTTGTGAAGGTGCGTTTGCCACGATCGACACGTGGGCCAAGTCGTTCTTCAAACCAAGCAAACCACCACTTGCCAAAATGCCAAATCCCCCAAACACCTGCCACTGCTCCAAAAGACGTGGTCGACCACGCAAGCCACCAAGACATGCCTCGTGCAACCATCAAAGAAGGCGTCACGACAAATTTGACCACCGCCATGAACGCCCACCACAACAGCTCAAGTAGCTCCATGGCTATAAGGTAGTCACCCCGAGGTGTTGGGCATGGCCCAACATGTGAACGTATGTTGCCCGCCATCCCTCCCATTCCCCATCCTCACTCACCGACGTGTTGTGCCAACAAGACATCCATTGGCCGCCCACAACGGCCACGGCGTCCATGGATCGCGTCAATTCAACGACTGCCTTTTGTGGCGTCCACCCCAAGGGGCCTCGCATGGCCTCGTCCATGACGGCCATGGGTTGAATGACAAGGGACATGCATTCCTCGCGTGTCAAATCATATGCCTGGAAGGGTTGGCTGATGCCATTCCTGAACCCCATGTCGTCCGACCACCCCAAGGAGGCATCGTGTGAGATGCCATGCTCCACCAAGCGCTTCCACCATTTGCCTGGTGTCCCACGCAAAAAATGGGAACGCACCGCATGGGGGTCAATGCCCGGCCACGAATGCACCATCGTCGATTCCGCATCGAACACCCCTGAATCGCTCAGGGCAGTCCAACTGGGGTGCCAAGACACCCGGTGTTCAGGCCCGGCGAGATCAAGTTGCTCCACCAATGCTGGCAACACCGACCGGGCAGGGTCCAAACCTACATCGAACGGCTTTCTTCGATTGGCCGCGAGCACAAACCACGTCAACGGCATTCCATGGTGCGTCTTCGTGATCCAACCATAGGTGTCATAAGGATCCCTCCAACGGCCCTTCATCACGCTCCATCTTTCCAACACCAACGACCAGCGGCCCATGAAAACATCACGGCATTGCAGGGCCCAATGCTTCCTCCGCGACCGGCCCAAATGCTTGAACGCCACATCCACATCGAAGGTCCATTGGCAAGTCATCGTGGGGATTTCTGCCCACTCCGTTCTGCCGCGAAGTCCGTGCCACATGCACTCCACCCAAGGGAGGCGGTGCTGATCCGCAGCGGCCCATTTGGAGCCATGGAAGTGAACCTCCTGTTGACTGGATGCCCAAGGGGCGGACCCAACCTGCGGCCGGCCATGCAAGTCCAACGCGAATTCCCCAGCCTGTTCTGACCAGCACGTGAGGGCCCAAAACGTCACTGCCAACGGGTCCATCGGCAAGAAAGAGGACGCGTCCTCTTGTGGTTCAGGATCCCTGGGGGCGAAAAAAGGAAGCCAAAGGGCCATCTTCTCGTTCTCACTCCACAATCCCCATTGACACCTCACCCCATCCTTGGGTTGCAAGCTTGACGTCACCAGCGAATGGTCCTCCCAAGTCGCCACTGTCTTCCCATCCCAATGAAGTGAGGATTCTCCCTTGATCGCACCTTCCGAACTCCAGGACCACGATTGACCCCACCACCGTCCCAAAACGGTGTCCAAAACATACGTCTGTCGCGGACTGAGCGCTGCGCTTTGAAACAGCCACTTTGCCTGGGACGACGACTCACCCATGGTGCACCGCCATATGTTCCAGGGCGTCCACCAATTCCACTGCCGCAAGTCCGTTGCCGTACAAATCGTCTGGCACATGCCCCCCCTTTCCCAGCATTTCATCCGCCAAAGACGACAACTCGGTTGGGCCAGATGCCAAAACGGATTGGCCTCGATCCACTTGCTCTGTCCATTCCGTTGAATCCCTGAGTACCACACAACGTGTCCCCAGGCTAAAGCTCTCTTTTTGCACCCCCCCACTGTCTGTCAAGACCAATGGCGCGGCGTGAATGCACTTCAACAAATTCAGGTAACCAAGCGGCTCTTCCAGCTTCCAACCTCGGTTGCCCAATTCCTTTCGCCAATCTGGTCGGTGAAGGTCCAAGGCTTGGGCTGTGCGCGGATGGACAGGCCAAATGACCTCGAGTTGTCGGGATGTCAACCAATCTTCGATGGCGTCCAGCCACGACAAAAGACGGGGACCGTCATCCACATTGCTTGGACGATGCATGGTCAGCAAAACAGGGCCTTTCGAAGCTTGATCCAAAGGGAAAGTGGATCCAAAATGCAACGCGTTGTCATGCATCACATCCCCCATCCTAAGCACCCTCGGATGCACAGGACTCGGTCGATGTGTCGGGTCCGAATCCACGATGCCTTCAGCCCCCAAATGCTGCACCGCAGCATCCGTGGGACAAATCAAAACCGAGGACATCCGATCGCAAAGCACGCGGTTGACTTCCTCTGGCATTCCCCAGTCGTGGGAGCGCAGCCCCGCTTCCACATGGACAATGGGAACGCCCACTGCCGCAGCGGCCCACGCTCCAGCGAGGGTTGAATCCGTGTCCCCAAAGACCATCACCCATCGGGGGGGGTGTCCTTCGATGTCAGCCCGAATGCCGTCCATCATGTCCCCAAGTCTTTTCTCCCGGGAAGATGTGTCGGGGTGCAACCTCACGTGCGGCACCGGCAGTCCAAGTTCATGAAAGAATTGGTCGCTCAAGGCCCCGTCATGGTGTTGGCCGGTGTGCAGCCACCGAACCTCCCACTCAGGGCGATCCTTCAGCGCACGATGCAAAGCCGCAGCCTTGATGAATTGCGGCCTGGCGCCCACAATCACCAGCATGCTTTGGGGTTGAGTCAATTCAGCCATCCTTCGTCGGCAAAGCTAACGTACCCGTCGCCCGCCACAATCACATGGTCCAAAATGGGCAAGTCCAACAACAGCCCAGCCCTGCAAAGAGAGCGGGTCAGCTCACGATCCGATGCACTTGGCCGGGGATTCCCCGAAGGATGGTTGTGCACGAGCACCATGGCCGCTGCCCGCATGGCCAGGGCTCGACCAAAAACAATTTTGGGATCCACCACCGTCCCAGTGAGGCCTCCCTTGGAGATGCAAACCTCGGCCAATACATCGTTGGACCGTTTCAAGAGCATGATCCAGAATTCTTCGTGCTGCAAATCGGACAACCTCGATTGAAACCGACCAAAGACATCTTGGCTTCCTTTCATCATTTGGGGCAAGGGCCTCGAGGCATGTTGACGCCGTCGCCCAAGCTCCATGGCCGCCGCCACCAAAAAAGCCTTCGCGGGTCCCACCCCTGGCACCTGGGTCAAACAGTCCGGAGGCCAAGTGGCCAGGTTGTGCAATGAACCTCCTGCGAGATGCAAAAGATCATCTGCCAAGCGCTCCGCAGGTCGACCTGGCTGACCTGTCCCCAGCAGCAATGCAAGCAACTCCGCGTCCTGAAGCGAACCAAGGCCTTCCCTTTCCATCCGCTCTCTGGGTCTCAATGTCTCCATCATGGCACAAAAAAAGCCCTCCGCGAGATGCGGAGGGCCCATGCGTTTGTCAGCGCATACCTTCAATCCATCAGAGACTTCCGACGTGCTTGGTCAAGCTTGATTTGAGGTTGGCTGCTTTGTTCTTGTGGATGATGTTCCGCTTGGCCAGTTTGTCCAACATTGCACTCACGACGGGGAGAAGCGCAGAAGCTTCTTTGGCGTCAGTGGAGTCGCGCAGGTTGCGCACGGCGTTGCGGGCCGTCTTGTGCTGGTAACGGTTGCGGTCGCGCTTCTTCTCGTCGGAACGAATGCGCTTGAGGGCTGATTTGTGATGTGCCATGGATGGACTTTGCTGAAAACAGGGGTGCAAATATAGCGAGAGGTGGCAGGATGACAATGGGTTTTGGTCAAAAATCCCAGAATGTCACCAAGCCAGCAACAAATCCAGTTGCAAATAGCCGCCGTAAAGGCTGTGCCGCGTGGGCTCGTCGTCCATCAAATCCCTCGGCACAAAGGTCACCTGCCCTACGAAGTCATCAAGGGAGTCATCGTCTTGATCGAAGAGACGCAATTCCACCGTTTGGTCCAACTCCACACCTTGAAACACCAAATCTTGTGCCGCCAATCGGACAGGCAATGCCTCATTGATGCCCACTTCCGAGGTGGCGTACGGTGTTTCCTGCACGGAGACTTCCACAAAGAAGTCTGGCAGTCCATCTTCTCCCCAAGGATCCTCGCTGTAGGCCTGGTCGTAGGCCATCACCTCAAAAAAGGAAATGCGGACTTCAGGATTCCCACCTCCGTCCCCACAACCAGAACATCCTGTGAGGAACATCAAGAGCGCACCCAAAGTCCATGGGCCCAGAGACAAAAAACGCATGCGTTCCATGATTGTAAGGTACCAAAGTTTGGCGCAACAAGAAGGGCGCCTAAGCGCCCTTCCATCCTAACAATCTACTTGTACCCAATCAAACAGCCAGTGCGTGAGCATCCGGTCATTATCTTGATGCACGACACAAACCTAACACCACACACATATAAGACCTGAACATTATATACTGAGTGTTGAAAAAAGTTCTTCACACCTCGTCTTGTTGCCGACGAACCGCACAACCGTATCTTAGATGGACCGCATGAAAAAATCCTATTTGACTCTTCTGAATGTCGCTGTGGCAGCCATGGTCGGAGACGCTTGTGGTCAAGTCGAAGCTCCCACATTTGTCGATGTTGGGGCTGCCTCAGGGCTTTTGGCCGAGGGGCTGCACCATGCTGTGGCCATTGGAGATTACAACGGCGACGGATGGGAGGACTTGTATGTCGGGAGCAGATCCACTGGCAATTCTCTCTACCGGAACAATGGAGACATGACCTTCACCGAAGTGGGCGAAGAAGCAGGGGTGGCAGACGAAGGGTACACGAATGCGGCCATTTGGCTTGATTTTGACAACGACGGTGACCTTGACTTGGCCACGGGGAATGGATATGCATTTGGCGGCAGTGAACCTGCCCCCAACCGATTCTACGTCAACCAGGGAGATGGAACGTTTGTCGACATGGCTGCCACCTTCGGGGTGGCAAGCACCTCGATGTGTCGCAGCCTGCATGCCGCGGACTATGACGGCGACGGCTTCACCGACCTCTATGTGGTGAATCTCAATTCGGCGAACCATTTTTACAAAAACACCACGGGCCAAGGCTTCAGCAACGTCTACTTTCAAACAGGAACCGTGGACACAGGTGTCGGGATGGGGAGCATTTTCTTCGATTACGACAACGACGGGGACCAAGACCTGTACCTCACCCACGACGCCAACCAGACCAACAAACTGTACCGCAACAACAACGACGGCACCTTTTACGATTTGGCCTTCCTCTCGGGATTGAATTACCAAGGAAATTGCATGGGGGTTGATGTGGCGGACATCAACCACGACGGCCATTTGGACTTGTACATCACAGACCTCTTCCCCAGCGCCATGTTTGCCAACAATGGAGATGGCACCTTCGACGACATCAGCATTTTTTCCAGCACCAACGATTCTGGAATGACCTGGGGCTGCGTTTTCTTGGATTACGACCACGACGGGGAATGGGATTTGTACCTGGTGAACGACTATCAATTTGCCCCCATCCCCAACATTCTGTACAAAGGCCAAGGCGACATGACCTTCTCCAAGGTGAGCGAAGGAGACCCCACTTTGGAACACCGTCATTCAGACTTTGGATTGGCCATGGGCGATTTGGACCGGGACGGGGACATGGACATGGTCATTGCCACCACAAATTCCGACACCCAGCCCGGGCTCGCACTTTTGCGCAACGACGCCTCCATCAATGGCCATTGGCTTCAGGTCAAATTGATTGGGACACAAAGCAACCGGGATGCCGTCGGGGCCCGCGCCATCCTTCATTTTGACGGAAAGACCCGAATGGACGAGGTCAACATTGGCCAAGGCTATTCCGGCGCCAGCACGTTGGATTTGCATTGGGGATTGGGGTGGAGCCCTGCCGTGGATTCCCTCGAAGTGCGATGGCCTTCAGGAGAAATCACCATGCACCACGAACTCGCCATCAACACCAGGCATGAAATTTGGGAGCCCACGAACTGCCTCGCCGATTTCGACTACGACTTTGCCCGCTCCTCTGGTGACTTGTTGGTGCTGCTCAGCGGGTTTGGCCAGTTTGGGACCCCCACCGACTTGGACGGTGACGGGGTCGTGGCCGCATCCGACCTGCTCGTGTTCCTGACCGTCTTTGGCACCTCCTGCGATTGACACATGCGCCTCGATGCGCCCTGGTCGTCAATCCAAACCCTCGAGATCTCCGAGCACCACAAACTCATCCACAAACATCCACGTGGGTTCTGTGGCGGCATCGTGCCAAGAAGGACAAACCCCAGGGTTGACCAACTCCATGGAGACATACCTCGCCTTCCGGCCCTCCAATGGGAGGTCGATGGCCACTGTCTTTTGACGCGAATCGGGCTCCAAAGAGGACATGTCGTCCAGACTTTGGCCCACGAGATCAAAGGCCACCCCATCCATGGAGGTGGACCAAAGAACCTGCTCAGGAAGGAAAATCCAGGCATCTTGGTAGAGGTACAACTGGGCATGAAGTGAACGGAGCGACTTCACCTCTCCCAAGTCCACCGTCACGGCCATGTTGTCGCCTTGCACCGCCTGCCATGCACCATCTCTGAAATCCTGGGACCCCCGTCTGCCGTCTGCCAGCGCCTGTGCCCCTCCTCCCGTGTACGAGGCGCTCGGGTCATGGCCCAGCGACAGAGGTTGATGGGCCGCCAAATGTCCTGCCACGGGGAACGTCTCGGTCACCCCTGTGGCACGGCCCCGCATCATCACATCCACCTCGACGACCCCCATCCCTTGGATGGTCATCGATTCCCCCACCTTGCAAGACTGAACGCGGTCTCCATCTTTTGCGAAATGGACCATGCCTCCTGCTTTGCGAAGGGCGGGAAGGACAGCGATTTGCAACGCGCCCTGAGACGAAGGGGAAATTTCCAAAGACACAGGGACGCCCTCCAGACCGGGCTCCACCCCCATGAAGGCCCAGTGCTGACCAAGACCATCCAAGCGGTCCAAAAAGTTGGCATACGCTCCCTCCTTTTGAGTCACCTGGGGACCTGACCACAACACTTCTGCAAGACCTGTGGCACGAGGAAACACCTTGGCCATGACTTCGTTTTGCGGGGCGCGTTCCGTCCACATGTTGCATTCCCCCCCAACAATGCTTCCGGGCTGGTCCAGCGCCGCCTCAGGCACAGGAACGAAGTGGTACACCTCTTTCAAGTCCGTCGACCTTAAAGGATAGTCCAAATAACAATGGCTTGTCGGGGAGACGACCGCGTCTGTCCCCAGATGCGTGGCCTCCAAGGCGCCTTCCATGCCGCGCCAACTTTGGACCATGGCGCCTTGGGGAAGTCCTCCTTCCAAGATTTCATCCCACCCCATGATGCGCCTTCCCTTCGACGCCAAGTGTGCGCCCATTTCTTGGATGAAATGGGTCTGCAATTCTGCCTCGTCGCGGAGGCCCAGGAGACGGATTTTGGACTGGCACTTTGCGCATTGCGCCCATCGAACCTTGGGCACCTCGTCGCCGCCAATGTGGATGATCTCGGAAGGGAACATTTCACATACTTCGTCCAGCACCGTTTTCATGAAGGCCAAGGTGGAGTCGTTGCCTGCGCAGTACACATCCTTGAACACACCCCAATTGCAAGGCACGTCCAACGAGTCCCCCGTGCAGCCCAGCCAAGGATAGGCCGCCAAGGCAGCTCGGCAATGTCCTGGGAGTTCAATCTCTGGGATGACCGTGACGTGGCGCTCTGCTGCATGCTCCAGGATGCTTCGGATGTCCTCCCTGGTGTAGAATCCGCCATGGACGCTGCCATCGGCCTCCTTGCGAAAGCCGCCCACCTCCGTCAATTTGGGATAGGCCTTCACCGGCAGACGCCAGCCCTGGTCCTCTGTCAGATGCCAATGCAACACGTTCATTTTTTGCAAGGCCAACACGTCGATGATCTCCTTCACAAATTCTGGGGCCATGAAATGTCGACAGCAATCGAGGAGGAGCCCACGGTGTGCCAAATAAGCATGGTCCTCTACATGGATGGCAGGAAGTGTGAAGCCTGATGGGCAACCCTGCTCACAAACGGCAGGCATCAATTGACGCAGTGTGGTCCAAGCCCTGAAGGCGCCCTCCGCGTCGTTTGACGTCATGTCCACTCGATCCTCTGACACCGTCAGCGTATAGCCTTCAAGGCCCAGGTTTTGCTCGACCAAGGTCCAAGCCACATCTGCTTGGGAAACGTCTTCTGTACGATTCCAGCTCCACCCTGCCGACTCCATCCAATCGGTCGCAGCCACCACATCCCATTCCTGGGGCCAAAACAACTGGAGCTGACCGTCACATCTCATGCCACGGCCATCCACTTCGTTGTCGGGCTGTTCGACCCTTTGAGGCTGCGGCACGAGACCCTTCACATGGCCTTGGGGCAATGGGTGGACAGAGGGACTTTGGCAGCCCAAGAGCGTCCACGCCAGCAACCAAGAGATGCAACATCCCTCAATCCTCATGGCTGAGGTGTTGGGCGGCGTCAACTAGGGCCATGGCCTTGTCCGGATCCACCGGATGCACTGCATCGTCAAACAAAGGAGAAGCCTGGCACCCTGTGGTCAACCGACAACTGGCGTGGACAGCTTCCACACCTGCCTCTGCAAGGGCCTTGACATCCTTGGGCCGCACCCCTCCCCCTGCCACGACGTCCATGCCCAGGTCTGCCATGCGCTGGAGCCGATCCAACCCCTCGACAGCCCGAGCAGCTCCCCCGCTTGAAAGCACCGAGATCACCCCTGCGTTCAAAAGCAGTTCAACATCGGCCATGGCGTCTTCACTCATGTCAATGGCGCGATGCCAAACCAATTGCTCAGGACCGACCGCCTCGCACATGGCCTCCAAATACCTTTCATCCAGTCTCCCCTCCTCCGTAAGGCCGCCAACGACCACCCGATCTGCCCCGCAGTCCAACATCAGCTTGGCCTCTTCCGTGCTCCAAACAAGCTCCGATCGGGAATGCACGAAAGTGCCCTCCCGAGGGCGAATCAAGGCACGAACTTCCATGCCCATGGCCACAGCGGACTGCACCACGACAATTCCCGGAGTGATGCCCCCTGCCTTCCAAACAGAACAAAGTTCCACCCTGTCCACTCCTGCTTCCACCGACACCGCCACATCACGGATGGTGCTTGCGCAAATTTCAGTGGAGAGGGTCATGCGGCAGAAGGTTGGGTACGTGCATGGACAAGGTAGACCCCAGCTCCAGCCAACAAGCTCCCGACGGTCAAACAACACCCCATCCCCGTTTCTCCGTAAAGCCAGGATCCTGTGGCCAACAAGGCCGCATACACCGCCACAGAGCCCATAAAGGCCTGCAGCAATCCCGAGCCGATGCTCCCTCCGCGGTGCACTGAGGCTTCCGGCTCCAGATAAGGCCGCCACCCTGGTCCTGAAACGCCCGTCTTTTTGACGAATGCACGCAGCACCTCTGGATCCTCACTGGGCAACATCCATGCACTGGCAAGCCACCCAGCCGTGGTGATGGCCGTCCCCCAGATCAACTTTTCCCATGCTTCCAATTCAGGCATGCCCCATGCCTCATGGAACCAGGTGAAGTAGGCTGCCACGGCAAGAGAAATGACCATCGCAGCAATCTCCGTGGCGGCTGAAATGCGCCACCAAAACCACCGCAACAAAAACAATCCACCCGTCCCAGCACCCAACAATAGCAACAGCTGAAAAGCTTGTCCCGCATCGGTCAAGGTGAGTCCCAAGCCTGCCCCCATCACCAAAGAGACGCCCGTGGCCAGCTGGCCCGCCACCACACGCTGACGCTCGCTTGCATCCGGCCGGATGAAACGTCCATAGACATCGTGCACCAAGTAACTCGCACCCAAGTTGAGCTGCGTGCTCATCGTGCTCATGAAGGCGGCCAAGAGCGAAGCTGCCACGAGACCCAACAATCCCGAAGGCAACAAGGACAGCATGGCGGGATAGGCCAAATCATGGCCCACTTTGTCCTCTGCGATGCTGGGAAAGGCCACGCGCAAGGACTCCAAATCTGGGAAGACCACCAACGAAGCGAGTGCCACCAGGATCCAAGGCCATGGCCGAAGCGCGTAATGGGCCACATTGAAAAGCAAAGTTGCCCCAACCGCATGGCCCTCGTTCTTGGCAGAAAACATGCGTTGTGCGATGTACCCGCCGCCGCCCGGCTCTGCACCAGGATAGTAACTGGACCACCATTGCACCGCCAAGGGAATCAACAGCACGGGGATCCATGCATCGGGGTCCGTCAAATCGGGAAGCATGGACAGTTTGGGCTGCACCGAAGGGTGGGACAAGAGCCCCTCAAGACCACCTATTTCTGGCAGGTCCAAAATCCACCAGGCGGCCCACACTGAACCGACCATCGCCAAGAAAAACTGGACAAAGTCCGTGAGGATCACCGCCCGAAGTCCACCAAGTACACTGTAGACCAAGGTGATTGTGCACGTCACCAAAAGGGTCAACCACCCCGGCCAACCCAACAGAATGCCCCCAAGCTTGATCGCCGCCAAACTCACGGTCGCCATGACCAAGACGTTGAACACCAGCCCCAAATACAATGCCCTGAATCCCCTCAAAAATGCCGCAGACCTTCCACCATAGCGCAACTCGTAAAAACTGATGTCTGTCAGCACCCCTGAACGTCTCCAAAGCCGGGCATACACAAAGACCGTCACCATGCCCGTCAGAAGGAAGGCCCACCAGGCCCAATTGCCTGAAACGCCCTGTTGGCGCACCAGGTCGGTCACCAAATTGGGCGTGTCGGTGCTGAAGGTGGTGGCCACCATGCTGACCCCGAGAAGCCACCAGGGCATGTTTCGCCCCGCCAAGAAGTAGCCGGCAGAGTCCGTTTTGGCTTGTTTACTGGCCCAAAGGCCCACGCCCAATGCCAAGGCAAAATACCCCGCGATAAGGGTCCAATCCAGTGTGGTCAATTGCATGAAAACAAGGATACGTCAACCAAGGAGAGGGTGCCTCCTCTATCCACAAGGAGTTCCAAACACCCCCAAGAGGACCAAAACGTCTGTCACAGTCACCGCGCCATCGGCATCCAAGTCGGACGAACAAAAGCTGCCACATCCAAAATCAGCGAGCAGCAGCAGCAAATCCTCCACGGCCACCGTGCCGTCCAAGGACAAGTCCCCAGAACATCCGACAGCGGGAGGCGCATCCACATCATAGTACGCGGGAATGGACGGGTACTGCGGACAAACTTGTTGGCTTGTGAAGGACATCACCGCAGCCCTCGTCACGTCGTAGGCCTGGGCATCCGTCATGTGGGGGACGTGGCCCTCTCCTTCCAAGGCTGTGAATGCATGGGGCACCCCCACTTCTTCCGCCTGAATGTGGATGGGCCAACTCCCGTCCACTTGGGTCACATTGAGTCCGAGCAACTGCACCATGCCTGTGCCAAAAGGCACGACGTTGTCCTGGGTGCCATGGGTGGACACAATGCCTGCATCGCCCGGTTCCATCCAGTCTGCATCGCCCAAGGCACCTGAAATATTGATGATGGACAGCACGTCTGAAGGGTAACCCGGATGGCCGCTTTCTCCCTCCAAACCTCCCTGCAGGCCAGGTTGGGTAAGGTCGATGACATCCGGCACCTCGGCCAAGTCATCGATGTAGGCAGAGTGCAAGGCGATGAAGGCTCCAGCGGAAGATCCCCCAAGGACCACCCGTTGAGGGTCGATGCCCCATGGATTGCCGTCCAGCGTATGAGATTCACGAAAGAATCGGATGGCCGCCTTCGCGTCATGGACCCCACGCAACACCGCTTCGAGAAGCGAAGTTTCCAGGTCGAAGAAATTGTCAATGCCCAACCGGTAACTGATGCTGACTGCCACATAGCCCATGCGCGCCAAATCTTCGCAAAGCGGAACCACATCCGTCCCGTCTTTGCTCCCCGCCAGAAAAAACCCTCCATGGGCCAAAATGACCAGAGGCCGCTCCTCTTCTCCATCGTTGGCGGGCCTGTAGATGTCCATGCGCAATTCCTCATTGGCACCTGAAGCCCCCACATTGGCGCCATACAAGACATCGGTGTCGACAATGATCTCCTCAAAAATCCGATACCGGTAGCGTGCCCCATCGCATTGGGCCCACATTTGGGAGCCCATCAGCAAGAGCGAAATGGGCAACAACAACCTCACAAAAAACCCTTGAGCCATGTGATGAAGGTACATCACACCGCCCAAGGGTGTTCAGGAAACGAAGGGGGGCAGTCGTTACTGGATGGCCAAGCGCTTGCTGGCCGTTTGGCCATTGGGCAAGGTCAACGCCAGGTGGTACATGCCAGACGACAATCCGCCAAACGCCAATTGCACAGCACTTCCTTGACGCCACTGGGTCACATCCACCTCGCGTCCACTGGCGTCCATCAAAGAAAGGACCGCATCTGCAGGCACTCCTTGCACCCAAACTTGATCTCGGGCAGGGTTGGGCATCACGTTCCATTCGACGAATCGAGCATCCGACACCCCATCCGCACCCGTCACAGCGTTGACGATGGCTCGGAATTCTTGGTGGTACAAGTTGGCCACCCTTGCGCTGTGGACAATCACTGTGTTTTCATCGTTCACCGTTTCTGCTGTGGAAGACCAATTGTGAGATCCTGTGATCACCAATGGGTCTGTGCCGACTTCGCTGTGGTCGATGATGCAGTACTTGTGGTGCAAGTCCCCACTCAAATCATGGTGGTACACCTGCACCCCGTTGGCGATCAAGTTGTCAAATTCACTGCCCGTTGTGTTGACCTGCTCAATGACGCCAATGGGGCTGACAAAGAAGCTCTGGTTCAGGTCAACGATGGCCTCTCCAAGGTCGTCCCGCGTCAATGTGAGCAAGGCGAACTCCATGTCCGCGTTGGCCGCATCGATTTCTTTTTGGATGGCGGCAGTCGTGCCGTCGGACGGCGAGAAGTACAAATCAACTTCATGGCCACCGATCAAAAAGTCGACTGGCGTGTTCCACGTCTTTTCGGCGCCAAACTTTGCATTCGAAGGGTCGGGGGTCATGCCTTCCGCGCCCCACATCTCCTCAAATTCCAACTCGTAGGCCCTGGCCAAACTTTGGTCTTCGAAGATGATCACGTCGTTCAAATCACTGACCAAGTTGCCCGTGGTCAGGTTCGTGGATCCCGTCAAGACAAAGGCCAAATCGGCATGGTCGGCATCGGCGATGATGAACTTGTTGTGCATGCCACTGCCGTCGCCGTCCGTCCTTGGGTGCGTCACCACAGATGCGTCCAAGCTTCCAAGGCCTGTGTTCGCATTTTGACCTTCGTAGATCCAACGGATTTGGACACCGTTGGAAGCGGCCGTGTTGAAGGCTGCAGCAAGCGTTTGGTCGTTGAAGTTGTAGGCTGCGACATCCAATGTGTGCTGGGCGCTGGTGATCCAGGCCGCCACGGTGTCGTTCATGTCGGTGCCAAGGGACAAGGCCAGCTCGTCCGTGGCCACGCTGTGGTCGACGGCGCCATTGAAGTAGACATGGATGTCACCGCTGCTCTCGGACACGGTGGCATAAGGGCGAATCTGAGAAGTCGCAGACGCACCATCTGCTGTGGTGCAAACTGCCCTCGCGTAGTAAATGCTGCCGGCATCAAGCCCCACCAAATCCACAAAGTGACTTGGGGTGTTCAATTGCAAGGCCTCTGCGACAAAACCCAAATCTGGGGTCGGGCCATATTCCACGGAACCGTCGCACGCCAAGTCTGTGGTCCAAGACAGGCGAAATCCGTCTGTGGCCAAATTGGTCTGGCTGACCGGAGAGGTGAAGCACAGGTCCGCTGCAGGAATCAAATCCACTGGTCCCCGGGGCAACAATTGGTAGCCCCCAAAACCATCGAAAGAAAACTGCGAAACGATGCCGATCATGTCAATTTCGCAGCCGGTGAGTTCCTCTCCGACAAGGCTGTTGCTTGTGCGTACATACATGATGCCATAGGCCCCATCCGCCTGAAAATCATAGGTGGCATTGCCCGCAATGAAGGTGCCTGCCAAGGGGAACGTCACCCCATTGACGCGCACGAGCTGCCCTTCAAGGCTTTCGTCCATGGCATCCGGCGCGATTTCCAAGGGCTCGGGCACTGTGCCCGTCCCGAAGAACTGCACAGATGTCAAATTGGGTCCAACTTCAAGCAGGCCGTTGTACTCTGTGATTTCACCGGTGACCGTGAGGCTGTCCCCAATTTCTGGGGTGGCATCCCAATCCGACCAGTCTTCTCCCGGATAAAGGGCGATGCCGGCTGTGGCATCCTGCAAGTAGCGCACGGAACCGAGGTTGTCGTCGCTGGTCACCACGCCTGTCACTGTGACGGTTTGACCAATGTTGTAATTCTCGCGCATGTCGAGAATGTTGTCTTGGGCCACCGCTTGTGCAGCGAACACCAGGGCCGCAAGGGCCAAATTCGTTTTCAAATTCATGGGTTTGGTTTCTTGTTTTGCAGGCCTTTCAATTCCAAGACAGCACTCAAACGGACCATCCGTGGTGGCCCGACAAATACTTCTGCCCTTCCACTTCCTCCCTCTGCACCATATGGGTTGGCCGCATAGCGAGAGTTGTTGGTGGCGTCGGTGATGTACAACTGGTCCAGGACATTCGTCACACTGAGACGGACCCTCAAAATGGCATTGGGAGAAACGTCAAAACTGGTGCCAGCATTGAGGTCCCAGAGTCCATACGCTGGGGTCACCCAAACCTCTTTGGGCGCTCCATCCGTGATCACGTCGTCCGGCGAAAAATTGGCATAGTGTTGCCAAAAACGCGTCCCTCGAAGGGAAATGTAGGTGCCCCATTTGGGCTGGAAGCGCACAGACCCAGACATCTGTCTTTGCGCAGCATCTCCTACACGGACCCCATTCAAATTGACCGTTTCCTGGGCCACTGCGCCGTCCGACAACTGCGTGATGAAGGCATTGGTGTTCTGGTTCACCAAATCCACACTCTCGTTGCTTGTCCAACGCCAATTGCCTGCCGAGACCACGCCTTGGATGCCCCATTTGGTGGTGGGGTCATACGCAAAGTCCCATTCGACGCCAGAGTGAATGGCATCGGCATTCAAAAGGTTGAACCCCAAGTTTCGGTCCACATCCTCAATCACAGTGACCGCTGCCTCGCCCCATTCTTCTGCGCTCACATCGCTCTCCGCCAAGGCGATGAGCGTCTCTCGACCTTCGACCGTGGCGGTGTCGGCGTAGACCGACAAGTTCGGATCGTTCCACAATCCAGACACACTGTAGAAGCGATTGACCGGCTTGTTCTCCCAAGACGTTCGATAGGCATTGACATTCGTGGCCCATTTCCCTCGGGCATATTTGACCCCGACCTCCACTGCTTTCACGTATTGGTTCTCGTACCCTTCAATGACTTCGTTGTTCAAGTCAAACACAGAATTGAACAAAGGTGCGCGGTTCAGATACCCTACGTTCGTGTAGGCATTCACCCACTCGTTGAAGTTGTAGTTGCCTCCGGCTTTGATGGTGGCGCTGTTCAGCCGCTCCCAATCTGTGGTGTACGTGGACAAGCCAGGGTGCGATGCCGTCAAGAACGTAGTGTCAGTGGTCCATTCTGTTTCTCCCAAGACACGGTATTCATCTGTGGACCGGACCTCGTAGGTGGTGCCATCCAACGTCACGACATTGGGGCGGAAGTAGTCGATGCCTCTGTACCAACTTTGGGCGCCGGAAACGTTGACGAAGGCTGAATAATTGTACTTGTCCAGCTCAAACTGAACGTAGGAACCACCCCATGCCACCTGTCCATCGTCGTGGTAAAAGTACTTGTCCCCCTCGCGAAGCGGGGTGTCAAAGTCGGTGTTTTGATTGCGGCGATCTTCAGGCGCGTCGTAATAATCAGCCCCCAGCAAATCGGTGATTGACCGGTAGTGGCTGCCGGTGTAATGGCGGGCGTCCAAGCCTGTGCTGAAGTTCAGCTCATCGTTGAGGTCGATTGTAAAGTTGGTCAGCGCACCAAACCATCGATGGTCGTTGTGCGACGTTCGGATAAAATTGGAACCCTTGCGCTCCCCGTTTTCATCGACATTGAGGCCATTGGGGCCAAATTCGAAGAGCTGATGAGCGTCCCAAAGCGGCTGCAAATTGAGCGTCCCGTCTGCCAGCCTGGAACTGGGTGTGCTGTTGAGCGCCTCTCCACCCCCACTGCCAAAACTGGCATAGGCCGTGGTGGTCAAAGTGGCGCGGTCGGAAATGCTCCACACGTCGCGCACCGTGAAAATGGGTTTGAAGTAGCGGTTTTGTCGCGGACTGTAGCGGCGTTTTTCGCCGTAGGTCGTGTCCACTTGGCCCGTTTCTGAGTTGTAGTTGTAATAGACCTCCTGGTAGTTCGAGATGAACTCATTGAACGTCCGTCCACGCGAAACAATGGCACTTGTGTCCACGGTGGCGTCGTACTCCGACAACAATTCACTCAAACCATCTTGTGCCTCCCGGTCGTCCGCAATTTGCGACGCCAGCAGCGTATCGTACTCGAACACTTGCATCTGGTAGGACCTCTGCCCGTGGCGCTGAGGGGCACCAAAAGCGGTGAAACTCAAGTTGTGGTTGCCAATGGTCTTGCGCGCTTTGATGTAGTATGCATACGCCTCAGATTCGAGGCCTTCTGCAAAGCCTTGGTTTTGTTTGTAAGAGCCCACGAAATGAAGAAATCCCTTTTCCTGGCTCCCAAACACTCCTGAAAGGCTGTTCCGGTAGTAACCATAGGATCCAATCTCCGACTGGTAATTGATGGCCCCATTGGCCGACTCGTCTCCCCCCGTCAAAATGTTGATGGTTCCGCCCACAGAAGGAATGGCCAATTTGCTTGCGCCCAAACCGCGTTGCACTTGTGTGGTGCGAACCACGAGGTCCAACCCCGCCCAATTGCTCCAGTACACCCAGCCATTTTCCATGTCGTTCATGGGGACCCCATCCACCATCACCGCGAGGTTCGTTTGGTCAAAACCACGGATGGTGACCCTCGCATCGCCATCTCCACCGCCTTGCTGCGTGGCGTACACGCCCGGCGTGGTGTTGAGCACCATCGGCAAGTCCCTTCCCGCCAACTCCTCTTGAATTTGAGCCGGCAAAACATTTGAAAAAGCGACTGGCGTTTTTCTGGAAATGGCGATGTCTGCTGAAACGACCGCCTCCTTCATGATCAGGGTCTCGAGGCGAAAGCGAACAAAGGTCTCCTCTCCCGTGCAAGTCACATCTTGGGCCAAACTGCTGTATCCGATGTACGACACCTCCAAGGACGATTTCCCTTTGGGCAAAGCCATGGAAAAGGTCCCGTCCAAATCGGTGGCGACCACAGCATTGCCCGACTTCACATAGGCCCCAATCAAGGGCTCTCCAGTCAGCGCATCTTCCACCGTTCCGGTCACCGAACAAAGTTGAGCGCCCGCGCTGAAGGTCATTGCCCAAAAAAGCAATGCCCAAGTCCATGATTTTGTCATCTGATCGACAGTGTTGCGGTCTTACTTGCGGACCATGCGGTGCGTGGAGCGAAGACCATGTTCGTTCCAAGCCTCCACCAGGTACAATCCGGGAGCCACAGCGCCGAGGTCCACTTCTGCAACCTTTCGGCCATTGACCGATTGGCGCTGCACCTCTTGACCCGCCAGGTTCCTGAGGGTCAAGCTGTGAAAGCCAACATTCGACCGGACAAAGACCACTTCACCGGAGGCGGGGTTGGGGAACACGTCCAATTCCATACGCTGTGGGGTCTCCAAAACCGATGTTGTCCCACAATCACAAAAATGGAAACCGAGTTGATCAAAGGTGTTGACCTCCAAGGAATCCCACTGGTCGTATACGCCAAAATCGTCGACGGCATTGATGTCTCCTGCGGTGACGGACTGCTTCCTCACGAGGGTGTGATTCTGCGTCACCTCTGCCCAGCCTGTCGTTCCTGGATCCTCTCCAATCTTTCCGAAGACATCCACGCCATCGTTCGTTGAAATTTGGCGAAGCACCCTGGCATCGTTGCCATTGAAGTACATTGTGTTGTTGTCGTTGTACACGGGGCACAGCCACAAATCGGCCACAGCCGCCAGCTCGTCCCACACAGGAGCTTCAAAGTCAACTCCATCGGGGTCCTGCTTGTCCAAGACCACCACGACCACGTCGTCTGCCATCAAAGTGCCTTCGAGGGCCACCTTCTGGTTGTCTTCGGCTGCCGTCGCTCCGTTTGAATAACGCTCAATTCGGTAATCGCTCAAGTCAATTTGTGCATCTGTGGGATTGTAAATCTCGAGTGCCTTGTTGTTGGACCACCCCTCGATGTATTCTGAAAAAAACAAATCTGAGCATTGTGCTTGGGCAGTTGCGTTGCCCAAAAAAGCAACAGCTGCAATCGAAAAAACAAAGCGCGAAACGTCGAATGATTTCATGATGGGAGGGATTGGGTTGTGAACTTGTTTTGAAGACTCGAGGGTTCAAAATTACCGCGAGATTCCTTAATTTCAACGTCTCAACCAAATCGCAGCTTCATGCGCATTTATTTCTCGCTTAATCCGCTCGCTGAAAATGTGTTGCGTTCGATCCTTTTGGCACTGACCACAGTGCTCTGCCTTCCTTTCTCTGGCTTGGCGCAAACCGAGCCATTGGGATGCGTCGTGAACGCCGGGATTGACCCCCAAGAAGTGTGCCGCCTGGACCACATTCAATTGGGCGGTTCCCCCACTGTGAATGAGACTTTGAGTGCCGAGTTGCAGTCTTTGGAGTGGACGGTGCTGTCGGGATCCAATGTCGAATTCATGTCGTCCACCTCTGATGAAAACCCCATGGTTCAAATCGAGGAGACTTCAGTCTTTCAGGTGACCCTGACCTTGACCGACGGGTCGGTTTGTCTTGACTCCATCACTTTGGTGCCCATCGTCGAGCCTACGCTTGACCTTCAAGGAAGTTGGGTGCAGTGCGATGGAAGCACGTCATTGACTTTTTACAACACCTCGCCTTCCAACAGCGTGGACATCACGTACGATGTGGCTTGGGGGGATGGTCAAACAACAGAAGGCCTGCCTTTCGCCTCGGCGTTCGAACACACCTACGAAGCGGAAGGCGCTTACAGTGTAGAGGTGTCCGCCTCACTCGGGAGCTGCGTGAACGAAGAAACTGTGGACGTGTTCCTCGGCACTCCTGCCGGCGAGGTGGAACTTGTGGTGCCTGAGGAAATCTGTTCGGGAGCTGAACTGGCCTTTGATTGGAATGGGCTGTCCGATTATCCACTTGGGTCGTCATGGCAAATCCTCATCGACGGCCTGCCTGCATTCAGCGGCCTCGTCAACGACGAAACTGAAGGGTCGTTCACATGGTCCTTTGATCCGGCAGACAATTGCTTGGATGCCATTGCCTCGCACACTGTCTCCGCCGAAGTCGTCAATGCATGCTTACCTCCTGCAAGCGGCCAGGCCAATGTGCAAGTCAGTTTGGGCCCCCAAGCCGACTTCGTGCTGGGTGCTGACTCCTGCAGCGTGGTGCAATTCAGTCTTGGCGCAGGCACACCTTGTGGCGACCTGTTCGATGTGGCATGGAACATCACCGACGGCAACGGGGACGCGGTTGTCCCTGTGACCATCTCCGGCGCCCCAAATGGACTCTATTGGCAAGCCCAAATGGACACTGGTGCTTACCAAGCCACACTCACCGTTCAAAATGAGGGATGTGGCCTGTCGATGGACACCGCCAATTTTTGCATCGAAATGTCTTCACCCTCCGATTGGAATGCGCCAAGTCTCAGCAATGGGGGCGAACTGGCCATTTGTGTCGGGGATTCCGTGGATTTGGGCATTGAGGAAATGGTCTCCATTTGCGGCGCTGAACTTGCGACCACATGGACTTTGTCCGACTTGACACCCGCCTCTGACCTAGGATCTGTGACGGTCCTGGAAGCTTCCGATTGGTCACGTCGGTTGAAGTTTGACGAACCTGGTTTGTTTTTGGTGGAATTGGATGGGACCCTGGGCTGCGGCGATTTGCATTTGTTCGCGACAGTCATTGTCGCAGAATTGCCCGTGCTCGAAGTACAAGGATTCAACAATGGCGTCGTGGACACCGTCGTCTGCGAGGGAGAAGACGTCACGGTGGTGGCCTCACTGAATGGCGACGGCATTGAAAATGGAGCTTACGACTTGATGTGGACATTGTTGAACGACAATGGAGACATGCACCCTTCTGCATCACAAACCCTTTTTGGCGACTCTTCCATTGTGGTGAATGCGCCGGAAGCGGGCAACATTTGGGTGGCGCTCGAAGTCAACAGCCCATGCGGCGCCCTCCATGACACCCTTCAAATTGTTGTCGAAGGCCCCATGGTGCCTGAATACACTCTTTTGCAGGGTACGGAAGGCATCCCCAACAATGGTGTCCCTGAATTTCTGGGATGCTTGGGCGACAGCCTGATGCTCGGTTTCAACGTACCGTGGGCCAGCGAGGTGGATGTGTACTCGAGCACCACAGATTTGTGGAACATCTCCTTTGAAGAAGCCGACAACATGGGGTCCTTGCACTGGCTGGCCAATGGAGAGGATTGGGAGTTTGAGATTGAATACACCTCCTATGAAGGGTGCATCACGACGGACCAACTTTCATTTCGTACGGTCCTCCCTCCGACGGCATTTGTTCCAAATGCCCAAGTGGTGTGCCAAGGAGAGCTCTCTTCCTTCGAGGCGATTGTGGGTCCTGGTTCATCGAATACGTATGACAACTTCACATGGTGGGTCGATGGAATTGCTGCAGAGGACAGCGGCGATGCCGTGTTTGAGACCGTATTGCCTTGTGGATCGGAGGCTTTGGTCTCCCTTCAAGTGACGGACGACTTGGGGTGTTCCGTGCAATCTCCACTTGCAACAGGCCCGGTGAGTTGCCCCACGGCCAACATCCAGGAATTCTATGGCTGTTCAGGAATGGGCGACACCTTGTGCTCACCCTTCGGAATGGATGCCGTTCCTGACGGATGGGGATTGCCCAGTGCAATGTGGCTTTCCCCAGACTCAAACGCTGCATGTGTTGTGGTTGACACGTTGCCGCAGCAGTTCGACATCAGCTACATTTCATTGACTGGACTCGGATGCCCAAGGAGCAATGAAATTTGCTGGAGTGTGGGCCTTGAAGGAGAGAATGGGGAGTGCAACGCCTTGCCTTGTTCGGCTCCGCAGGAATGCGACGCTGTAGTGTCATGCACAGACCCCGAAGCATGCAATTACATGATGGAGTCTTGTTGCATTGACAGTTGCCTTTACGCAGCGGACTTTGCTGCTGCGAATTCGGGCATGGACACCTTGGTGCATTGCCAGAGCTATACAACGGTAGGGTTGGCGGCCTTGGAGCCATGGATCGGAGAATGGAGCGGCCCAGGAGTTTCAAACCAAACCCCTGGTTGCCCTGGCACAGAGGCCCACCTTTCCATCTCAAATCCCGGAGAATGGGACATCGTTTTCACCGGGGGCTTGGGGGCTTGCCGCACCATGGACACCGTCCATGTCATCGTCCACGCACTCCCCCAATACACGCCTGAAGGTGCCATTTACGCATGCCACCAAGAGGTGGTGAATTTGTCGCTTGGTGCCCAAGGCGCGGGCGACTTGTGCTGGAACATCGCGTGGCTCGGCAGTGAATCGACATGTGCACAAGACACCCTTTGGACCATGGATGGTTCAGGCAACGTCAGCTGGTCCGTGACAGACGCGAACGGCTGCAGCAACCAAACCAACTTCCAAGTGATCGACTGGGGGGTGCCCAATGCGTATGCCGGAGAAGACAAGATCTTCTGCAACCAGCCCTACCCAGAGGCCATGGAATTCCAATTTGGAGAACCCTATGCACTGGGTTGCGATGAGACGATCGGAACTTGGGATGGAGAAGGAGCAAGTTTTGAGTTCTTTGCAGAGGTTTGGCAGGATGGGAATTGCATCGCACCATCCGAACCTTGGACCGACAGCCTTTGGGTCTTTACGCCCTCCGAATTGGGCGATTTCGAATGGGTTTGGAGTGTGGTGGATTGCCATGGCTGTCAAACATCCGACACGGTCAACATCAGCGTGGTGGAACCGGTGGCCCCTTTGGTGCCTGACCTGACTTTCTGTCTGAACGATCCTGTTGGACTTGTGACGGATCAACCCGGGGCATGTTGGTTTGGCCCAGGGCTTTCTCCAGATTACGTCTTTGACCCCCAAGTGGCTGGGGAAGGTACCTTCGAATGGACCGTGGGAGTCGGCGAAGGCTCCTGCGCCATGAGGGACACGGTCGAAGTGTCCATCCATCCGAATCCCGTCGTGGATCTCAATGGGTTTGGTCCCTGGCCTTGCCAAGGGGAGGCCTATTCCATGTGTGTGGAAGAGCCATCGGAGGGAGCGTTCCCTTGGAACATCGATTGGTCCTCCTACCCCAGTGTGGAGGAGGTGGACACGTGCACGACCTTTTGCTTGGAATTGACGAACGCCGATGCCTTGAACGTCACCACTCTTGTGACCGATGCCAATGGCTGTCAGGCAGAGGACAACTTCCCCATCAGCTTGGCCCCTTCTCCGGAAGTGATTTTGCCAGATTCAGCCACCTATTGTCTTGATCTGGGGTACCACATCCTCGAGGGATCCACACCTTTGGGAGGTCAATGGGAAGGCACCAATGTGACCGCAAATGGCGTCTTTTTTGCCGGACAAACAGGAACGTTTACTATGCACTATTCCTACGTCAATGCCTCGAATTGCATCGACACGGACAGCATGGTTGTTGAAGTCACTCCTGTCCCCGCTCCGAGCATTGCCACGCCCCCCACCAATGTTTGTCTTGGAACCCCCTTCTCCTTGCTCAGTGCCGACGAAGGCGTCTGGAGTGGGACGGGGATCGATCAGTCTGGCAGCATCTACCAGTCCCAGGCAGGCGTTTACACCTACATGCTCACCAGTGGGGTCGGGTCCTGCCTCGCCCGCGATTCAGTGGACATCACCTTCATTGCCCCCCCCCAGGTGGCTTTGCCTGTCGACACGATTCTCTGTGCAGGCACCCCCATCGACATTGAATTCTCGGAGCAAATGATTGCGGAGCAAGGGATTGTTTCAGGACTTGGATTCGGTTGTGAAGGGCTCACTGGCCAATTCCCTTCGTTCACCTTTGCCCCCACGTCCACTTGTGATTTCACGCTGATGGTGGAGAACGAACATGGGTGTTTTGGCTTCGACGCCATGACTGTGATCGTCCCCTTGCCGGTCCCTTCCTATCCTGGTCCCCCAGAGGTGTACTGCATGGGAGACAGCGACGTCCTGGATGGCCAAATCGTCCCATCATGTGCCACAGAATTGACATGGACGGGTGATTTGATGATGGACGACGGCGTGTTGAACGCCGACACCGTAGGTCTCCATTGGGTCACGCTCGAATACTATGATTGCTTTGGCTGTCCAGTAGAATCCCAAAGGGAAATCTTGGTGCTGGACTTGCCCAGCATCGAATTGACGCTGGAAGATTCTGTGGTTTGTGCAGGACAAGAACTTGGCGTGAATGTCGCAGGCTACGGGGGCAACCTCAGCTTCGCTTGGGAGTGGGCCAATGAAGAAGGGGCATTTCCTGCCCCCGAAACGCCCTGGGTGGCCGTAAATGAGGGGTCTTCGCCGTCTTTGGTGGACGTCTCCGTGGTGGGCACCAACCTTTGCGGGTCGTCGTCAGACCAGGCTTCGGTGGTGGTCAACCCTACCTTCAACATCAACCCATCCTCCTTGCCTGACACGTTGGTTTGCACCCCGATCGACATTGCATTTGAGGCCAATGGAGTGCCAGGAGCAGAGGTGTGGATTTGGTCCAACGCATTGACAGAGGATCCCGACACCCCCTCCTCTGCCTCATTGGTTCTCGATGACTTGGAAGAAATCACTGTCTTTGACTTGAGTGTGCAGGCAGGACTGCTTGGCAGCCTTTGTTCAAACCCCACAACTTGGCAAGTGACAGCCATTCCCGGACCCACTGGTGAGCTGGAAGCGAATGTCAACCAATACTGTGGCGAGCAAATGCAACCAGGTGTTGAGTTTTCTGCAGAGAATGGGACGTACGAGTGGTTTTGGTCCGGGGGAGATTTGCCTGAAACATTCCCTGAATTCTGGTCCATCAACGAATACGGCATCACCCAGCTGGACCTGGTCGTGACCACTGACCACCCCGTTGCCACGTGTGCCTCCACCCTTTCCATGGACATCGAACTCCAGGCACAACCTGTGGCACAATTTGAACTTGTCTCCGACTCTGCCGTTTGCGCACCTGGATTGTTCAGCCTTCTCGACTTGAGCATCGATGCACAAAATGTAGCGTGGCATGTCGACCATGTCGGTGGACTCATTTTGCCTGGAACAACGGCCAACATCATCTTGACAGATTCCGGCTCTTATGGGCTGTCCTGGGTTGCCCTTGGCTTGGGCGGCTGCAGGGACAGCATTTTTGTCCCTGACGTTTTGGAAATCCTGCCCTCTCCGTATGCTGGAATCTGGGCCAACCAGCCTGCACAACTTCCTTGGAGTTTTGATGGCAATGAGTTTGTGTTCAATGACATCAGTGTTGGCAGCGACTCAACGACTTGGACCATTGGAGACAGTACGATCGTGGATGAAGCCATTCTGAATTTCTTCTACCAAGACCCTGGCATTTATGCGTTGAATCAGCATGTTCTGAACACTTACGGCTGCCAAGACACCATGACCTATCGCTTTGAAATCATCGATGAATTGGCCATTCATGTGCCCACAGCATTCACGCCCAACCGCGACAACATCAACGATGTTTGGATCCCTGTGATTGCAGGCAGCAGCCGCATCGACCAATACCACTTGCAAGTCGTCAGCCGCGCCGGTCAGGTGCTGTTCGACACCACGGAGCCAAGCGAAGGATGGGACGCTTCCAACTCACGACGCGAGGGTCGACTGGAAGATGTCCAAAATGCGACATTCACGTACCTGCTTGAAGTCTTGCCATTTGGAAGCCCGTTTGAAGGATCACCTGAATGGATCCGACGCAGCGGGACCGTCACGATTGTGGACTGAAAACAGGTCTTCGAGCGGGCATCCTCATGAGGAGGCAAGGGCCATCTTGACTTTTTGGGTCAGTCCTTTCCAGACGAGGTCATAGCTATGGTCCACCAAGGACAGAAAAACATCCCAGGGAACATCTCCCATGGGTTGGGGATGGACACTGTTCCAATGCTTGGGGTGCAAATAAGGGCCTGTGGTGATGCCTTCATAAGAGGCCCTCAATTCAGGCACTTGGTCTGGATCACACTTCAACCCACAACCCGCAAATTCCATCACGTCCACCAAGCAAAACATTTTGCCACCCACCTTGAACACCACGGTGCGCTCATCAAATGGGAATTCCTCTGTGGTGCCAACCTTGTCGAGGCAATGCCGCCTAAGCCGGTCCAAAAACCGCTGGTGATCGCTCAAGACAACGCCTTCTTTTTCTGCGCAATGGCGGACAACACAATGTCCAAGGCTTGCTGAAGCGGCACCGGGTCCAAGGCACTCATGGTGGGCCTCCAGTCGTCTAGAAGCGCGTTGATGGGTGCCGCGCCCAACAGTGTCATGGTGGGCTTCAAGGAGTGACGGGTGGCAGAGATGACATTCCAGTCCTCGGTTTCAGCGGCTGCACTCAAGTTGTGCCTGGCCTTTTCCATGCTGGATTCCAAGGCATCCAAGAATTCCAAATAGGCGGCAGGGTCGTCGCCAAAAATCGCGTCGTACTGCTCAAAATGTGGGTTCAGCGTCATCATGAAGGGAGAATCTCCTTCAATTTACTGATAAACACGCACGTAGTCAACCGCCATGTACTGCGGGAAGACCGTTGTGTCGTCGGGATAGCCGCCTACAAAGGTCCCTCCAACCGCCACATTCAAAATGAAGAAGAAGGGCTCATTGAAGGGGTTGTTCCCAAAGAACATGCCATCGCTGGCGTCATTGTAAGGGGGATGGTTGAGCGTCTCGGTGGTGTCGAATGTCTTGAACACGACACCGTTGAGCAGCCAAACCATTTGGGTTGCTGTCCACTCCAGAGAGAACACATGGAACTCGTCGGCAAACGTGGTCGGAAACTGCGAGAACACAATGGAACTGCTCGCCGGATGACCACCATTCAAGATTTTGCCCCAATGCGCCGTTCCGTGAACGGTGTTTGGGGATTGGCCTTTCAATTCCATGATGTCGATCTCACCGCACCGAGGCCAGCCCACACCCGCATCCGTGAAGTTGGCCCCCAGCATCCAAATGGCGGGCCACAAGGCCTGGCCATAAGGAAGGACCGCACGGACATCGATCCTGCCATGGGTGAATTCCTGCAAATCCTGGCCTTTCAATCGGGCCGACGTGTAACTGTCGCCATCTTCCAAGGCCACGATGAACAGATGGTCGTCTTGCAAGAACGAATTGGACTCGCTCGCAGTGTACGACTGGGCCTCTTGGTTGCCCCAACCTCCGCCACCCACCTCGTGGATCCAGTTGCCCGAATCAATGGATTCTTGGTCGAACTCGTCGCTCCAGGCCAATGTCATTCCGGCCGGAGGATTGTCAGGACTGTGGGGAGTATCATAGCCTCCCTCAGGCAACACAACGTTAAGTTGGGTGTCGTCGTTCACGATGGTGCCCGTGGCAATTTGCTGGTTGCCTGTCAGGAACGCATTCGTCGGATTGCTGAGCACCACCGTGAATTGCTCATCCGACTCCAAGGACTCGTCAACGACGATCGACACGGGAATTTCCTTCATTAAGTCTCCAGGGGCAAAAACCAAGGTTCCTGAGGTCATTTCGAAGTCCTCGCCGGCGGTGGCAGAACCCGGCACTGTCTCATAGTCGACAGTGACCTCCTGGGTGGTGGTGGTCACCAGCCGTACTTCGAAGGTCAAGGTTGAGTTGAAAGGATTTTCCAGCACCGACCGATCTGCCACAAACCGAAGTTCTCCCGGTTCAGGGTCTGGCTCGTTGCCACAATCTGAGCACCCCATGGCCAAGGACAAGAGGGCCAACAACATCCAAATCTTCGAGTTCATCCAATTCATCCTTGCCTGTGCTTAAAATGCCGTCACAAAGGTGAGTGTGAACCACCCCTCTCCCGCTGTGCAATCTCCGTTTTGTTGGCGTACCGTCAACACCATTCTGTCTTCGGTGATTTCAACAATGTTGTAGTCAGGACCAGAATCCCAAACTCCCATAAAGCCGCACAGTTCTGCAGATTCAGTGGTCAACCCGTTGATGACAAAATGAGGAGAGTTGCTGTACTCCCCGCCATCCAATTCCAACGCATACGTAGAAGGTGCAACAGTCATCAAGGTTTCAACGTAGCCTTCAAATGGATTCTGTGTCCCTCCATTGTTCAGGTAAGTGAACACACCGTCCTCGCTCAATTGCCAGCGGTCATCCGCTTGGAACTCCACGATCTCATTGGCCGGCGAGGCGTACCACTCTCCCGACATGGGTTCAGGTCCAACGGAAACAGACCCTGCTTCTTGCGAAAGCTTCCATGATTTGGGATTGTCGCATCCTGTCAAAGATGCCAATACTCCCTCGCAAGGCAACTCCAAGGTCCGCTCAATCAGAATCGAATCTTGCATGGAATGCATGCCTCCTGCGCCATGTCCTTGGTATGAGATGCCATAAGTGCCTTCCGCATAGTAAATCATGGTGTCGACAGGCATGTCACTTGTTTTGCCATTGCCAAAGTCCCAAAAATGCATGAACACTTCGTCCATGGTCTCTGCCTCAAACACCACCGTATTGGAATCGATGCCAATCACACCATCCACGGTGTCCGGCAAAAAGTACCAATCCGCATTCACCTCTGGCGGTCCAGGAAGGTCGATGCCGTCCTCCTCGAAGGGCTCACACCCCATCCAAACCAAAAGGGCCATCCAGCCCATCCACTGCATTCTTTGAGTCTTCATCAGTACCCTGGGTTTTGAGTCAACGCGCCGTTTGACAAAGTGATTTCAGCGGTGGGAATGGGGAATACTTCGTGCACCCCTTCCACAAAGCCCTGCTCTCCGAACAGCTCAGCACCTCGGCCTTGCCGCACAACATCAAAAAAGCGATGTCCTTCCAAACCAAGCTCCACCCGACGCTCATGCCAGATGGCATCCCGCAAAATCACACCTGACAGGTTGGCATTCAACTCGGGCACGCCTGCGCGGTCCCTGACTTCCTGCAAGGAAAACAACGCCGTACCGGCATCCCCCATTTCGTTGCATGCTTCCGCATGCATCAAATACACTTCGGCAAGCCGGATGACACGGTCATTGGAGGCACCATTGGGATTGGGATCCCCAAAGGGGGCCTGCTCGGCTGAAGGATTGAAATACTTTCGGGCATAGTAGGGATGAGGCACCCCAATGGCCTCTTCCGTCAACTCCCCCCAATCCGAGGCGACTTGACCCAGTTGGTATACGGTGTAGCCAAGTCTTGGATCCACCTTGGTCACAATGTTTCCAGGTCCTTGTTCTTCTTCCCATGTTTCAAACTCGTCCACAAAATCTTGGGTTGGCAGGTTGAATCCGTACCCCTGGAAGGGCCCACGGGCCCGAGTGAACACATTTGTGTAGGACCCTTCACTCCAAAATTGAGCACCCCAGTTGCCACCAGAATCGTTGGCGTATTGGATTTCCCAAATGCTCCCGGGACCGTTTTCGCCTCCTAGCGTGAAGATGCTCCCATAATCCGCAGCGAGCTGGTACTCATTGGAACCCACCACCTCCTCGCATGCTGCACGGCATTCTGCCCACTTCTTCTGGTAGAGATATGCCTTGGCGAGCAAGGCGTTTGCCGCACCGCGCGTGGCGCGGCCTCTTTGGTTGAGGTTGTATCCGCTTTTGAAGGGCAGGTCGGCAGCGGCGTCCGTCAAATCAGCCTCGATCTGGGCCCAAATGTCAGCCACAGGTGCCTTGGATTGTGCATACTCACTTGGTGCCAAGGTCTTCGTCACCAATGGAACTTCACCAAAGGTCGTGACCAGGTTGAAGTACCAATAGGCGCGCAGAAACTTGGCTTCTCCCAAGTAGGCCGCTTTTTGAAGCTCGTCCATGGCAATGCCTGGAACGTTTTCCAAAGCGATGTTGCAGTAGGTGATGCCCTTGTAAGCCGCCTGCCACTCTCCTAGAACGATGCCACTGGACGGATCGCCCAAAAAGTTTTCGAATTCAAGCAAGTCGGGTGCATCCGTGTCGCCTGACCCGCCTTTGTCGCTGTCGTCGCTGACGATGTCACCGAAGAACCAACGAAAGTGGGAACCTGGAGAAGAAATCTCCACCTGAAGTGGGGCATAGCAGGCAATGGTGGCCGCCTCTGCATCTTCAGGGGTTTGGTAAAAGTTTCCCGCCGAACTCCCGATGTATGGGTCGCGGTCCAAAAAATCCCGAGAACAGCCCGTGGCTGCCACCAAAAGAATGGCGCCTGTCATGCAGGCCATCCAAGTCGTCGTTTGATTCATGGTAATCATTAGAATGTCACGTTGATGCCAAGGTTGTAAATGCGAGGAGAGGGATAGAATCCTCGGTCGATGCCAATTTCCAATGTTCCCCGCGTGCCGATTTCCGGGTCAAGTCCCGAGTACTTGGTGAACGTAAAGAGATTGTTGGCACTGGCGTAAATGCGGAACTTGGAAATGCCCACACGGTCCATAAGGGACCGTGGCAAGGTGTACCCCACCATCAAAGACTTGACACGCAGGTACGATCCATCTTCTACAAAAAGATCGGACACCCGGTTGTTTTGATTCAAGTCAGAATGGGTCAAGCGGGGCATTTCATTGGAAGTCCCTTCACCTGTCCACCGCGCCAGCGCGGAGGTCGGAAGGTTGGTGGTGTTCAAGTCGTAGCGGAACATCCCACGGTACAAGTCGTTGCCATGGCTTCCTTGAAGGAACAAGTTGACGTCAAAGTTTTTCCAGTTCGCTCCAGCGGTGAAACCGTAGGTGAAGTCCGGGTGTGGGTTTCCAATGACCACCTTGTCTTCATTGTCAATGACATTGTCGCCATTTTGGTCGACAAAAATGACATCCCCAGCCACAGCATTCGCTTGTGCGGAGGCGGCAGCGGCAGCATCCGTTTGGAAAATCCCATCTGTTTCAAATCCATAAAAGGACGCGATGGGCAGACCAATGTCCGTCACGGCCACAAAATCACCTGCGCCAAACACATTCCCGGTGAAAATGGGTTGGTTCAAACTGTCCACGGGCGCACCCAAATCGGTGACTTGGTTTTGGTAAGCTGAGATGTTTCCATTGAAGTTGTACGTGAAGTCGCCTTCCCCTCCTTGGTACCCAATGGCCAATTCGGCCCCTCGGTTGCGCGCGGAGGCAACATTGGACGGTCCAGGCTCCAAGCCCGCGGTGCCGGGATTGGGAACGTATGCAAGCATGTCGATGGTGTTCTTCTCGTACAAGTCAAAGATGACATTCCAACGGCCTTCCAAGAAGTCCGCATCCAATCCGACATTGACTTGCTCACCGGTTTCCCATTTCAAGTCAGGGTTGGCAATGGCCACGGGGCCGGAGCCAATGGTTTGGGCTTGATCGGGGCCAAACGTGTAATTGATTCCATTGACAATGAGCGGATTGTATGCATAATCCCCAATCTCAGCATTGCCATTTCGACCCCAACTTCCACGGACTTTGACAAAATCAATCCAGTCCTTTTCATCGAACCATGGCCGTTCCGTCAAGTTCCATGCCACAGACAGGGAAGGGAAAAGGCCAAACCGGTTGTTCAATCCAAAGCGGGACGATCCGTCGTAACGCAAGGTGCCCATCAAAGACCACTCATTTCCGATGTCGTAAGTGGTCCTCACAAACTGACCCACCCAAGCAGTTTCCGTGACGCCGTCGCTGGCACGTGGCACTTGAGGACCCACATTGAGGCTGTTGCTCAAGTAAGCGAATTCTGGGTCGTTGGACACCAAGCTGTCACGCGAGGCGCTTACGCTTGTGTACAATTGCTCAAGGGCTGAATACCCTGCGATGATTTGCAGCTTGTCTTCGTTTTTGAACTCCTTGTTGTACGTCAAGGTGTTCTCCCATTGCCAGGAGGACCACTTGTTCTCTGCCCGGACCAAGGAATTGACCTCATTGAATTCCGTGGCAGGCCGGTTGGGGTCCCCTGGGAACAGAGCCAAATCGTAGGCTGGCCTGAAAATCGTTTGGGAACCCAAACTGAGATCCACATTCACAGAAGAACGAAACTTCAAATTGGGGAACACATCCACCTCTCCAAAGACATTCCCAACAAATCGGTTGGTCGTCCATGTGTCAAACGTCTGGGCCACTTGGTTCAGGGGGTTCACAATGTCGCTGTCGATGTAATCGGTGTACGCAAAAGTGCCGTCGTTACGTGTGACAGGCGTGACTGGGTCGATGTTCAGCGCCCTCACCACAGGCGTGACGAATTCGTTGTTCTCCGCCAAGGCGTTCCGTTCGATGTGGGTGAAGTTGACGTTTTGGCCCACGCGGAAGCGATCGCCTGCTTGTTGCTCCGAATTCACGCGGAAGGTCGTTCTCTCATAACGTCCTTTTTCCCCGCCAATGATGCCGTCCTGGCCAAAATGACTCACGCCCATCGCCGTGCTCGACGTTGCGGTTCCATTCGTGTACAGCACACTGTGGTTGGTCATTGGGGCGCGCTGGAACAATTCCTTCTGCCAATCTGTGCCTTCCCCCAAAGAGGCGGGGTCTCTCAAACCAGATAGTGCAGGCAACCCTGCTGCCGCACGGCTCTCGTTCATCAACACCGCGTACTCCTCGGCGTTGAGCAGGGACATGAATTTCCAGGGCTCCTGTGTGCCCACATAGCTGTCGTAGGTGAGAGACGCTTTGCTGTTCCGAGACCCTTTCTTGGTGGTGATCAGCACCACACCATTTGACCCCCTCGCACCGTAAATCGCCGTGGAAGCTGCATCCTTCAAAATGCTGATGCTTTCAATGTCACCCGGGTTGAGGTAGTCGATGCCTCCTGAAGGAATGCCATCGACAATGAACAAAGGGTCCGAGTTGTTGATGGAGCCCAAACCCCGGATACGGATGGTCTGTGCGCTGCCCGGTTGGCCCGAATTCTGGGTCACCTGGACGCCGGCCGCGCGCCCCTGCAAGGCCTGCTCCGTTCGCAAAACGGGCACTGACGTGGCCGCCTTGATGTCCACTGTCGTGACCGCACCAGAAATCTTGCTGCGCTGTTGGTTGCCATAACCGATGACCACAGCCTCTTCAAGGCCGGCAACATCAGGGTCCAAAAGAACCTTGAGGTCTGTCACGGTGTTGTCCACCTTCAATTCCTTTCGCAAGTACCCGATGTAAGAGAACACAAGGGTTTGACCCGACTCGAGGGTCAAAGAAAATTCCCCGTCCAAGTCCGTCGAGGTTCCGGAATAGGATCCTTTTACAGTGACCGAGACACCTGGCAATGGCATGTCGCCCTCCATGACCATACCCGAGACCGAGATGGTGCTTTGCGCGGCCGAGCTTGTACTTTGTGACCAAGAACTGGTGGTTGCTCCAAAGAGCAACAACACGCTGGTCCAACCGATGAGTTGTCGAATCATTTTACAAAGTTCCAAGAAGCACGTGCTTCCTCAGTGGTCAATTGGATGGTGTACAATCCTGCTGCGAGGCCTGATGTGTCCAGCGTAATGTTCAGTTGGCTTGGTGACATGACCTCCGTGCTCCATGGACGCCCCTGGGCATCGAACAACGTCACATACGCCACCCCACGCAAAGGTGCGCCGAGGCGAAGTGTCAATTCATCCTTCACAGGCACCGGGAACAGGGAAGCCTCAAGTCCCAACACCTCCTCTGTGCCATCGACAGTCATGGTCAAATCGGCCTGTGCCGTGCAGCCATTGGCGTCGGTTACGAATGCTGTGTAAAGTCCCGCATCAAGGGAGTCGGGATTGACTTCGACGCCACCTAGGTTGGTCCAAGACAGAACGTAGTCCGGTGTCCCCCCTTCGACCGTTGCAGAAGCTTGGCCATCTCCCTCTCCTGAGTCGAAAGCCTCGATGGTCAGCTCAATCACAAGCTCGTCAGGTTCACCAACGGTGAAAGCCGTCTCGCTGGAGCAACCAAGAGTGTCCGTCGCCATAAAAATATAGTCGCCTGCGGGCAACGTTTCTCCCGCACCAAGAACCTCGACGGTGATCACCCCGTCGTCCAGCAGGAGCATGGTCGCTGAATCCAAGGACAGCACGCCTTCTCCGCCAAAGCACAAAGCATCTTCCACAGTCAACTCAACAACAGGGCCGTTCCCATAAATGCAACTTTCATCGTCCTCCGTGGCATCCGCATCGTAATTGCAGGCTTCAGTGTCGGTGCACCCCAAAACAGGTGCTGCATTGCACTCCTGGCAGCTGCTCCAGCACACCACATCTTGCACAACGGCGTCGCCTTCCAACACGACAAAACGGTTGACGAAGCAGCATCCGTTGGGCGCGCCTTCGTCATACGTCGTGAGTGCACAGCTTGCCTCCGCCTCGAGGTCTTCTTGATCTTCCCAAGCGCCGATGGCAAATTTGTACTCCAAGGTGTCGCCCGTCAATGGGATGGTCAATTCGTACACCATGTCCCCATCGTCGTCTGCCATGGGCGCGCAATCGCCGCACCACCCATTGAATTCACCATTCAAGGTCACAGACCCAAAGGCCCCTTCGTACTCGGCCATGTCCACTTGGAAGGTGACGTTGGTGGGTGGCAAATCGTTGCAGGTTCCATCGCAGGTCCCATAGTAATCGTTGGTGGTGCTGCCCGCCTCAGTCGTGCGGTTGGCATACCCATTGAAATCAGTGATCGGTGCGCAATCGGCGCCGTCCACCATGTCGTTGACCAAATTCTCTTGTTCCTCAAAACCGTTGATGGCGTACTTGTACTCCACAGTTCCTTCCAGTTCCTCCACTGTCACACTGTACACCCCATCCCCATCAGGGTCTGTCATGGTGTTGTAGACGTCGTTGGCGCACCAACCGCACCAAGGGCCAGTGACAAACAGGTTGTCAAAACCAGAAGGGAGGCAAGACACATCCACATTGAAGGTGGTTTGGGCCAAGGCACCAAAGGCACAGCCGAGGGCGAGGGCGAGGGAAAAGAGATTTTTCATGAGATAAGGTGTTATTTGTTCAATTCAATGTCGACGACTTGGTCTTGCACACGCAGACCAAAAACGCCTGGTTCGATGACATAGCTCAGGCCATGTCCGATGAAGCCAAGTTCGGATGTAGAAACGCTGAGGCGCACCTTGAGGGTTGCACCGGCATCCACAAGGACCCTTTTGTAGGCCTTGAGTTTGTCCACACTTGGGGTGATGGAAGCCACGCGGTCTTGGGCAAAGACCATGACCACCTCAGAGGAGGGGCGGTTGCCAGTGTTGACCAAAGTCACTTCCAATTCAATGTCGTCGCCGATGTGGATGCCCTCTTCGCCAATGACTTCAATGCCCGACGTTTCCACAGAGCTGTAGGACAAACCATGGCCAAAGAGGTACTGGGGCTGGAAAGCGTTCATGCTAAAATCAGAGTGCACATTTTCAGTATGCTTTCTGTCATAGGTCACGTGGCTCGATGCGTCGCGGGGCCATGTGAAAGGCAACTTGCCGGAGGGGTTGTGCGCCCCGCTCAACACCTGGGCAATGGCCGGCCCTCCATAGTCTCCGGGCAAGTAGGCCATCACTGCAGCATCCAACAAAGGCTCCACCTGGGAGAACGTCCTTGGTCGTCCCTCCACAAACACAGCGACCACAGGAATCCCAGTGGCGGCAACTGCGCGCACCAAATCAAGTTGGTTGTCGGGCAGTCTCAAATCACCGATGTTGCCAACCACTTCAGTGTACGGCATTTCACCCAGACACAACACAGCCGCTTGAGGCTGGCTTCGCTTCAATTCGCGCACCACCCGAGCGATGTCTTTGGCAGAGAAATCCATGCTGGACAATCCTTCAAACGCTACAAGCTCTGCTCCCCATTCCTCGCGCATGGCCTCCAACGCGGTCAAACGACCGGGGGTGTTGTAGGCTTCGTCTCTTCCCTGCCAGGTCCCTGACCATCCACCATTCAATGCATTGAGGGAATGGGCCGTTGGTCCTGAAACAAAGATGGATTTCTTCAAGTCCAATGGCAAAACGGCTTGGGTCAACCCATTCGCCTGCTCTTGGCCATTTTTCAAAACAGTGATGCATTCCAGCGCTGCCTGCTCCGCAGGACCTTCGAGGTCCTTGCGCTCTTTTTCCGTCAACAACTCCGGCAAATCTGCTCCATTTTCCTCCAACAATCCCAAACGCTCTTTCATGGTCAGGATGCGACGCACACTCAGGTCGATGCGTGCCTCTGAAAGGGACCCTTCCTCGACGAGTTCCTTGAGCAAAACTGGAAATTCCAAGTCCTGCGGAACCATGCTCATGTCAATGCCAGCGTCGATGGCCATGAGGATGGCCTCCTTGTAGGTCGCAGCCACTTTGTGACGGGAGACCAGGTATTTGATGTCTTCCCAATCCGTGACCGCCACTCCCTCAAAACCAAGTTCTCCGCGCAGGATGTCTGTCAGGACGAAGCGGTTGACGTGCGTGGGGATGCCGTTCATCTCGCCGCTGTTGACCATGACGCTCATCGCGCCGGCCTCCACTGCCTGGGCGAAAGGAGGCAAGAAAATCTCCCGAAGCTGGCGCTCAGGGATGTAAGCTGGGGTCCGGTCTTTTCCGCTCCAAGGTGTGCTGTACCCCATGTAATGCTTGAGGGTGGCGCCTACGACGGACTCTCCTTCTTGGAACCCACGAACCATGGATTCTCCCATGTCGCCCACCAATTTCACATCCTCTCCAAAGGTTTCCCAAAACCTTGGCCATCTTGGATCGCGGCCCACATCGAGGACAGGGGCAAAGTTCCATGGGATGCCGCAAGCTGAAATCTCACGGGCAGTGGCTTCCGACATGGCCCTCACCAAGGCGGTGTCCCATGTGGCTGCCAAGGCAATTTGCTGGGGTCCAAGTGCAGCGCCGTAGGTGTAGGTGGCTCCATGAATGGCGTCCACCCCATACAATGTGGGGATGCCCTTGCCAGCGATGCTGGCTTCATGGATGTTCGCAACCAACTCCCTCCATTGCTCTGGCGGGTAACTGTGTCCTCCAGAATTCAACACGCTGCCCACCTTGCCCTCCGAGAAGGCCAATGCAAGCTTGGAGGTGTCGACACGGTGTGGCTCGTCCAAATTGTAGGGTGCCCCAATGCAGAGCATGTCCAAGGTCAACTGGGTCATTTCCCCCACCTTGTCCCCAAGGGTCATTTGGTTCAGCAACTCCTCCACTTGGGAGGATCCGCGAAAGGCCAAAACTTCTGCTTCTGACAAGCCCGTGCCTTTGGAGTCCATGTGACACGACACCCCCAAGGCTGAGATCATAGCCAAGCAGACAATGCCACGAAATGAAGTCAAACGGAGAACAGCCGGGGCGAAAAAATGCATGGTCGGAACAGAGTATGGAGTGATGAGTGCGGGCTCAAGGCCTTTCTCCATTAGGTTTCTAGGCAGGAATCATTGTCCAAAAAACCCTTGAATCACAAGGTGGCACGAATCTAATGATTTCCTTGAACAAATCGTTCTTGCTGAAGTACAAAATGGTGTCCACTGAACATGAAGTTCATTTTCGGGCCCACCAATTCATGGCTTGCTCCACTCCTAGACGATAATCCGACATGACATCCACCCCCCTCACGGAGAGGCTGTCAGACTTTAGTGGGAATGGAGGAGCGATTTCTTCCCACTGCCTGCCTTCTCCGTCCCCACCCATCCTCAACCGATCGACGACCGCGTTGTATCGTTCGTGGCCCTTTTCGAACAATTCCAGGACATGGGGCTCCTCATTCCAGTACCAATAAGATGCCAAGTAGTCCACGGTGCTTTGCGCAATGTGATCGCCCACAGGTCGGGTCCGGACGACAAGGATGCGTCGCCCGCCAAGATCAAGGGCACGTTGAAGAGGCAAAGCATCCGAATACCCACCGTCGAACACCCAAGTCTGGTCCCACTTCAAGCGACCACGTGTGAGCATGGGAAGGGCCGACGAGGCCATCAAGGCATCCATCCACGCATCTCCACGGGGCTGAACATACATGGGGCTTCCATCTTGGGCCCTTGTCAAAACCACCTCCGCACGTGTTGATTCTTGGATTTGATCCAAGGCTTGCAAATCCAAAGGTGCGTGCTTGAGCACATGCGCCTTGAGATGGGCCAAATTCATCAATCCCTCTTCACTCCAAGCCGAGCTGAACCGGATGAACTGTCCATCGTCCACCAAATCCCTGGCAATGCGCACAAAGTGCTTGTATTGGCCCGACAAGTAGGAAGCCATGACCATGGACCCCGCACTGGCCCCAATGACCCTTTCAAAAGACATGGGCCCCAACAACATCAGTGCATCCATCACACCCGCACTGAAAGCGCACCGCAAACTCCCGCCTTCCAAAATCAATGTGTCGTATTCAGTAAGGTCTGGCATCCCTGATAAGGTACGCCAAATGCAGTACTTCGAGCGAATCAGTCTACAAGTCCCATTTGGGACAAGACAGGCACTCTTTCTCTGAACGGCCCCAGCGCAAAGCAATGCCCCCACTGAGGAAATCTGCGCGCCAATCGGAAAAACGAAGGGCCACAAAAACATCGAGGTTGGGGTGCACCGACATGAACAACTGCGCCTTGTTGTAGCCCTTGCCAAACCCCGGGGTGGGGTTCACGAGCACGCCGCCTTTGAGCAAGTCAAGCCGCGCACGCCCAAACATCCAGGACCATCCAGCGCTGAGCCCAGGCTGCAAGCGGTCCATGGGTTGCGAAGCCAAGGTGTCCGAGGGCGCGTCTGTGTTGGGGTCTGCCGTGAGCGCCATGTGATGCGACACCGCAGCCTGCGCTGTCAAAGCGTAACGGGGGGTCCACACAAAAGACGTTTGAGCGAACAACTCCTGAACGCCGTAAACATGTCCCCCAAAACCACCGTGGTCCCGCGCCCCGATGGCCAATCCCACAGCCGAGCGCCAAGCCCCCATGGTGGCACCATCCACGTCCACCCTCCGACGAGGGGTTTCGCCGAGGCGCACGGTCAGCCGCGCATGTGGGGTGTTGATTCCCTTGTTTGGGCGCCTCACCCCCCCATTGCTTGTGTGCAACATCCCCAAACTCAATCCCACGGGACTGTCATTGGCAAGGGTCACCCCCAGCCTGACCAGGCCGTTCAAGTGCGATCCCGCCGCATCCAAGTCTGGCGCTGTTTCAGCGTCAAAGATGTTGGGATTGTAGGCCAAACCGCCTGAAAAGGTCCACCCGACCAAGGCCGATTGGCCCGTGCGTAAAGTCCACCCAACCTGGGGTTGCCAGCCATAAGCACTCGCCCCAATGCGGTGCATCCCAATGAAACCTCCATGCTCAATGCCTCTGAAAAATGCCGCCCACCCATTGGTGGCCCGGGTCATCCAAGCCACTTGTCCCCCAAGGGCCACACCGTCCACTTGGTTCCTAGATTCTCCTTCTGCCAACCAAATGCCAGTGGTGGTGCTGACCTCCGTCGGCCACCATTGCATCTGGCCAGTCGCTGTTTGCAGCCCACCCAACAACAACATCGACAAGCATGCCATCCATTCCTTCATGACCCAAGGATTTCTTCCCGCGACACCAAGAACCACGCATTCAGCAACTCTTCGCGGTTGTAGCGCATGGGGGCCCCTGTGTTTTGGTCGATCACTGCGCAGCCCGCCGCCTCACAGACCGCTTGGCCCGCGGCCGTGTCCCACTCCATGGTGGGGGCAAACCTTGGGTAGGCATCTGCCACTCCCTCAGCCACCATGCACAATTTCAAAGAACTCCCCTTGCTGATCAGGTGGACCTCTCCGTGGCTTTCGCGCTTTTGGTCCACAAATGCTTGGGTTTCAGGCGACATGTGGGACCGGCTTGCCACCACCGTGAAGGGGCGACCTGCAGGCGCAGGAATGGGCAAGCTCACCCGATCGTTCCAACCGTCCTCCTCCTTTTCCTGAAGTGCGTTGGTCACCTTGACCTTCCATGCGCCTTCCCCAACCACCCCTAGGTAGGCGCTGTTGAGGACAGGGGCCAGCACCACGCCGAGCACCACCCGGCCTTCCTTCACAAGGGCAATGTTCACCGTGAACTCTCCATTCCTCTTGACGAATTCCTTCGTGCCGTCCACAGGGTCGACAATCCACAAACTTGCCCAATCCCGTCGTTCTTCAAAGTCCATGTGGCGACCCTCCTCTGAAAGCACCGGAATGCCTGTGTGTTCAAGATGGGCCATGATGACCTCATGTGCGGCACGGTCTGCAAGAGTCAGAGGGCTTTGATCTGCCTTGTGTTCCACCCCAAAATCGTCACTTTCATACACCTTCATGACCGCACGGCCCGCCTTTTGGGCCGCATCGAAGGCAATCTTCAACATTGGATTCATCTCTGTGGGGTCAGCGTTGGACCATCAACCGGCGCACATCGGTGAGTCGACGGCCTTCGACGTTCAATTCGACCAGCACCATGCAAGGTCCAGCGGGCCATTCGGCGCCCTTCCTTTCCAAGGTCAAGCGATGTTCCCCTGGCCCGCATTGGCCCAAGGATTGGGCATGGACCTTTTGGCCTTGGAGGTTCCAAATGGACCACCTCACCTCAGCAGGACAACGCAAGGTCAATGGCAAATAGGCGCGGTCCGTGGCGGGGTTGGGGTGGCAATCCCCTAGGGTCATGACTTCCGCATTCAAGCGTTCTTGAAGTCCCACCCCACTCGTGCCTTCTCCTTGGACGGTGCATTCGTAAAAAGAAACGTACTCTTCCGCCGCCTCGTCCCATTCAAGGCTGGCCAGCTGCCATTCAAAGCCATCCACAAAGGCTCCGTCTTGCTCTGGGGCAAGTGGGTCTGGTCCTGCTGGGTACAATGCTGGATGGGCGTTCGTGGCCCCCACCACTGCTTCATGTGGCCATGTCCATTGCGAAACCGCGCTGTACTGGCTGCTCACATAGACCTGAAAGTGCATGTGTGTGACCCTGCCCGGGTACCATCCGGGGACAATGGTCACAAACTCACACTCTCCGTTGTCGTCCGTGAACTGGTAGCCGCGGCAGTAGGTCAATCCCTCCTCTGTGCCGTAGCCCGAATAGCCTCCGTCGCGGTCGCAATGCCAAACGTTGACACGGACATTGGCCATGGGCTCACAATTCTGATCGCCCAAAATTCGCACCCTTTGCCTCAGACGAATCCCAGGCCTGTCTTCAGTGATGTCCTGACGAAAGAAAAAATCGTTCTCGTTCAAGTCGAGTGGAAAAGGGCCTGCAGTTTCTGATGGCACCAAGACACAATTTGATCGATTTGAAGAACTGCGCGCGGTGGCCTCAAAGGAACCTATGATTGGAAGTGCGAGCGCCGAACCAGCGGCTTTGAGAAATTGACGGCGTATCATGATGCGAAACCTATTGTGCCCTCAAGGTACATCTGAACCCAATGTGTTTGGGCATTTGATGTGCTACCTTCGCAGATAGAAAAAAACACCATGAATCCATTGTATTCCCTTGCTTCAAGCTCAGCTTTTTTGCTCTTTTGCTTTGCCACCACGCACCTTCATGCCCAATGTGACGACGACTTGGCGTGCAACTTTGGGGAAGAAGTGGAACCATGCACTTACTTCGACACCCAATTGTTCACTTTGGACGATTGGACCTACATCGACCAGCTGGATTTTGATGCGTGCGAAACAGGTTACGCAGCATGGAACGATTTGCCATTGCCCATGATGCAGGACTCTGTCCTTGGAGGGCCATTGTACTTTGAATTGTTTGATTGGGTCGAGGAAACGCTTTTGGCCTTTGGCTACGAGGAACTGGTCAATGACGTCACGACGGTGGAAATGTCTGTTTGCGGCAACACCTTGAACTACCATGCGACGTTTGGCCAATACATTTTTGACTTTGATGGAAATGGCTTCATCAACACCATTTACGGAGGCTACATCGCTCCAGCAACAAGCTTTGAAGAAGGTTGCTCTGATTTTGGGGCTTGCAACTTCAACGGGTGTGCCGCTCCTTATCAATTGGAGGGTTGCGAATACCTTGAGCCGGGACAGTTGTCAGGAGACACCGTCCTCATGGTCGGCGTTCCCGCCGTTTTTGAATATGATGCCCTCACCGGCAGCACCCTTGAGTGGACGAGTTCATGCGGAGATGTTATTGGAGAGGGCTTTGAGGCCACCATTGACCCAGAATTGGAGGGGGGCTGTGACATCTGTGTGGTGGAGTTCAGTGCAGACGGATGCATCACAGACACCACCTGTTTGGATTTGACTGTAGCTCCTTTCAGCAATGTACCATCCTTGAACTCAGCTTGGGAATTGATGCCCAATCCAACACAAAATGAGCTCCGCATCAACTGGCAAGGAGTCGCGTCAAGATGCAGCATCGTTGGCCAACAAGGTCAGCTCGTCGAGGAGATGATGCTGCGGCCAGGAATTCAAACAATCTCGGTCAGCCACCTTACTCCCGGGGTGTACTTCGTCGTTGCAGGGCAAGAAACACCCCAGCGACTTGTCATCATCCGTTGATTCGGATCCTACATCAATCGTTTTGAATGCCCTAGCCTCTCAAGCTGGGGCATTTTTTTGCCCTGAACATTCCTCCATGGGACATCAGGGCCGGCCAGTCGGAACAGGCAAAAAACATCATCCTTGCCTGGTCAAAATTTCCTGCGTATTGGCGTCAATCGTTTCGCAGAGGCTGTCCAACGGCAAGTCGTTTTCATCCACCCCAAACGGGTCTTCGATTTCTTCCGCGATCAATTCAATGCTGACCAAGATGTAAAAAACCAGCATCACCACAGGAATCGCCCACCAACCAAAAGTGTTCACAAAGCCGAGGGGCAAGGTCACCACGTACAAGAAAATGAATTTCTTCATGAACATGCTGTAGCTGTAAGGAATCGGCGTCTTCAAGATGCGCTCACATGCACCCAAGATGTCGACCATCCTTGCGATGTCTTGGGACAGCAACCAATGCTGCTGAGGGGACCATTCCCCTTGCGCCAAACGTTTGGCGCAGTCTCTCTCCATGGCCTGCGCCCATGCATTGGGCACATGACTGCTTGAAGCCATGGCCTCGTCGGAGGGGCCCGTGGACCTTACCTTCAAAGAAGGACGAAGGTGCACGCGCAGTGCATTCACAAAGCCAGGAATGTGCTCTTGGTAAAACTGCCAGGCCTTCTCGTCCTGAGTGAATTCCCGCACCCTGATGGCCAGGATACGCGAGACGTTCACCAGAGACCCCCATTGCTTTCTCCCCTCCCACCAACGGTCGTAAGCTGTGTTGGTGCGGAACACCAAAAACAACGACAACACAAAGCCCAACAACGAATGGACCACGTTGCTCAGTTCCAGAGGCTCCTTGATGAACTCCAATTCAATGTAGCAGACCAAGGCTGTCAAGACCCCCACTGCAAGCAAAAGGGGGAACAAACGGCGAAAGACCTGGCGGCTGTACGCCTGGAAAATCAGGGAAAACCAGCTCTTGGGATCGTAGTGAATCATCAATTGAGATTGAGTCCCAAAACTACGGAGTCACCACCCAGAGTCACAACGCATCCGAGACCACTTTGTAGGTAGGATCCTCGTAGTGGTTGACCTCAATGATGGACTTCGCCTTGTCCACCAGGGCTCGGCAGTCCTCGCTGAGATGGCGCAAATGCACCTTTTTGCCCGCTTGGGCATACCGGGAAGTCACCCGGTTCAGGGCCTCGATGGCAGACATGTCCACCACACGGCTCTCTGCAAAGTCGAGGACCACATGCTCTGGATCCCCTTGGACATCAAACTTCTCTGCGAAAACTGTCGTCGACCCAAAGAACAGAGGCCCGTACAACTCGTAGTGCTTCCAGCCGTTCTCGTCGATGCGCTTGCGTGCACGGATGCGGATGGCGTTGTCCCACGCAAACACCAAGGCCGCCACCACCACACCAATCAGAACCGCCAAGGCCAAATTGTGCAGGAATGCCGTCACCAAGGTGACGAGCACCATGATGAAAACGTCCGACGCGGGCATCCGACGGAAGGTTCTCAGCGAGGCCCACTCAAACGTTCCAATGGCCACCATGATCATCAACCCCGTCAATGCCGCCATGGGCAGCCTCTCAATCAAAGGGGCCCCAAACACAATGAACACCAACAGCATGACGGCAGCCACAATCCCGCTCAGTCTCGCCCGTGCCCCGGAGCTGACGTTGATGAGGCTTTGGCCAATCATGGCACATCCACCCATCCCGCTGAACAGCCCACTCAACACGTTGGCTGCCCCTTGGGCCACACACTCCCTGTTGCCATGGCCGCGCGTTCCTGTGATTTCGTCCAAAATGTTCAACGTGAGCAAACTCTCGATCAATCCCACACCGGCAACCACCGCCGCATAGGGGAAGATGATGGTCAGGGTTTCCAACGTCATGGGGACGGCCGGCAAGTGGAAGGGTGGAAAGCCTCCTTGGATGGACGCCAAATCCCCCACCGTTTTGGTGTCAATGCCCAAAGCTGCGGCCAAGCCAAACACCACCAGGATTGCCGTCAATCCAGCAGGAACTTTCTTGGTCCATTTGGGCAGGAAGGCAATGATTGCCATGGAAAGCAACGTCAGGCCACCAAAAACAAGAAGTTCTTCCCGGCCCAGCCATGCACCACTGTCGTCTTTGAATTGGGCCAATTGGCTTCCTCCGATGATGATGGCCAAGCCATTCACAAACCCAAAAATCACTGGCTGAGGGACCAAACGCATGAGTTTCCCCAACTTCATCAGTCCTGCGAGAAGCTGCAGGACCCCTGCAAGCACCACGGTGGCGAAGATGTATTCAGGACCGTGGGAAATGGCCAATGCGGCCACCACCACCGCCACAGCGCCGGTGGCGCCACTGATCATGCCCGGTCGTCCGCCAAAGACGCTCGCCACCAGGCCCACCACAAAAGCGGCATACAGTCCGGTGAGTGGGCTCAGTCCAGCAATCAGCGCGAAGGCCACAGCCTCGGGAATGAGGGCCATGGCCACTGTCAAACCACTGAGAACTTCGAGGCGGTAGTCGACGGTTTGCCGAAAATCAAAGAGGGCGATGCGCATGGAAAGGGGGGTCAAAAAGAAGCGGCAAAGGTAGTCCCGCCTTTTGGATGGGTGCCCCT
>CALKGQ010000029.1 GCA_938085425.1 uncultured Flavobacteriales bacterium
GCTGGACATGAGCGATCAGTTGGGGAGTTTGAACGTTGGATCGGTGTCCAATGTCTTGGTCGCCGATGGTCCGCTTTTTGAAAGCACCACGAAGCTTGTGGAACACTGGGTCGCAGGGGAACCCACCCCGATGCGTGACCGCCATCCATTGGACCTGACAGGTTCCTACGACGTGAATGTCAACGACAGCATGTACGTGGTGCGTGTTCAAGGACAGGCAGGGGCCTGGAAGGCCACCTGGGCTTTGAACGACAGCACCGACAGAAAGGTGCCTTTGACCCTTGACCATCGTACGGTGGTGATGCGCATCCCAAGTGATGAGGGACCGATTCGACTGACCGGCAACGTGTGGATGGAAAGCCGAATATGGGAGGGTTCAGGCCAAACGGCCGATGGCCGCTGGAGGGATTGGTCGGCCATCCGGAAGGCAGAAGCAGAGGAAGAAGCAGAGGAAGAGGAAGAGACGACTTCGGAGGAAAACACCGCTGAAGACACCACATCAATTGCCGATGGGGCCGCTTCAGCATTCGACCTTTCTGGGGTCATTGAGCCTTTCACCGCCTATGGCTTGCCAGAACCGCTGGGCCAAGAAACCACCTGGATTCGACAAGCCACCGTGTGGACATGCGAGGAGGAGGGTGTGCTCCAGGAGGCCGATGTGCTTTTGCACGGGGGCCAAATCGTGGCCGTTGGCCCCAATCTTCAGCCAGCGCAGTTTTTGCCTGCAGGCGTGGTGCCCATTGAATTGGACGGCAGGGGCAAACACATCACTCCTGGCATCATTGACGAGCACACCCACATCGCTGTGGACCGCGGCGTCAACGAAGGCACACAGGCAAGCAGCGCAGAGGTTTGGATTGGCCATGCTGTGGACAGTGAGGATGTGAACATGTACCGTCAACTTGCGGGCGGGGTCACTTGTGCTCAGATCCTGCACGGTTCCGCCAACCCGATAGGTGGACAAAGCGCCATCATCAAGTTCCGTTGGGGCGCCACACCGCAAAATCTGTTGTTCGAGGATGCGGTCCCCTTCATCAAGTTTGCCTTGGGGGAAAATGTCAAACAAAGCAATTGGGGAGATGGGTACAGAACGCGCTTTCCCCAAACGAGAATGGGGGTGGAGCAGGTCTACTACGACCATTTCATCCGGGCACGGGAATATGGGATGGCCCAAATTGAATACCGCGTGGCCCTGCGCAATGCCAAACGCAAGGACATCCGCGCGGGACGCGGACCTGTGGCCCCGAGGGTGGATTTGGAATTGGAAACGTTGCTGCAAATTCTACGAGAAGAGCGGTTTGTCACGTGCCACAGCTACCGACAAGACGAGATCAACATGTTGATGCATGTGGCGGATTCTTTGGGGTTCCGCTTGAACACCTTCACCCACATTTTGGAGGGCTACAAAGTGGCCGACAAGCTTGCGGAGCACGGCGCAGGGGGGTCCAGTTTCAGCGATTGGTGGGCCTACAAATACGAGGTCAAGGACGCCATTCCTTACAATGGCGCGGTCCTCCACCATCAAGGGGTGGTGACTGCCTTCAATTCCGACGACGCCGAGATGGCGAGGAGGCTCAACCAAGAGGCCGCCAAGGCTTACAAGTACGGCCGTGTTCCAGAGGAAGAAGCCCTGAAATTCGTGACCTTGAACCCCGCCAAGCTGCTGCACATCGACCACAAAACAGGGTCGCTCCTGCCAGGCAAAGACGCGGACGTGGTGGTGTGGTCTGACCACCCATTGAGCATTGGCGCAAAGGCAGAACAAACGTTTGTGGAGGGGGTGAGGTGCTTTGACAAAGACCGTGACCTCGCACTGCGGGAGGCGATGCGAGAAGAAAGGGCGCGCCTGACTGCGAAGATGTATGCCTCCGGAGAAACCTCTGGAGGGAAGGACCAAAAACGACCCGTTGAGCGCCTAGAAACCCATTACCACTGTGATACTTTGACCGATGAGAACCGTTGATCTTTTCCTCCGGGGCGCCATTGCAGGCCTCCTTTTTTGCTTGGCTGCGGTCCCGTCTTGGGCGCAGCCCACGCCGGCCCCTGACCAGTCGCGTTCCGTCCTCGTGCTGGGGGCGACCGCCCACCTTGGGACGGGTGATGTCTTGGAAGATTGTGCCGTGGGTTTTCGCGACGGCGTCATCGACTACGTGGGCCGAAGTTTCCAGGTCAACCGTCAGAAATACGACGACATTGTGGACGCCAAGGGGCAGCATCTGTACCCCGGATTCATCGTGACCAACACCACGTTGGGGCTTCAAGAAGTGGGGGCCGTTCGCGCCACCCAGGACCAATACGAGGTGGGCACCTTCAGGCCCAATGTGCGCTCCGTCATCGCCTTCAACACAGACAGTGAGATCACCCCCACCGTGCGCACGAACGGCGTGTTGATGGGCCAAATCACCCCCCGTGGTGGGGTCGTGTCCGGCTCAAGTGGAGTGGTTCATTTTGATGGCTGGAATTGGGAAGATGCCGCCATGGTGATGGTGGATGGCATCCATCTCAATTGGCCTTCCACGCACCACCGTCACCGAAAGAATGGCCAGGTGGACATCCAACGCAGAAAGACCTACGACCAGCAAAGGCATGAAATTGAGCGCTTTTTTGGAGAAGCACAGGCCTACGCATCGGCAAGACGCGGTTCCTTGACCGATGTCCGGTACGAAGGCATGCGTGGCCTTTTTGACGGCTCTCTTTGTCTCTACGTGCACACCAACGATGCCCGTGCCATCACAGAGGCTGTCCACTTCAAAAGGGACCTCGGCATTCAGCGTATGGCCATTGTGGGCGGATACGATGCCTACCTCGTCGCGGACTTGCTTCGTGAAAACGAGGTGGCGGTGATGCTCCAAAGCGTGCACAGCCTGCCCCGCTTTGCCGACGACGATGTGGACCTCCCCTTCAAATTGCCCAAGATCTTGATGGACGAGGGCATCACGGTGGCCCTTCAGGTGGACAAGCGCATGACGGAAATGAATTCGCGAAATTTGCCTTTTTATGCTGGGACTGCACGGGCGTACGGCCTCACGGAAGAGCAAGCCGTGCAGGCTTTGACTCGCAATCCAGCACAAATCCTGGGGATCGACGACCAAGTGGGCACCTTGGAGCGCAACAAAATGGCCACGATGTTTTTGTCAGAAGGAGACGCGCTGGACATGCGCACCAACAGCCTGACCATGGCATGGATTGAGGGCCGTGAGATTGATTTGGACAACCGTCAGCGCGAGCTTTACAGGAAGTTCCAAACCAAATATGGTGCGGAGGTCTTGGACCGACCTGAGCTCAGGGACTGAAATGGGTCAGTACCCGGAGGCGTGACGCACCCTTGATAGCACGTCGGCGGCGACGGCCCTCGCTTTTTCTGCTCCTTGCGCGAGGGCTTCGTCGATTTGGCGTTTGTCGGCCATGAGCTCATGGAAGCGTGCACGTTCTTCGGCAAACCCATCCACCAAGGCTTCGAGCAATGCTTTCTTGGCATGGCCCCAGCCGTAGCCGCCTGCTTGCAGTGCAGAGGCCATCTCGTCCGCCTGGCCTTCACTCGCCATCAGTCGGTACAGACTGTGGATCACATTGGCCTCCGGGTTTTTGGGGTCCTCAAGTGGCGTGGCGTCGGTGACGATTTCTTTGTTGATTCGCCTCTTCAATGCCTTCGGGTCGTCAAAGATGTTGAGCGTGTTGTGGCGGGATTTGGACATTTTCCCTCCGTCCAAGCCAGGCACGTACATCGTGGCTTCTTGTGTCAACGCTTCAGGCAACACAAAGGTCTCGCCCAAGCCGTGGTTGAAGCGGCTGGCCACGTCGCGGGTCATCTCCAGGTGCTGCATTTGGTCCTTGCCCACGGGCACGAGATTCGCATCGTACAGCAGGATGTCGGCTGCCATCAGCATGGGATAGGCAAACAGGCCGGCATTCACGTCGCCGAGGCGGTCTTGCTTGTCCTTGAAACTGTGCGCCAAGGTCATTCTGGAATACGGAAAGAAGCATTGCAAGTACCACGCGAGCTGGGTGCATTCAGGAACGTCGCTTTGGCGGTAGAACACCGTCCGCTCCGTGTCCAGCCCAAAGGCCATCCACGTTGCCGCCACCGCGTAGGTGTTCTCGCGCAGGGTGTTGCCGTCCTTGATTTGCGTCAGCGAATGAAGGTCCGCGATGAACAGGAAGCTCTCGTTGGAGCCTTCATTCGCCAATGCAATCGCCGGCTTGATCGCCCCCAAGATGTTTCCGAGGTGCGGGGTGCCGGTGCTTTGGATGCCTGTCAGGACGCGTGCCATGCTGCGAATCTCAGCAGAATTCGTCGAACGCCATCTTGAGGTGATCGGCGATCATCTCGGCGGTTCGGCCTTCGATGTGGTGCCGCTCCACCATGGCCGCCAAACGGCCGTCCTTGAACAACGCCACGCAGGGTGAAGATGGAGGGTAGGGGAGCATGAATTTGCGGGCGCGATCGACGGCTTCACGGTCGACGCCAGCAAACGCCGTCGTCAGGTTTGTGGGCACCTTGCTGTGCTTCACGGCGAGCTTGACGCCAGGGCGCATCGAGCCGGCGGCACAACCGCAGACGCTGTTGAGGA
>CALKGQ010000030.1 GCA_938085425.1 uncultured Flavobacteriales bacterium
TTCAAAGACCATGTGATCAAGGCACCGGGGGAGGTTGTGAAGCCTGATGGCACGCCTTACACCGTGTTCACGCCATTCAGCAAACGTTGGCATGCCAATTTGACGGAAGACGACATGGAAGCTTCTCCTTCTGAACAACACCTTGACCAATTGGCCAAGTGGCAGCACAAAGGGATGCCAAGCTTGCAAAAGATGGGCTTCACGCCCAGCGAGGTGGCCATTCCAGAAGCCAATGTCACACCGCAATTGTTGAAGCAATACGCAGAGATGAGAGACACTCCCTCCGTGCGCGGCACGTCGAGGGTCAGCGTTCATTTGCGGTTTGGCACCGTGAGCATCCGCGACATGGCACGTCAAGGGTTCGCGCACAGCGAAAAATGGCTGACAGAGCTTATTTGGCGAGACTTCTACCAATCCGTCATGCATGCCTTTCCCCACAGCATGAAAGATGCCTTCAGGACCAAATACGACCGGATCCCATGGCGCCACGACGACGCCCATTTTGCCGCTTGGAAGGCGGGCAAAACGGGGTACCCGATTGTGGATGCTGGCATGCGTGAATTGAACGCCACCGGTTTCATGCACAACAGGGTCCGGATGGTGGTGGCCTCTTTTTTCTGCAAGCACCTTCTGCTGGACTGGCGGTTGGGGGAGCGGTACTTCGCCGAGAAGCTCTTGGATTTCGAATTGGCCAGCAACGTCGGGGGCTGGCAGTGGGCTTCAGGCTCTGGGTGCGATGCAGCCCCCTACTTCCGCGTGTTCAACCCCACCTCACAGCTTCAAAAGTTCGATGCACAGCTGTCTTACGTGAAACAATGGGTCCCCGAGTTTGGCACCGACGCTTATCCCGAGCCCATCGTCGAGCATAAATTCGCGCGTCAACGGGCCATCGACACGTACAAATCGGCTTTGGCGTAAAGGACATCCCCCCTACCTTCCCGCCCATGGAAGGTGCACTGGCAGGATTGCGGGTCTTGGATTTGTCGAGTGTTCTTGCGGGACCACTGACGGGGACTTTTTTGGCCGAATGCGGGGCCGAGGTGACCAAAGTCGAGCCGCCAAGAGGCGATGTCACACAGACCTGGAAGTCTGTGGGCGAGCCCGCACGGTCCTCTTCCGCCTACTACGAAGCGGCCAACCATGGCAAAACGGTGGTCGTCAAAGACCTCAAAAGCAAAGCGGGGCGCCTTTGGTTGGAAGAACGTTTGGCACAAACCGACATCTTGCTTCAAAACATGAAGTGGAACGACCTCGAACCAATGGGCTTGGAACCTGATGAATTGTCGTTGCGTCATCCTCGTCTTGTCCATCTCCGATTGGTTGGCTCGGAATTTGACAAAGATCGATTGGCCTACGATGTGGTGGTCCAAGCGGAGACGGGCTTCATGGACATGAACGGCCACCCCGACCGCCCCCCAGCCAAAATGCCTGTGGCACTCATGGACGTCTTGGCCTCCCACCAAATGCGCGCGGGCATCCTCGCGGGATTGTACCAAAGAGAAAAGACAGGCCAAGGGTGGTATGCAGAGGTCAGCCTCTTTGGATCCGGACTCACGGCGTTGGCCAACCAAGGAACGGCTTGGCTCATGAATGGCCAAAGACCCCAACGGCAGGGTTCCCTCCACCCCAACATTGCCCCTTACGGAGATTTGATCGACTGCAAGGATGGTGCGATCGTCTTGGCCGTGGGCAGCGATGCCCAATTCACCGCGTTGTGTGGCGTGCTGGGAACGGATGACTTGGCCCAAGATGATGCGTTCGCAGTCAATGCTCAACGCGTGGTCCACCGCGATGCACTTGCGCAAGCCTTGAACGCTGCCGCCAGGTCATGGCAACGGCAAGATCTGCTCGTCGCACTGCGCGACGCCAAGGTCCCTGCGGGTGCTGTGTACTCCGTGGCGGAAGCCCTTTCTCACCCCGAATTTCGCGAGGCGTACGTGCATGGAGAGCCCGGGAAAGAGAAGTTGCGCACGAGCGCGGTCCGCGTCCACCGGTCACCCCAGCAGACCACAAACGACATGCTGTCAGGCGGGGATGCGCAAGGTGTATGAATGGCCCGTCCGCACCTCCAAATGGTCCTTTCTCAGCCAAGGGTTCAGGACCTTCAACTCCCTCAGGGTCGTCCCGTGGTCCAGTGAAAACGATGCCAAATCGTCGATGCTTGCGGACACTGTGATGTCTTGTCCCTCCAACGGAGCATAGACGTCAGACATCCCCAAATGAAACCCAAAACGCTCGGGATGTTCCATCACTTCCCTGAGTGCCAGCATCCTGTAAACGTATCGTCCCGTCTCGGCATTCAAATGCAGGTCCCAGTAGTTGTCGACGAGTTGCGCGTTCAAGGCATGGGTCACTCCTGATTGGCCCATGTTGTAGGAAGCCGCGGCAAGCACCCAGCTTCCGAATTTCTCGTGGGCCTCCTTGAGGTATTGACAAGCAGCCCTTGTGGCCAGCGCCACATTGTAACGTTCATCCACAGAAGAAGTCACCTCCAAACCATACTCCGGGGCCGTCTTTCTCATGAATTGCCAAAACCCCGCTGCACCCGCCGGGCTCACGACTTGGCTCAATCCACTCTCGATCACTGCCAGGTATTTGAAGTCACTCGGCACCCCCTCTTCTTTCAAAATGGGCTCCATGATGGGGAACCATCGGGCAGCCCTTTTCAGGTAGAGAATGGTCGAACTGTGCCGGTAGGTGTTGACGATGAGTTCGCGGTCCAAAGACTCCCGCACGCCCAAACGCTCCAAAGGAACAAGCTCATGGAAGAGTGAAAGGTCCATGGGCACTGTGGGTGAAATCACCGGCGAATGACGCTTGGACTCGACCTCAAAATCTGGCGCTTTGTGGGCAGATATAGGCACAGACAACCACGCCAAAAGGCCCAACGAAAGTGACAAAACGACTGTGATTTTCAAAGGGGCAAACGAAGCGATTTTCATGCCATGAAGGTGGCCGCATGCACCTCTTCCTGCCACGCCTTCACGCAAAGGTTGCCAACATGCAGAACGCCACAACCGTGAACATTGCACACGGGAAAAGGAAAGGTCAGAATGGAGACTCGAAATCAGAAAAAGCTCCAGCCTGGGCATCTTTGGCGCTCACGTTTGGGGCGTCCATCCCCCAATCGATGCCCAGCAACGGATCGTCCCATGGAAGGCTGCGCTCACTTTCGGGATGGTACAGCTCTGTGCACATGTAAGAAAACACGGTGTCGTCTTCCAATGCCAAAAACCCATGGGCCATGCCTGGGGGCAGCCACATTTGCCAGCGGTTGTCTGCACTCAACTCTGCCGCAATGTGTTGGCCAAACGTCGGGCTGTTCTTTCTCAAATCCACTGCAACGTCCAACACCCTGCCTTGGACCACCCTCACCAATTTCCCTTGGGCATGGGGTGGCACCTGGAAATGCAAGCCCCGCAGCACCCCCTTCTTTGACATGCTCTCGTTGCTTTGCACAAAGGCAAGAGATTCTCCCACTGCATGCTCGAACGCACTGAGGTTCCACGTTTCACAAAACGTGCCTCGGGCATCTTGGAAGAGGCGTGGCCGGAGCATCATCACCCCTTCGATCCGTGTGCTTGTCGCTTCCATGGTCAATCGTCGGACAGCACCCGGTAGGTGAACCAAAGGGAGGTGAATGTGGTGACCAACTGGGCCACAGGGGACACATCGGTAAGCACTTCACGGACCACTTGCGGATTGGACTCCACGTACAAGATGTCGTTCGCCTGGACAATCCGACGCGCCTCATTCATGCCATTCACCGTGCTGAGGTCCATGGAATAAATCAGGTTGTCATCGCCTTGCTGACGGATCAGCTTGACCTCCTTGGAGCGGCCACGCTGCCGTATGCCGCCTGCTTGGGCCAAAGCCTCAATGACAGAGGTGTTTTGGTTTTGAAGCGTGATGACGGTGGCTTGGCCTGCTTCGCCAGGGAACACCAGGACCCTGTTGTTGACGACTTGAAGCATGGCATACGGGTCCACGTACTCGGACTCATACGCCTTCTCGATGGCGACTTCTGCTTCTTCCAGGGTCAATCCTTGCAAACGCAGACTTCCCACTTCGGGAAGGTCCACCGTGCCGTCGGGCTCCACGCGGTACGAGAACAACCCGCGTTGCTGATTTTGCATCAAATTGTTCGCGCGACCATCCTCCAAAGACCCTGCTGTCATCGACATCAAACGCTGTCCGTTGTTCGAGTAAAGCTGAAGTTGCAGCCGATCGTTGGGGGCCAAGGTGTAGGCTTCGTCTTTCGCTTTGGACCACTCGTCGAACACAAAATCTCCGTCCGTTCGGAACATCAAATCTTGGTTGACAGTGCACCCTGCGAGCATCGCTCCACAAAGGATGGGTAGGACAAGTCTGCGCATGGGCCGAAGGTACGGCTATCTTCGCGCTGTGTTGAAATCTGAACAACATCGCCTCAGGGCCCTCGAACCCTCGGATGTCGCCACGCTTGTGTCGTGGGAAAACAACAGCGACGAATGGTGGATGGGGGCGGCCACCGCTCCTGTCAGCAAAGCGTCAGTGCAACAATTCGTCGAGGGCAATCAAGACATTTATGCCCAGCGGCAACTGCGCTGGATGCTGGATGCACAGATCGATGGAGGTTGGACGTCTGTGGGCGCTATGGACCTGTACGACTTCGACCCCAGACAGAGACGGGCCGGGGTCGCCGTGCACATCGACTCGCTGCATCGCAGGCAAGGCCACGCCTTGGCTGGGGTGGCCCTCATGAAGGCCTATGCCTCGAGGCATTTGCATCTGCATCAGCTGTATGCCGAGATTCCCGGTGGGCACCAAGGTTCGCTTGCCCTGTTTGCCCAATCTGATTTTGTGGAGGTTTCCCATCGCAAACAGTGGGTGCTGCAGCCCAATGGAGAGTGGTCCGACGTGGTGACGGCCCAATGCATCTTTTCAACCCCACGACCATGACCACCCGAACCGCCTTGGGTCTTTTCATCGGATTCCTCTTGACTGCAGGGGGCGCTGCCTCGTGGGGTTGGCAACATTGGGTGACAGGCACATGGCATGAAGATGAGGTGGTGGTCGAGGTCCTGCCCTCGTGGTCGTCCACTGAACGATGGGAAGGATTGACATCCACCTTGGCGGGTACGCACGGCGAGCGGGTGGTCACGCATTTGTCCTGGCGCGGTTGGGAGCACCGCCTCAAAGCCGGACGCTTCCTTCTCTTGCCTTCCGAATCTGTTGAGGAGAGCGCCAAACGACTGGTCACAGGAGACCGCGAGGTGGTGAAACTGGTGGTGCCCTCGGGCAGGGATGTAGGGCCCATTGCAGGGTCCATTGCCCAGCGCATTTTTGCCGACAGCACTGAATTGGCGAACCGACTGCAACGCGACAGCGTGATGTGGCGGACATTGCCCAACACCTACGAAGTGTGGTGGGAGACCGATGCCGACGGCCTCCTGAATCGACTGTTGAGGGAGCACCAAACGTGGTGGACCTTGGACCGACGGGCCTCTGCCCAGGCCTTGGGTTTGTCCATCCGAGAAGCGACCGTCCTTGCGTCCATCGTGCAGGCTGAAACTGCCGACCTCTCAGAAGCCCCGATGGTGGCTGGGCTTTACCTCAATCGCTTGAAAAAGGGCATGGCACTTCAAGCCGACCCGACCTTGATTTATGCCCTGAATGACCCCAGCATACGCCGGGTGTTGGATGTGCACAAAAACGTCGACTCCCCCTACAATACGTATCGGCACAAGGGCCTGCCACCAGGGCCCATTCGGTACGTCGACCCGAGATACATCCTGAGCGTGTTGACGCCCGCACAACACAACCATTTGTACATGTGTGCCGAACCAGAGGCCACTGGAAAACATCGGTTTGCCCGCACCTACCGCGAACATCTTCGCAACGCAAGAGCTTACCAAAGATGGTTGAACCAACAACGCATTTTTAGGTGACCCTACGCACTTCTTTTTCATTCCAAGTCCTCTTTTGGCTGGGCTTTGCTGCCCCTATGCTTGACGCTTTGGGCCAAACGAATGTGCCCTTCAACCTCCAAAATCAGGAGGCCATTGCCCGGCGAATCAGCGTCCCTCCCACCATTGACGGCGTGCTGAACGAGGCCACTTGGGGTGTGGGCATTCCCGCCACCCACTTCACCCAAAACCGCCCCTTCCCCAACAGTCCGTGCACGTTTCAAACCGAAGTCTGGATCGCCTACGACGACTTCAACCTCTATGTAGCAGCGGCCATGCACGACACGGCTCCGGACTCCATCCTCCAGCAATTCAGTGTCCGGGACAATGTGGAGAACTCCGATGAGTTTGGCATTTGGTTCAGTCCCTACAACGACGGCATCAACGCTGTGGGATTCACCACAACGCCGAGGGGGACGCTCGGGGATTTCATCATGACAGCTCAAGGCTCTGACGACGCATGGAATGGTGTCTGGGAGGTCCAAAGCCAAGTCCATGAAAACGGCTGGTCCACGGAAATGCGGATCCCTTGGAGTCAATTTCGGATGCCCCGTGTGGCAGGGTCCGGAGAACAACTTTGGGGCATGAATGCATGGCGCATCGTACGTCGAACTCGTGAAGAAACGGTCTGGAACGCTTTGGACCCAACGCAGAGCAGCATGGTCAACCAGGGGGGCGTCTTGCGCGGCATACAAGGTGTGGACACCCCACCGAGGATTGCACTCTTCCCCTATGTCAGCAGCTACGCCACCACAGGATTGGACGAAAACGGGGACCGGCAATGGTCGGTGCCCATCAATGGCGGCATGGATGCCAAGCTGGGGCTTGGGGATGCCTTCACCTTGGATGCCACGCTGGTGCCTGATTTTGGGCAGGTCGTCACCGACAACCTCGTGCTCAACCTCAGCCCATATGAAGTTCGGTTTGCAGAAAACCGGCCCTTCTTCCAAGAGGGGACGGATTTGTTCAACAAAGGAGGGCTCTTTTACAGCCGGCGTGTGGGGTCAGAGGGACAATTGATCAACGCCACCAAGCTGAGTGGACGAACCTCCTCCAGCACAGGCCTTGGGACCTTTCAGGCTTTCGCCCGTGACACCACTGGAAGCGAGGACGTGTTGACCTCGTACAATGTCACTGTGGTCGACCAAAACCTCCCCAACAACAGTTTTGTCACTGCCCTCAGCACATCCACCATCCGTTCAGGGGAAGGCCGTGACGCCTACGTCCAAGGGACCCAATTCGTGCTCAGAAACCCTGCCAACAGCTGGGCATTGTCTGGCAATGCTGCAGCCAATCAAATGGCGCAAGGCGACCCGGAGGACCACGATGAAGGCCACACCTGGGGTGTCACCTTGGCCAAGACCACAGGCTTGTTCCGTGGTTCGATTGGCCACAGACAAGAATCTGAATTTTTCAACCCCAACGATTTGGGCTACCTGGCTGCACCCAACGAAGTCACCACAGAAGGGGAACTGGAGTATGGCATTTACAAGCCGTTTGGGGCCTTCAACAGGATGTGGTGGACGTTGAACAGCGATGTCATGCACCTCTATGCCCCGAGATCCTTCAGCAATTGGCGATGGTCCGGCGAATGGGCGGCCGTGACGCGAGGCTTTTGGTTCAACAAAATCACCTGGGAAGGCCAGCCCGTGGATGGCCAAGATTTTTTTGCGTCTCGGCTGGACGACATGCCGTTCACCACACCCAAATGGGCAAGTCTGGACGCCGTGACCTCCACCGACTACCGCAAGGCCCTTGCACTTGATGCCTTCGTCAAAAGGCAATGGCGGCCTGAGTTTGAAGATTGGAAGGGATTCTTCCTCCGTTTGGCCCCGCGTTTCCGCTTTTCAGATCGATTCAGCATGAACTATGTCTGGAGCTTGCAGGTGCGGCAAAAAGAACGCGGATGGGCCGGACTTCTCGACGATTTGTACGGCGGTCCGGAAAGCTTGTTTGGCGAGCGGGACAATTCCAGCCACACCCACGTGCTCAAAGCGAGCTACATCTTCTCCCCCAACGCCAGTCTTTCAGCTCGGATTCGCCATTACTGGAGCGTCGTCGATTACCACGGATTCTTCTTGCTTGCTTCCGATGGATCCTTGACAGAAAACCCCGCAGTCGACGCGTTCTATGACGCGACCACCGAGACCAGCAAATACGATGTCAATTACAATGCTTGGAGTGTGGATTTGGTCTACCGTTGGATTTTCTCCCCAGGAAGTGAAATCAGCATTGTCTGGAAAAACACGTTGAGTGAGGAGGGGGCATTGCTGCCCAACAACTATTGGGAAAACTGGGAACAAATGCTTCAATCAGGATTCACCAACTCACTGTCAATCAGAGCTTTGTATTACATTGATTACAGTCTTTTTCAAGACCAACAACGGCGGAACGCACGACGTCAATGACCCTCAGGCCAGGTCATGGGTCTTCGCCATTCCTGGACATTGCCAACGGCATCGCTTGCCACGAGCACGACATCATGAACCTGTCCAGGCACATGTCGGCCATCTGACGCCTCGTAGGTGATCATGTTCCTCTTGGGGTCCCACACTGAGCGGACCCAATGCCCGTCAAAGGTCAATTCAACCGACTCGATGCCCGACAAATCGTCGTCCAGGTACCACACCGCATCGCCGCCCTTCACCAAAGGGGTCCCACTGTAAAAGGGCAGGACTTTGGGCGGCACCGTGTCCCTTCTCATTTCCCATGTCCCCCCATTTGGAATCTCCATGTGCCATGCCAAATCCTTGACTTCAGCCAACACCGCTGTTTCGACGGCATCCCCCTTCATCAGGACAGCAACCCAACGGTCTGCGGCCAGAGGCTCAGATGGGAACATCGCCCCAGTGGTCGACCACACACCAGAGGGTTGAGGGAATGCCCATTCCACATGCACAGGCTTTCGCCAAGCCTTCTCTGCAGGCCCCATGGCAAAGCGCAACGCATCCAAGCTTGGTGTCCATGACAACTGCGCCTCTTCAAAGAACGACTGTGCCGGCCAAGACAACTCGACCTCGCCCTGCGACGATTGGCCGGACGCTGACGTGACCTTTGCCACAATGGTGCCTGCTCCAAAGGCGCTGGACTTTTTCTCCCAGACTCCCTTTGGAGCGCCCCCCTGAAGGATCACCTCGCGCTCCGTGACATTCCCCGCAGCATCTTCCGCACGGCAAATCAATCGGGCGCACTCGCCATGTCCCAAGACCGCCCAGCCTTCGTTGCGGTCTGGCCCATAAATCGCCAGGCGGTTGCCCTCGAGGCGATGGAGCCGGTGCACTTGTTTTCTCTGGCGGGACCAAACCGGGTAAAACGCGTGGGCATTCATGTCTTTGTTTACCCCAAAGTCCAACTCCTCCAAGACAAATTGATGCCTCCAGATGCCCGTTCCATCTGCCCGTATCAGGGCGGCTTCAAGGGATCGGACCCCACAAATGTTCGACGCCCCATCCAGTCGATCGAAGGCCTCCATGGACGCTCTGAAGGTGCCATCCACCCGAATGGTGTCAGTCGTGGGAATAGGGAAAGCCTGGAGACGATCCTGGGTCTCGAGCCACAGGACAGGAAGAGATGGCGGAATGCCATCGGCTTTGTCCATCCATCCACTCAATGGGTTCAAAGGGTGCTGGGTCGTGGCGTCTCGGATTTCAAAATGCAAATGAGGACCGCCACTCCCCCCCGAATTCCCGCTCCAACCCAAAGTGTCCCCGGCTTTCACCCAAAACGCATCCTCTCCCGAAGGCGCGGCATCCAACCCCAGAGTGCGGCCCTTGTACGACTGATCCACTGCCCATCCCTGAATGTCTGGGGCAAAGGCCCCGAGATGGGCATACACCGTAAGCAGATCGTCTGGCCCCTCCAGATACAGGGCGTTGCCATAGCCCCACGGAGACATTTTGACACGCGAAACCCGCCCCTCGGTGGCTGCCAAGACAGGCAAGCCTTCCCTGCCCATGGTCTTCAAATCCACCCCTGTATGAAAATGGTTCCCGCGCAGCTCCCCGAAGTTGCCACTGAGCAAAAGAGGCACCCCCAAAGGAGCCTTCCAATCGTGTTGCTTCTTGAAGCGTTCGGCGCGGCTCAATGTTTCTGACTGGGCCATCAAGCCGGAGGCTGAAACACCAATCAAAAAACTAAAAAACAGGGTGTTGAACAAAATTACCTCAATGGATAGAGGAGATTTTGTCAAGAACGACGCGGGAAAACGACGGGCAGCAGGCATGGTGCAAAACTACACGGAGATCGACCACAGATGTTGCCTTGAATCCCCTACTTTTGCAATAGATCCGTTGACCATGTCTACGCCCAACCATCAACTGCAAACTCTGCTCGATTCCGTGAATCGATTGCTCGCATCGCACCAAGCCATGCGCAGTGAACTTCACGAGGTGAAAGCAAAGTGGACTGCGGCAGAGGAAGCGTTGCGTCGGGCCCAGGCAACCAACGGTGCCACTCAACAACCTTCAACCCCTACGCCCCCATCGTCCGCATTGAGCGCTTCTGATGTAGATGCGTTGGTGGAAGAAATCGACTCCTGCATCGCACTTCTCAAACCCTGAGAATCAACACCATGGAAACGCTCGAAGTCACATTGGGAGGTCGCAAGTACCCCCTGACACTCTCCCCCGAGGAGGTGGACGTCGTGCGCGCTGCTGCGAAGGCCGTGGAAGCCCAAATCGCGCAGTTGAAAAACCAATACGCCATTTCCGATCGCATTGACCTGATGGCCATGGCAGCATTGCAAATTGCGGTGCAAGCCAGCACACAATCCAAGTCAGACGCACCGGCACAAGCGGCCCCGTCCGATGGATTGACCTGGCCACAGAAAGACGTCGAAGATCTTCTCCATCGCATCCATTCAGCACTCGACACATGACGGGAAGGGCCCAATCTACGACCTCATGACACCCATTCTGTACGCCGCAGCAGGCCTGCTCCTCGGAGGAGCCATTGGATACATCTTGTTTCTTCGGGTCCTCACTTCCAAAGCAAAGAGCATCGTCCGCGAAGCGGAATTGGAGGGAGAATCGCGCAAGGAGAAAAAAATGCTTCAGGCCAAGGAGCGGTTCATTGAACTGAAAGAAAAGCAGGCCAACCAGCGCAAGGATTTGGACCGCAAACTCAATGATCGGGAAGACCGCATCAAAAAGACGGAGGCCAACCTCCAGCGGACCATTGACCAAAACAAGAACGCCGAGCGCCAACTCAAACAAGACCAGGAAAAGCTCACGCAGCGCCTCGGGGCTCTCGACAAGCGTCAAAAAGACTTGGACCTCGACCACGGCAAAGCCATTGAAGCTTTGGAAAAGTTGAGCGGCATGACGGCCGACGACGCCAAAGAGGCCATGGTGGAACAAATCAAGTCCGAGGCTCGGGCGATGGCGGCAACACAAGCCCAGGAAATCATCGACGACGCCAAGGAGCAGGCCAGCGGGGAAGCCAAGAAAATTGTCATCCAGACCATTCAAAGGGTGGCCACAGAACACAGCGTTGAAAACAGCGTTTCTGTGTTCCAAATCAAAAACGACGATATCAAGGGCCGGATCATTGGGCGCGAAGGAAGGAACATCCGCGCGTTGGAAGCGGCCACAGGAGTCGAATTCATCGTGGACGACACCCCTGAAGCCATCATCTTGAGCTGCTTTGACCCGGTGCGCCGTGAGATTGCCCGCCTCAGCCTTCACCAGTTGGTGACCGATGGGCGCATCCACCCGGCCAGGATCGAGGAAGTCGTGGCCAAAGTGACCAAGAAAATCGAAGAAGAAATCGCCGAAACGGGCAAGCGAACGCTCATCGACTTGGGCATCCACAACATGAAGGGCGAACTGACCCGGATGGTGGGACGCATGAAGTACCGCTCTTCTTATGGCCAAAACCTTCTTCAGCACAGCCGTGAAGTGGCCAACCTCTGCGCGACCATGGCCGCTGAAGTGGGCTTGGATGCCAAGGCCGCGAAGCGCGCTGGTTTGTTGCACGACATCGGAAAGGTCAGCGACGAAGAAAGTGAGTTGCCGCACGCTTTGTTGGGGATGAAGCTCGCCGAGAAGGCGGGAGAGCGTCCCGACATCTTGAACGCCATTGGTGCGCACCACGACGAGATCGAGATGACCTCCCTCCTTTCCCCCATTGTTCAGGTCTGCGATGCCATCAGCGGTGCGCGACCCGGGGCTCGCCGAGAAATGGTGGAGGCCTACATCCAGCGCTTGCGCGACTTGGAGAATTTGGCCTTGGAATACCCAGGAGTCACCAAGTCCTATGCGATTCAAGCAGGACGTGAACTCAGGGTCATGGTGGAAAGCGACCAAGTCAGCGATGAACAGGCCGACCAGCTGTCGTTTGACATCAGCCAACGGATCATGAACGAAATGACCTACCCGGGTCAGGTGCGGATCACTGTCATTCGTGAACGACGCGCTGTAAGCATCGCGCGCTGATGACGCAGGAGGGCACAACACCCTCCTGGGGCGCCTCGCTCAGCTGGCAAAGCCTCAATGTGTTGTTGCAAGTTCTCTTGCAGCTCGTCTACATCCGCGTCCTCGCGGGCATGTTGACCCAAGAGGACTTCGGAATCATGGCCATCGCGCTCATCGTGGTGGGGGTGGTGGAAATCTTTGCGCAAGTCGGCATTGGCCCTTCCATTGTTCAATTCCAAGACTTGTCCCCAGAACATGTCGCCTCGGCATGGTGGTTCAGCGCCCTGTTGGGTTTGGGCTGCTTTGGCTTGATGTTTCTGGCCGCCCCCCACATTGCCGCCCACTATGACCTGGCCATCTTGGCCCCTGTGTTGCGTTGGATTTCCTTGAGCTTTGTCATTTCCGGCTTCAGTGTGGTTTCACGCAGCTTGCTGGTACGTCAAATGAATTTCAAGGGGCTGACGGGCTGTGCCCTGTTGGGCATGTTGCTCGGCAATCTCTGCGTGGGCTTGGGCCTGGCCTACAGCGGGGCGGGAGTCTGGGCGTATGTCAGTGCCTTGTTGGTCCAAAACCTGATCTTGAGCATGGGGTACCTCTACCTGGCGAACATCCCTTGGTCCTTGGGCTTCAGCGTGGGCAAATGGCGGGAACTGTTGGGCTACGGATTGCGAAGCACAGCCTTCAACATGCTCACCTACGCCGCGGCCAAAATGGACGTTTGGCTCGTGGGAGAAAGGCTGAGCACGGCATCTACAGGCATCTACGATCGGGCGGTCAACCTGATGGGACAACCCATCACGGTGTTGGGCAAGCTTGGTGACAGCGTCTTGTTCAGCGGGATGTCCAGCATCCAAGACCAAACTGAAGCCATGCGGGGCGTCACCTTGCGGGGCATGCACCTCATTTCGCTGCTTACCCTGCCACTGACAGTGGCCCTGGTCCTTCAGGCCCAAGGTGTGACGTGGCTGTTCTTGGGCGACAGGTTCGCGGACGCAGCGCCGGTGGTGCACATTTTGTTTGCGGCAGTGGCCTTCCGGGCCTTGACCAAACTGGGCGATGCCAACTTGCGTGCCATGGATGGACTTCGTGCGGGCATCTTCATCAAACTGATTTTCCTTGGAAGCGTGACAGGAGGAGTTTACTGGGCGCTGCTTCACGGCCATGGAACCCGAGGCGTGGCATGGGCCATTGTGGCGGCTTCCGTGCTTCAATGGCTGCTCACGACATTGTGGGTCATGGCCACCCTTTCCTTGGGCACGCTCGATGTGCTGAAAACGCAACTTTCAGGCATCGTCCTCGCCTTGACCGTCGCATTGCCCATGTGGACCATGGACACCATGTGGGGGCTGGAAACACTGGTGGGTGGCTCGCTGGGGTTGGCCTTGTTGCTTTGGTTCCCCGGGCTTTCCCTCCCAGCGTGGGCTGACAGTGATGGAGCGCTGCGCAAACAGCTTGGCCAAAAAATGCCCAGAGGTCCCTGGAAAAAGCGCTGGAGCCATTGAACAAATGACCCGCTGAGTGCGTTGCAGAGGCATGAACTCTCCCCTTACAATTGGCATCTTTCTTGCCGGATTTTCCGTCTTGGGACTCGTGGCTTGGAAAAGCTACGTGGGAGGCGGCAACGTTTGGCACCAACCCTCCCCCAGCATGACTTCCTTCTATGATCTGACCGCCACGACGCTTGATGGCAAAACCCTTTCGTTTTCTGAGCTGCAGGGCAAAAAGGTCTTGGTGGTGAACACCGCCTCTCGTTGCGGATACACCCCTCAGTACAAGCCTTTGGAGGCGCTTCACGAGAAGTACGCCAAGCAAGGGCTGGTGATTTTGGGCTTTCCATGCAATCAATTTGGTTGGCAAGAGCCGGGAAATGCCTCTGAAATACGTGACTTTTGTTCTGAGAATTACGGGGTGACCTTCCAAATGATGGCCAAGGTCGACGTCAAGGGAGAAGACCAACATCCTGTGTATGCTTGGCTCACAGACAAAAACCAAAACGGAGTGGGCGACCACAGCGTGAAGTGGAACTTCAACAAGTTCTTGGTCAACGGCAAAGGAGAATTGGTCGCTGCCTTGGGCAGCGGAGCAGATCCGTTGGGGGAAGAGATCGTGGCATTCGCCAAGGGCCAATGACTCTTGGGGGTTCGGATGGGTTGGGACTTGATTTGCCCACACTCCCCCTTCGAGCCTCGTGAAAACTCGTCGCCTCCGAAAACGCCCATCCTCGAAGGAATGGCAGAACTTTGACGTTGAGGCCCTTCACACAAGATCCACTGAACCCCAACGACATGTCCCACATCCACAATTTCTCCGCAGGACCTTGCATTTTGCCCCAACAAGTCCTCGAGCAGGCATCCCAAGCCGTCAGGTCATGGGACAACCAAGGTCTCTCCCTGGTGGAAATGTCCCACAGAAGCCCAGCATTTGTGGACACCATGGAGGAGTGCCGTGCACTGACCAAGGAACTCCTCGGTCTTCCCGATCGGTTTGAAATCTTGTATTTGCAGGGGGGCGCGAGCTTGGCTTTTTTGACCGCAGCCATGAACCTCCTTCCCGAAGGCGGAAAAGCGGCATACGCAGACACCGGGACATGGTCCGCCAAAGCCATCAAAGAGGCAAAGCATGCGGGACACGTCGATGTGGTGACATCCTCCAAGGAACAGAACTACAACCACATTCCTGAAGTGGGACATGTCGATCCAGACCATGCTTTTCTGCACATCACCACCAACAACACCATCTTCGGGACGCAATACGCACAGATGCCTGAGTGCAATGTGCCTTTGGTTGCTGACATGAGTTCCGACATTCTGAGCCGCTCCTTTGACCCTGAACCCTTCTCTCTGATTTATGGTGGGGTTCAAAAAAACATGGGTCCTGCTGGGGCGGTCATGTATGCCATCGACAGAGAACGGTTGGGGGCAGCGGGGAGGAGCCTTCCCTCCTACCTCGACCTCGAGGTTCACTTGGGCAAGGACAGCATGTTCAACACCCCTCCAGTATTTTCAGTGTACACCACCATGCTCACCCTGCGGTGGCTGAAGGAGAAGGGGGGTGTCGACGTCATCCAACGTGAAAACGAAGCCAAATCGTCCCTTTTGTACGCCGAAGTCGACCGCAACCCTTTGTTTGAAGGGCATGCAGAACGAGGCAGTCGCTCCCACATGAATGCCACTTTCAGGTTGAAGGATGAGGCCCATGCAGAAGCGTTTGACATGGCTTGGAAAGCCGCGAAGATCAATGGACTCAAAGGACACCGCAGCGTCGGTGGGTACCGTGCTTCGATGTACAACGCCCTGCCACTGGAAAGCGTCCAAGTCCTTGTCGACGTCATGGCCGCCTTTGAACGCAGCCACGGCTGAACCCTTTCCCCCACAACACCACACTCCTTCCCTCATGAACATCCTCGCAAACGACGGCATCAGCCCTTCCGGCGCAAAAGCCCTCCAAGACGCTGGGCACACCTTGTACACCGAATTTGTGGCGGCCGAACATCTTGAAGCCTTCCTCCATGAGAAAGCCATCGACGGCGTCCTTGTTCGCTCCGCAACCAAAATCCGACGGCCGTTGATCGACGCCTGTCCAGGATTGAAATTCATTGGCCGAGGAGGCGTGGGCATGGACAACATCGACGTGGAGTACGCACGCGGCAAAGGCCTCACTGTTTTCAACACCCCAGCGGCGTCCTCCCAGAGTGTCGCTGAACTCGTGATGGGGCATTTGTTTTCTGTGGCACGTTTTCTTGCCGACAGCAACCGCAACATGCCCACCAAAGGCCACGACGGCTTCAAAACCTTGAAAAAAGCCTTCGGAAAGGGCACAGAATTGCGGGGCAAAACGCTTGGGATTGTTGGATTTGGAAGGATCGGACGCTCTTTGGCTTCCTACGCTCTGGGCTGCGGCATGAAAGTGATCGCGCACGACCCCTTCGTCGACAATGGCGCTGTGGAGGTGTTGGTGGGTGGCCAAACGCTGACCATCGAGTGTGCCCGACTCCCAATCATGGAGCTGCTTGCCCAAGCCGACATGGTGAGCGTCCACGTCCCCGCCCAGGCAGACGGGAGCGCCATGATTGGCACCTTGGAGCTTGAGGCCATGAAGCCGCACGCCTTTTTGGTCAATGCTGCGCGTGGCGGATCGGTGGATGAAGATGCCCTGCTCGCTGCCTTGGATGCCGGAACCATCGCAGGGGCCGCGCTCGACGTTTTCGTCGGTGAGCCTGCGCCACGCCAAGACGTGCTTGCCCATCCCAAACTGGCATTGACTCCTCACATTGGAGCGGCAACCGCGGAAGCCCAAGACCGAATTGGGTTGGAGTTGGCCGCTCAAATCCAAGCACTTGCATGAGCGCAAAGGGTGATTTGATGGCCCCGCTCTGTGCGGTGACACCTCCCCGGCACATGGCGCATTTGGTTGCGTCGCGTTCGTATTTGAGCTACAGCAAGGAGGAGCTTCGAGACAAGCTTAGCCACAACCCCTATTCCTACGTCCAAGTCATCCATCCCGATATTTCCATGGAAATGGGACCCCAGAGAGGCACCACCGACTTTTTCCAGGAGGTCAAAAAGGCCTACAAGGGATTCAAATCCAAGGGTTGGTTGAAGGCATCTCAGCATCCTGAGTGGTACATCTACCGGCAGCAATCCGAACGTGGACAATGGACTGGGGTGGTGTGCAATTTGGACTTGGCCCTTTGCGCCACAGGCGGACTGCAGACCCACGAACAAACCCTCGACCACCGAGAATCCCTGTTTGCCTCTTTTTTGGAAACTGTTGGGTTCCATGCTGAGCCCATCCTGTGTGCACGGCCTGACGGCACGGCCGAGGCCTTGGCCGCAGACGAGGTGATGGCCAGCGTCACGGCACAACCCGCGCACACCGACTTCATGACAGCGGACGGCCACAGGCATGAAATCTGGAGACTCTCGGCATCGAGCGCAGAAGGAAAAGCCTTTGGGGAGGCCTGGCGTGTCTTTTCAAAGTTTTACCTGGCCGACGGGCATCACCGCTTCGCTTCTTCCCTTCGCGTCGCCTCAAAGCTGCCAGACGTTGCCCAAGCACAATCCATCCTGGCATTGGTTGTGCCCGAGCGGGACTTGACCATCTCTGGGTTCCACAAAGAAATCCGAGAAATCGAGGAGGGGACGCAGGCGTTGCGTTTGAAGTTGGAAGCATGCCGCCACCTTCGCCTTTCTCCTTGCTCCACACCTGAATCCCTCCCCTCTTCTGGAGAAGCCATCATGCTGTTCCAAGGGCAAGCTTGGCAGTTGACGCGACCAAGTGACACACCCTACGCCACGGACGCACATTGGATCCAAGAGGCAGTGATGGAGAGAGTGTTTGGCATCACCGATCCCCGTGACAACCCAAGACTGCGTCACCTTCCGGCCATCGACGACAATGCTTCCCAATGGTGGCCGTCGGAGGACGACCGGCTCCGCATCCTCATGCCTGCCATTCCCTTTGCAGACATTCGGAAGGTGGCCGATGCCTCTGGATCGATGCCGCCCAAAAGCACTTGGGTGGAGCCCAAACTGAGAAGCGCCATGTTCATCCACGAATTCAGCCAAGGCGATGAAAGCCCCTGATTCTCCCCTTCAAGAACGGCTCATGGCTGTGCAGCGCGAGTTAGATGGGGCACAAGAAAGTGCGGACCGAGAACTGACCTTGGTGGCTGTGAGCAAGACCAAGCCAGACCAGGATCTGATGGAAGCGTACGCCATGGGGCAAAAGGACTTTGGGGAAAACCGGGTGCAAGAACTGGTCGGAAAGGCCCAGAGACTGCCCAAAGACATCCTCTGGCACATGATCGGACATGTGCAGACCAACAAAATCAAAGACTTTCTTCCTTGGGTCCATTTGGTCCATGGGGTCGACCGGGTCAAGGTGCTTCGGGTCATGCAAAAGGAGGCGGCCAAAATCAACCGCAAGGTCCGCGTGTTGTTGCAGGTGCACATTGCAGAAGAGGCCACCAAGTTTGGATTCGATGGGGAGGAAATCCTCGCATTGGGGGCGCCAGAGGTTTGGGAGGAATTCCCTCACCTTCTGCCGGTGGGATTGATGGGCATGGCCACCTTCACAGAAGACCAAGAGCAAGTGCGCCGGGAGTTTTCCCGCCTCGCCAAGCTGCACAAAGTGCTTCAACCTTCCATGGACGAGATGCTTCGTGAACGCGGCGAACAATGGTCCACCTTGAGCATGGGCATGAGCGGAGATTGGCGCGTTGCCGTGCAAGAGGGAAGCACCATGGTGCGGGTGGGCAGTGCCATTTTTGGAATGCGGAACACCCTGAACACCAAAGCATGAGCCGGAGCCTGCATCCAGATTGGGAGTCTTGGTGGAAGGGTTGGCTGGTGGCCGCGCCCGTGGTGGGCTATGGCAGCACCTGGTTGGCCAAAAACCAATTGTTCCGGATTTGGAAAGTCAGCCGTGGCATCGCCGACGGGACCACCTTGTCAGAGGCCAGGGAGCTTGGGCTCGACCCGCCCGCTTGGGAAGGGGCCATGTGGTATGGGGTGGCGGCCTTGGCCATCTTCACCTTGTTTTACGCCTTGGCGGCCAAGACATGGATGCAACACCTTTCTGAAGATCGTCCTGGGTGACTTGGATGACCTGGGTGCGCCGTATGGCACTTCCGTTTTGTGCAGCATCTTTGCGACATGAACAAGCCATTTCTTCCTGTCCTTGGGGCGTCGTGCCTCCTCTTGACTTTGGGCACCAGCTGGGGCCAGTCTTTGAACAACATCGAGGCCGCCGAACATGAGCCCAACAGCGACCGCTGGTTGGTGAGCAATGGCAACAGTGTCCTGGTCACTTCGGACCTCGGGGACACATGGTCCCCCTTTGGGGAGGCGGCCGCGAATTACGGCATGGAAGTGCTAGGCGCCCACCTCTTCGTCATCCGCAACAACGGCATTCGTGCCTACGACGTGGTCTCGGGCGAGGAAGTCGGGAGTGTGAACCCTTCAGGCGTTCAATTCCTCAATGGGATGGGAAGCACGAGTTCTGATGCCGGTGATTTCTTGGTTGTCAGTGACTTTCAAGCAGGCAGATTGCACAAAATCAACGTCACCTCCCCTGCCAACATGACCTCCGAAGTCCTGGTGGCCAACACAGGCACCCAACCGAACGGTGTGACCATCGTCGATGGTCAAGCCTATGTGGTCAACTGGGGCAACAACGCGGACATTTTGCAAGTCGACGTGGCCACAGGGGAAATGACGGTGGTGGTGAATGGCAGTGGACTGGGCAATTGCGATGGCATCGATTACGCCAACGGCGCCTTTGTGGTCAGTTCGTGGTCACCCCAGCGCATCACCCAATTCACAGAGGGAACGTGGGAAGCCACCACCCTTGTCCAGGGCTCCCCATTGAGCAGCCCCGCCGACTTGAGCATCAATGCCGTGGGCGACATGTATGCCGTGGCTTGCAGCGGCAACAACACGGTGTACTTTGGGGAGTTGTCGGGCACAAGCCAAATCGAGACCCGACCTGTGCCCTTTGGTGCAGAAGCCATCCTTGAGGGACAACGCCTCCAGCTGTCCTCCCCGTGCCCAGGCACGTGGCATGTCCAAGGGTTTGACCTCTCGGGACGGAAAATCGGGGAGCTCCTGCACCCATCTTCCTTGGCGTCCAATTTGTCCTTGAATGCATTGGGGCCATGGGCCTCCAAGGCCTTCTTTCTCGACCTCCAATTCGAAAGCAGTGAGGGAAGCCCTTGGCGCACCACCCTCAAGCTGCCTCAGGCCCACTGACCTCAACCAGGGTCAACATCCACGGTCAAGCGCAGACGCTTCCAACGCGCATCCGTTTTGAATTCCTCCAAGTCCGATTGAAGCAACGGTTTGTATTGGCGAGGCTGCAGCTCCCGTTCAAACTTCAATGTCAACTGACGGATATGGAGGTCGTTGACCCTTGACAATGCTGGGGTGTCGGGACCCAGTACGCGAGGCCCAAAACGCTGGCCCAGCCGCGCTCCCAGCACCTGCGCCCCTGCCTCCACTCGTTTGGCATCGCTGTGTTTCAAGGTGATTCGGATCATCCGAACAAAAGGCGGATAGGCATAAGACTTTCGCTCCAACAATTCCCGATCCACAAGGGCCCGATGGTCGTGGTCCACAACATGGTGCAAGAGCCAGTGGTCCGCACTGAAGGATTGGATGACCACCTTGCCTCTCGCCCCCTTCCCCGAGCGTCCCGCGCGCCCTGCAACTTGCGTGAGCATTTGGTAGGCACGTTCAAACGACCGGAAGTCAGGAAAGGTGAGCATGCGGTCAGCAGACAACACACCGACCAGCCCGACATGGGCAAAATCAAGCCCTTTGGACACCATCTGAGTGCCCACCAAAATGTCGTACTCCTGGTCGGCAAAGGCCTCCAAAATCCGTGCATGGGCCGATTTTTTGCGGGTCGTGTCCAAATCCATTCTGGCCACCTTTGCCTTGGGAAACAAGTCCGCCAACTCTTCTTCGATGCGCTCGGTGCCTAGACCTTGTGCCTTCAACGCCGTGCTTCCACACGCCACACAATTGGTCGGGGCCGGACGTTCGTGGTACCCGCAGTGGTGGCAATGAAGCCCCCCCAACGTTTTGTGCACCACAAGGGGAATGTCACATCGCTCGCACGTGCTTGCATGGCCACACTGTGTGCATTGGTAGGCGGGGGCGTATCCCCTTCTGTTTTGGAACAAGATGACTTGACGCCCCTCCTTCATGGTGGCCTCCATTTCATCGCGAAGCATCTTGCTGAAGCCTCCGCGCATGCTTCGCTGCTTGTGCTCTTTGCGCAGGTCGGCGATGAAAATCTCGGGGAGCATGGCCCCGCCAAATCGCTCTTGAAGCGAGACATGGTGGACCTTTCCCTCTTGGGCCAGCCACTGCGTTTCCACAGAAGGCGTGGCGGAACCAAGCACAAGGGGAACCTGCTGACGTGCCGCCATCCACAAGGTCACATCCCTTGCGTGGTAGCGCGGGGCCGGATCTTGCTGCTTGAAACTGGGTTCGTGTTCCTCGTCCACCACAATGAGGCCCAGCTTGGGCAAAGGAAGCAGGACGGCACTTCTCGCCCCGACAATCAACTGGCCCTTGGCGGCCTCCAAGACTTGGGTCCATGTTTCCGTCCGCTCACGGTCGGAAAAGCGGCTGTGGTAAACGTGGACGACATCCCCAAAAAACTTTCGCAAACGCTCAATCAACTGGGTGGTCAATGCGATTTCTGGCACCAAGAAAAGCACCTGCTGGCCTGCCGACAGGGCCTCTGCAATGAGGTGGGTGTAGATTTCTGTTTTTCCAGATCCGGTGACACCGTGCAACAGGACAGGCTGACGTTGGACCAACCCCGCATGCACTTCGTTGTAGGCCTTCGCCTGGGCGTCAGAGAGCACCGGAAGTGAAGCCGATCCCGGGCGGCTTGGCCGCACTGGGGAGCGCTCTTCCACTTTTAAAATGCCGCGTTCCACCCACTTCTTCACCGTCGCAGCATCCGTACGGCTGCGCTTTTGGGCTTGCACCTTGGGGAGTTCGCCTTCTTCGAGAACGACGAGGAGCAGCCGCTCCATGGCCGCTGCTTTGCCTCCCGCCCACGCCAATGCCTCCGCCACCTGAGATTCTGTCTTTCCTTCTGCAATGCGCACCCACGACACCACCTTGGGCGCCTGCCGGTCCTTGAGTTCTTCCTTCGCAAGCACAAGGCCTCTCTGAAGCAGGGTGCGCAGCGTGCGTTGGGGATGCTTGACGTCCAAAATCTCGGCACACTCCCTCAAACTCAATTCATGGCGAATGTGCAACGCATCCAACAACAACATGGCGCCGTCGTCGAGTCCACGTTCTTCATCTGGATCGGCTTCCGGATGCAACACAATGTTGGTCGTGCTCTCCAGTTTCATTCCAGCAGGAAGTGCCGCGCTGACCATGTCCCCCAGCGTGCACATGTAGTGCTCTGCCATCCAAACAAACATCTCGCGCTGGGCGGCGGTCAAGACAGGATGTTCGTCCACCACCGCCTCCACTTCCTTCGCCACATACCCTTCAGGGGGCCGGTCATGGACCTCCCACACAATGCCCGTCCATTTTTTGTGGCCCAAAGGCACCACAACACGGCCGCCAACCTGAGGACGCTCAGACTCGCTGAACCACTTGTAAGTCAAGGTCTTAGGAAGCGCCAAAGGCACCACCACCTCGACAAATGTGGGGGATTGTTTCAGGGTTGTGGACACGAAGGGGAAAAGTAGGACGTAGAGGCCGCAAACCTCCAAGCCTTGGAGATGTTCTTTAGGGTATGGCAAACTCCATCTCTCCTCTTCAGGCAGGCGACGCCGCCCCTGACTTTTCCGTGCTCGACCAAAATGGCCGCGAAAGGACCTTGGCGGAATTCCGAGGCAAAAAGGTCATCCTATTCTTCTACCCCAAAGACAACACGCCAGGATGCACCAAGCAGGCGTGCAATTTGAATGACCATTGGGGCACGCTTCAAAAGGAAGGCTTTGTCGTCTTGGGTGTGAGCAAGGACCCGGCCAAGTCCCACTTGAAATTCATCGAAAAATTTGGGCTCCAATTCGACCTCTTGTGCGACGAGGACTTGGCCCTGCACCACAGCTACGGGGTGTGGGGACTCAAGAAGTTCCAAGGACGCGAATACGATGGGACACATCGCACCACCTTCGTCATCGACGGGGAAGGCATCTTGGAGCGCATCATTGCCAAACCCAAAGTCAAAGAGCACGCGGAGGAAATCTTGGCCTCGACCGATTGACCCGTGCCGTTCATTGTTTTTGACCCACCGTGGACAAAAGAACCCCCTCTCCGTAAGTCCATTACGGAGTGACCCGAATACCTTCGCTCTAAACAAAACAACATGGCTGGAAATACAGACAAACTCAAGGCCCTCCAATTGACGATGGATCGTCTGGAGAAGACCTACGGCAAAGGCACCGTGATGAAACTTGGCGACGAAGTCGTCGAAGCCATTGACGCCATCCCAAGTGGAAGCTTGAACCTCGACCTTGCATTGGGCATAGGCGGGTACCCCAAAGGACGTGTCGTCGAGATCTACGGACCTGAATCTTCGGGGAAAACCACCTTGGCCATCCATGCCATCGCGGAGTGCCAGAAACAAGGCGGCATCAGCGCCTTCATCGATGCGGAGCACGCTTTTGACAAGTTCTACGCGGAAAACCTCGGGGTGGACACTGAGAATCTTCTCATCTCGCAACCCGACAACGGAGAGCAAGCCTTGGAAATCGCCGACAACCTCATTCGCTCTGGAGCGATTGACCTCATCGTCATCGATTCCGTGGCTGCCTTGACACCACGTGCAGAGATTGAAGGCGAAATGTCCGACAGCTCTGTGGGGCTCCAGGCCCGACTGATGTCCAAGGCCTTGCGCAAGCTCACAGGCACCATCAGCAAAACGGGGTGCTGTTGCATTTTCATCAACCAACTTCGAGAGAAGATCGGGGTGATGTTTGGCAACCCAGAAACCACCACAGGCGGCAATGCTTTGAAATTTTACTCCTCTGTGCGCGTGGACATCCGACGTTCCACACAAATCAAGGACGGTGACATTGTCAATGGCAACCGGACGAAAGTGAAAATCGTCAAAAACAAAGTGGCCCCTCCATTCCGCCGCGCTGAGTTTGACATCATGTACGGTGCTGGCATTTCCAAGGCTGGTGAAATCATCGACTTGGGCGTGGACCACGGCATTGTCAAGAAGAGCGGTTCTTGGTTCTCTTATGGAGACACCAAGCTTGGACAAGGACGAGACGCTGTCAAAGGACTGTTGGAGGACAATCCGGAATTGATGGAAGAACTCGAGGCCAAAATTGTCGCAGCGGTTCGTCCTGCGCCCGTGGAAGAACTCCCGGCTCCTGAGGAAGCGGAACTTGCATGAACAAGTGCATGAAGACTTGGTGGAATGCATCCAAACAAAGCGGGGTGGCCATTGGCCTCCTCGCTTTGGTCTTTGGGGGCTGTTCTGAACCTTCGGCCCCTCTCCCTGTCCAAAGCACCGGTTGGTCCAACTCCGACAGCGCATCGTTCTACAACGAGCGAATTGTGCAGGATGCCGAAGATCCTTCCCGCTATGTCGACCGTGCAGCTTGGCATCTTCGCTCAGGAAGGGTCACGGAAGGACTGGACGACCTGAACCTCGCCTTGAAAGCCGACTCCAACCATGCCCCAGCATGGTCGGCAAAGGCAGATGCCCTGTACCTCACGCAAGCCTTCGAGCCATGTGTGGACCATCTGGAGGCTTGCTTGGAGGTGGCACCAACACACATCCCTTGCCTATTGCGCCGCGCAGAAATGCACATCCATCTGCGGCAATACCCCATGGCATTCGAGCGCATCAACGATGTGCTGAAGCAAGATCCACTCAACCACGAGGGGTATTGGATGAAGGGCATGATTTACCAAGAACAAGGGAATGCCTCCAACGCGAAGAGTTCCTTCCAAACTGCGGTGGAAGTGGAGCCTGACTTTTTCGACGGCTACATCGCACTCGGCTTGACCTACGCTCAGGAGAACGACACCCTTGCCATTGGCTATTACACCACGGCCATGGAACTCAACCCTCGGAGCGTCGAAGCCAAGTACAACCTTGCGTACTTCTTGCAAGAGCATCGCCCCATCACCCGTTCCTACCTCGATCGGTCTTTGCGGTTGTACCGGGAGATCAGGGCCTTGGACGCAGGCAACGCCACAGCGGCCTTCAACCAAGGGTACATCCATCTGGAGTACTTGCAGCAATACGACAGTGCTACGGTGCACTTCACACAGGCCATCGAGGCCCTGCCCTACTACCATCAGGCCTTTTACAACAGAGGTTTGGCGTGGGAAAGCTTGGGGGACGCGGCACAAGCAGAGCTGGATTACCGGGAGGCCTTGAGGTACAAACCCGACTACACCTCTGCGGCCCTGGCACTTGAGCGGGTTCTTCGTCCTTGAGTTCGATCCTTTTTTGTGCATGCAAAAGGGCGGCCCAATGGGCCGCCCTTTTCAATTCACCCACCACAGGTGTTGAAGTCTTATTTGATTTTGTCCACCACGGCCTTGAAGGCTGCTGGGTGGTTCATGGCAAGGTCTGCAAGGACCTTGCGGTTGAGCTCGATGCCCGCTTTGGACAGCTTGCCCATGAATACGCTGTAGGACATGCCGTGTTGGCGTGCTCCTGCGTTGATGCGCTGGATCCACAGACTGCGGAACTGGCGCTTGCGGAGTTTTCTTCCTACGTAAGCATAGAGGAGGCCTTTTTCGACGGCGTTTTTGGCGACCGTCCAAACGTTTTTACGGGCACCGTAGTACCCTTTGGCCATTTTGAGGACCTTCTTGCGACGTGCGCGTGAGGCCACTGCGTTGTTTGATCTTGGCATTGTTTTGTTCTTTTTTGGTGGTTGGCGTTGAGCAGACGCTCAATCTTGTGGAGCCAAACACCGGGTGAAACAAACCAGCGTTCGTTGTAAGGTCTGCAATCAGACCATCAACTGACGCTTGATGTTGGGAACGTCAGCCTTGTCGACTGTCGTTGAATGGGTCAAGTTGCGCTTTTGCTTGGTGCCTTTTTTGGTCAAGATGTGACTCTTGAAGGCGTGCTTGCGCTTGATTTTGCCAGTTCCTGTCAGCTTGAAACGCTTCTTGGCGCTGGATTTGGTTTTCATCTTCGGCATGGCCTCGGATTTTTAGGGTGGTGGGTTATTTCTTCTTCGGATTGAACATGACGGTCATGCGCTTTCCTTCCAACTTGGGCATTTGCTCGAGAGCACCCAGATCTTCCAATTCTTGTGCAAACTTCAAAAGCAGGATTTCTCCCCGCTCCTTGAACACGATGGTCCTGCCTCGGAAAAAGACGTATGCCTTCACTTTGGCCCCATCCTGCAAAAACTTCCGTGCATGCTTGAGCTTGAACTGGAAGTCATGGTCGTCAGTGTTGGGTCCAAATCGGATTTCCTTCACCGCCACCTTGGCTTGGTTTGCTTTGAGTTCTTTTTGTTTCTTCTTCTGTGCGTAGAGGAATTTCCGGTAGTCGATGATGCGACATACAGGAGGATCTGCCTTGGGGCTGATTTCCACCAAATCGAGTTCCATCTCTCGGGCCAAGGCCAAAGCGGCCGGGGTCTTCATGATGTTCGGTTCGACGTTGTCGCCCACAAGGCGAACGGACTCAACCGAGATTTTCTCATTGATCCGGTGTGGATCTTCCTTGATGACCCTGCCTCGAAAGCCGGTCCTTCTTCTGCGTATTGCGATGACGAATGTGTTTAGTTATTCTCCTATGTTGTTTGCCAACACTTCGGCAACTTCCCGCTGGATGCGTTCGGCGAATGCCTCGATGCTGACACTTCCCAGATCCCCTTCTCCCTGCTTTCGCACGGAGACGGTCCCTTCGGAAGCCTCGTTTTCCCCGACAATCAGCATGTAAGGCACTTTGTCAAGCTCCGCTTCACGGATTTTCTTGCCAACCTTTTCTGACCGCGCGTCTACGAGGGCGCGAATATCGCCATTTTCCAGCACTTTGGAAAGCTTTTCCGCGTATTCGTTGAATCTGTCGCTGATTGGAAGGATCCTTGCCTGCTCTGGCGTCAGCCACAAAGGGAACTTCCCGGCGCAATGCTCAATCAGAATGGCAACGAATCTCTCCATGGAACCAAACGGTGCCCGGTGGATCATGACAGGACGGTGTTTGCCGTTGTCGGCCCCGGTGTATTCTAGCTCAAATCGATCGGGAAGGTTGTAGTCAATTTGCACGGTGCCCAGCTGCCAGCGGCGGCCGATGGCGTCGCGGACCATGAAATCAAGCTTGGGGCCATAAAAAGCCGCTTCGCCCAATTCCACAATGGTTTCAAGGCCTTTCTCCTCTGCCACCTCCTGGATCGCCCGTTCAGCTTTGTCCCAGTTGTCTTGCTCGCCGATGTACTTCTCTGGCTTTTGTGGATCCCGCAGGCTCACTTGCACCACAAAGTTTTGGAAATCCAAGGTCTTGAAGATGTAGAGCACCAAGTCGATCACCTTGCCAACTTCTTCCTTGACTTGATCTTGGGTGCAGAAAATGTGGGCGTCGTCTTGGGTGAAACCGCGCACGCGGGTCAAACCGTGCAACTCTCCGCTTTGCTCGTAGCGGTAGACCGTGCCGAATTCGGCAAGACGGACGGGAAGGTCGCGGTACGACCTCGGACGCGCCTTGAACACTTCGCAGTGGTGAGGGCAATTCATGGGCTTGAGCAAATACTCTTCCCCATCGGCAGGTGTCTGAATGGGCTGAAAGCTGTCTTCGCCATACTTCGCGTAGTGGCCGGAGGTCACGTACAATTCCTTGTTGCCAATGTGCGGGGTGATCACAGGTTGGTACCCCGATTTCCGCTGCGCCTCCTTCAAGAAAGTTTCCAACCGCATCCGTAAATCTGCGCCTTTGGGCAACCAGAGCGGCAGCCCTTGCCCCACCTTTTCAGAAAAATGGAACAGGTCGAGTTCCTTGCCCAGCTTCCGGTGGTCGCGGGCCTTTGCTTGCTCCAACAGCTCCAGATGGGCGGTCAATTCACTTTTCTTGGTGAACGTCACGCCGTACACTCTGGTCAATTGTTTCTGCGTCTCGTCCCCTTTCCAATAGGCCCCAGCGATGGCCATGATTTTGGCGGCCTTGATATGGCCTGTGTGTGGAATGTGGGGGCCGCGGCACAAATCTGTGAACTCTCCCTGCGTGTAGAATGTGATCGTCCCGTCCTCAAGGCCCTCCAACAAATCCAACTTGTACTCGTCCCCTTTCTCCTTGAAATAAGAAAAGGCCTCAGACTTGGTCATGTCCTTCCGTAAGAAAGGTTGCTTGGTCTTGGCCAATTCCAACATTTTCTTTTCGACTGCAGGAATGTCTGCGTCCGTGAACGTGTGCTCCCCAAAGTCCACATCGTAGTAAAATCCATTTTCCACCGGTGGCCCCACCCAAAACTTGATGCCAGGATAGATGGACTCAAGGGCTTCTGCCATCAAATGCGCAGAACTGTGCCAGAGGGTGTTCATGCCTTCCTCGTCGCGTGAGGTCAGCAGACGAAGGGTGCAGTTGTCATGCAAGGGGCGTTGGGGATCCCAAACTTCGCCATTGACTTCTGCAGCCAGAACGTTGCGTGCCAATCCTTCACTGATGGAGGTGGCCACATCAAGCGAGGTGGTTCCTTCAGAAACGTTTTTGACGGTGCCGTCAGGCAAGGTGATTGCAATCATGTCCGGGAGGTTAGGCCCCCAAAGATACGATGGCCTAACGCTTGGTGGCCTCAAGCCCTTTCAAGTGCCATTGAATCTCTGCCCGCGCAACCTCTTGCCCTTCAGCATCGCAAACCATAGAAGTCAATGTCAACGGTGCGCGACCTTCCTCCTGAAGCAACCTTCGCAGCGCCTCAGTGTCTTCCGCCGAGCAGACTGCTCGGGCTGTGCACGACGTTTGTGCCCTTCGCGTGTAGGACACCTCCATGTGGGACATGATCAATCGGACATCCTCCATGCCAAAAGCGCTCAATAGACAAAGTCCAGAGGCATATTCAGCTGCGGTCGCCATCGCACACGCATGCATGGTTCCCAAATGGTTGAGGTTCCTTCTTCGCTTGGGCAATTCTACCGTGCACGAGCCTCCGCTTAGCTGGAGAATTTTCAATCGATGGGGTCGGTTGAAAGGAACCACCTCTTGCATCCACCTGCTGAACACGCCGGTTCTCCCCCTCCTCGCCTCTCTCAAAGCCCAACGCAACATGCGGTTTTGAAAGTTGGCCACAACAGCGGCTTAAAGTGCGGTCAAGACCTCGTCCAATGATTCTTTGATGGACAGTCGATCAAGTCCTTGTCCAGAAGGATCGGTCCACGCAAGTCGACTCAGAGGAAGTTGTGTGGTCACCTCAGCCCCATCGAGCCCCCCCTCGCCTTCTGCCCGCTCTTTGTGGGCATCCAGAATGGCGCCAATGTTGGGCCGGAAGTATTGCGGCCCCTTCATGACCTTTCCATCTTCTCGCAAGATGGGCTCGCCGTCGGCACCCAACTTGGACATGTTGCTCGCTTGGATCTCTCGGAAAACCTTTGCAATGACATCCTGCATCCCGTGCCTCATCATCGTGCCAGCGAGGATGTAAAGCTGGTCCCCAAGGGCATCCGCCACTTCCACAACGTCTCCTTCCATCGCAGCTTCGAGGTATTCGTCGTTTTCTTCCGCCATCAAACGGTGTCTCAACTCGACCTCCTCTCTCGTCAATTCAGCGTGAGGGTCAGTGGCATTGGGGATTCGGAAAGCGTCGTGGAAAGCAGCCACGTCGAGGAGGACTTCAGATAAATGCATGGGTGCCAATTTGCGCTCCATTCATTGGCCACGCCAAACGCATCAAGCAAACGTTTCCCACGGGATATTCACACAATTTTGAGAACCGCAGAACGATGGGGCATGGATGGTCGAATATCTTCGCGGGCTATGGAACCAATGCACGAACCTGAAATTGCCAACGGAGCCAAGGCTTCCGTCCCTGCAGAAGGGGGCGCTGGGGCACCCGACATCCAGGCCATCCACGCCCGGGTTGCAGAAAAAAGTCAGTTTGTCCATTTGATCCGTGCCGAAATGGGCCGAACCATTGTGGGCCAAACAGGCATGGTGGACCGACTGCTGATTGGCTTGCTTTCCAATGGGCACGTCCTGCTGGAAGGTGTTCCTGGTTTGGCGAAAACGCTGGCCATCCGAAGCCTCAGCGAAACGGTGGCTGGCGACTTCAGCCGGATTCAATTCACACCAGACTTGCTGCCTGCCGACGTAGTAGGCACGCTGATTTACAACCAAAAGGATCAGCAATTCTCCGTAAAGAAGGGTCCTGTCTTCGCCAATTTTGTGTTGGCCGATGAAATCAACCGCGCGCCTGCCAAGGTGCAAAGTGCACTGCTCGAAGCCATGCAAGAGCGCCAAGTGACCATTGGGGGAGAAACCCACCCTCTCCCCAAGCCATTTCTCGTTTTGGCCACCCAAAACCCTGTAGAACAGGAAGGCACTTACCCCCTTCCTGAAGCCCAAGTCGACCGGTTTCTTTTGAAGGTGGTCATTGGCTACCCCACCAAAGAGGAAGAGCGCCAAATCGTGCGTGCAAACTTGCAACAAGACGGCTTGCCCAAGCCCCAAAAGGTGGTCAGCCAAAAGGAGGTGCTTGAAGCGCGTGAACTTGTCCGTTCCATTTACATGGATGAAAAAATCGAGCGGTACATCGTGGACCTCGTGTTCGCCACCAGGAACCCAGAAGATTGCGGTTTGGGACACCTTCAAAACCTCATTGCCTTTGGTGCTTCGCCCAGGGCCAGCATTGGATTGGGCATGGCGTCCAAAGCCCATGCCTTCCTGCAGCACCGCGGGTTTGTCACCCCAGAGGATGTGCGCGCCGTGGCCATGGATGTCATGAGACATCGCATCGGAACCACGTTTGAGGCCGAAGCTGAAAACATCAGCTCGGAGCAAATCCTGACTGAATTGATGGACCACGTCGAGGTCCCTTGACCTTTGATCCCCAGTCATGGATGCGGCAGAATTGTTGAAGAGAGTGCAACAGGTGGACATTTCCACCCGGAGCCTTAGTGACCGCATCTTTTCAGGAGAATACCAAAGTGCGTTCAAAGGACGCGGCATGGCTTTCGCGGAAAACCGTGAGTACCAAGCTGGCGATGAGGTACGGACCATCGACTGGAACGTGACTGCCCGTACAGGGACGCCCCATGTGAAAGTGTTCGAGGAGGAGCGTGAATTGACCGTTTTTCTCCTGATCGACGTCAGCGCCTCGGTCCAAGGTGGGACAAGGGAACGGACCCAAATGGATTTGATTTCTGAATTGTCCGCCATCCTGGCTTTCAGCGCCATTGGCAACAGCGACAAGGTGGGGGCCGTGTTGTTTTCCGATCAGATTGAAAAGTACATCCCTCCGGGGAAGGGAAGATCCCACGTGCTGCGCATGGTTCGAGACATCCTGGATTGTCGTCCGAAAGGACAAGGCAGCGACGTGGCCAAAGCGTTGCAACACTTCATCACTGCCATGCGGAAGCGTACCGTTGCATTCCTCATCTCAGACTTCAAAGGCGTCGAAGCCGACGGCAACCTTGAGACCCTCCTGCGAAGGGCAGGCCGCCGCCATGACTTGGTGGCCCTTCACACCGACGACCCCCTCAACAGGAACATGCCTTCCTTGGGTTGGGTCCAAATGGAAGACCCAGAAACAGGCATGTGGCGCTGGCGCAACACCTCGTCGCGCGTCTTTCAAAAATCGTGGGAAAAGAACAGCCTGCTTCACCGGCAAGAAGTGGCCAAAATCACGGCAAAAGCCGGGATTGACTGCGCCCATTTGAGCACCGAATCGTCCATCGTTCCACCGTTGTTGAAGTTGTTCCATGGACGTGCGTAAGGCCCTTTCAACGGCATCCTTGTGCTTGGCACTGGGCGCAGTGCTCCATGGCCAAGTCGAATGGCGGGCGGACACCACCACCCTCCAATGGGGGGACCGTATGACCCTGACCGCCGAATGGCTTCTCACCATCGAAGAGCTCGCCAACGGCGTCGCCGACAGCACCGCTTGGCCCGCTTGGTCCGACACCACAGCCGGTGGTTTTGAAATCTTGTCTTCCAGTGCCATCGACACGCTCGCAGCTCCTGAAGGTTCCTTTGGCGACGTCCTTTTGCGCAAGGAATGGGTGGTCACCAGTTGGGATTCGGGATGGGTGGTCTTGCCGCCCGTGGCCTTTGGTGACATGGCAACCGAGCCCATCCTCGTGGAGGTGATCGCCCCCCAATTGGACGCGGATGCCACACCCTCTCCTCCCAGAAGCATCGTGGCCTTCGAATGGACCCTTTGGGAACAATTTTTGCGCCACAAGAATGAATGGGCACTTCTCGCTTTGCTTCTTTTGGCCCTCGTTGCCGGTCGCTGGCTTTGGAGACATCGTCCCATTCCTAAACATGACCAGCCATGTGAAGGGCACATCGTTCCCGCACGTCCTGCCCATGAAGTGGCCCTCGAAGCGTTGAAGTCATTGCTGAAGGAAGAAAGGTGGACCCGTGGAGAAGCAAAGGAAGTCCAAGCCCAAGCCTCTTTGGTCCTGCGGCGTTACCTCGAACAACAATTTGGATTGAAGGCCGCGGAACGCACCACTTCAGAAATTCAAGCGATGTTGGGCGCTTCCAGTGTGCCCATGAATTGGCACCAACGATTGGTGCGTGCTTTGGCACAAGCCGACGTGGTGAAGTTTGCCAAAGGAGACCTGCCTCCTTTGACACACAAGGCCACCTTGGAGTCCTACATTGAATTCGTGGAGCACACCTCAAACGTGAATGTCGAACCCTCTTCCCCTCGCCACGATGTCTAAACCCGAATGGACACGACTTGGGGCACAAGCCTTTCCGCACCTCATGGTTCTCCTTGGGGTTGGGATGGCTTGGGCGGTGTTCCGTTCAGGCGTCGAGTGGGCCGAACCATGGGGATGGCTTGGCGCATTGACCCTTCTGGTGCACCTGGGGCTGATGTTCATCCCAAGCAGGATCTTCCGCCCCCTTCGCTTGCGGTGGGCCCAGGCCCAGTGGTCCTCCGACGTACCTGCGCCATCGAATCGGTCGGAAATGGTGGCAAACGTCATGCTCGAATGGCCAAGGGCGATGCGCACCATGGCCTTGGCCGCCCTGACGGTGGCCCTGTTCAGGCCCCAAACAGCATCCACCGTCGAAAACATGACACGGGAAGGCATCGATCTTGTGCTGTCCATGGACTTGAGTGCCTCCATGCTCTCCAAGGATTTCAGGCCCAACCGCCTCGAATCTGCCAAAGAGGTGGCCATGGAATTTGTGGACCGTCGCCCCTTCGACCGCATAGGGGTCGTGGCCTACGAAGGGGAAGCCTTTACACAGGTGCCCATCACGACCGACCACATTGTCGTCAAGAATGGCATCAAGGCTTTGGACACAGGAATGCTCGAAGGTGGGACGGCCATCGGCACGGGGCTCGCAGTGGCCGTGAACCGTTTGAGGGCGTCGGAGGCCAAGAGCAAGGTGATCGTGCTGCTCACAGATGGAGAGAACAACGCTGGCCAAATGGAACCCCTAGACGCTGCGCAACTCGCGCGCCTCAATGGCATTCGGGTGTACACCATAGGGGTTGGCACCATCGGCAAAGCAAAGAGCCCTGTGGCCATTCGCGCCAATGGAACCTACCAATACGATTGGGTCGATGTCCGCATCGACGAGCCCTCCTTGCAGCGCATTGCCGAATTGACAGACGGCCGATATTTCCGCGCCACCAACATGAAAAAACTGAAGGAAATCTACGCGGAGATTGACGCCCTTGAAAAGACGGAATTCAATGTGCTTCGCTACCAGCGCAAAAGCGAAGCAGGCACAGCGTGGATTGCCTTGGCCCTTTTTGCCATGGGCATGGAAATGCTGCTCCGTACGACCCTCTTCAAATCGCTGCAGGCATGAAGAAGTATGGTTCCATACGACCTGTTCTGGGCTTGCTCCTGTTCTTGGAGTGTCTCTTTTGGGCAGGCCTGGCGGCCGCATGGATTTCTGCCCGTGCCTTGGCGCCCAGCCTCACCTTTGAACGGATGGATTCCTGGCCTCTTCTCCTTCTCACCACCCTCAGCACCTTGCTGATGGTGTTCCACGTCCGTTGGAGACATCGCGCCGTCCAGAGACTGGCAGACGCCCCGAGGTTGGATTCCGTGTTCTCGGGTTACACGCTGTTCCAGCCTGCATGGAAGTTTTTGCTCTGGAGATGGGCCCTGGCGGCACTGGTCATTGGATGGTTGGACCCCAAAATGGGAAGCCAACTCGAAGAGGTAGAGTCCGAAGGCGTCGACTTGATGGTCGCCGTGGACGTCAGCAACAGCATGCTTGCAGAAGATGTCGGCATGCCCCGTTTGGACCTTGCCAAGCGAACGGTCGAGCGGCTCATGGCCCAAACTGCTGGCGACAGGATTGGCTTGGTGGTGTTCGCAGGCGAAGCCTATGTGCAATGCCCATTGACCACAGATGCAGAGGCTGTGAAATTGTTCCTTGCATCGGTGCATCCTGGGATGGTCAGCGTCCAAGGAACAGCTGTAGGCCGGGCCGTCGAGACCTGCTGGGAAGGATTTGATGTGAACAGCGAAGCTGCACGAGCTGTGGTGGTCATCACCGACGGTGAAAACCACGAAGATGACATTGTGGCCGCCTCTCGGAAGGTGTCGGAGGAAGGTGGATCTGTGCATTTCTTGGGACTGGCCACCGTCGAAGGATCCCCCATCCCTGCGTTTGACTCAAGGGGACGGCCCTCCGGGTTCCGAGAGGATGCCACGGGCAACCCCGTGGTCTCCCGGTTGGACGAATCCACACTTTTGGCATCCGCACAGGCGGGCAGCGGCACCTACATTCGTGCAGGTCAAGGCTTTGTGGAATTGACCCCGTTTTTGGACTTCAAAGAGAATCTCGAAACGGCCGCCGTGGCCTCCGTGACGTTTGTGGATTACGAGCACTGGCTCATGCCTTGGTTGATCCTCGCGGCCATCCTTTTGCTGTTGGAATCCCTCCTGCCTTCGCGCCCATTCAGAACCAGCAAAACATGGGCGGCTGCATGCGTTCTGCTTTTGTGGTCCCCGTGGATGCAAGGCCAATCCTTGGAAACGAAAGGGCACTTGGTGGAGGGCACCCAGACCTTTGAAGAGGGCGATACGGAGGCAGCCATCGCAGCCTTTGGCCTTGCGGCCTCTGACATGGATGCCAGCGGCGTGGCTTTGTACAACCAAGGGTGCGCCCAAATGAAGGCAGAGGAATGGACCTCAGCGACCCAGAGCTTTGAACGTGCCGCCAAACGTCTCGGCCCATTGAGCCTTGCTGAGAATGCGCACTACAATGCCTCGGTGAGCGCACTGATGGACCAACGTCCCGACCTCGCCGCGCAGCACGCCAAGGATGCCTTGCGCATCCAACCTGGCAATGTTGACGCGCGCCACAATTTGGCCCTTGCGAAGCGTATGATGCAGCAACAGGACCAACAGGACCAACAGGACCAACAGGACCAACAGGACCAACAGGACCAACAGGACCAACAGGACCAACAGGACCAACAGGACCAAC
>CALKGQ010000031.1 GCA_938085425.1 uncultured Flavobacteriales bacterium
ACCACAGTTGTCAGATGCTGTTGCGTCGTCGAGGATCAAGTCGTCCGAGCACTCGCTGGTGTAGTCCGCTGGCACTGAGGTGAACTCAGGCGCAGTTGTGTCTTGCACCGTAATGGTCTGCTGCGCCGAGGAGCTGTTGCCGCAGTCATCTGTGGCCGTGAAGGTGCGCACCACAGTATAGTTTCCTGTTGCATCGCCATCCGTTGTGACAGAGGTGACAGAAATGCTGAATGAGCTGCAAATGTCATTGGCCTCTGCATCTCCCAAAACCAGTTCATCGGAGCATTCAGAGGTGTAGTTTTCAGGAACAAAGGTGAACGCAGGAGGTGTAGTGTCTTGGAAAATGATGGTTTGAGCCTTGCTTGTGCTGTTTCCACAATTGTCACTCGCCGTCCAGGTGCGAATGACGGTGTAGTTGCCATCGCAGTTGCCTGGGATGTTTTGATCTTCAAAGGTGATCACTGGTTCAGAACACCCACCGCTCGCAACGGCACTTGGTAAGTCAGCTCCACACTCTGCCAAAGTATCGGCAGGAAGAGACAACACGGGTGGCAATTCAAAAGGGTCACAAATGCCATCGGCATCCTGGTCTTCCAGGCAATTGCCTTCACAATCGTAACCATCAAGGGCGTCAAAGCATGAGCCGTTGTCATCTGTTGCGTTGGGGTCGTAGTTGCAGGCTTCAGAATCCGTGCATCCCGCGATTTCAAACAAATCACAGACACCATCCTCGTCGCTGTCCTCCAAACAAATGCCATCACATCCGTAGCCCAACTCAGGGAACACACATTCTCCTGCAACGGTGGCCTCTGGATCAAAGTTGCAGGCACTTGGGCTCAAACACCCAACGCAACTTTCAAAATCGCAGCTCTCGTCTTCGACATTGGCGTCTTCATTGTAGTTGCAAGCATCTGCATTTGTACAGCCTTCCACAATCGGGATGCAAGTCCCGTCATCTTGTGTGGCATTGGGGTCAAAGTTGATGGCATTGGGGTCGTCACATCCAAGGACTTCAAAGGGGTCACAAACACCGTCGCCATCAAAGTCGCTCAGACAATTGCCCTCGCAGTCATAGCCCATGTCAGGATAGATGCAGTCCCCAGGGTAGATCGCATTTTCATCGTAGTTGCATGCGGTAGAAGCCAAGCATCCAATGCATGACTCGAATTCACAAGTACCGTCGTCCACATTGGCCGCGGCATCATAGTTGCAGGCGCCGGAATCGGTGCAGCCCTCCACAGGAAGGATGCAAGAGCCGTTGTCTTCGGTGGCGTCAACCTCGAAGTTGATCGCGTTGGGATCGGTGCAACCAGAAATCTCAAAAGGGTCACACACTCCATCTCCGTCGCTGTCTGCGAGGCAAACTCCTTCACAATCATAGCCGGACTCTGGGTATTCACAAGGTCCCGGAAGTTGGGCGTCAGGATTGTAGTTGCAGGCTGTTTCAGTCAAGCAACCGCTCACCAAGCAGGAGAAAAAGTCACAGCTGCCGTCGTCGAAATTCGCTTCGGCATCAAAGTTGCAAGCGCCCTCGACCGTGCAACCCGGGAATTGACACAAGCCATCGTCCTGAGTCGCGCTGGCATCGTAGTTGCCTGCTTCAGGATCTGTGCAACCGTAACATGAACTGTAATCTGTGCATCCGTTGGCAATGGTCGCCGCTGGGTCGTAATCACAGGCAAGAGGATTCGTGCAACCGGCACAAGTGCTGTATTCGCAAGAGCCATCGTTGAAGTTGGCTTCAGGGTCAAAGTTGCAGGCGACTTCATTCGTACAGCCAAAAGACAAACATGAAATGAAATCACACGTTCCATCGTCGATCACAGCTTCCTCATCATAGTTGCATGCAAAGGGGTTGGTGCAACCAGGAACATTGCAAGTGATGAAGTCACAAGAGCCGTCGTCATCGGTGGCCTCGTCATCATAGTTGCAAGCGTCTTCTGCCGTGCACCCAGGCACTTCAAAAGGGTTGCAAATGCCGTCTCCATCATTGTCGGCAATGCACGAGCCGTCGCAGTTGTAGGCGTACTCAGGGAATTCACAGGCCCCGGGGTAGAGGGCGGTAGGATCGTAGTTGCAGGCACTTTCATTCAAGCATCCTTCACAAGATGTGAACTCACATGACCCATCGTCGTTGTTGGCAGATTCGTCAAAGTTGCATGCCGAGGGATCAATGCAGCCGTCGACGAGAATGAAGCATGAACCATCGTCATCTGTCGCTTCATTGTCAAAGTTCACAGCTTCAGGATTGGTGCATCCCAAGACTTCGAATGGATCGCAAATGCCATCCCCGTCGGAGTCGACCAAACAATTGCCCTCACAGTCGTAGCCATTGTCCGCAAATTCGCAAGGCCCAGACAAGGTGGCTTCGGCATCGTAGTTGCAGGCGATTTCATTCAGACATCCTGCACAGCTCTCATATTCACATGAGCTGTCGTCGGAATTGGCCGATGCATCGTAGTTGCATGCAGCTGGGATGGTGCAACCGGAGAACAAACAAGTTTCACCTGCCTGTGTGGCCTCGGGGTCGTAGTTGTCCGCCTCTGGGTCCAAGCATCCAACACAAGATTCAAAATCGGTGCATTGTGCGCTGATGGTGGCTTCTGAATCATAATCACAAGCTGCGGGATTCGTGCAGCCAGCACAAGTCACAAATTCACAGCTGCCGTCCGCGTAGTTTGCTTCTGGGTCAAAGTTGCAAGCATTCTCTGTGGTGCAACCAAATGTGATGCAGGAAAAATAATCGCAGCTGCCATCGTCAATGGTGGCGTCCGGGTCGTAGTTGCAGCCAAAGGAGTTGGTGCACCCAGCACAGGTGTCAAAGTCACATGAACCATCGAGTTCTGTGGCGAGTGGATCAAAGTTGCAGGCGCCATCATTGGTGCAGCCCAAAACCTCGAAGGGGTCGCACACCCCATCTCCGTCCGAATCGAGAGAGCAGTTGCCCTCACAATCGTACCCCGAGTCAGGGAATTCGCACGTTCCAGCATAGATGGCCGTGGCGTCGTAGTTGCAAGCGGAAGGGCTCAGGCACCCCGTGCAAGAATCATAGTCGCAAGAACCGTCGTCTGTGTTGGCCGAAGGATTGTAATTGCAGGCCGTGGGGTCGTCACAACCATTGACGACAGCAATGCAGGAGCCATCGTCTTCTGTGGCTCCTTCCTCAAAGTTCAATGCGTCAGAGTCGGTGCAACCGGAAACTTCGAAAGGGTCACAAACCCCATCTCCATCGCTGTCGGCCAAACATTCTCCGTCGCAATCGTAACCGCTCTCTGGAAACTCACAGGATCCATCGCTGACAATGGCATTTGCGTCATAGTTGCAGGCATTTTGATTCAAACATCCGCTGGGGAGGCAAGAAAAGAAATCACAGGAACCGTCGTTGGTGTTTGCGGACACGTCGTAGTTGCAAGCGCCTACAATGGTGCAACCAAGCACTTCGCAAGATCCATCGTCAAAAGCTGCATCTGGATCGAAGTTGCCAGCTTCAGCGTTTGTACATCCGTAGCAGGAATCGAAATCGTTGCAAGGGCCTGCAATCGTCGCTTCGGGATCGTAATCGCACGCAGCGTCGTTGGTGCAACCTGCGCAAGTCGAGTATTCGCAAGATCCGTCACTGTAGTCCGCGGTCGCATCAAAGTTGCATGCTGAAGGGTTGGTGCATCCAAACACCAAACAGGACACGTAATCGCAGGAGCCATTGTCTTCTGTTGCTGCCTCGTCATAGTTGCAGGCCAGAGGGTTGGTGCAACCAGGGTCAGCCCAAGCAACAGATCCACCTCCCAAACAGAAAAAACCTCCCAAAAGCATCAAGATGCGTAGGGAGGTCAGGACAGGGGAACGATGTGTGCTGCCTGTGAAAGCCGCACCAGTATTGAAGTCGCTGTTGTGAAGACAATCCATGGAACTCGTGTTTCGTCGTGTTGAACTCGTTAAAATACAAAATATTCCCAACGAAACCACTGTTTTGCACAACGAATCGACTGAATCACTCGACGAAAAGCAATCGCCTTGCGGGCAGCCTGGCACAAAAGCATGAAAAAAGCCAACCCCTGAGGATTGGCTTTTCTTCAAAAACGAGATTCGGATTCAGCTGCCCATCACTTCGCAAGACGCTTGCTGAAGTCCAAGACGCTTGGCGTGGCAATGAAGATGGAACTGTACGTTCCAACCACCACACCTACCATCAAGGCGAATACGAAACCTTTGATGTTGTCTCCGCCAAACAAGAAAATGGTCAGCAACACGACAAACGTCGAGAGGGAGGTGTTGATGGTCCGGCTCAACGTGCTGTTGAGCGCACTGTTCATCAATTCTTCGTCGTCCTTCTTGTTGCCATACAGCCCCACGTATTCACGGATACGGTCAAAGACGACCACCGTGTCGTTGATAGAGTATCCAATGACGGTCAGAATGGCGGCAATGAATGCCTGGTCGATTTCCATGGTGAATGGCAAGACCCCCCAGAAAATGGAGAACACGGCCAACACCACAATCACATCGTGGATCATGGCGACCAAGGCCCCCAATCCGTACTGCCACTTGCGGAAGCGGAAGAAGATGTACAAGAAAATGATGACCAAGGAGAAGAGTGTCGCGTTTTGGGCACCGCTTCTGAAGTCGTCAGAAATCGTGCTGTCCACCTTGTTGTACATGTCGACGGTGTAGTCCATGCCAATGGTTTCAAGGCCATCTGCCAAAGCTCCGTTGATGCGCTCGTCCACGTCCTCAGCCTCGCTGTCGATCAAGAAATTGGTCATGATGCGGAGCTTCTCAGGGGAGTCCTTGGTCTGCACCAATGGATTGCCAGGAACGCCGTCTTCAGCGAACGCGTTGGCCAATGCGCCACGCACAGCCTCGGCATCGACAGCTCCGTCAAAGGACACGTCGAAGGTCGTTCCTCCAGAGAATTCCACACCGTAGTTCAAGCCTTTGGTCACGAGGGAACCGATGCCTGCGATGACCACAATGGCGCTGAGAGCGTAGAATCGACGGCGGTTGCCCATGAAATTGACGGCGGTGTTGGTGAACCAGTTTTTTGTGGCTTCCGTGTAGAAGGTGATGTTCTTCTTGTTCTCCAATCGAGAGAAGAAAATCAACCGCGTCAGCACCACTGCGCTGAAGAGCGAAGTGAAGATGCCAATGATCAGTGTGGTTGCGAACCCTCGAATGGCTCCACTTCCGAAGGAATAGAGCACAAAGGCCGTCAACAACGTGGTGATGTTGGCGTCAATGATGGCACTGTAGGCTTTTGAATATCCTTCCTTCAATGCAACCATCAGGCCCTTTCCTCCGCGCATTTCTTCTCGGATGCGTTCGTAAATCAGCACGTTGGCGTCAACCGCCATGCCGATGGTCAACACGATGCCGGCGATGCCTGGCAGGGTCAGTGCCGCTCCGAGAGAGGCCAAAGCTCCAATCAGGAAGAACAAGTTGGCGATCAAGGCGATGTTGGACACGATGCCCGCTCCAAGGTAGTAGAAGATCATGTAGGCCAGCACCACAAGCAAGGCGATGAGGAAGGAGCTCAAACCAGCTGTGATGTTTTCTTCACCGAGCTGCGGTCCCACGCTGACTTCGTCAACGATGCGCGCAGGGGCGGGGAGGGATCCGGCTTTCAAGAGTCCCGCAAGGTCTTCGGCTTCCGCCAGTTTTTGTTCGGCCGATTGACCGGCGCCAAAACTGATCTGGGAACGTCCATTGGTGATGGCGGTTTGCACGTTGGGTGCGCTGAAGACCAAGTTGTCGAGGACCACAGCGACGGCGCGGTTGTTCTCCTTGGAGCAACGTTCTGTCATGGCGCCCCATGCCAATGCACCTTCGCTGTTCATCGTCATGCTGACGACGACATCTCCAATCTCGTCGTACGAGACACGTGCGTCGACAATGCTTTTGCCCCCTAGCTCAGCCTTTCCCTTTCCGGAAAGGTCCTTGATGGCGTAGAGTTGGGCGACGTTGGTGGCAGGCTTGGCCTCCCAGAGCAAGCGCAGATCGCTTCCAAGTGCCTCACGCGCCACAGATTGATTCAGCAAGTCGTTCACGCGGTTCGTGTCGCTCGCCAGTGTGTAGCCCACAACGGGTGAGCGGCGGCCGAGTTCCATTTGGAACACTGCAAACAACGGATTTTTGGCACGAAGCTCATCTTGGGTCAACAAAGAGTCCGCTGGAGCATCTTCTCCAAACAGCTCAGGGCTCATCGACTGGGCCAATGCCTCGTTCGCGGCACCGAGCCTGCCAATGACCTCATCGTTGAAGTAGGTCTCCCAGAATTCGAGGTTGGCTGTGCTCTTCAGTTGTTTCCGAGCGCGTTCGCGGTCGTCGATGCCAGGAAGCTCCACGAGGATGCGTCCATTCTGCAGTTTTTGGATGTTGGGCTGTGCGACACCGAGTTGGTCGATCCGCTTGCGGATGATGCTCTCGGTGTTGTCAATGGCCGTCTGCGCTTCCGTCCGAAGGATGGCAAAAATTTCTTCGTCTGTGCTTTTGGCAGGGAAGAGGTCCTTGTTCTCCATGTTGTGGAAGATTCTCCACAGCTCGACCTCAGGGCCTCGCTCCGTCCAAGTTCGCTCGAACAACGTCACAAAGTCGTCCCCTGTGGATTTGCGCAATGCCTTGGCATCGGACAACGATCCGCGGAAATCGGCATTGTCGCTGTAGTCAGACAAAGCAATGATCAAATCTGGCAGGCTGACCTCGAGCGTGACGCTCATGCCTCCTTTCAGGTCAAGGCCCAAGTTGAGTTCCTGCTCCTTGACGTGTCGGTAAGAGTGGTCAAAAACCGGGTAAATCTCGGCCGTGGCACTGTCGCGGAGGAATTCACGGGCCGCTTGGGCCGCCACTTCTTCGTACGACATGTCGCCGAGTGCTTCGGCACTTTCCAAGGAATCGGCCACATAGGCGCCGTATTCATCCGCTGTGGCTTCGTATCCACTTGCCACCCAGTTGAATGAAAGGGTGTACAACGTCGCCAAGGCCAACAGCACGGTGAAAACGACAAGGATGTTTTTATTCTGCATGATCGCTAGGGTTCAAATTCAGGTGCGCGAATATAACAAAAAAACCGAGGCGAACCGCGCGAAAGGCCTTGTGGATTTGGGGTGTGGGGCTACCTTCGCGGCATGAATCAAGCAACCTTCTTTGGCATTTTGGACATCCATAAAGGAGGGCTTTGGGCGTTGCTGTTGTGTTCAGCCTTGGGTTGGAGCGGCGTGGCTTGCGGCCAAACGGTGGCCGATGTCCAGGTCGGGGTCTTGCAATACAGGGGAGGAGGCGACTGGTATGCCAACCCCACTGCCGTCCCCAACTTGGTGCGGTTTTGCAACGAGGAGATGGGCATGGAGCTGAGCGCAGATGTTCCCTATGTGGAGGTGGGCTCGACGGAGCTCTTCAACCATCCATGGTTGCACATGACGGGGCATGGCAATGTGGTGCTCTCCAACCGCGAGTCTGAGCAATTGAGAAGCTACTTGCAGTCTGGAGGCTTTTTGCACATCAGCGACAACTACGGCATGGATCCCTATGTACGGGCAGCCATGGCCAAGGTCTTTCCCGATTTGGATTGGGTGGAAGTTCCTTTTGACCATCCGGTGTACCACCAGCAATACGACTTCTCAGAAGGGCTGCCCAAAATCCACGAACACGACGACTTGCCTCCTCGTGGATTTGGTCTGTTCCACGATGGACGCCTCGTATGTTTTTACGACCACGAATGCGATTTGGGTGACGGTTGGGAAGACCCTCAGGTGCACCGTGATTCAGAGGAAGTAAGGCTCGCAGCTTTGCGGATGGGCGCCAATCTCATCCGGTATGCGATGGGGGGGGCAGAGGGCCTCTGACCCCAAGAATCTCTCTCCATCTTTATCCCTTGGAAGGGGACAAATGAACGCGGGTGATGCCCTTGTCGTCACGACTTTGGGACAAGGTCAATCCTTGCGTACCCATGGCTTCCACCAAGGCCTTCCAGGTGTCTTCGGTGCCCTCTGCATGGCGCTCCCGCAAGTCTTGCAGCGGGGCCTCCGCAACTTCTTCCAGGGCATTCCAGTACATGTCTGCCGTCAGTCCTTCCCTTGGCTTGCCGTGCCGCTCCCAGAGGAGCTTCATGGCGGTGCTCAAGGAGGATTGCCCTTGGGTCAAAGACATGATGCGGGTGTCGCACAGGAAGGCCAAAACCGCTCCTTCCACGTAAATGCTTCCTTTTCTGCCTTGGACCCCCATCTTGTAGCCGTCGAGCCAAGTGTCATAGCTCGAAGCAGCCACACTGAGGTTCTTTCTGCCCGGGTTGTTCAGGTGACGCTCCAAGAGTCGGGTCATCAATTGGCACCAACCTTCCAAGTTCACGATGCCAGCCTCAAAGAGAAACAAGTCGCCCATGTAGGTGGTCACGCCCTCCGCGATGTAGCCCAGTTCCGAGGGGCGCGCGTTGGCAAAGTCGTAGGGCATCCATTCGGCAGGACGAATGCGCTTCACGTTCCACGCGTGGTACAATTCGTGGCTGGCAATGCCAATGATTTCCATGTAGCCCTCTTCGGACTTCACCCTCTCTGCAGGCCCCAAGGCAATGACCGTACTGTCCTCATGTTCAACCCCATGACGCACGTCGCGGTCGGGGAACAAGTAGAGGAAATGGTAGGAGGGAACCGGAAACGAACCAAAATAGGACAATTGAGCACGCGTGAACGCCACGTGGTCGGCCATGAATTTCTCCGGATCGGAGGGAAGGGTGTCGTGGACCCAGACATGGAACTCCACGCCTTGCTCAAGATAGCTGTCGTGCCACATCTTGGGAGAAGCCATCCAAGGTGAATCCATCAGGTGTTGCACGTTTTTGGCCTCCAAGACGGGGTGGCCTCCTTCGGCATGCCAAGGCATGGCGGTGGCCAGAGCCCACCCTTCATCTGAAGTCTCCCGCACCTCCAAGTCCTTCAAGTGAATCAAGAAGCCCTCGTCTTGTCGTTCCAAGTCGTACATGAAGCAGTTGACGGGATTCACATAGAACAAACCGTCTTCGACGCATGTGGACCCGGCATTCAAAATGTCCGCATGAAAGAGCCATTCGACGACCAGGATCCCTTCGGGAACAGTCCATGAATGGAGGCTTGATTTGGACAGCCGCACGCGCTCGCCTTCGGCGTCCACTCCCTCCACCCACATCACGTATTGCGCGAAGTTGCCCAATTCATAGCGCCCAGGGCGCCAAGTGGGGAGTTGAAGGGTCCAGCTGCCTTTGCGCGGTGGAAAGGTCGCCCTGAAGTGAAGGCGTTGCTCCTTTTGACGGCGGGTCAGTTCAACGTGAACCTGGCTCATCGGATGCCGTCATTCAGGAGGTCGGAAATGGGCGATCCTGTGGTGCCGTTGGGATAGGGAGATTGCATGATCTGCGCCACAGTCGGGGCGATGTCCCTGATGTAGGTCGTTTGGAAGGTTTGTCCTTGGCGCACGCCACAGCCCAAAAACAACGCAGGCACATGGGTGTCGTGGGCAAAGGCAGATCCGTGGGTCGTGCCTGTGGGGCCATATTCGATCCATCCTGGCTGGGGCACCAGCAACACATCCCCAGAATGTCCCGGACGATGTCCTCGGAGGAGTCTGGCCACCACGGGGTCGTTGGCGGCCAAGGCAGGGGCATCGCATGCTGCGATGGCTTTGCTAAGGCCTTCTTGCGGGGCACATTGTTCAGCGACGAACCTGGCCATGTCGTCGCGGTGGATGCCGCGCTGGGCCAAAAGAGGATGGTTCAGGAAAATCTGATCGTTGCTGTGGCGCAGGATCCAAGGACGGTCCTTGGAGGTGCTTCCGTATTGAACCTGTAAGGCCTGCTCCACCGCGTCGAGCATGTTGCCGGGTTTCCAATACGACGCAGGCATGCCGAGAGAGGCCATGTGCGAGGGAACGTTGGCGCCGCCATGGTCAGCGGTCAAGAAGGCGGTCCATTGACCTTCGCCCACCTTGTCGTCCAAGGCGTCAAAGAGCCTGGCCAATTCGGCGTCGAGGCGGAGGTACATGTCCATGGTTTCTTGGGCATGGGGCCCGACGCGGTGGCCCACGTAGTCGGTCGCGCTGAAACTGACGGCGAGCAGGTCCGTGATGTCGTCGTCCCCAAGCCCCTCGCCGTCGATGGCTGCCAAGGCGAAGTCCACCAGCAAGGTGTTGCCCCCCGGGGTGCCTTTGAGCAAGTCCATGCCACCATTTTGGTCGGCAAGGGCATTCAGGTCATAGGGAAAGGTGGGTTTCAGTGTTCCCTTGAAGGGACCCTCATAAGGGTTGTTGTCAGGAAGGCAAGCGGCGTACACAGCCTCTTCGTGAAAACGGTCCCATCCGAGGTCCATCAATTGCTGGCTTCGGCCAAGGTCGTTCCAGTCGCGGGCCCATCGGGGAAGGGAATCTCCGTAGTGGGTGCTGCTGATGAACTGTCCCAAGTCCTTGCCGTAAAACCAAAAGGCGCCGTCCGCGGCGTGGCCTGCAGGAAGGATGGCTCCACGGTCTTTCATGCTCATCCCAATCACCTTCGCCTTGCCGCCTGTGGCCACCTTCCATTCATCCCCAAGCGTGGTCGACAGCATCCGTGTGGGGGACATTTGTCCTGCGGATCCGAGGGCTTCGCCATCCATGTCCACCCCTGCATTGCCGACCCCTTTCACAGAGGCGTCCGACGCGCAGTAGACACTTTCAGCGGTGCTTCGGTCGTACCAATTGTTGCCCACAATGCCGTGCACAACGGGTGTGGTTCCCGTGTAGATGGAGGCGTGCCCAGGGCCCGTGTAGGTTGGAGCGTACCCAAAGTGGTGGTCCCGACATGCAAACCCCTCGTCCACCATGCGCCGAAAACCAGCCCGTCCAAAGGTGCCTGGCGCCTCGGGGTCGCCCCACGCCCCAAAGCGCGTCAGGTAGTCCGCGCGCATTTGGTCCACGGTAATGCCCACGACCAAACGTGGTGGAGAAGAAGGAGAGGAGGTGCTGATCCGAACATCGGTTTCGAACGTGCACCCGGCGGCGAGCATCGCCAACAAAATCAATCTTGTGTTCATCGTGGGGCCAAGATAGTTCGGACCCTGTCGCATGGCATCAACTCCAGTTCATGAAGTCGCAAAGGTTTTGGACACCCACCAGCCCACAAAGAGGCAGCCACCGACCGAAACCACCACATTGAGCCCAGCCACAAGCCAGCCACCCTGCTGCCAAAGGCGCATGGTGTCCCATGCGAAGGCAGAAAACGTGCTGAATCCCCCGCACACGCCGACCGTCATGAACCACCACACGGGCGAGGATTTCCCCCAAATGCCGCCTCCAGCCACCAGGCACCAAGCCAAGAGTCCTGTGGCCAAAAGGTTGGCTGAAAGCACCCCCCATGGAAACCAATGCGATTCTTGGGGCAGGAGAGCGGCAAGAATTTGCCCGGTGCCCAGGCGCATGACGCTTCCGAGGCCACCACCCACAAAAACCGCCAGCCATGTCATCCATCCCAAACTTGTCATGATGTTGTCGAATGTTGGTTGAAACGCGCCAAAAGTTGCAAGGCCAACCCAGCCATGCCCCAGCCTACGAGAAACCCGCCAAGCACATCGCCTGGATAGTGCACCCCAAGGTGGATGCGGCTGTAGCCGATGAGCAGTGCCCAGAACAACAAGCCCACGAGCCATGGCCCTCCGAGGATGGTCCCAAAGACCAAAGCCATCCCCATGTGGTTGGCGGCATGGGAGGAGACGAATCCGTAGGAACCACCTTGGTACCATTTGCCCGGGCGTTCTTCGACCAAGTGAATGGCTTCTTCCAAAGACGGTTCATGGGACGGACGCAGGCGCGCGACGCCTGGCTTCAGGACCCGCGCCGACACCACGTCCGTGCCGGTCAGGCACAGTCCCACCGCCATGGCCACCCAAAGACGGGACCGCCGCGCTGGAAACCTTCGGCACACGGCCAGGACCAAGAGCAGATAGAGTGGGGTCCAAGTCCATGGAACGCTCACCCACCAGAAAAAGGCGTCCCAAGCAGGCGCAAGGCCGTTGAGGGCCAAAAAAAGCGCGGTGTCCCAGTTTTGCAGGATGTCCAGCATCAAGAGGCGCCGTAGAGGCCTTCAATGGCGTCGGCGTACTTCTTCATGATGGGCTTCCGCTTGAGCTTCAGGGTCGGGGTCAATTCGCCACCGTCAATGGTCAAAGGTGCGGGCAAGAAATGCACCTTCTTCACTTGCTCCCATTTGGCAAAGGGCTCCATCAAGTCATTGACCTCTTGCTCCAAACGCTTACGGATCCGTTCGTCTTGCGCAATGCCGTCCAGTCCTGGGAAGGCGTGGTCGTGGCGGTTGCACCACTCTTCCACCACCACGGCATCGGGCACCAGCAGGGCAGCGGGGTGCTTCCTGTTTTCGCCCACCACCATGACTTGCTCGATGAAGAGGGAGGCCTTGAGTGCATTCTCCAAGAGGGTTGGGGCCACGTACTTGCCCCCTGACGTCTTGAAAATTTCCTTTTTGCGGTCGGTGATGCGCAGGAAGCCATCCTCGATGACGCCGATGTCTCCTGTGTGGAACCAGCCGTCCTTCAGCACTTCGGCCGTTTTCTCTGCGTCCTTGTAATAGCCCATCATGACGTTGGGACCTTGGACGAGGATTTCGCCGTCCGACGCAATCTGAACGCTGATACCATCGGCCAATTTTCCAACACTCCCAATGCGCAGCATGTTGTCACCGTTGGTGGTGTTCACACTGACCACTGGGGAAGTCTCTGTCAAGCCGTAGCCTTCCAACACGGTGATTCCCGCTCCGTTGAAGAACCGCGCCAAGCGTGGTTGCAAGGCCGCAGAACCGCACGCCACGGCTTCGATGCCGCTCAGCCCCAAGGCTTCTTTCACCTTGCCAAAGACCAGTTTCCGGGCAAGGTTCAATTTCATGTGGTACAATCCGCCTTTGTTTGGATCCCACTCGAGCGCGACACCCACCGCCCAATTGAAGATGGCGGCTTTCACCCCGCCAGCTGCTCGGCCTTTCGCCACAATGCCGTCGTAGAATTTTTCCAAGAGGCGCGGCACCGCCGTGAACATGATGGGTTGGGTGTGGTTGAGGTCTTCCTTGATGGTTTCCAAGCTGTCGCCAAAATGGATTTGGGCGCCCATGTACATGTACAAATAGTGAAGCATCCGCTCGAAAATGTGACATACGGGCAAGAAGCTCAAGACGCGGTAATCCATGTTGGGATCCACAGCCGGCACCCTCGGTTGAGCGATCAGCACGTTGCTCGCGACATTGTTGTGGGACAGCATGACGCCCTTGGGAAGTCCAGTCGTGCCCGACGTGTAGATGATGGTCGCCAGCTGGGCGGGATCGACGGCGTCGCGCCGTGCGTCCAACTCCGCTTGTTGCGCGTCAGAACCAGCCGCGGACACCTCCGACCAGTGCCTTGCGCCTTCCACCTTCTCAAAGGTGAAGACTTCTTCCAAGTCGGGACATTGGTCTTTGACCGCCATGACTTTCGCATGCAGTTCTGCATTGCTGACAAAGCAATACTTGGCGCCACTGTGGGTGAGAATGTACTTGTAATCCTCTTCCGTCATGGTGGGGTAGATGGGCACATCGATGCCACCTGCTTGCATGATGCCGTGGTCCATGATGTTCCACTCGCAACGGTTGTTGTGGCTGATCAAGGCCACCTTTTCTTCTGGCTTCATGCCCATGGCAATCAACCCACGAGAAACGGCGTCCATCTGCTCCACAAACTGTGCGGTGGAGAGGGTGACACGGTTCCCGTCGTTGGGCATGGTCATCATCACGTCTTGTGGCTTGTTGGCCAACTGATAACGTGGGAAATCGAACAGGCGAGTCGGTTGATTCATGGGGTCTAGAGATGCAGAAATCGTTGAGAGACGTTTAGGTTTGGAGGCCAAAATACGGACCACCCGGCAATCCCCTCACAGAGGGGCGCCGCAATGCTTGCAATGGACGGCATCCTCGTCGTGTCCCTCCTTGCCACAACTTGGACAAGCCTGTGTGCTGGAGGAGGCGAAGGAGCTCCGGGCCAATTCAGCGCCCACAATGCCCGTCGGAACGGCGAGGATGGCGTAGCCCAGGATCATCATCAGGGAGGCGAGGATTTGGCCGGGAATGGTTTGTGGGGCGATGTCGCCATAGCCGACGGTGGTCACGGTCACAATGGCCCAATAGATGGACCGCGGTATGCTGGTGAACCCCGCCTCGTGGTCTTCCACCATGTACACCACTGTGCCGAGCAGTGTCACCAAGACCAGCACGGCAGACAAGAAGACGACGATTTTGCGTCGGCTTGCGTAGAGGGCGGTACGGAGGGTTTGGGCTTCTTGTAGGAACCCGACCAACTTCAAGACGCGGAACACACGCAAGAGGCGCAGCATGCGCACAATCCTCAGGCTGGCGGCGCCAGGCACCAAGACCTCCACAAAGGTGGGCAAGATGCTCAGCAAGTCCACCCATCCGTAGAAGCTCCACGCGTATTTCAGGGGGCGTCGCACCGCGAGAAGCCGCAGGATGTACTCGAGTGTGAAGAGCGCGGTGAACACGAATTCAGCCACGCGAAGCTCCTCCCCCCAAGTTGTTCTGACCGACTCCACGCTCTCGGCCAGCACGGCGGCCACGCTCAGGAGGATGGCCCAAAGCAAGGCCACATCGAAGCGCTTGCCAGCAGGTGTGTCCGCCTCAAAAATGACGACATGCAGGCGCTCTCGCCAATCGGAAAGACGTTTGGGATGGGCCATGGGCCCAAGGTAGGAAGGAAGGACTTACTTGGTGAAAGTCGGCGCCACGACGAGGTCCTTGGACCCTCTTGTGTGCACGTAGAAACCCTCGCCCGATTTGACCCCGAGTTTGCCGGCGGTCACCATGTTGACGAGCAGGGGACAGGGTGCGTACTTGTCCATGCCCAACCCTTCGTGCAAAACGCGAAGGATGCTCAGACAAACGTCGAGCCCGATGAAGTCGGCCAATTGAAGAGGCCCCATGGGATGGGCCATGCCCAGCTTCATGACCGTGTCGATTTCCGTCACGCCTGCCACGCCCTCGTGCAGTGTGAGGATGGCTTCGTTGATCATGGGCATCAAAATCCGATTCGCCACGAAACCCGGATAATCGTTCACCTCCACAGGCGCCTTGCCCAATTGTGCACTCAGCGTCATGACCTTCTCGCAGATGGCGTCGCTGGTCGCATAGCCACGGATGACTTCGACGAGCTTCATCACAGGGACAGGATTCATGAAGTGCATTCCAATCACTTTGTCCGGACGTTGGGTCGCCGCGGCAATTTGCGTGATGGAAATGGAGCTTGTGTTCGTGGCCAAAATGCACCCTTCTGGAGCCGCAGCATCGAGGTCTGCAAAAATCTTGAGCTTGAGCTCGGTGTTTTCGGTGGCGGCTTCCACCACCAATTCTGCTTGGGCCACTGCAGCACCTAAGTCTGTGGAGGTGGTCAAGCGCGCGAGCGCACCGTCCTTGTCCGCCTGGGAAATCCTCTCCTTGGCGACCATTCGGTCCAAATTCTTGCCGATGGTGCCCATGGCACGTTCAAGCGCATCGGCGGAACGGTCCATCAGAATGACGTCGTGGCCAGCTTGTGCAAAGACATGGGCAATCCCGTTGCCCATGGTTCCCGCCCCAATGACCGTCACCTTCACGCTCATACCTTGCCCTTTTTGGTGGCTTTCGCTGCAGGCTTTTTCCCGGCAGAGGTTTTGGGCTTCGCTTTGCTCGCTGCCTTCGACGCTGCTGCTTTTTTCTTCGCTGCTGGCTTCTTTTTCTTTTCCGCTTCTTCCTTTTCTGCAGGCTCTGCTTCTTCCAATGGGAAGGCGGACTGAGCGGTCAAGAGGTTGTACCACTGGACCAATTTTTTGAGGTCGCTCTGGTACACGCGGTCGTGGTCCAATTCAGGCACGATGCCGTCGACAAAGTCGCGGATGGCTTGGGCGCTCTCTTTGTGGGAAGGACCTGCCTCTCCCTTTTGGCTTTCGTGGATGCGGTTCAAAATCTCCCGCAAGGGGACATCGTTCTCTTGGGTGTACATGGTGATGTCGGCCAAATTGCTGACCCTTGCCGTACCTGGCACGCTGGAGCGCTTTTGGTCCATCATGCTTTCAACAACGATGCTGGCGCTGCCTGAGGCAAGCACCTTGTACAAGCCGGGCTTGCCGGCGATGGCGAGAATGTCTGTGATCTTCATTGCGGTGCGAAAGTACGCAAGGAGGCCCGCTCAGACGGAAGGACATGCAGGAAGCACCTTCAAAGGGGTGGCTTGGCCCTTCGCGTCGACCTCGAAAGCGATGTGTTTTTGGCCATTTGTGACGAGAAGGACCGGGACCTTCAGGACCAAATTGTACCGTGCCGCTTGCGACACGGCGTCTTGTTGAATGGGTACCTCCGGGGCCTTGCACTCCACCAGCAAACGGGGTTTTCCGTCGGTCGTGAAGCACACGATGTCTGCCCTGCGTTCCATCCCGTTGAGTTGAAGCCTGTGTTCGACTGCCATGCAACCTAGGGGGTAGCCCAGGACCTCAGCGCAGTGGTGGATGACGTGCTGGCGGACCCATTCTTCGGGTTCCAACTTCACCCAACTGCGGCGGGCCAAACACAAGACCTCCATTTTTCCCGTGGAATTGGTCCGGGTCTGAAGGGGTGCCGGAGGCCATTGCAAGGATGGAGGGCTGTGGTCCATGGCACGAAACTACTTCTGAAACCTGCCCGACAGTACCTTCGTGCCATGCCGCATCGTCAGATTTTGAGAAACATCCAATCGGAACAGTGGTCCCCGGTGTATGTGCTGCATGGTGAAGAGCCCTTCTTCATCTCGGAAATTGTCGAGGCCTTGCTGGCCAGCGTCGTGGAAGAGAGTTTCAAGGATTTCAACGAAACGGTTCTGTACGGCAGGGACACCAGTGTGGACGAGGTCCTCGCAGCCGCCCGTCGCTTTCCGATGATGGCCGACCGGCAGTTGGTGCTTGTGAAGGAGGCCCAAGACATGAGGATGTGGAAGCGCAAGGACGACATGGCCAAGCTCGAAGCGTACGCCAGTGACCCTGTGCCGTCGACCATCTTGGTCTTTGCCCATCCTCACAAAAAGGTGGACAGTCGACTGAAGGCCGTCAAGACCATGTCCCGCATGGGCACCCTGTTCTTGAGCGACAAGGTCCGGGAATACAA
>CALKGQ010000032.1 GCA_938085425.1 uncultured Flavobacteriales bacterium
GCCTGCGGAGCTCGGAGTGTGGTCCTGCCCAGGTTGTCTTTGGCTTCTTGGACAGAAGCTTCTGCACTGCGAATGGCGAATTCAGCACTCCGGACATTCTCCTCTGAGCTCGTGACATTGGCCTTGGTGGTCAGATAAGACGCCTGCGTTTGGTCAAACTCTGCTTGGGAAATCACCTTTTGCAGGAGCAAAGCCTCCCCACGCTCAAAGGCCTTGGTGGCGGCGAAGAAATTGGCTTCGCCTTGGGCAACTTGGGCACGGGCGGAGGCGAGGTTGGAGCGTGCTGAATTCAGGGAGGCCTCTGCGCGCAAGAGCGCGGCATCGTAGATGTCGGGGTTGAGCTGGACCAGAAGATCGCCTTGGGCCACGACATCCCCTTCCTTCACGGGAAGTTGGGTGATTTGACCGTTGACTTCTGCCGTGATTTTGACCTCAATCTCCGGTTGGATTTTGCCGCTTGCGCTCACGCGCTCTACGAGGTCGCGGAAAGTGACCTTCGCGGTGCTGACCGAAGGCAGTTCGCGGCTTCCACCGCGCAACAGTGCCGCGGCCACCAAAAGAAGGACCAGCGCCCCGATTCCGAGCAAGAGTTTCTTGTTTTTCATGGTTCAGAGGCTAAGCGGTCGTCCGAGGTAAAAATCCAAAATGCGCGTTTTGAACACGAAGTCATACTGTGTCCTCAAGGCGTTGATCCTTGCGTTGTCCAAGCGGGTGCGGGCATCGGCATATTCCAAGGCTGAAATGGCACCTGCTTCAAACCGCGCTTCGGCATTTGTCATCGCCAATTCAGCAGCCTCCAGGGCTTGGTCGTTGGCCTCAAAGGTGCGTTCAGCCGCCCTTGCGTCAGCCCATGAAGTCTGCACCGTTTGGGTCAGGGATTGTGCGGTCTGTTCCTTGCTGAGTTGGGCAGAAAGGACGTCGACTTTCGCGCGTTCGATGCCAGCGTAGATGCCAAAGTTGTTGAACAAGGGCAGGCTGAGTGAAAAGAAAACACTTTGGTTGAGGTTGTTGCTCAGCTGGTCTTGGAACGACATCGTTTCAAAGGACACGTCGGAGTCATCCGCTACAGGAGCTGTGAGAAAGACGCCAGGTGTGGTGGTCGCAATTTCATAGAAGGTGGTGGTGGATTCACCGATTTGTTCGAGACGGTTTTGGGAATAGCCCGACCCCAAACTGAAGGACCCCACCACGCGTGGAAGGCGGGCAGCCTTGGCAAGGTCCAAGCCGAGATAGGCGTCCGTGACCCCCAATTCAGCAGCACGCATGTCCGGGAACTGTTTCAGTGCATAGGCCACCGCTCCCTCTGCACTCGTGGGCAGTTGGGTGCTCTCGATCAGGTTCGCGGCAGGAGGAGCCACATCGAGCTCTTCCGCTTCCTGGCCCTTCAATTGAAGCAATTGGGCCAAGTTCAGACGGGCCAGTGTCACAGCATTTTCTGCATTGACGACGGAGCTGATGTCGGTGGCCTTTTGGGCCAGGACGTCCAACAGGTCGCTTTCCGCTGCCGCACCCGCATCGACCAAGGTCTGGACACGTTCCACTTGCCGTGCGGTGGCGCTGGCATTGAGCTGGGCGATCCCCAGAAATTCTTTTTGAAAGAGAACGTTGAGGTAGGCGGAGGCTAGGCTCAGGGCCAAAGCGTTGCGGGCCACCTCCGTGTTGGTGGCCGCCAGCTCCAACCCCAATTTGGCCCGACGCAGGTTCAAATGGTTCTGGAACCCATTGAACAAGGTCAATCCAGAGCTCAATCCAAAATTGCTGGACTGGATGGCGTCCGTGGCGAATTGGTTGGTGAAGGGGTCAATGGTTTGGCCAATGTTCACGCCAAAGCTGGAGGAGGCATTGAGGTTGGGCAAGAATGCGCCTTTGGCCGCCAACGTGGCAACTTCCCCTCTTCGAAGGCCGAGTTCCGTTTGCTTCAGTTGGAGGTTGTGCTCGAAGGCATGCCCAAGGCATTCTTCGAGTGTCCATGTGCGCACGGCCGCATTTTGGGCTGAAGCCAAACCACAAATGAAAACAGTGAGGGCCAAGGCGAGGTGCACCCGCATGAGAAAAAGAGGAGCCATGGTTCTAATGTAAGGTCTGTGGGACGCCATCCTTTGTGGAGGGATCCTCTTTGGGCTTGCGGAAAACAAACCAAGCAAAAAAGGCCATGATCGCGTACGGGATTCCCATGAGGTAAAGAATGCCAGAGTTCAGTCCCCGACCCAAGCTTCCATCGGCCGCACTGTCCTCAGCCACGGCCTTGCACATCACGCATTGGCCCAAGCCGACGTCGGCGCATGCCCACCAAAAAAGCCCAGCCATCAGCAGGAAACGCCATGTCGGGACCACCCGATTGCTGGGGGATGTCAAAATGGATAACACGGTGAGATCATGAGGTAAACCAGAACGCCAGTGAACGTCACATAGGTCCAAATGGGCCATGTGATGCGGGCCCACTTGCGGTGCTTTTGGATTTGATTGCCCAATCCGAGAAGGTAGGTGGTCAGCACCATCGGAACGATCACGATGGACAGAAGCACATGGGATATGAGGATGAAGAAGTAGACCACACGGATGGTGCCTTCTTTGCAAAAAGGGGTGCTTTCCGTGGTGATGTGGTAGCTCACGTAGCTCAGCAAAAACAGTGCGCTCAGCACCAGTGCTGTGGTGTTGAGGCGTTGGTGCAACACCAGTTTTTTACGCCGGATGGCCCAAAGCGACCCCAAAAGACAGAGAAAGGCGCTTCCATTGATGGTGGCATTGAGGGCGGGTAGTTGGTGCAACCAAGCTTGCATCTCGGGGCTGACATCGAGCCCTGGCAGAAAGAACATGACGGCCACCAGCAAGGGGATGGCCACGCCTGCCACCCACACGAAGCGTTTCATCTTTTTGTCAATCCCCATGTGTTCTGTAGTTCTTCATACAAGACAAAAATGTGCGACCATTGTTTTGTGTCAATCGACGGCGATGGCTCCCTCATGAAACAGCACGAGTTGGGCGGCATCCATGAGCATGGCATCCACTTCGGCAGTGGAGGTGCCATCGTACAGACCCCTGATCTGGTCGGCCTGGTCCACCAGGACGAAGGTGTCGCTGTGGAAGAAACCGCCAGCTGCCGTGTCGCTCTCCAAGGCGGTCAGGTAATAGCCATTTCTAGCTTGTTCGTACAAAACCGCTTTCTGCCCTGTCATGAATTTCCATGATGTGGTGTCCGCCCCCAACTGGGTGGCGTACGTCTTCAGTCGGGCTGGCGTGTCCCTTTCGGGGTCCACGCTGTGGCTGAGCAAGACGATGTCGCCGTCCAAGTCCCGGTCCCGGAGCCATTGTTGTCCGCGGGACAATTGGCTGCTCATGATGGGGCAGATGGTCGGGCAATGGGTGAAGAAGTAATCGACAATTTTGACTTGGCCTTCCACGGTTCGGTGGCTGATTTCCACGCTGTCGATGCCTGTGAACGCGAACGCCGGCACCGTGTGGCCTTCTGGCCCAAGGACAGGCAACGCTTCCCGTGTGGCCAAAGCCTCGGCGAGCTGCTCTCTCGCGTAAGCAGCGACATCCATTTCCTTTTTCAGCAATGCGATGTCCTCCACCGCATCTCGGATGTCATCTTCCGAAGCGGCGTGGTACACCCCGCGCAGGAATCCCTCCGCATCGACCAACCACAGGGTGGCGACGTTGTTGGGATCTTCGGGGTCTCGTTGGATCATGAAATCTTCAGCCACGAGTCGGTCAATCTCTTCAGGGGCACCGGTCAAGAATTGCCATTTGCCGTCAAACCCATTGTAGCGCGTGTTGCGCTCCACATATTCGGCAAGCACTTCGGGGGTGTCGTGTTCAGGATTCAGCGAAAAACAAACCACGGCAATGTCTCCCTCGTCACGGTACCTGAAGTTGGGCCACAAAAGCTGTTTGGTGACTTGGGCGACGTGCGGTGCATCGGTGCCGAAGAAGGCGGCCATCCAAACCTTGCCCACAAGCTGGTCTGAATGAAAGGCTTCGCTTTTTTGGTTGGTCAACTGAAAGTCCCCGACCCGCTGTGCCTCGAGGGAACGGTGGTCAACTTTGCCGTCGACCGTGAAGTAGGGAAGGGTGTTGAAGTTGTGCTCTGAAAGCAGGCCAAAAATCACCAACCCTGTCAATGGCAGGGCCAGCATCATGGCCGACAAAATCAATCTGTTCTTCAGTTTCCCCATGGCGGCGTCTCTCCCCAATCAGTGAAAGGTGGAGAACGCTTCGAGATGTCCAAAGCCCTCAGTGATCGCGATGAACAAGAGGTAGCTGATGAACAAGATGTAGGGGGTCAAAATCGTCTTCTTGAGGTTGCTTCTCTCGTCGCCGAGGTGCATGAAAACAAGCACGATGTACGCGGCTTTGACCAAAGTCAACACAATGAATGACCACTTGATCATGGTCCAGGAAAAGGTCTCCGAACGCTTGAAGATGATGCCCATGCCGACTTCAACGGCCGTGATGAGGGTCAGCAATGCGGTCACAAACCAAATTTTCTTGCGGATGGCGGCACCTGCTTCTTCGCTGTGGTGCGCAGCCATGGCGTAGCTGTCGTTGACAATCAAATCGTCGCGTTCCATGTCAAATGAGGTAGAAGAAGGTGAATACAAAGACCCAAACGAGGTCGACAAAGTGCCAATACAGTCCAGTTTTTTCCACCATCTCGTAATGGCCACGACGCTCAAACACACCGTTGAGGGCCATGAAGAAAATGATGATGTTGATCACCACACCGGAGAAGACGTGGAAACCGTGAAAGCCAGTGATGAAAAAGAAGAAGTTGGCGTACGTCTGCTGTGCTGCGTATTCGCTGTCCTCCAAGTTGGCGCCAAACGCAAACACCTCGCCACGCGCGCTCCAAAGCTTCAAGGCTTCCTCTCCGGAAATTTGTTGCTCGTTTTCGATGTACTTGTTCACCGTCAGGCCGTGCATTTGTGCGCTGTGCTCGTGCTCGCCAAATTGGGTCAACGTGACATGGCCATCTGTTGAAGAGAGCACCGTGTTGGGGTCTCCTTGGGACCATGGCTCCGCCAAGTGTCCAAAATGATGGTCCATGAACACAACCTCGCCTTGCGGCAATTCCATCGACATGCCGCTGTCTGTGGTGACATTCACGGCTTTTGCCAATTGGAAGCTTCCGCCTGAACCATGGATGAAGTGCGACCACTCCCATGCTTGCGACCCCAAGAAGAAAATGCCTCCAACAACGGTGGCCGCCATCCAGCGGACCACGCCTCTTTTGTCATTCCTGTGACCTGCTTCCACAGCCAACACCATGGTGACCGACGAAACGATCAAGAGGAATGTCATCAATGCCACGTAGACCAAGGGGTAGGCCCCTTCCAGTCCAGGCAGGGCCCGGAACACTTGCTCGCCAATGGGCCATGCATCTTCTGAGGTGGCCCTTGAGAACCCGTACGCCGTCAGCAGCCCCCCAAAGGTGAGTGCATCGGAGACGAGGAAGAACCACATCATCATTTTTCCGTAAGTAACGGAGTAGGGACTTTGTCCTCCGCCCCATAGGACGTCAGAGGGGATCGTTTTGGTGTTTCCAGCCATGGTCTGAACTTGAGATGCGAAAATAACACATTCGGCATACAGGTGGCATGCAGATGAGCGCCAAATCACATGACGTATTCACAACGGGAAGTGGAAGGCCCGGTTGGGGTTCAGTGCAGAATGAACAAGAACGCAAAGAGGTAGATCCACAGAAGGCCCAAAAAGTGCCAGTAAATCCCCAGCGCCTTCAGCCTGACCGTGTCCCCCTGATGAATGACCCCGGTGAACACACGGATGCCGTTCACCACCAAATAAATCAGCCCAAACACCAAGTGCAAAATGTGGGTCAGGACCAACGCCCAAATGTAGCCCCCGCCGCTGTTGGAGGACTGCAACACTTTGGTGGTGATCGGTTGCACCATCAAGGCATCGTCGGAGGCATACAGTTCGCCGCGTGCGGCATCGTGCAGCAGCGGTTGACCGTCGTAGCGAAAGTCATAGTCCACTCCGTACTCTGCACTGCCCTCGTACAAAGCGGCGAGATTGTTCCACCGGAAAGCGGTGCCTTGTTCGGTTTCAGAGGTGTCCCACCCCATGCCCAAATCCGTCAGTTGTCGCCAACCCTCAGCTTGGGTGATGGTGAATCCAATGCCGAGGACCAAGGTGGCCGCCATGGCGGTGTAACCCATGTTGGTTTGGCCTGACCCAATGGCCTTGGTGGCCCACCAAAGTGTCGCGCTGCTGAGTGCGATCATGACATTGCTCACCCAAAACATGCTGGGCGCGGGGACGTGGACCCAGTATTGCCCCATGTTGCTCACGATGTAGGCAGAGGTGAATCCGGCGAACAACATGGTGACTGCAAAGACAACGAAGTACATCAACATGGTCTTCGTTCGGTTGCGGACTTCAGGGTCGAGTCCTTCAAAAACGCGGTCGCTCATGAGGGGGGAATTTTGTCTAGGACGTAGATGATTTGGACCAATGGCAGATACAGAAAGCTGGCGAACATGAGGCGCCTGGCGGCATCCATCGATTGCCGGGTGTGAAGTCTCCACGCGTAGAAGGAGAAGCCCAAACCGGCGACCACGGCCACCGCGAAGGCAACATTTCCAACCATCGGTTGGTTCAACGCCCAAGGCAGCATGCTTGCGGGAATGCAAAAGAGGGTGTAAAGCAGGATGAGTTGCGCGCTCCTTTCCGATCGCCCCGCGTTGAAGGGCAACATCTTGTATCCGGCCCTGAGATAGTCGTCGTGTGCGAGCCACGCAATGGACCAAAAATGAGGAAACTGCCACATGAATTGCACAGCGAACAGTGTGCCTGGCTCGATGCCAAAATCACCTGTGGCGGCGACGTACCCGATCATTGGAGGCAAGGCTCCGGGGAATGCCCCAACAAATACGCACAAGCTGGTTTTGGCCTTCAAAGGAGTGTAGACAAACGCGTAACTGACAAGCGCAGCAACGCCCAGCCAACCACTGAGTGGATTGAGGGAGAAGAGGCATGCCAATCCGACAACCGCGGCGCCCAAACTCCAAAGCAGGGCTTGCTTCACAGTCATCCGGCCCGTAGGCAGAGGACGGTCAGAAGTCCTCGTCATGAGCCCATCCACCCGTCGCTCGATGATTTGGTTCAATCCATTCGATGCACCGGTCAGTGCATAGCCCCCTACGGTCAGGGTCAAAAAGGTGGGCAGATCGATGGTCTCCGTGGCCATGAACCAACCAAGCACCGCAGACAGGACCACAAAGAAGCCGAGGCGGAGTTTGAAAAGGGTGGCAAGGTCGCGATGCATGAGGCCACAAAACTACTGCAGGAAGCCAAGGTCGAGCAGCATCCAAGTCACCAATCCCGTTCCTCCATGACCCTGGATTGACGGATGCCGATTTCAAGACGACCCGCGTCCCATGGTTCCTGCCATGCGCCTGGACTGGCTTGGGCCTCTAGCCTTGTCCAGGCCCGAACAAAGGCCTCAAGCCCCGCTGCACCATAACGCTCCCCCAACGGATAGGCCACGTCCAGTTCAAGCCGATGAACCAGTGTGTTCGCCCCTTGCAACCAAAGATGTCCCTCGTCCGACTCCCGCTCGGAGAAGGAAGTCCAAGGCATTTCTCCAGCTGCGAAAGAAAGCAACGACTCTCCGCCCCCCAAAGAACGACCTTGCATCCTTCTCAACGCACTGAGCCGCACCACCCAATCTTCCCGCACCACAGCCCTCAAGCGGGCACGACCCTCCACGAAGTTGCCTCCTGCAGGATGGCCCAAGGGCTGATGAAGATGGGTGTACGACAGGGGGAGGGATTGATGGGAGTAGGTCCAGGGCCTGACCGCCGCACCTTCCACAAGCCAGCCCCATTTTCCTGACCGGCTCGTCGAATGTGCCCCCACAAGAACCCCCCATTTGTTCCCCCACCATTGGTTGCCCTCGAAAAGTTTGGACACCAAAAGTTCATCGAACAAGACCTGTCCATAGCTTGTGAACCATTGGCCACGGCGACGTCTTTTGCGCCAAGTACATTGTGCGCCGATCAAGGCATTGTCGGCAGACCCGAGGCTGTATTCTCTCGGACGAAAGGCCGCGAGTGGAACGATGTAATGCGGCTCCACCCTCCCCTGAAAAGCCACGTCGTTGGCACGCCATTTGACGGCCCCAAAAACAGCGCCCGTCCAGCCACCACCCAATTGAACCTCTGCCCAATGGGCTGCCATCCAGCCAATTTCAGCACTGTCGGAATTGGCATTGAAGTGGCGGGTGCGAAGAAGAAGGTGCGTGTATTGGACCAGGCCTGCATCGAGCCACAGCCGAGCCCCTGCGGCAGGGGCCATGTGCCGATCGAGGAACAACGACCTGGCCCCGGGACCCCAATGATGGGACTCCTGGCCCACACGCAGCGCCACCGAAGGGGAAAGGGCCCAAGACAGAGAGGCTTCCAGCCGTTCGACTGACGCCACAGAGCTGCTGAGAAGGGAAGCGCTTCCAAGCCCATCCATGGACCGATGTGCGCCCACTTCTTGGGCCAATGGGAAGCCCAAAGGCAGCCTCCATCTGGTGAGCTGAACTTGGTAAAAGGCTCTTTGGAACAAGGCCCCTGAGGTCCCCAGGCCAATGGCGGTCGACGGCGCATTGAAGTCCCCGGTGATTTGTTTGGCCTCACCAAGGACCTTCAGACCGGAAAATGCATCGAGGGATGGACGCAGGGAGTTTGGTCGGTTCCAGGCGGTCATGGGTTGGATGCTCGGGACCATGACCTCCAAGCTGTCGCATGCCATCCGAACGACTTGTTGAGAGGGATCGAGGGGCAAGTGCCACATGCTGGTGACAGGGGCTTGCGTCCACCCTGTGATGCCCATGACCATCCAGCAGAATGTCCAACACGTCCAAACTCTCATGACGGAAAGTTACGCCACCTGTTGGGACTCCGCTGGGGCCGTGGCTGCTCCTTCGGCAGGCAACGCATCGCTCAAAGCGGATCGACCCCAACCTCTTTTGACCAACAACGCCGGCACGGTTCCGACCCCAAAAGCCAGGGCCAAAGTGCCCAGAAACTGAGGGGTGCCTGTCCAACCCATTGGGGCATTCTGGGGTTGAAAAGCCAGGATGGCGAACAGCGCGGAATAACTCCAAATGGCCGCAGAACTCAAGCGGTGTCCCCATCCCAATTTCATCAAGAGGTGATGAAGGTGTCTTCTGTCGGCTGCAAACGGCGATTGGCGGTTCAGGACGCGCAAGGTGAAGACCCTTAAGGTGTCCACGAGGGGATAGGCCAGAATGGCCATGGCCGCGACTGGCCGGGAGACATGCGCCCACAGGGCCTCATTGGGGGTTTGGAGAAGCCGAACCGCGAAGACGTAAGCCAATAGACCCAAGAGCAAGGAACCGCTGTCCCCCAAAAAGATTTTGGCGGGATGCAGGTTGAAGAGCAGGAACCCCCCAAGCCCTCCGCACGCGGCGGCAGCAATGGTCGCCGATGCCAAATCTCCTGTCCAGTAAAACCACAAACCAAAGGCAGTCATGGCCACCATGCCGTAGCCCCCGGCCAGGCCATCGATGCCGTCGATCAGATTGATGGCATTCACCACGACGATGTACACGAACCATGAAAATGGTGCACTGACGTAGAAGGGGATGCTGTGCAACCCAAACAAGCCGTCAAAGTTGTCGATTCTCAAGTTGAGCCCCACCACCAAAAACACGCCTATGGCCATGTGGACGAGCAACTTTTTGTTGGCACCCATGCCCATGATGTCGTCTTTGAGGCCCATGAAAAAGATGGGGATCCCGGCCCCCAAAACACCCATCCATTGGGTCATTTGAGCAGGGGCCATGGACATCCAAGAGAACGAGACAAGGGCGCTGCAGAAGAGGGCCGCAAAGAACATCACTCCGCCTACCGTGGGCACGGAACGGTGGTGCATTTTGCGTGCTTCACTTGGCTCATCCACGAGATGTTTTCTCTTGGCAAGCATGATCAAGGAAGGCATGCCAAACAGCGCGACAAGGAAGGCCAGCGTGGCGGGAAGCATCAAGGACATCATGGCATGGCAAATGTAGGACCTCCCGGGGACATCCCAAGTCGATGGGCCAATCCCACCTTCCATCGCACGCCTTGTTCAGGGAGTGTGCGGTGTCCTTCCAAGCGCCAAGCCTCTGCCCCCACGTAGACATGCAAGGGCCAAACCGTTTGCAGTGCAAAGGCAGCCCAAGTCTCTGCCCATGCTTGCTGACGGTAGGAAAGCCCCCTTGCGCCCAACTGCCACTTGCCTCGGTCCAAAGCCACTCCGCATTCGGCACGCCACCCTGCCAAAGACCATGTGGAACTGGAGGCAGCCCAGTCAGGTCGTAGGGGAGCTGACAACGGAGATCCTGCATTTTCGAGAGGGCTTGTCCATTCGGCGGCATGTCCAAGCTTCATCGCACCAGCCATCCAGGACAGGCTTTCGGCTTTGTGTCGCACCGTGAAACTGCTGGCGAGGTTGGGCACCCACTCTGCAGAAAAATGCCATTTCGAATCGGTGGGCCGGTAGAATGCGGTCATGCTCTGCCACCCCATCCAATCAAAAGTATCCTCTGTGGCATCTTCCTGTGCCCACGGGCGGTCCCGGTGGCCGCCTAGGAGAGCGCCAAGGCCCACAGAGGGCCATGGGTGCCAAACGATGGTGCCCCATGCGGCATCGGTTTGGCGAAAAAGACTTTCTGTGGAGCCACCGAGTGGGCTCCGCTCGTTGCCTGTCCATCGCGCCAGTGCCGCCGAGATGGCCCAACGGGAAGAGTTTCCTGCAGTCAACTGTGCATGGGGAAAGGAAGCTGCCTCCGAGGAAAACAGGGCAGGAGAGGAGGCCAATCCCCAATGGACAGGGGCATAGGCCAAAGAAAACGTCAAGGTGTCGAGGCCCCTGACCGGCATGCGGTACGACGACCTTCCTCTTGCACGTGCGACATCGACTCGGCCTCCTCCCGAGGTCTTGGCCCTTCCCCATCCTGGCAGTCCAGAACCGTCGCCCATCATCAGGCCGTCCCATGCCGACGGCAGGCCCTGAAGTTCCTCTAGTGACCCTTCGAAGATCCACCGGCCATCGAGTTGGGCGCCGAAGGATGCTCCACGCAAGTTGTCCCAAGATGCTTCCCCTTCCTCAGGCCCCACATTTGCTGGGGTTCCTGCCACATGTCTGAGGGTGAGCCAAGGGTCCAGCCAGAGGTCGAGGTTGGCCGTGTGCCATGTCATGGCATGCGCTGCAAGAGAGACGGTGATTTCGCCTGGTTGTGGACCCCATTGAAGGGAGTCAGAACTTTGGGCGGAAAGCAAGCAAGGAGAAACCACCGTGCACAGCAACAACCTCACGTGCCAAAACCCACGCGTCATCCCCGCATGGTTTCCATCTCCAGGGACTTCTTGAATTCCTCGTAGACCTCCACCATTCCTTCCTTGAGCGAAATGGAGGCATTCCATCCCAGTTCGCTCATGAGGGACACATCCAGCAATTTGCGAGGGGTTCCATCTGGACGGCTGTGGTCCCAAGACACCGTCCCCTCGTAGCCCACGGTTTGGGCCACCAAAAGGGCAAGGTCCTGGATGCTCAAGTCTGCACCAGTGCCCACATTCACCCATCCTGCTGCATTGTGTTGGCCCATGAGAAAAAGACAAGCTTGTGCCAAATCGTCTACGTGCAAAAATTCGCGCTTGGGGGTTCCTGTGCCCCAGCATACCACCTCTTTGGCACCTTCCACCTTGGCTTCGTGAAACCGACGGATCATGGCAGGCAACACATGGCTGTGTTCAGGATGGTAGTTGTCTCCAGGCCCATACAAGTTGGTGGGCATGGCACTGATGAAGTTGCAACCGTGTTGGTGGCGGTAGGCGTCGCACATCTTGAGTCCTGCGATTTTGGCAATGGCATAGGGCTCATTGGTGGGCTCCAGCTCCCCAGTCAACAAGGCATCTTCCCTCATGGGCTGGGGGGCATGCTTGGGGTAAATGCAGGAGCTCCCCAAAAAAAGAAGCTTCTCCACACCTGCCCGACGGCTGCCCTCGATGACATTCGCCTGCATGATGAGGTTGTCGTAGAGAAAGTCGCCCCGCAAAGTGTTGTTGGCATGGATGCCACCAACTTTGGCGGCGGCGAGGTAAACGTGCCGGGGTTGGGCTTGGGCCAAAAACGCCATCACCGCCTTTTGGTCCCGCAAATCCAGTTCCTTGGAGGTCTTGAGCAGCAGGTTGTCATGGCCTGCGCTTTTCAGCGCGCGTACGATGGCAGATCCGACCATGCCGCGGTGGCCTGCAACGTAAATGGGGGCGTGTTTGTCCAAAGAAGCCATGGTGGGAAGGTACTGCGCGAAGGTCTTGTCAAGGATGGGATGTCGTCTTCAAAGCGTGACGCAGACCATCTCCAACCCAGGCAAAGGCCAGCACCAAGCTGGCAATCATCGCCCCGGGAATCAGGGCCAGCCAAGCGTGGTCCGTCGTGAGCAAATGGGCGTGTTCCTTGACAATGTTCCCCCAGGATGGCATGGGGATTTGGGCCCCCACCCCCAAGAAGCTGAGCCCTGCCTCGATCAAGATGGCCGCGGCGAAATTGGCCGCGCACACGACGACGAGTGGTCCGATGGCATTGGGCAGCATGTGCCGCCACATGATGCGCCAGGAAGGAAGCCCTAAGGCCTCGGCCGCTTGGACGTAGGGCATTTCTCTCAAGCTGAGGAATTGACCTCGGACGATCCGCGCGACCTCCACCCACATGGTCAATCCAATGGCGAGGAACACTTGCCAAAACCCCTTTCCAAATGCAAGGGTGATGGCAAGAACCATCAAAAGGGTGGGGACCGACCACATCACTTGCAAAAACCAGGAAATCCATGCATCCACCCAGCCGCCGAGGTACCCTGCCAGTCCGCCGAGCAGCAAACCGAGCAAAAGGCTGATGAGCACAGAGCCTGCCCCCACCGAAAGGGAGATGCCGCTGCCCGCCATGAGGCGACTCAAGACGTCCCTTCCGTAGCGGTCGGTGCCCAACCATGCATGGTGCGAAGTGCCCGAGGCATCTTCCCAAACCGTGCCGGGGGACAACAGACCACGGTCCAAGTGCTGGTCATTGGCCATGGGCGAAGGGTCAGGCCTCAAAGGGCTTCCCACCATGGCAATGAGCAACCAAAGCAAAATCCAACCCGCTCCGAGGGTGGCCATTCGATGGGAGAGAAAGGCTTTCACGTCGTGCAAGTTCGGCCTTTCCATTGTGGTTTGGAAGCGATTCCCCAAGGAGACAACCAACCCCAGCTGGCGAGCACCAAGAATGGCAGTTGAAGTGGCTGGCTCCAGGCCAGACGCCACCAAGCTTGCCATGGATGGCGCAACCCAAACCACTGCGCCACGGGCCTGACATAGGCCACGTTCATGACGTTCCAAACCACCCAAAAGCACACTGCTGTCCATGCCCTTGTCCAGGAGGGGCCCATGCCCCACCAAGACGCGCAAACCAAGGGCATCAAGCCCGCGACCATCACCCACGCGGCCGTGCGCTTTGCGTGAAAAGAGTAGTGTTTGGCCTTCCCCGCCCAGCGCATCCTCTGGTGGGTCCACTCGACGAGGTGAAGGGCGCCGTCCGTGGAGACGATGGCGTTCTGGTCAGGAAGCCACGACACCTTCATTCCCTGACGATGCAGGGACTGGACCACGAGGGCATCGTCGCCGGACGCTCCCAAGTTTCGCGTGTCGGGATAGGTGCTGCGTCTTACAGCGAAATTGGCCCCGGAGGCGGATGCTGGCTGCCCATGCGCCAATGCCGCAGCGGACCACCCCATCTGTGCAGCATAGTCAAGGGCTTGCACCTCGGCCCATCGTCCGCTTTGGTTTCCAGTCCAAAGCCGCACAGGACCTGCCACTGCGCCACAGGTCTCATCGATGAGGGCGAGTCCCCTTTGCCACGCTGGCCCCCATCCTGGTCCAAGCCGGACGTCGGCATCCAAGGTGACCACCCAAGGACTTGAGGCATGTTCAATGCCAGCAAGGAGGGCGGATTTCTTTCCTCGTTGGGGTTTTCCCCGACTGGTGATTGCGCTCAAAGACACCACTTCTGGAGCGAGGGGGTGCGACTCTGCCACACGAACCGTGTCGTCGTCGCTCCAATCGTCGACCACCCAAACGCGCACGTTCATCGGGCCAAGGGATGCTTTCAAATCGTCCAACAGCGTTCCGATGCGCTGGGCTTCGTTCCGCACGGGCACCACCACATCAAAGGCCGCTGCTTGCGTCTTGCTCTCTCTTTTTGGGTCCTTAGGGACCAAGTTGGATTTGTTCCACCCTCGGCGCCAACGCAGCAAGGTGAACACGTGGCCGAGAAAGGCTGCGATCATGAGCCCGAGGAGGACGTCTGAGAGGTCATCCATTGGGCACGCGTTGGAAAGGCCAAATCCCCATCAATGCGGGAAGGCAACGGTTCAGTGCCCAGACCACAAAGGTGCCGGCCACCACAGCGGGGATTTGGCTGTCGAACATCCATGCGGCGGCAGCTTCTCGCACGCCCAATTCAGCGGGCCATGGCAGGGCGGACACCACGCACCAAACCCCTGCGACGCGCGGAAATCCTTCTGACCACAAGTCCTTCACGTGCATCGCGCCAAAGGCGGCCAAGCAGAGAAGGTACTGGGAGGCAAACACGCCGTAGCGAAGCACGCTGAGCAGCAAGACCGGCTGGTTGGAAGCATCTCGCGCCAGCCATCCTCCCGCTGCGAGCACCACGAGCCCGAGGGCGGCGGCACTTCCTGGCCAACCCAACATGGCCAATGCAGGGATGCCCATGGCAAAGGTGGCCCAGCCTTGGCACAATGCCCCGAGCCCAAATGCCTTGGCCGCATCCCAGCCCCGATGCGCTTGGGCCATGGTTCGGATTCGCCCCAAACCGTCTGCCATCCGAAATGGGGCCAGAAAAGCCCACGTTTGGCCTCGAAGGACCTCATGGCAAGCCGCGCGCCACGAGGATGCTTGACGGGACTGGAGTTGTTCAGGCAGTTGGGCGGCTTTGAGCCGTTTCCATTTGGCCACCTCCAACCCAAGGTTCAGGGGCCACATCGCCACGGCAAGGGCCAAACACCACCATTGTGTGAGCCGCACTTCCGAGAGGGCCGCCCAACCTCCGTGTTGCTTCAAGGCCACGCCCACGAGCAACAGGGCCAAAGCACTTGTGGGAAAGGAGAGCGCCCTTTTGTGTTTTTGTCCCCAGGCTGAAGCTTTGTGGTACCTCGCCTGCATCCAAAGGGGGAAAGCAATGTAATTTGGTCGAAACGAGGGATGCATGAGGTCCCGAATTTACCCATGACGCAAAAGACCCCAACCTCGTCCCCAAGTTCTGAGCCCGAGAGAATCATCTTGGGCATTGACCCTGGCACCACCATCATGGGGTACGGCGTCATCCGAACCCGAGGCAAGGGCCACGTTGAATTGGTTGAGATGGGGGCACTGCATTTGAGCAAGTTCAAGGACCATGCCCTCAAACTGAAGAAAATCTTTGACCGCGTGACCGGATTGATCGATGCCCACGCCCCGGACGACCTTGCCGTGGAGGCTCCCTTTTTTGGGCAAAACGTTCAATCCATGCTGAAACTTGGCCGGGCCCAAGGCGTGGCCTTGGCGGCCGCCCTGGCGCGAGACATTCCTGTGGCCGAATATGCTCCACGCCGCGTGAAGCAAGCAGTCACTGGAAGTGGCGCGGCTTCAAAGGAGCAGGTGGCGGGAATGGTGCAGCGAACGCTCAAGATCCCCCTGGAGGACATGCCCAAAGAGCTCGACGCTTCCGATGGTCTTGCCGTGGCGCTTTGCCACCATTATCAACTGGCCACCCCCAAAATGCAGCGCGGGGCGGGTGGTTGGAAGGCTTTTTTGGCGGACAACCCCGACCGGGTCCGTCGGTGACGCAAACTTTTTTTGGCCTTCCATGTAACTTTTGAGGAGGAAGTCACGTTTGGGATGCTGAAGCGCAAGCTTCTGACAACAGTTTACTTGTTTTCATTCAACAGTGGGAGGGTCGCTCGACGGAGTGGCCCTCTTTTTTTTGACCTTTTTTGAAACCTTGGAGAAGGAGGTCACGTAAAGGGACCCGAAGCGCAAGCTTCTGATAACAGTTTACTTGTTTTCATTCAACAGTGGGAGGGTCGCTCGACGGAGTGGCCCTCTTTTCTTTTGCCCTTTTTTCTGGGTCATTGGGGCCAGGAGGCCTCAATGATGCGGGTGATCAAGCTTTGCTTGCTGATGCCCACTTTGGCCGCTTGCTGGGGAATGATGCTTTGGGCGCTGAACCCCGGGACCGTATTGACTTCAATCACATGGGCGACGGAGCCTGGGACCATCATCATGTCCACACGTGCCATGCCACGCAGGCGCAAGGTCTGGTAGACCTTCCAGGCAGTCTCTTGCAGTTGGACGGTGTCGTCGTCATTCAGGGGTGCGGGGGTGATCTCGTGGCTTTGGCCCTTGTATTTGGCGTCAAAGTCGAAAAAGTCGTTGTCCGTTCGGATTTCTGTCACGGGCAAAACCATGGGCTCTCCTTGGTCATCGGGCACGATGCCACAAGTGAATTCCCTGCCGGCCAGCGCTGCCTCCACCAACACACTTGTTTGTGCCACTTCTCTTGCTTTGCATATTGAAGGCCAAATGTCTGCTGCTGTGCGCGCTTTGGAGATGCCCAAGGATGATCCCGCTTCATTGGGTTTGACGAAGCAAGGAAGCCCTAGAAGTTCCGCCACCTCCTGACAACGCTGGTCAGACCAAGACTCATTGGTTGCGACATCGATGGACGCGGCAACAGGAAGACCAGCGTCTCGCAAGGCGGAGGTGGTTCGCCCTTTGTGGAAGGTCAGAGCCATCGCTTCCGAGTCTGCCGTGGTGCATGGCATGCCTTGAACTTCCAGCTGAGCTTGCAGAAGCCCGTCTTCCCCGGGGGTGCCGTGGACCATGACAAACGCCAATTCGGCCTGCCAGGTTTCTCCTCCTTCAAGCTTCAGAGACAAAGATGCAGGGTCGACTTCCGTTCGGTTTTCTCCCGGTCCTTGGGGACTCCACCATCCACTTTGGTCGATGTTCACCAAGACCGCATCGTACCGCGAGCCATCGATGTGTTCCATCACCATTTGGGCACTCCTGTGGCTGATTTCAGCCTCCCCAGAGTATCCTCCTGCCAATACGGCAATGCGACGCAACCTTTTGTCGTTCATCCATGCCAAAAGTCAGGCGGGATTGCTCCCTCTGACCTTCACCGTCTCACGAAGTTTCAACACGCTTTGTTGAACGGAATGGACGTCGGGTCCTGTGACAGTGATGTGGCCCATTTTGCGGTGCGGCTTCACGGTGGACTTGCCGTACAAATGGGCGTGGACATGTGGCAGTTCCAAGGCTTCGGCAAGTCCGTCGTAGCATGGAGTGCCTGTAGCATCGGGCTCTCCAATGAGGTTGAGCATGGCCGCGGCTGGATGCAGGGGAGCGGTGTCTCCAAGAGGCAAGCCAATGACGGCGCGCAAGTGCTGTTCGAATTGAGAACAAACATTGCCTTCAATGGTGTGGTGCCCGCTGTTGTGGGTGCGCGGGGCCACTTCATTCACCCACAATGCCCCTTCGCGGTCCAGGAACAACTCCACCGCCAACAACCCTACGAATTGCATGGAGGTGACCACTTTCAGAGCCATGGCCCGGGCGGCCTCCTCCAAGGCTGGGGAGATCGAAGCTGGGGCCATCAAATGGTCCACCAGGTTCACTTCGGGGTTGAACACCGCCTCCACCACGGGGTAGACTGCGGTTTCACCATGGGCATTCCGCGCAACAATGACGCTCAACTCCTTGTCGATGTCCACCGCCTTTTCCAGGACGCAAGGGGCGTTGAAGCCTCGATCTAAGGCTTCTTGAGGCGATTGAAGAATTTGAACACCCTTGCCGTCGTAGCCTCCTTTTCGAAGCTTTTGGACCACTGGAAAGCCGATGGCATCCACTTGGTCAAGGCCATCCACCAAAACAAATGGTGCGCTTGGGACCCCCCATGCTGCAAAGGCTTGCTTTTGCAGGCCCTTGTCTTGGATCAAGGCCAAATGCTGGGGAAGGGGAACGACTTGGATCCCTTGGTCAGCGAGCCTTTGCAGTCCTTCTGTGCTGACGTGTTCAATCTCCACGGTGAGCACATCCAGGCCTTGGCCAAACGCCACCACGGCCTCTTCATCTTGAAGGTCCCCTTGGACGAAACGGTGGGTCAAGTGGCGGCAAGAAGCCTCGGGACTGGGGTCCATCACTTCCACGCGCACGTCCCAATTCATGGCTTCTTGCACCATCATGCGGCCCAATTGGCCGCCGCCGAGCACCCCGACGCGCAAGGTGGGCCCCAGGGGAGGAAGTTTGGATGTTGAGCCTGGATTCATCTGACAAAGATACCCGTTGGCGTGAGGGACAAGGACATTTTGAACGAAGTTTGGCCCATGGATTTTTGGAACAACACGATGTTTTTGGGCAACCCGCTCATGGAATGGGCGCAGGCTTTGGGCTTCTTCATTGGAAGCATTCTCTTGGCACGGCTGGTCTATGCCATGTTCAAGGGCATTTTCAAACGCTGGGCAGCCCGCACCACCAGCAAATGGGACGATGTCATCGTCGACCAGGTGGAAGAACCCATCGCGCTGGGGATTGTGATCCTCGGCTTCTGGTTGGGCTACGACCATTTGCAATTTGGGGAGGCGGCAGACAGCTTCATGAACCACGTGTTCACGATTTTGATTGCGCTTGATTTGACCTGGCTTGTGGCCCGCTTGCTCGACTCGATGGTGGCCACCGTCATCCTTCATCTCGACGAACGCACAGACGGCTCCATGGTGGCGCAGTTTGGCCCCATTCTGCAGAAAACTTTGCGCTCTCTTGTTTGGATTTTGGGCATCATTTCGGGGCTCACCAATGCGGGCTATGATGTGGGTGCGCTCCTGGCCGGGGTGGGCATTGGCGGTTTGGCCATGGCCATGGCGGCGAAGGACTTTGTGGCCAACATCTTTGGCGGGGTCACCATCTTCATCGACAAACCTTTTGGGGTGGGGGACCGCATCAAGGTGAACGGCATCGACGGGAACGTTCAAGAAATTGGCATACGTTCGACCCGCATCCAAACGCTTGAGAACCGCATGGTGACCATCCCCAACCACCAGTTCACGGACCAGGTGGTGGAAAATGTCACTGCCGAACCCTCGAGGAAGGTGACAGTGAATTTGGGCATGACCTACGACACGACCCCGGCCCAAATGGAAGAGGCCCTTGCGCTGGTTACTGACATTGTCACGACAGAGCCCAAGGTGCAAGACGATTGCACCATTTGGTTCAGTGGTTTTGGGGACTTCAGTCTCAATTTGACCGCCATCTATTACATCCGCAAGGGAGAGCATTGGGCACATGTGCCAGGGGTAGTGAACATGGAGATCTTGCGACGTTTCAATGACGCTGGCTTGGACTTCGCATTTCCCACACAAACCCTCATCCACGAGGGTCTCCCCAACGCTTCGAAATGAACCGCTACGACGTCGTCATCCACATGAACGAACCCCGTTATTGGGTGATGTTGGGTTTGTCTTTTCTGGTGGGGTTGGCGTTGGTTCGTCGATTCAACGGGCTCAAGGGAGAGGCCAAGGACAGGGGGCTGGTGCAAATGGGTGCGGTGCTGTTGACCCTTCAGGTGGGCTACCAGATTTACATGGTGTTGGACCCCCATTTTGAGTATTCCATCCACCGGAGCTTGCCGCTGCACTTCTGCGGGATCAACATTTGGCTCTTGGGCCTCAACTGTTTTTGGAGAAACCGCTGGGTGTTTCTCTTTACCGCATTCATGGGCACCATTGGCGGATTTCACGCCATCCTCACTCCGCAGCTGACGGTGGGGGATGCTTTCCCCATTCTCGTCCATTACTACATCAACCATGCGGCCTTGGTTTTTGTGCCCATTGTCATGGCCCAGGCCTATGGGATGCGCTTTCCTGAATGGGGTTGGGTGAAAGTGTACCTCATGGCGGCCGGCGCAAGCACGGTGATGGCCGGCATCAACCACTCCATCAACGTGTGTTTTCCGTCCGATGTCGTGGCCAATTACATGTACATGACGGAGCCCCCCAAGGTGGACAATCCTTTTGTGTTCCACGATTGGGCGTGGCCATGGTATGTGGTGCCTTTGCACGTAGCATTGGTCCTCCACTTGTTGCTGCTCAATGCATTGTACCGTTGGCGCTTGCCTTCGGGACGGGGCGGCGAGGCTTGGTCTGATGGGCAAAGAGGTGGCAGGCTTCCGCTTTGGAAGTAAGCGGTTGTTGGGTCTTTTTCCACCACGTATTCACGATGGGAACCCATCCTGACGAAGGACCTGTATTTTAGGGTCATGCAAGCATATTTGGACCTATTGAATCACCTTTTGGACGAAGGGGTGAAACGCGAAGACCGCACGGGGACTGGCACCTTGGGGTGTTTTGGTTACCAAATGCGGTTTGACTTGAGCGAGGGCTTTCCAGTGTTGACCACCAAGAAACTCCACCTCAGGTCCATCATCCATGAACTGCTTTGGTTCCTTCAAGGGGACACCAACATCCAATACTTGAAGGACAATGGCGTCCGGATTTGGGACGACTGGGCGGACGAGGAGGGCAATCTGGGCCCTGTCTATGGTTACCAATGGAGGTCGTGGCCCAATCCGGATGGCTCGCACACCGACCAAATCACCAAGTTGATCGAGCAGCTGAAGACCAATCCCTACAGCCGGCGACACGTCATCAGCGCATGGAACCCCAGCTTCATCGACGACATGGCCCTGCCTCCTTGCCATTGTCTGTTCCAATTCCATGTGGCAGAGGGCAAATTGAATTGCCAGTTGTACCAGCGCAGTGCGGACACTTTTTTGGGCGTGCCATTCAACATCGCTTCGTACAGCCTCCTGACCATGATGGTGGCACAAGTGGTGGGGCTAGAGCCCGGTGAGTTTGTGCACACTTTTGGGGACGTTCATCTTTATTTGAACCACGTGGACCAGGCCCGGGAGCAGTTGACTCGTTCTCCGAGGTCCCTGCCGCGCATGATCATCAATCCAGAGGTCAAGGACATCTTTGCCTTTACAGGCGATGATTTTCAATTGGTCGACTACGACCCGCACCCACACATCAAAGCAGCGGTCAGCGTTTGACCCGCCACATCTGAACCTCCTCCATGCGCATCAGCACCATTGCGGCGGTGGCTTCCAACGGAGTCATTGGCAAGGACAACGATTTGGTTTGGTCCCTGCCTGCCGACATGAAGTTCTTCATGTCCACGACCAAGGGCCATGTCGTGGTCACGGGCCGGAAGAATTACGAGAGCATCCCCGAAGCCTATCGACCTCTTCGTGGCCGCACCAACGTGGTCATCACGCGGAACCGCGACTATGTGGCCGAGGGAGCCGTGGTGGTGCACAGCCTGGAAGAAGCGCTCGAAGTGGCAAGAAAAGCCGGGGAGACCGAGTGTTTTGTCATCGGAGGAGGGCAGATTTACGACCAAGCCTTGAAGGAGGGACTTGTGGACACGCAATACATCACACATGTTGAGGCGAGCCCTGACGGAGATGCCTTTTATCCTTCAGGTGCGTGGGACGGATGGTCCGCTCGGGGCTTGCATGAACAAGCCATGGACGAGCGACATGACCACGGTTTTCGCATTGTTCAATACAACCGCACGGGCACATGAATGACATTGCGCTGGGCATGGCCCATATCACGGATTGGCAGGGGTACGACCACATGCTCTACCTCCTTGCCCTGGTGGCGAGGTTTGACCTGAGGCATGCGGGCAAAGCCGCCTTGATCGCCACAGCATTCACCGTGGGCCACAGCTTGACTTTGGCCATTGCATCATTGGACTTGTTCCGATTGCCCGGAGATTGGGTGGAATTCCTGATTCCGGTCACCATTCTGTGCACGGCCTTGTGGAATTTGTTTTCCGGGGAAGGCGCTGGGAAGCGTCAGCGTTGGACGTACATCATGGCCACTGCTTTTGGTTTGATCCATGGCCTTGGATTCAGTTCTTTTTTCAGGATTTCAAGGGATGAAACGGCTGGGTTCATTGGGGGCCTGTTTCGCTTCAACCTCGGAGTGGAGTTGGGGCAGCTCTTGATCGTGGCCATTTTGCTGGCCACTGCAAGCCTGATCCGTGCGTTTGGCATCTCGGAGAAGGACCAGCAAATCTTCGTGTGCGGCGGTGCGGTGGCGTTGTCCCTTGTCATGGCCCTTGAACGGATGCCGTGGTGAAGGCCTTGCTCGTCGCGCTCATTCGCCTTTATCAGATGCTTTTGAGTCCCTGGCTGGGCAGCAACTGCAGGCATGACCCGACATGCAGCCGCTATGCCATTGAAGCCCTCGAAACTTGGGGAGTCCGGAAAGGAGGCTGGCTCGCGTTTCGCCGCCTCCGGCAATGTCATCCTTGGGGAACCCATGGAGTGGACCCCGTGCCGCCCAAGTCACCAACCAAACCTTCTTCATCGTAATTTTCTGACATGAACCACATTTCTTCCACACCTTCCCTTTTCACACTGCTGCTTTGCGGTTGTTTGGCCTTGTTTTCTGGTTGCCAAGACGCCGAAGACAGTCCAGTCATGAAAGAAGCACGGGCGCTTCAGGAAGAATCCAATGCGGTTGCACTGTCTTTGGAGCAGCGTTTGGAACTCATCCAGGAAGACCTCTCAGCTCGGTTGCAGGGAAGCATGGAGCAGGAGAAGGCCGACCAGCTTTCCAGTGTGCTTGAGCAAGTCAATGCCATTGAAGGGCGTTACGAGACCTGGATGTCAGAACAAGTGTTGTTGCCCGGTGCCACTTGCAACCACGACCACGGCGATGGCGAACACCACCACCACCATCACCATGCTTCCATGGATGATCTGTCAGATGGTGATCATTTGGAGCTTCAGAAAGCCATCCGAGCAGAGTTGGATGGATTGGTGAACGACCTCAACGCCATTCGACCTTGAGGGCCATCGCGTGGTGCATGGCGTGGATGACGGCCTCTTCAGCGTTGGCCCAAACACCCGCCAATGTTCAGCTGGATGTGTGGTCAGGGACAGGTTATCAGCCCTGTGAACCAAGCATTGCGATGGATCCCAACGATCCCAACGTGGTCGTGGCAGGCAGCATTCTGGACAACGTGTACCGGTCCTCCGACGGGGGGGCGACTTGGACCAAGGACAAATTGACTTCGCCCTTGGGCGTGTTTGGTGACCCGTGCGTGGTGGCGGGGCCGACAGGTGATTTCTACTTCCTGCACTTGAGCGACCCCGAGGGCAAAGGTTGGAGCAGCGAGGCCCTTCTTGACCGCATTGTCTGCCAGCGTTCGAAGAATGGTGGCAAGAGTTGGTCCAAAGGCGGGGGGATGGGTTTGGCGCCCCCCAAAGACCAAGACAAAGAATGGGCGGTGGTGTCTCCTGATGGCCAGTCCATCCATGCGTGTTGGACCCAATTTGACAAGTACGGCAGTGAGTTGCCAGGAGACAGCACGGTCATCCTTTGCAGCAGTTCAAATGCCAAGGGGAAGGTCTGGTCCGAGCCGGTCCGTGTCAGCGACAAAGCTGGCGATTGTTTGGATGGAGATGGCACCGCGGAGGGAGCCGTTCCTGCGGTGGGTGTGAACGGTGAAGTGTATGTGGCATGGGCATTGGGCCCCTGGATTTACTTTGACAAGAGCCTTGACGCGGGAAGGACATGGTCCGAAGAGGACCGCATTGTGGCAGACATTGTCGGTGGTTGGGACCAGAACATCGATGGCATTGGTCGCGTCAATGGCATGCCTGTGACGGTGGTCGATCACAGCAATGGTCCTCATCGTGGTCGCATCTACATCAACTGGACGGACACACGAAATGGGGACAGCGACGTTTGGCTCACCCATTCTGACGATGGAGGAGAGACGTGGTCGCCTACGCAGCGGTTGAACACGGATGGGCCAGAACGGGACCAATTCTTCACATGGATGACTGTCGACCCTGTGCGAGGAGATGTTCATGTGGTGTTTTACGACCGTCGGCACAATGAATCGAAGGAAGATCGCTCCACGCATGTGGTGGTCGCAAGCAGCACCGATGGTGCTGAGAATTGGGTCAACCGCACCGTGTCTGAAAAGGCATTTGTGCCTGAGGGGAAACTGTTCTTTGGAGATTACAACAACATCGCAGCAGTGGACGGCCACGTGCGCCCCATTTGGACGCATGAAGAAAACGGGGTTTTGAGCGTTTGGACGGCGCTGCTGGATTTGGACCCCAATCCCTGAAGTCTTGAGTGCACGGCGAAGCCGTGGAGGTCAATCTGTCGGAAAGGCTTCGCGCAATTTTTCGGCGATTTGTCCCAACGCTTCGTGGGACATGTTCAATTTGGGCCGTTCAAAATTGATGTCGGCCACGTTTTGGAGTGGCACCAAATGCACGTGGGCGTGGGGCACCTCCAGGCCAATGACTGCTTGACCCACACGCTTGCAAGGCAGGACCTCTTCCATGGCCAAGGCCACTTTCTGGGAAAATTGATGAAGCCTGCCCAACAGTTTGGGATCCAAGTCCCAAATCCTGTCGACTTCCTGCTTCGGAATCACAAGTGTGTGCCCCTCGGCCAAAGGCATGATGTCCAAAAAAGCAAGGAACTCATCGGTCTCTGCCACCTTGTGGCAAGGGATGTCACCTGCAACGATTTGGCTAAAAATCGAAGGCATCAACGCGAGATTTCCAACACCTCGAAAGGGATGGTTCCGGCTGGGACTGTCACCTCGGCAATGTCACCGACGGCCTTGCCCAAAAGTCCCTTTCCAATGGGGCTGTCGATGGAGATTTTCTTTTGCGCCAGGTCGGCCTCGTTTTCAGCCACCAGGGTGTAGGTCACCTCGGCACCATTTTTTTGGTTCTTGATACGGACTTTGCTCAAGATGAACACTTTGCTGTTGTCGATGTCCGAGTCGTCAATGAGACGCGCATTGGCCAGGAGGTTTTCCATCTTGGCAATTTTGGCTTCCAGCATTCCTTGCGCTTCTTTGGCGGCATCGTACTCAGCATTCTCGCTGAGGTCCCCCTTGTCACGGGCCTCACCAATTTGCTGGCTGATTTTGGGACGCTCCACACTTTTCATGTGGTGGAGTTCTTCCTTCAAGTTTTGGAGTCCCTCGGCGGTGTAATAAGATACGTTCGACATGGTAGGGTGGGTTCAGAACACAAACGAGAGGACTGCAAATCCTCTCGTTCATTCGAGCCAATTGTGGCCTGGAAGTGTCTTACAGAGAAACCTTCACCCCGAGGGTGTGGGTTCCGTTGAATGAATTGGTGGTGCGGTAGCTGTAGTCGAGCTTCAAGGTGGCGTCTCCTCCGGCAGGAAGGTTGATGCCAATGCCGCCTGCAGGACCAGTGTAAGCTGTGGACACATCTTGCGAAGCGGTCAGCAGGCCCTGCTCCCAGAGGTAGCCTCCACGCAGAACAAGTTTGTCACCTAGTGCAGCTTCCACGCCCGCACCCACTTGGTCCTTGGTGAAGCTGTTGGACACAAATTGAGCATTCGCGGTCACCAGGTTGTTGTCGTTGGACACCACGTCCAAGGAAATGCCGATGTTGACCAAAGAGGGCAACTCGTATTTCTCGGAGCGTTGGAAGACAGTCAGTCCTTGGTCGGCACCTTGGGGGGTGGCGGTGACTGTCAATCCATCTCCTGCATAGCGCATGGGTGCACCGACGTTTCTGAGAGAGATTCCAAACTTCAGTCTGTCGTCTTCCCCTGTGATGTAGCGGATGCCCGCATCAAAGCAAACGCCGCTTGCACGAACGTTGCTGATGCTTTCGCTGACGATGCGCATGGTGATGCCTCCGTAAATGGCATTGGAGAATTCCTGAGAGTAAGTGACCCCAATGTTGCTGAAAGCCGGGGAAAAGGAGCCAATGCCGCCTTCAGGAAGGTCTTCAGTCGTGATGGAGATGTCGCCAAAGCTCATGCTGGTGACGCTGAGTCCCAACACGCCAGAATCGCCCACTTTGGTAGCGAATCCCACAGAATTGAGGGAGATGCCAGTGCCGCTGAGGTACATGCTGTTCGCGAACGCCAGTTCGTTTTTCTTGACAAATGCCAATCCAGCCACATTGCTGAATGTGCTTTCAAGTCCAGTGATGCTGGCCATGTTGGCTCCAGCCAGTCCGTTGGACGCTGCCCAAGGATTGATCAAGAGTTGTCCTGCACCTGCGGATCCAGCGCGGTCGGGGTTGCCTGCGAAGGCGGTTCCAATGGCCAAAGTGGCAGAGAGGAGGAGGAGTGTATGCTTCTTCATAGGAAATTGCAAATCAGAAGTTGTCAAGGTCAACGGGTCTCATGACGCCAAACCATTTGCGAATGGTTTGTCCCACATCGGGGACATCGACATGGATGATGTAAACGCCACCTGCGATGGGGACGTTGGCTTCATTTTTCAGGTCCCAGTCGACGTAGGTCAAGGGGTCTGCTTTGTTGTAGGTACGGATGAGTGTGCCCGAGAGGTTGTAGATGCGCACGGTGCACTCCTCTGGGAGGTTCACAATCTTGACACGGTTGTCGAGCTTGTTGGTCTCGTATTGGCTGTAGGCGTAGTACGGGTTGGGCACGATGTTGATCTCCTCGAGCATGTCCTCCAGGACGTTGGCCTGTTCGCTCCTTGTGGCCACATCGGCGGTCGAGAAGGTGTAGGTGGGGTCCCAGTTGTTTTCTGCGTTGTCGATGTTGTCGGTGTCCACGACCTGTGCGCTGTAGCGGTCGTACGACCGTGCCACGCGCAAGCTCACCCGTGCGGTGTTGGGGATGAGGCCGTCTTCGATGGACAGCATGGGGAAGTCCGCGTTGCTGCGTGAGGAGCCCACCCATGCACAGTCGCGGAAGACCTTCTTCTCACTGGTGATGCTGGGGTCGCTCAATTGCGTCATGATGAACGCTCCCATGTCGTAGGCAGGCATGCGGTTGGCAGCTCCTGAGGCGGCCTGTCCGTTCTTGAAGACATAGATCCAGTGCTGTCCGCCCATGTACTGTCGGCTTGGGGAGGGGTTGAACAGCATGTCCTTCCCGTTGTCAGCGCTGAGCCACGAGTCCTCTCCAAAGGCCATGTTGAGACGCTCACCCGTGGTGAGGTCGATGGCATAGCCCGGGAACCATCCCATGCCCGTGTTGCTGACAAGGTTGGCGTCGTTGACGTTGGCGCCACCCTCTCCACCTGTCTTGCCGTACTTGTCGACAGAGGCGTGCCTGCGAAGGTTCATCTTCTCCAACGTTCCAGGAGCATTGGTGGCGTTCTCAGCCAAAATGTCATTGGGCTGCATCTCCAAGACGGGACAACGGGTCCACTTGCTGCGGTCGCTGGTGAACACCACATCGACACTGGTGGTGGACTCTGGGGTGTTCCATTGCTGGGTGCGCTCCAAGTCGTCACGCGTGGGGGCGTACAAAGGCAAGAACTCGTAGGTCTGTCCTGTGGCCGGGTCTTCCACGTCTGCGGACGTGTAGGACACTACGGAGTAGGGGGCCCATGTGCCTCCAAGGAAGCCCTCATAGAGCTCCTCCTCGTCCATCAGGTCGTCGTAGACCAACTCATAAGCAGACTCGTCGTCGCCTTCCTGGGTGCCCGAGCGGATCCAGTTGTTCTCCACGAAGCCTTCTGCATCGGCAATGCCTTGCAACCACGGCTCTTGAGGGTTCTCGTAGGTGATGGACGAACCAATGGGGGTGGCCACCTCGGCATTCGAGGCATACACCTGTTGGTGCACGGTGACGCCCAGTCCCCATTCCAAGACGAGTTGCTCGTTGAGCACATCGATGGTGCGGTCGCTGGTCACAATGGCGCGGGCAGAGTCGCTCGCGGAAGCCGCCGTGTCCAACATGGAACGGTTGGTCAGCACCCACTCCACATCAGTGCCCTCGTCCAAGTCTCCTGCTTCACCCAAGACGCGGAGCTCGAACTCGGCGCTTGGAACAGAAAGAGGGTCCACCACACGCACCGAGACGGGACCAAAGCCCCCTTGGTAGGTGACAGAGTCCAACTTGCCTGTGGGGCTCTCCAGGAGAGCAGCCTCGCTTGCAGCTGTCAAGGCCACGTCGTTCAGGCCGTTGCCCTTGCCCTCCGTACG
>CALKGQ010000033.1 GCA_938085425.1 uncultured Flavobacteriales bacterium
GTGCAGGACTACTTCTCGGCCATCCCCGTCGACAGCCTGCCGCTGATTCCCGAAGAGCTCAGTTACAGTGAACTCGTGATGCAGCCCGAGGTGGGGGAGGCCCAAAAGATGCGCACCCGCAACACCCTCGATTCCATTCGAACCTTGGTCTCCATGGGCAAGATGAGCATGACCCTGGCGGCGACGCGCTACAGCGAAGATCCGGGGTCCAAGTACAAAGGAGGGTGCTACAAGAACATTTCACGGGGCCAGTTTGTGCCGGAATTTGAAGGCGCCGTCTACGAGACGGCCGTAGGCGATTACTCCCCTGTTTTTGAATCTGATTTTGGCTTCCACTTCTTGCGCGTCACGGACCGACGTGGCGAACAATTCAGTGCATGCCATGTGCTGATGAAGCCAACGTTTGACCCGAAGGCACTGGAGGTCATGGCCTCCCAAATTGACTCGGTGTCCGTCAAGTTGGCCTTGGGGACCATGTCCTTTGAGGCGGCTGTGTTGAAACACAGCACCCGAGAAGACACGAGGAACCAAAAAGGCCAGGTCGTCAATGGCCGGGACGGCGGGGCCAAATTTGGCGTGGACGAGCTGGACCCCAACGTGTTCTTCCTGCTGCAAGATTTGGAGGCCGGCGAGGTCTCCGCGCCTGTGCAATTGCTCGATGCGGACCAACGTGCGTACTGGGCCATGATCCGATTGGACGAGCGTTTTCCTGCCCACCGCGCGAACCCGAAGGACGACTACAGCCTTTTCCAGCAACAAATCGAAGCTGAGCTTCGGGAGGAAGCCCTGTCCAAGTGGATCGACAAACGCATTGGCGAAACCTTTGTCCGTGTGGACGCGCCGTACCGCACTTGTGCCATGGACATGCCATGGCTGACCTCTTCCATCAATGCCACGGGGGCCTTGCGCAGCAATGCACCCATCGCCCCAGGCAACTGAATGCGGCCACGTTGACCATGCGCATCTCGTTGATCACGGTGTGTTACAATGCGGCTTCCACCCTGGGGGACGCGGTCAAATCCGTTTGCGGTCAATCGATTCCCGAAGGTGCCCCCTTTGAGTTGGAGTACATCGTCGTCGACGGGGGGTCCACCGACCACACCATGGACGTGCTGGCACCCTACCGCAAGGAAGTGGCCACCTTGATTTCAGAACCGGACAAGGGGCTCTACGACGCCATGAACAAGGGGCTCGCCGCGGCCACAGGGGAAGTGGTCGGCATCTTGAACGCCGACGATTTCTACGCCGACGCTGGGGTCCTCGCCGATGTGGCCCAGGCCTTCCTGAACCCCGACGTCGATGCCGTCTATGGCGACCTCCACTATGTCGACGCCCAGGACCCTCAGAAGGTGGTGCGTCGCTGGAAGGCAGGGACATACCAACCGGGCGCCTTTCGCCGGGGATGGATGCCCCCCCACCCCGCCCTTTTCATCCGACGGTCGTGTTACCGTCAATGGGGAGGCTTCACCCAAACCCTTCGTTCCGCAGCCGATTATGAATTGATGCTCCGGTTCATCCACCGCCATGGCATGCGCCTGCATTATTTGCCCCGCACACTTGTGCACATGCGCGCAGGAGGAGTGAGCAATGCTTCGTTGGGCCATCGCCTACGCGCCCACCGGGAAGACTGGAAAGCATGGCGCATGAATGGGTACTTGCCCTCCCCCTTTGCCCTGCTGGCCAAACCTTTGCGCAAGCTGCCCCAATTCCTCTCGCGCAGCTAGGGCAGTCCGACCGTGACGCGCTATCTTGGGGCTTCAACCCAACCATCCTGACCGTGGCCAACTTTTCCGACGACAAATCCGCGCTCGATGCGCTCCGCACCCAACACGAAGCCTTGCTCGCAGAGGTGGGCAAGGTCATTGTGGGCCAAGACGCCGTGATCCGTGAAGTGACCACCGCCATTTTCGCGGGAGGCCACATCCTTTTGGTTGGGGTGCCCGGTTTGGCCAAAACCCTTCTGGTCAACACCGTGGCCCAAGCCTTGGGGCTCAGCTTCAACCGCATCCAGTTCACTCCGGATTTGATGCCCAGCGACATTGTGGGCGCAGAGATTTTGGACGAATCCCGACAGTTCAAATTTGTCAAAGGCCCGCTCTTCTCCAACATCGTGTTGGCCGACGAGATCAACCGTACGCCGCCCAAAACCCAGGCCGCCCTGCTCGAAGCGATGCAGGAGCGCTCTGTGACGGCCGCAGGTCAGACCTATCCCCTGCCTGCCCCCTTCTTCGTTCTGGCCACCCAAAACCCCATCGAACAGGAAGGCACCTACCCCCTTCCGGAAGCCCAGCTCGACCGTTTCATGTTCAACACATGGGTGGACTACCCTTCGTTTGAAGAAGAAGTCAATGTGGTCAAGCAAACCACCACGGATGGCTCCTCCACTGTGAATGCGGTGATCAGCGGAGATGACATCTTGGCCTACCAACAAGTCGTACGTCGCATGCCCGTGGCCGACAACGTCGTCGACTACGCGGTCAACTTGGCCGCCTCGACGCGACCTGGACGCGACCGCGCCACCGCAGAAGTCAACCAGTACCTCAGCTGGGGTGCCGGACCCCGCGCCTCGCAATACCTCATCGTGGGAGCCAAAGTGAATGCTGCCTTGAACGGAAAGTACAGTCCCGACATCGAGGACGTCCAAGCGGTCGCCTTGCCCATTTTGCGCCACCGCATCGTCCGAAACTACAAGGCCGAGGCCGACGGCATCACCGTCGAAGCCCTCATCGACCGGTTGAAGTAAGCCAACTGGTGTCCCATGAGCACGACACGCCTTGATTTGTTCGACAATTCAGATTACAAGCCCGGACCTCTAGGAGCCAGGGGCGCCTGGACCTTTGTTTCTGCATGGTTCTTCCAAACCTGGTTTCCTTGGCCCAACGGCCTGAAGCGAATCTTGCTTAGGGCGTTTGGCGCAAAGATTGGCCGCGGGGTCGTTGTGAAGCCACGCGTGACCATCAAGTACCCTTGGAAATTGTCCATCGGGGACCACTGCTGGATTGGGGAAAAGGTCTGGATTGACAACCTCGGCCAAGTCACCTTAGGCAATCACTGTTGCCTGTCCCAAAGTGCCCTGCTCCTTTGTGGCAACCACAACTACAAAAAGCCCACCTTCGACCTCATCGTGGGTGACATCACCCTTGAAGACGGGGTTTGGATCGGGGCGCGGGCCAGTGTGGGACCAGGTGTAACCTGCGGGTCGCACAGCGTCTTGGCCATGGGCAGCATTGCCACGAGCGACCTCGAGGCGTGGGGGATTCACCAGGGAAATCCTGCTCAAGCAAAGGCCAAGCGCCATCAAGAAGGCAGAATCGCTCCACTGACTTCGCCGAAGTAGGGAGCGCGCATCACCACGGTATCGCCGTCCTGAATGAATTTACGCTCCGTGCCATCGGGCATGGACACCGGCTCGGTGCCGCGCCACGAGATTTCCAACATGGAACCAAAGGAGCCTTTCTCGGGGCCGCTGATCGTGCCGCTCGCCATCATGTCACCGGCGCGGAGGTTGCACCCGTTGACGGTGTGATGCGCCAATTGCTGGCGCATGTTCCAGTACATGTGACGGAAGTTGGAGCGGCAGACGATTTGGCCTTTCTTGGCGCCCTCGGGGATGATCTCGACTTCGAGTGGAACGTTGTAATGGCTGTCGCCCTCATACTTGAGGTACTCGAGAACCTCGGGGGATTGATCAGGACCTGCCACGCGCAGATTCTGGAGGGCTTCTAGCGTCACAATCCAAGGCGAAATCGACGACCCAAAGTTCTTGCCGAGGAAGGGCCCGAGGGGAACGTATTCCCACTTTTGGATGTCGCGCGCGGACCAGTCGTTGAAGAGCACCAGCCCAAAAATGTAGTCTTCAGCCTCCGCTGTCGTGATGCGCTCCCCCATCGGCTTGCCATCGAAGGTGACAAACCCCATCTCCAATTCAAAATCAAGCAAACGCGACGGACCAAAGACAGGTGGCGCCTCGGGGTCTGGGCGCGTTTGGCCTTGTGGACGGCGAATGGGGGTGCCACTGACGACGATGCTCGAGGCCCGGCCGTGGTAGCCGACCGGCATGTGCTTCCAGTTGGGGAGCAAGGCGTTGTCGGGGTCGCGAAACATCTTGCCCACGTTCCGGGCATGGTCTTCGCTGGAGTAGAAGTCGGTGTAGTCGCCGACCTCGACCGGCATGTGCATGGTCACAGCGGCCGCCTCCACAAGGCAGGCCGCATGCCAATCCTTGCGGTCCCGCAATTCGTGATTGTCAGCGGAAAACAAAGCTTGCACGCGGCTGCGAAGGGCGACCGTGACGGGCTTGCCGAGCTTCATCAGCGGGTTGAGCACGTGGGCCGCAAGCACTTCTGCGGAAAGACCCAAGTCGTTCAGCAACCCGACGGCATGGCATGCACTCAGGTCGATGACCTTGTCCCCCAGACGCATGCCTGGTCGAGGGCTGCGGTCCTTTGCCGAGAAAATGCCAAACGGCAGATTCGCCAATGGAAAGTCGTGTCCGTGGGGAACGTCCACCCAAGATGTCGTGTTCAATTCGCTCATGGCGCTAAAGTACGTTGGTGTACTTTGCACTGACGAACCCATCCAATCGCAAGAAAAGTGTCGCGCAACGTTCAATCAAAGCTGTGGAGAGAGATTCGGTTCGTTTTGGGCCGGGTCCAAAAGAAGTCCCGAAACATCCGCAAGCATGGGTATTTGCGTCAAGCGGCCAACGAAAACATTTGGCACCACATCTTTCGGGAGAGCTTCCGGACGGGGGGATGGAAGTCGGAATTGCGGCTCAACATGGGAAGATGGGCTGCTGGACCGGCTTTCTTGTACGTGTTGCACCGCATCCTAGAAGAGGTGCAGCCCCAACATGTGGTCGAGCTGGGCCTTGGGGAATCTTCCAAGCTGATTTCAAAATTTGCGGAACACGACTCCTTCCCCACCTCCCATGTCATTGTGGAACATTCTCAAGAGTGGATCGACGCCTTCCAATCACGGTTCAAGCTCAGCGGAGCCACTTCACTCCTTCGCCTGCCTCTGAAAGGCAAGGTGAAAAACAAAACCCCGCAACAAGCCGTCGCATATGACCAAATCCCCAAAGACGTTTGGGCGGAGGCAGACCTCGTTCTGGTGGATGGCCCATTCGGGAGCCGCAGGTATTCACGCAACGACGTCATGGATTACGTGCAGCTGCAAGACCCTTCAACCTCCTTCATCATCCTGCTTGACGACACACACCGTACCGGAGAAATCGACACCTTGGACCTCATCCAAGACGATTTGTCGCGCCGCGACATCCCCTATGCCAAGGGGCATTACGGCGGATTGAAGCGGTGTACCGTGATCGCTTCGGCAAACTTTCCCTGGTTGGCCAGCCTTTGAGCCCAAAGGATGAGTTCATTTCCCGAACTTTGAACGGCATGGGATTCGACTTGGAAGCTGAGAAGAAAGAAATCCTCCGGAGGTACCGGGGCTTGCTTCGCGCCGCCAAGAATTCGAAGAAGCGCTCCGAACGCAAGGCCATCCGGAAGGCCTTTGATGTGGCCCTCGATGCCCACAAAGACATCCGCCGCAAAAGCGGGGAGCCATACATCTACCACCCCATCGCCGTGGCCCGCGTGGTGGCAGGTGAAATGGGGTTGGGCACCACGAGCATTGTGTGCGCCCTGCTGCACGACACGGTGGAAGACACGTACATGACGCTGGAGGATGTGGAGCGCATGTTTGGCCCCAAAGAGCGGGCGATTGTGGACGGGTTGACGAAAATGAGCGGAGTCTTTGAGCCCGGCACCAGCGCGCAGGCGGAGAACTTCCGCAAAATGCTGCTGACCCTGAGCGACGACGTCCGCGTGATCCTCATCAAGTTGGCCGATCGACTGGACAACATGAGGACCCTGGAGCACATGCGTCCGGACAAGCAACAAAAGATTGCTTCCGAGACCTTGTTCATGTACGCTCCCCTTGCACATCGTTTGGGCTTTTACAACCTCAAAACGGAACTGGAAGACCTCAGCCTGAAGTACAAAGAGCCCGAGGACTACGGCATGATCAGTTCCCGTTTGCGCAAGACCAAAGCCGTGCGCACCCGCTTCATCAACACCCTCACCGTCCCCATCAAGCAATCCCTCGACGAGGCGGGCATGGCGTATGAAATCATGGGACGCCCCAAGAGCATTTACAGCATCTGGAACAAGATGCAGACAAAAAAGGTCAGCTTCGAAGAAGTCTATGACGTGTTTGCCATTCGGATCATTTTGGACACCGACGAAGCACAAGAAAAAGGGGACATTTGGCGTACCTACAGCATGGTCACCGACTTCTACCAGCCCAACCCGGACCGTTTGCGCGACTGGATCAGCCTGCCCAAGGCCAATGGCTACGAGTCCCTCCACACCACCGTGATGTCCCCAACAGGCAAGTGGGTGGAAGTCCAAATCCGCAGCAGGCGCATGGACGACATGGCCGAGCGCGGACTGGCTGCACACTGGCGCTACAAAGCGGAGGGTGGCTCTGAAGAAGCAGATGCCTCCTTGAGCCCCAAGCAGCGGGCGGAGGCCATGGCCGCCAAAGGAGGGGACAACATCGATTCTTGGCTGGGCCAAATCCGCGAAGTCCTCGAGGGGGGCGAGGCCGATGCCTTGAACTTCATCGAGGAATTCAAGCTCAACCTCTTCTCCGAGGAAGTCTATGTCTTCACGCCCAAAGGGGAATTGATCACCCTGCCCGTAGGGGCCACCCCTCTCGACTTCGCCTTCCGCATCCATTCCAAGGTGGGGCTGCAGTGCATTGGGGCGAAGGTGAACCACAAGCTTGTGCCCTTGAGCGAAGCCTTGAGCAGCGGCGACCAAGTGGAAATCATCACGTCCCGCAAGCAAACGCCCAAAGAAGATTGGCTGCAGTATGTGGTGACCGCAAGTGCCCGGGCCAAAATCCGACATGCCCTCAACGAAGAGGAACGGAAGCAGGCCCTCGAGGGCAAGGAAAAACTTCGGAAGTGGTTCCGGAAATTGGGCATTGACGGCCATGGGGACAACATGGCAAGCATGATGCGCAAGTTCAAGGTGGACTCGCCCCATGCCCTGCACCACCGCATCGCCACGGGCCGGATCGACTTGGACAGGGTCGGTGGATATGCCCTTAGGTCTGGAAAAATCGAATGGGACCGCAGCGTGGAACCGGCACCTGTGCCGCGCGAGGCAGAGGCTGCGAGCATCTCCCACGTGAAGAAGGAAGCCGGCGATGTCCTGCTGATCGGAGAAGGCCAACAACAGCTCGACTACAGCCTGGCCGCGTGCTGCAACCCCATTCCAGGAGACGACGTCTTTGGCTTCATCACTGTCAGTGGGGGCATCAAAATCCACAGGCAAAATTGCCCCAACGCCACCAACCTGCTTTCTCGGTATGCCTACCGGGTGATGAAGACAGAGTGGGCCAGCAAAGCAGCTGCCAAATTTGAAGTGGGCATCGGGTTCGTGGGCATCGATGATGTGGGACTCGTCAACGCCGTCACCAGCGTCATTTCCGCAGACATGCGGGTGGACATGCGCGCCATCAGTTTTGAATCAAGGGACGGCATGTTCGAGGGCAAGGCGCGCGTCGTCGTCTCGGACAAGGACCACCTTGGCTCGTTGTTGAAGGCCCTTGCCGCCGTCCCTGGGGTCCACACTGCCGAGCGGCTGCAAGAAGAATCCTGAGGACATGCGTTGGAAGTCCCTTTTGATGGCGATGTGTGGCTCCTTGGTTTGGGGCTTGACTGGCCCCGCAGCCATCCACGCCCAAACCGTCGACATCTTGGCCGCAGACCAAATCGCGCGGGATCCCTCCATCACCGAGGCGCAACGCTTGCTGGGGCACGTGAAGCTGGGACATCAGGACGCCGTGCTGACCTGCGACTCCGCGTGGCGGTTTGACAACGGCAATGTGAAGGTGTTTGGCCACGTCCACATGGACCAACCCCCTGCCACCACAATGGACGCCGACTACCTCTTCATGGATGCCGCAAGCGAATGGACCGTCGCAGAAGGCCAAGTGCGCATGGACCACGAAGGCACCGTCCTGGAGGCGCCCTCGATCCGGTACCATGTGGGCAAAAGGCGGGCCCGGTACCTCGAAGGCGCAAGCATTGATGAAGGGGAATGGACCCTGAGCAGCTTGCACGGGGCCTACGACGCGGAAGCAGAACGACTGGAGCTCGGCACGGAGGTCTTGGCCATCCGAGACGCTGATACATTGAGGAGCGATTCACTGCATTGGTGGCGGGAGGCAGGGCGCTACCGGTTTTTTGGCCCCACGTCCTGGCGCAGTCCCGACTTGGCCTTTGACTGCCAAACAGGCGATGTGGACATGCCATCGACGGAGGCGTCAGAAGCCCAGCCCGAAGGATGGATGGCGGGCGACGTCCACGTCCAAGACGGATCGGAACACGTCCGAGGCGACAGCCTTGCATGGAACGAAGAAGCCCATGAGGTTTGGGGACACGTCAAGCTGTGGAGCGACGACGGACTGAACGAGGTCCATGGGCACCACGCCTTGGAAACCACCTTGGACAGCGCCCAATCCGTACAAGGCCTGCCCTCCCAATTGGCCTGGCTACGCCAAATCGATGGCGAAGACACCCTTCACGTAGCGGGCATGGATTTGCACCGCCGCCAAGGCGTGCTCACGGTGGTCGATTCGGTGAACATCCTCTCCGGGGAATTGATGGGCCAAGGTGATTCCTTGGTGTGGTGGGCGAAAGACAGTGTCCTCCAGGTTTGGGGACAGCCACAACTGTGGGCCGGAGGCGACCGCCTTTCAGGCGACTCCCTTCGCCTTTTGATGCGGAACCAACGGCCCGACATGCTTGAAATGCGCGGGCACTCCGTGGTGCTCTCCCCTGCCAACGACAGCCTCGCGCACCGCATCCAAGGACGCGATTTGGACGCCCACTTTGTAAACGGTGCATTGACCACCGTGGACGTTTTGGGCAATGGGGAGCTGACCTACTTCGAAGGTGCGGCCGAGGGCAGTTCGACCCTGCGCATGAACCAAGCTTTGTGCGCCGAGGTCACCCTCGCCTTGGTGGACCAGAAACTTTCCGGGTTGACCCTCCACAACAGCCCCAAAGGGACCTTGAGGCCCTTGGTCGGAGGGATGGATTTGGCCCCATTTCAGCTTCCATTGCGACCCACATGGAACCTTTGGGAAACTTCTGAACAGAGGGGGCACGCTGATTGACATGTCCTATCTTCGCCATGGCATGGTGAAAGACCAAATCTACGCGCAAGTCGAGGGCCTCTTTGAGGCTTACCTTGAGCAAAACGGGCACCGCAAAACGCCCGAGCGCTTTGCCATCCTCAGCCAAGTGTACAGCTACGAAGGACACTTTGACGTGGACACCCTGTACGAAGTGATGGAACAAGGAGAGTACCGCGTGTCACGTGCAACCCTGTACAACACCTTGGACCTTCTGATGGATTGCAACCTTGTGCGTCGCCATCAATTTGGGGACCAAGGTGCGCAGTACGAGAAGTGCCACCGCGTGAAGCAACACGACCATGTGATTTTGGCCGACACGGGTGAAGTCTTGGAGTTTTGCGACCCGAGGATCCAGCAGATCAAGGCGACCTTGGAGGAGATTTTTGACATCGAAGTGATGCACCACAGTTTGAACATTTACGCCCGCAAGCGGGCCACAACCAATCCGAAGCATGAAAGTTGATGTGCTGCTTGGCCTCCAGTGGGGCGACGAAGGCAAAGGCAAAATTGTCGATGTCCTGACCCCTGATTACGACATCATTGCGCGGTTTCAAGGCGGGCCCAATGCGGGCCACACCTTGGAATTTGACGGCATCAAGCACGTGCTCCACACCATCCCCAGCGGGGTGTTTCGTCCCAACACCCTCAATGTGGTGGGGAACGGGGTGGTGATCGACCCCATCATTTTCAAGAAGGAAATCGATGCCTTGGTGGCCCTTGGGGTGGACGTTTCCGCCAACCTTGTCATCAGCCGAAAGGCCCATCTCATTTTGCCCACGCACAGGTTGTTGGATGCAGCGTCCGAGGCCGCGAAAGGCAAAGCCAAAATCGGCAGCACGCTCAAGGGCATCGGACCGACCTACATGGACAAAACGGGGCGCAACGGTTTGCGCGTAGGGGACATCGAAAGTCCACATTTCAACGACCGTTACCACGCCCTTCGCAACAAGCATGTGGCGATGTTGGGCCACTTCGATGGGTTTGAGTTCACCTTGGACGACGCCGAATGGCTTGCGGCAGTGGAATTCCTGCGTGGCTTGACCCTCATCGACTCCGAACACGACATGAACCAGGCCTTGAAAACAGGCAAGCGGATTTTGGCCGAGGGGGCGCAGGGCACCATGCTCGACATTGACTTTGGCACCTACCCCTTCGTGACATCCTCCAACACCATCTCTGCCGGCGCGTGCACCGGACTGGGCATCGCCCCCAACCGAGTCGGCGAGGTCTTCGGGATTTTCAAGGCCTACTGTACCCGGGTGGGTTCAGGTCCGTTCCCCACCGAACTGCACGATGCCGTGGGAGAAAAGATGCGGGCAGAAGGCCATGAATTTGGGGCCACCACAGGCCGTCCGCGGCGATGCGGATGGCTGGACCTTCCGCAACTACGGTATGCTGTGGACGTCAACGGCGCCACCCAATTGTGCATGATGAAGGCCGATGTGCTCGGATGCTTCGAGGAAATCGAAGTCTGCACGCATTACATGCACCGTGGGGAGCGCATCGACCACCTGCCGTTTGGCATTGACCCCGATGAAGTGGAACCTGTGTACACCACGTTGCCTGGATGGCCTGGAGATTTGACAGGCATCCGCTCCATGGAAGAGGTTCCACAAACCCTCCTGGATTACGTGGCCTTCATTGAAAAGGCCGTGGGCGTGCCGGTGACCGTGCTCAGTGTGGGTCCAGACCGCGAGCAAACCATGACGCTGAAAGCGGCAGAAGCTGTTGGTTGATGTCCGACGGGCAACCATCGTTCGGACTTCGGCTCTTGACTTGGCCCCTTCGCAAGGGGCCCATGTGGTGGTCGCGCTGGGGCAGGCTTCAGGCGTACATCCGTGGACGAGCTGAGGGGCGAGATGCCAATCTTGCCCACGGGACCATTCTTCATTTTGGATGCGAATTGAATGGCCGCGGAGGGGTCACAGTGGGGCCATCCTCCACGCTGCACCGCGGCGTCCGCATCCACACCACCTGGGACCTCGTGGACCTGCACGGGAAGCCAAACCCAGAACCTTGTGGCGATGTGGTCATTGGCCAAGGATGCGACATTGGGCCTGGCGTAAGCCTGCCTCCTGGCACCGTGGTGCCCGACGGGACCAAACTTGAACGCGGGGACTCCATCCCAAGCACCTGCACGACGATTTCTCATGTTGTGACCCCACCCCAGAAGGACGCGCTGCGGGAATTCCAGCCTGTGTTCGCCATGGGCACGGGCCGTTCCGGTACTAGATCTCTTGCCAAAGCCTTTCTGCCCCGAGAGGGGTGGACGGCAAGGCACGAAGCCTTCCCTTGGATCAATGCGTTGGGGCATGCCAAGCACATGGGCAAGATGGACACCGCCTCCCTTCAATCGGCCATGCTTTTGAGGTGGGCCACGCATTACAGTTCCGAGACGAAGGTGTTTGAATCCGACCAACGGTTCTACAACCTCATTCCAGCATTGGACGGTCTGTTTCCAAAAGGAAAGTTCTTGCACGTGATCCGTCCCCTCGCAGGCTTTGTGCGCTCTGCCATGCCTTTGGGGTTGTACCAAATTCCAGAACCCCATGGCCATCGCTGGAGCCATTACAGGCCACAAAGTCTTCGCCATGAGGCCAAGGATTGGAAGGCCCTGACCCAAGTGGAGCGGTTGATCTGGTACTGGACCTTCGTCAACCAAACCATTTTGGACGACTTGAAGCTTGTGGACGGCGAACGCCAAATGGTCATTTGGCTCGGCCAAGAAGGGTTCGAGTCGAAAATTGGCGACTTTTGTGGTGTGGAGCATTTGACCATTCCCAGAACGAACACCTCCTCGGACAAAGGCGTCGTGAAAGCCGACCTTTCGAAGGAAGATCGGAAGCGGTGCGAGGAAGCGCAAAGCGCCTTCGTGGTCCACAACCCAACATTGCCTGCTCAACCGTGATTTACTGGTTCACAGGCCAACCCGGCCACGGAAAAACCACCCTTGCCAAAGCCATGCTCGAGCATTTGGCGAAACAGGGCATCGACGCCTTTCATGTCGACGGGGACGATTTGCGCTCCCTCACGACCAATGCAGACTACAGCAAAGCAGGCAGGGAAAGCAACATCCGCAAGGCCCAAACCATCGCCAAGTACCTTCAATCCAAGGGCCATACCGTCGTGGTCAGCCTTGTCGCGCCCTACCGCAACATGAGGGAGGCCTTCAAGGCGCAGGCCCAAGTCACAGAGGTGTATGTGCACACCTCTGAGGCACGAGGCCGAGAGGACAAACACGCGAAAGATTACGAGCCCCCCACCACAGATTGCATTGCCATCGACACCACAGGACAAAGTGTGGCCAAAAGCTTGCAGTCCGTGCTCGACAAGATTTCGTCCCAAGGCTAAGCGGCGCGTTGCATTCCCCACTAATTTTGTAGGCAAACATGGACGCCCAACAATCCCGCATCCGCCACTTG
>CALKGQ010000034.1 GCA_938085425.1 uncultured Flavobacteriales bacterium
GAAAACGGTTCATCATACCCCCAAAGGTAAGACGGCCCGCTTCAACGCGTTTCGCGTTGTGATTTATTCGCCTGTCACTGAGGCGTTCAGGAAGTCGCGGTTCATGCGCGCGATGTTGGTCAAGTCGATGCCCTTGGGGCATTCGACAGCACATGCGCCGGTGTTGGTGCAGTTGCCAAACCCTTCCTTGTCCATCTGCTCCACCATGCGAGTCACGCGGCGCTTTCGCTCGGGCTGTCCTTGGGGCAACAACGCAAACTGGCTCACCTTGGCCGACACAAACAACATCGCGGATGCGTTCTTGCACGTGGCCACACAGGCCCCGCATCCGATGCAGGTCGCCGCGTTGAACGCCTCGTCGGCGTCCGCCTTTGGCACAGGAATGGCGTTGGCATCGAGTGTCTCGCCGCTCGTATTCACCGACACGTAGCCGCCCGCCTGGATGATGCGGTCAAACGCACCACGATCCACCGCCAAATCCTTCACCACAGGGAAAGCCGAGGCGCGCCATGGCTCAATGGTGATGGTGTCGCCGTCCTTGAACGAGCGCATGTGCAGCTGGCACGTGGTCACACCACGGCCAGGTCCGTGAGCCTCGCCATTGATGAACATGGAGCACATGCCGCAAATGCCTTCGCGGCAGTCGTGGTCAAACACCACTGGGTCTCCCCCTTCGCGAATGATTTGGTCATTGAGCACATCCATCATTTCAAGGAAGGACATGTCCCCCGTCACCCCAGAGAGCTTGTGGGTCTGGAGGTTTCCTTTGTCTTTGGGGCCTTCTTGGCGCCAAACTTTGAGCGTGAGATTCATCTTCGTGGGTCTTCCAGATTATTTGTAGCTACGCTGCTTCAATTCAATGTTCTTGTACTCGAGCTCCTCCTTGTGCAAAGCAGCATCTTTGGGCTCTCCTTGGAATTCCCATGCGCTCACGAAGGTGAAGTCGTCGTCCCTCCGAAGGGCTTCACCCTCTTCGGTTTGGTGCTCGTCCCTGAAGTGGCCGCCGCAACTCTCCTCGCGCTCGAGGGCATCTTTGCACATCAGCTCTCCAAGCTCAAGCAAGTCCGCCACACGGCCCGCTTTGTCCAGTTCTGGATTGTAGCCGTCGAGCTTGCCTGGGACCCTGACGTCCGCATAAAACTCTTCGCGCAGGGCAGAGATGTCTTTCATGGCTTGGGTCAATTCTTCCCGGTTTCGGGCCATGCCACAGTTGTCCCACATCAGTCGGCCCAGTCGTCTGTGAAAATCGTCTACGGGCGTCTTGCCATCGTTGTCGATGAAGGCACGAAGCCTTGTTTTCACCTCTTCTTCTGCAGCCATGAACTCAGGAGAATCATTGGCCACGGAGCCCGTGCGGATGTCGTCGGCGAGGTAATCGCCAATGGTGTACGGCAAAACGAAGTAGCCATCGGCCAGTCCCTGCATCAGTGCAGATGCACCCAGGCGGTTGGCCCCATGGTCCGAGAAGTTCGCTTCCCCTGCGGCATAGAGACCGGGCACTGTGGTCATCAAGTTGTAGTCGACCCAAAGCCCCCCCATGGTGTAGTGCACCGCAGGGTAGATTTTCATTGGCGTCTCATAGGGGTTGTCGTCCGTGATTTGGCGGTACATGTCAAACAAGTTGCCATACTTCGCCTTCACCACCGCCTTTCCCAGCTCCCGAATCCTGTCTTCTGAAGGGTCCTTCAGCCCGAGGACATTGGCCTCGGTTTGGCCGTAACGCTCAAAGGCGCTGGCGTAGTCCAAGTACACCGCTTCTCCTGTGCCATTCACACCAAAGCCAGCGTCGCAACGTTCTTTGGCCGCACGCGAAGCCACATCCCGAGGCACGAGGTTGCCAAAGGCAGGGTAACGGCGCTCGAGGTAGTAGTCACGGTCCGCCTCTGGAATGTCGGTGGGCTTGAGCTTCCCTTGTCGCACAGCCTCTGCATCTTCGAGCTTGGCGGGCACCCAAATCCTTCCGTCGTTCCTCAACGACTCGGACATCAAGGTGAGCTTGCTCTGGTAGTGACCGCTCACAGGGATGCAAGTCGGATGGATCTGCGTGAAGCAAGGGTTGGCCATGAAGGCTCCCTTTTTGTGGGCCTTCCAAGCCGCACTGACATTGGAACCCATGGCATTGGTGCTCAAAAAGAACACATTGCCATAGCCACCAGATGCCAAAACAACGGCGTGGGCACTGTGGCGCTCCACCTCTCCGGACACCAAGTTTCGTGCAATGATGCCACGGGCTTTGCCTTCCACCAGGACCACATCCATCATTTCATGGCGGTTGTACATCTTGACCTTGCCCTTGGCAATCTGACGGCTTAGGGCCGAGTATGCACCCAGCAACAGTTGCTGTCCCGTTTGGCCCTTGGCGTAAAAGGTTCGGCTGACCTGAACCCCTCCAAAGGAACGGTTGTCAAGAAGACCTCCATACTCCCGGGCAAAAGGCACGCCTTGGGCAACGCATTGGTCGATGATGCTGGTGCTGACCTCCGCCAAGCGATGCACATTGGACTCTCGGCTGCGGTAGTCTCCACCCTTGATGGTGTCGTAGAACAGACGGTGCACCGAGTCTCCGTCGTTTTGGTAGTTCTTGGCTGCATTGATGCCACCTTGGGCCGCAATCGAGTGGGCACGTCGGGGGCTGTCTTGGAAACAGAATGCCTTGACGTTGTAGCCCATCTCGGCCAACGACGCCGCGGCAGAGCTTCCGGCCAGGCCAGTGCCCACGACGATCACGTCAATGAGACGCTTGTTCGCGGGGTTGACCAACCGAATGTTGTTCTTGTGGTGGGTCCACTTGTCCGCCAAGGGACCTTCAGGAGTCTTGGAATCAAGCATGGTCTTAGGCTTGGGTCATGTACAGGTACAACGGAATGGAGGCGAAGGCCAAGGGCACGATCAAGGCGAATGCCTTGCCTGCAGCTTCGATCCAACGGGTGTAAGTCTCGTGCCGAACGCCCATGGATTGAAAGCCACTGGCAAATCCATGCCAGAGGTGGAAGCCCATGGCGGCCATGCCGGCCACATACACGGCGACAGCGACGGCAGCAAAACTGTTGATGGCGGGGTTGAAGTAGTCCAACACCACAGTGTACAGGTCCTTGAGCTGTTCGCCATTGATTTCGTGCATGGGCATTTCTGAGAAATGCATCTTCCACCAAAAGTTCTGCATGTGTGTCACCAGAAACACCAAAATGAGGGTGCCAAGGATGCCCATGTTGCGGCTGCTCCATCCCGAGTTGGCGGAACCTTTCTCCACCGCGTAACGCACCGGTCTGGCCTTTCTGTTTTGGAGGGTCAGCGCAATGCCATCGACCACGTGGAACAGGACGCTCGCATAGGTGAGGTAGCTCAAGATCTTCACCACGGGGAAAGTGGTCATGAACAACGCGTACTCATTGAACGCGATGCGCCCTTCCTCTCCTGGAATGAACAGTTGCAGGTTGCCCAGCAAGTGCCCCACAAGAAAGGAGCAAAGAAAAAGGCCTGTGAGGGCCATGGCGTATTTCTTCGCGAGAGAAGATTTCAAAATTCCTGAAGAACTCATGTCGTAGGCGGTTGGAGTTGCTTCAAAAATAAGGCCCCTGCCATGGGTCACCAAGTGGAATGAACGAACCTTCCAAAGAAGGGGGAAGAAAGGGGGAAGGTCCTGCATGAACCCTCCCCCGACGGTCACGCGTCTTCCGGACGTTTCTCCAACATCAGCAGCTCGTTCGCCACCACCTCGGTGATGTAACGGGTCTGCCCCTCGCCATCCTCGTACGTCCGGTACGTCAGCCGTCCCTCCAATGCCACCTCGGCTCCTTTTCTGAGGTACTGACCGGCCACTTCTGCCAGGCCACCCCAGGCGATCACGTCATGCCATTGGGTGCGTTCCACCTTTTCGCCTTCTCCATTTCGGAATTGCTCATTGGTGGCCACAGGGAAACGGGCCTTGACCTTGCCGTCGTCGAAGGTGATGGTCTCGGCGTCTTTGCCGAGCCGTCCAATCAATTGGACTTTGTTGCGCAATGCATTCATTGTGTTGGGTTGTTTGATGGCCCAAACCTCCCCCCTTCTTCGCGCCATCCAACCCTGCCTTGCCTGGCGCGCTGCCGGAGTTGACCCATGTCGTCCGTGACTCTTTGGCTCGCTACCTTTGCCGACCATGGACGTTCGAGTAAGATTTGCCCCAAGCCCGACGGGTCCGCTCCACATGGGCGGGGTCCGCACTGCACTGTACAATTGGCTGTTCGCACGCGCCCACGGCGGAACCTTCATCCTGCGGGTGGAAGACACCGACCAGGGACGCTTCGTAGAAGGCGCAGAAGCCTACATCGAAGAGGCTTTGGCATGGTGCGGATTGTCGCCTGACGAAGGGGTGAAGGCCGGCGGAGACGTCGGGCCATACCGACAAAGCGAGCGCGGCCCTTTGTACCAAGAAGCTGTGGCCACTCTTTTGGACCAGGGAATGGCATATTTGGCATTTGACACCCCTGAAGAACTGAACGCATTGCGCAAGGCCGCGGAGCCAGACGTTTGGCAATACGATGCCACCACGCGCGGCAACCTGCAGAACAGCCTCCACCTTTCCTCTGAAGAAATCGACGCTCTGAAGGCCGCTGGAGTCCCTTACGTGGTTCGTTTCAAAACACCCGATGCCGACGAAAGTGTCCCCTTGCACGATGCCATTCGCGGCGAGGTCACGTTCCAAAGCAGCGTGTTGGACGACAAGGTGCTCATGAAGGCCGATGGTCTGCCAACCTATCACCTGGCCAACGTGGTGGACGACCATCACATGCGGATTTCTCATGTGATCCGCGGAGAGGAGTGGCTCCCAAGCGCCCCTTTGCATGTTTTGCTCTACCGCGCCTTTGGATGGACCCACCCCGTGTTTGCCCATTTGCCCTTGATTTTGAAGCCCACAGGCAATGGCAAGCTCAGCAAGCGCGACGGAGATGCCGGCGGTTTCCCCGTCTTCCCGTTGGAGTGGAAGGACCCCAAGAGCGGAGAGACTTGGCCCGGATACCGTGATCAGGGATATTCCCCTGAAGCGTTCGTGAACATGCTCTTGATGCTGGGCTGGAACCCAGGGGACGAGCGTGAAATGTTCCTTGCTGCAGACGCCGCCAAAGAATTTTCCCTCGACCGCGTGGTCAAAAGCGGTGCACGGTTCAACCCCGACAAAGCCAAGTGGTTCCAAGAACAACACTTGAGACAGGCTGGGTCTGAACCACATGTCGCCGCCTTTCAAGCCTTGCTCCAGGCGCGCGGCCAATCATGGAACGAAGCCACGTGCAAAGCCGCCCTGGACATGATGCTTGAGCGGGTCACCTTCCTCGAGGAAGTGGCCCAAACCGACTGGTTGTTTGGCCCCCCCAGTGCTTTTCAAGAGAAGATGATCCGCAAGAAGTGGAAAGACCAAACCGCGGGACATCTCGAGGACCTTGCCCTCGAGTTGGAGGGGCTGCAGGAGTTCACCAGCGACCAGGTCGAAACCACATTCAAGGCATTCCTCGAGGCG
>CALKGQ010000035.1 GCA_938085425.1 uncultured Flavobacteriales bacterium
GTCTTCGTAAACGTCTTCATAAAAGCCTACGTTGTGGTATTCCAATTTGAAAATGCGGTTGGGAGAGACACCTTCCGTGGTGTGACGAATTTCGCTGACATCCTGCCCCGTGCTGTCTGCTGGGGACACGTCACAAATGTCCATTCCGAACATGGGCGCCAAATAATGAGGATTGCCAGAAGAGGGCTCACAGTAAAGCACTTCGCCAACCCCCTCGGTGAAAATGCCGGTGCAGGTGTCGTTCCAAACAAGCATGTCAAAAGGCATTGGAAGCGCAACAATAGGGTCGTCCCAGCCCAAGCCGACGGGCAAGATGCTGTATTCTTCAAGTGGTTCGTAGGCTTGGTTTCCCACCACAACAGTGTATGGAGAGTCTTGGGCGTGAAGGGAAAGAGAACAAAAGCAAAGACAAGCCAAGGCTAGGAGTGAAGGTGATTTCATGAGAATGAGAGTGAAGGTGTTGATGGAAAAGAGCGTCAAAAATTGGGGCGAAGCTTGTTTTGGACATGGAAATCTTCAATGGCCTTGACCACTTGTTCAGGGGAGTCGGCCATGTAAAACAGCTTGTGGTCGTCGGGGCTGATGGTTTGGTAACGCTCCGCCATGACGCTCTGGAACCAATCCAGCAATCCAGCCCAAAATGAGCTGTCGTACAAGACTATCGGTTGCTTCTTGATTTTCTCTGTTTGCATCAAGGTCAAGGCCTCAAACAGTTCATCCATCGTGCCAAACCCACCGGGCATCACGACAAAGGCTTGGCTGTATTTCACGAACATGACCTTTCGCACGAAGAAATAGTCAAAGTGAAGGCAAGTGTCTGCATTGATGTAATCGTTGTGACTTTGCTCGAAGGGGAGCTCAATGTTGAGCCCCACAGACACGCCTTCACGGTCTTGTGCACCTCGGTTGCCGGCTTCCATGACCCCTGGGCCACCGCCCGTGATCACACCATATCCTGCGTCCACCAAGGCCGAGGCCACAGCGCGTGAAGCTTTGTACGTCTCTGTTTCTGGTCCTGTTCTTGCCGAGCCGTAGATGCTGACGCAAGGTCCAATGCGCTGCAAGGTTTCGTAGCCCTCAACGAACTCGCTCATGATTTTGAAAATCGACCAGCTGTCGTTGCTTTTGATTTCTGCCCAGGGCAATTGTGGATGCTTCTTCATGGCGGGAAGATGCACCAACTCCAACCACGGCCCAAACTTTTGGAAGAGTCTTTATCTCGCCAGAAGCTCCTTGAGGTACTTGCCGGTGTGGCTTTGAGGTGCTTCCGCCACTTGTTCAGGAGTGCCCTGGGCCACAATCGTCCCTCCATGTTTCCCCCCTTCAGGGCCGACGTCGACCACATGGTCGCACACCTTGATCACATCGAGTTGGTGCTCAATGACCACCACGGTGTTCCCCTGGTCCACCAACCGATGGAGCACATCGATCAGCATTTGCACGTCTTGAAAATGAAGCCCCGTGGTCGGTTCGTCCAGGATGTAGAGCGTATTTCCCGTGCCCACTCTTGCAAGTTCCGAGGCGAGTTTGACGCGCTGTGCCTCACCGCCACTCAGTGTGGTGCTCTGTTGTCCCAAGGTGATGTACCCCAATCCCACAGAGCGAAGGGTGGAGGTGATGCGGTGAATTTTGGGGATGGCTTCAAAGAAGACGAAGGCATCGTCCACGGTCATGGCCAACACATCTGCAATGCTTTTGCCCTTGTAACGCACCTCCAAAGTTTCTCTGTTGAAGCGCTTGCCTTGGCATGTTTCGCAGGTGACATGCACATCGGGCAGGAAGTTCATTTCCACAGTTCGAACCCCCGCACCTTTGCATGTTTCACAGCGCCCCCCTGCCACATTGAACGAGAATCTGCCCTTCTTGTATCCTCTGATTTTGGCTTCAGGGAGAAGCGTGAATTGCGTCCGGATGAGGTCCATCAACCCGGTGTAGGTGGCTGGGTTGGAGCGTGGCGTCCTTCCGATGGGGCTTTGGTCGATGGCGATGCACTTGTCGATGTGCTGCATCCCCATGATGCGCTTGTGGGGCAACGGGATTCGGATGTCGTCGTGCAGGTGATTGAGAAGGGCGGGCAACAACGTCTGGTTGACGAGGGTGCTCTTTCCGCTTCCGCTGACGCCGCTGACGCCAATCAAGCATCCCAGTGGCAGTTTCAAGTCAACTTTTTGCAGGTTGTGGCCTGTTGCTCCCTTCAAAATCAGGTTTTTTCTGTGTCCTTTGCGTCGCTTTTGGGGGAGTGCGATGCGTTTTTCGCCGTTGAGGAATTGTGCGGTCACCGATGCCGAGGCGAGGTGGGCATTGGGAGGCCCTTGTGCCACGATGGCCCCGCCATGCACACCCGCTCCTGGGCCAATGTCCACAAGGTGGTCCGCTGCAAGCATCATGTCCTCGTCGTGCTCCACCACAATCACCGAGTTGCCAGCGTCTCGGAGGGCACAAAGGCTGTCGATCAATTTGCGGTTGTCCCTTTGGTGGAGTCCGATGCTTGGCTCATCTAGAATGTAAAGGACCTCCGTCAGTCGGCTGCCAATTTGGGTGGCCAGTCGGATGCGTTGTGCTTCTCCGCCACTGATGCTTCGAGTGGGGCGGTCCAAGCTGAGGTACCCCAAACCCACGTCCAAGAGGAACCCGATCCTGGCGCGTACTTCTTTCAGCGGTGCCTGGGCAATGATCGCTTGTTTCTCTGAAAGTTGTCCTTCCAAGCCGTCTAGGAAGACGGAGAGATCCACCAGGTCGAGATGCCCCAATTCCCCAATGTTTTTTCCACCAAGCCGGAATTGAAGGCTGACAGGCTTCAATCGAGCGCCATCGCACGTGGGGCAGGTGACCTTGTGCATGAAGGACTGGGCCCAACGGCGAAGGGGAATGGACTTGGCTTTTTGGGCCGACCGCACGATGGCGGCGACCAGACCCTCAAAGGGGACGGTGCCTCCTCGAATGCCTCCTTTGTCCTGAAGCTTCACCTCTCGATCTGTGCCGTACAAAATTTCTCCCATCACCGCCTCCGGGATGTTGCCCACTGGGGTGGAAGGGGCGATGTTGTGTCCTGCAAGGATGGAGGCCACAATGCGTGACGTCAAATTGTCCTTCAACTTGCCCAAAGGGGCGATGCCTCCACGCTTGACGGTGGCAGTAGGGTCAGGCATCAAGGTCTCAGGGTCCACTTCGGCCACCTTTCCCAATCCATTGCAGGTGGGACAGGCACCGTACGGGCTGTTGAAGCTGAACAGATTGGGTTCCGGATCGGGGTAGGCAAGTCCTGTGGACGGGCACATCAAGTTCCTGCTGAAATGGATGGGATCGTTTCCTTCGAGCGGCATCACCGCCATGGTGCCCTTTCCAAGTGCAAGCGCGGTCTGCACGGACTTGAAGATGCGCGCTTGGTCTTGGGAGCGCACCACAATGCGGTCCACCACAGCCTCGATGTCGTGGACCTTGTATCGGTCCACCTTGAACCCAGGCTCGAGCTCCTTGATTTGTCCGTCCACACGGGCGCGCACATAGCCCTGCCGCATGATCTGTTCGAACAACTCCCGGTAATGACCTTTCCTGCCACGGACCATGGGCGCCAACAGCAGGAGTTTTTCACCTTCGAAACGCGCGAGGATGTTCTCTGCAATTTGCGCATCGGTGTACCGTACCATGGGCTCGCCTGTCTCTAGGGAAAAGGCATCGGCGGCACGCGCATACAGCAACCGTAAAAAGTCATGGACTTCGGTGACGGTGCCCACGGTGGAACGTGGGTTTTTGGACACGGTTTTTTGCTCAATGGCCACCACCGGACTTAGACCTGTGATGCTTTCTACTTTGGGGCGTTTCAGGCCGCCGAGGAATTGTCGGGCATAGGCACTCAGGGTCTCCAGAAATCGCCTTTGGCCCTCGGCGTAGAGCGTGTCAAACGCCAGGCTGGACTTTCCGCTGCCGCTCACTCCCGTGAACACCACGAGTTGGTTGCGGGGCAGTTCCAAGTCGACATTCTTGAGGTTGTGTTCCGACGCCCCAGTGACCACCAGACGGTCTTGTCTTTGGTCTGGGGTGGGGTGTTGGAGGGTCGACATGAGGGAGCAACAATTTTGCAGTCAACTCGTTCACACCTCGGGCCGGATCTCTGGGGTCGGCGCTTCGGAAAGCGTTCTCAGGTTCCACCCAAGTCCCGCAACCAGCAAAGTCATGAGCGGGGACACCCAGTTGAAGATGCAATACGGCGCATAGGCCAAGGTCGCCACGCCAAGGATGCCACTTTGGGCAACACCACAGGTGTTCCACGGGATGAGGACCGACGTCACCGTGCCAGCATCTTCCAACGTTCGGCTCAAGTTTTCGGGCGCAAGTCCTTGTTTTTGGTAGGCACTTCCCAGCATTTTGCCAGGCACAACGATGGCGATGTACTGGTCCGAGGCGAGGACATTGAATGCCAAGCAGGCTCCAACGGTGCGGCCAATCAATCCCAGTGCACTGTTGACGCCGCCTACAAGGGCTTGTGTCAACCGCGCAAGCATGCCGGTGGCTTGCAACACGGCCCCAAACGTCATGGCACAAACGATCAGCCACACGGTGTTGAGCATGCCTGCCATGCCACTCGAGCTCAACAGTTTGTCCGCCAATTCGTGGCCTGTCACCACACTGACATCCAAGGCCATCGCCTGCATGGAAGCGATGTAAGCGGCTGCGGCGCCCCCCCATTCGGGGCCGGCGACGGAAGCAACGACATCGGGTTGGAACACCACGGCAGTCAATGCGCCGAGGAGAACTCCGACAAAGAGGGCAGGGGCGGCGGGCACCTTTCGCGCAATCATGACCAGCACCACAACGGGGGCGAGGAAAAGGCCCAGGTGGATGTTGAATGCTCCTGACACAGCCTCTGCAAATCCAGGCGCCAAGGTGGCATTGGCATCTGCGGCACCTCCAGTGAAGCCCACGGCCAGAAAGACCAAAAGGGCGACGGCAATGCTTGGGCCTGTGGTGTACAGCATGTAGCGGATGTGCGTGACCAAATCGGTGCCTGCCACGGCAGGTGCGAGGTTGGTGGTGTCGCTCAGCGGGGACATCTTGTCCCCGAAGTAGGCGCCACTGATGATGGCGCCGGCCACCCATCCTTCAGAGAGGCCCATGGCCTGTCCAATGCCAATCAGTGCAATGCCCACCGTGCCTACGGTGCCCCACGAACTGCCTGTGGCGAGAGAGAGCACGGCACAAACAATGCAGGCTGCGAACAAAAAGATGCCTGGCTGCAACACCATCATGCCATAATGAATGAAGGCGGGGATGATGCCTGCGAGAAGCCAAGTTCCCGACAAAGCGCCGATGAGCAGCAGGATCAAGAGGGCCTCAGTGGCCGTGCCAATGCTGTGGGCGATGGCCTCGCGAATGGACTCCCAATTGGTGCCTCTGGCCATCCCCAATGCACCTGCACTCAATGCCGCAAGGAGCAACGCGATTTGGTTGGATCCGTAGGAGCTGTCTTCTCCAAAGAAGACGACATCTGCGCCAAGAAGGCAGACCAAAAGAACCACTGGTGCCAGGGCCACCAGAAGGGGCATGCTCGGCCGGGAGGTCATTTGGTCTTTGCTTCGAGCTCTTGCGTGTCTGCCGCGCCATTGGGGGACAAAGAGGATTTGTCCAGACGTGCCTTGCCAGACTCCATGTCCACCACAACGGTTTTTTCACTGACGGAAACAACTTTGCCGTGCAACCCGCCAATGGTGACCACATGGTCCCCCTTTTTGACAGCTTCACGGTACTTCTGGGCTTCCTTTTGGCGCTTCATTTGGGGCCGAATCATGAACAAGTACATGATGGCAAACATGCCCGACAACATGAGCAATGTGGACATGCTGCTGCCTCCGGCAGCGGCTTGGAGAAGAAGGTTGGAGATCATGGCTCAAATGTACCCATCGAGTGGGTTCCGGCGTCAATGGGAAGTCAACACTTCCCCAACAAGATGCAAACGCACGATACTGGGGTCTGTGTTGGCCACGACGGAGATGACCTTGTCTTGAGGCCCCGATTTGTCTTGGGAATCGAAGGCCACTTCGACCACACCTTCTTCGCCTGGTGCCAAGGCATGCCGAGGCCAAGTTTTGGGGACCGTGCATCCACAGGTGGTGGACACATCGGCGATCAAGGCTTGTCCAGGACCTTCGTTGCGGAATGAAAATCGATGGGTCACCACATGGCCCTCGCTGATGATGCCAAATGCATGGAGCGTGTCTTGAAACACCAGGGTGGGCCTTGCCACGGTTTGGGCCCCACCTTCCGCTGCCGTCGCAGGGATGACGATGGCTTGCGTGCCCGGGACTTGGGGTTGGTCACAAGCGACCCAAGGGGCCAGTAAGACAGCAGTTAGGGCAGGGAGGAGGTTGCGCATGGACAGCATGGTCATTCGATCAATCCCCGTCCAACTTTTTTGATGCCTCCGCTTTCTTTCAATTGCGTGAACAACTGGTCCAAAATGCCATTGATGAATCCGTGGCTCTTGGGGGTGCTGTAGTACTTGCTCAATTCGATGTACTCGTTGAGTGTCACTTTCAAGGGGATGGAGTCGAAGGTTTGGGCTTCTGCCAAGGCCATCTTCATCAGGATGCGGTCGGTGGTGGCGATGCGCTCGAGTTCCCAATTTTGCGCCCCCTCCTTGATGTGCCCCTCACTGGCCTCACCGAGTGCAAGGGTCTGCGTGAAAAGACCTTCCATGAAAGCTTTGTCGTCGTCATCGTCCCTCCACAAAGGAAGAAGTTCGACATCCTCATCGCCTTCTTTGATGGTTTTGATGGTTTTGATGGCCATGCTCGCGGCCAAATCGAGGTCGTCCACCCAGAAGATGCTTTCCTCTTCCAACATGTCTTGGAACAAGTCAAAGTTCACCATGTGTTTGCGGAACATCCTGACCAAGCTCTCCCGGTCCACTTGAAACCCACGATCGTCATTCGCCATGTACTCCTGGTACTCTTCATTGTCCAGCATCCCTTTGAAGATGGCGCGAAGCAGTTCTTGTCGATTGGCCCAGCCTACACCTGTGGACTCGCATGCTTTCTTCAGGTTCTTGCTGTTGGCCAAAACCCGAAGGGGTTTGTTGGTCACAAACTTCGTATTGGGGTTCAGGTCTTCCGGCGAAGGCAGCTGCTTTTTGTACCCCGCTTCGATGCGGTCAATGGCCAAGGCTTGCATCGACCCCACCATGTCGAGCAGCATCAGATACAGTTCCTGCATCTTGATTGTGCTGTGGTCCAATGCCTTTCGGGCCCGCACGACGTCGCGTTCCTCATCTTGGTAGTATCCAAACAAAACTTGCAGGATTTTGATCCTGAGATGGCGGCGATTGAGCATGGTGGCGAGTTGGGTCCAAAAGTAGTCAGGCAAACGAAGAGAACATCTCGGCTGTGTTTAAGTTTTTTCACCAAGCGAACGGGGACATCGCATGCGCTCCGGTTAATTTTGCACCCATGAAATCACCACATCACCTTAATCTTGTCGCTTTTGTGCTCCTTTTGACGGGGGTGGTGGGATGCACCACATTGGTGGAAGTGGACCTCCCAGACATTCCGCCCCAGGGAGTGATGGAGGCAAGCTTGCGGTTGGACGAGGCCCCTTTGGTCTTGTTGACCACGACCCAGGGGTATTTCGAGGCCACGGATGCGTCCACGCTCCCTGAGCTTTTTGTGGGGAATGCAGAAGTGGTCATGACGGTGGACGGCCAAGAGGTGGAATTGCCTGCGTTGTGCTCAGGGGACTTGCCGCCAGAGGCATTGGCAGCTGCGGCCGATTTCTTGGGGGTCTCCGCGGAGGTGCTGACGGACTTTGATTTGTGCGTCTACACAGGCCTTGCGGAACCTTCCACGTACGGACTGGAAGGAGTTGAATATGGTCTCCGGGCCACATGGAGTGAAGGGGGGCAATCCTTCGATTTGTCAGCCACCACCACCATGCCTTCTGTTCCTGCATTGGACAGCAGTTGGTTCGCCATTCCACCAACGTCCACCAACGACAGTTTGGGGCTCATCTGGACGGCCTTTACGGATCCTTTGGGCTTTGGTGATGCCTATCGGTGGTCTTCCAAAAGAGTGAACAAATCCGAGGAATTCCTCTACCCTTTGGGCAGCGTGTTTGACGATGTTTTCGTCGATGGCTTGTCCTTCCCATTCCAAAGTTTCAGGGTGTCTCAACCTGGGGAGGAAGAAGAAGTAGGGGAGGCGGGGTTTTGGAAGGTTGGAGACACCGTTGTCGTCCGCTTGGAGGCGATCGACCACGAGGTGTTCGAGGTGCTTCGGGATTTTGAGACAAGTGTGTCCAACCAAGGAAATCCGTTTGCCTTGCCGTCTTCCGCGAGTTCCAACGTGGAGGGCGGACTCGGGTGGTTCGTGGCCTATGCAGGCGTCACCGACACCGTGGTTTGTGCCCCTTGATTTTTGGGCACAGACGCCTCGGGCATTGTACATTTCCATCAAAACCACATTTATGCGCTTCAACACGCTTCCTCTCCTGACTTCGTGGGCACTCTTTTTGTTCTCCTTCTTCTTGCCAAGCTCTGGTTGGTCGCAAAGCAACGGTGAACCGTGGCGGTTGGATGCGGTGACTTGCCATGAAGTGGGGGCCTTGATGACATTTGAAACGAACATTGAATCGGCAGGTGGCGAGTCTTTGGTGTTGCTTTCAGGTTTGCCCCAGGATGTGGAGGTGTCCAGTGCGCAGATCTTGATGCCAGAAGGCATGGCATTGGTCTCGGTCACACAGGAGTCACCTTTGCCAGACATGGATGCGGAATTGACGCGTGCCCGTGCCGCAAACAACGCCCAACGGTTGGCCATCGACCTGGAGGAGGCACTGCTTTCTGCCTTGGACCAAGAGCGCGCATTTTTGGAATACAACCGCACGATTGGCGGCGGGGGCGAGGTGCTCCTCGTTGACGATGTGGAGGAAATGCGGCATTACGTCGCCCAGCGTCATCAGGAATTGGCTTTGGACAGGGTGGACCTGACCAGCAACCTCCGCGTCATGCGCGAAGCACTGGTCCAATCGGATCAAGCATTGGCCCAACTCGAACGGAAAGCAGCGACTCCATTGCACGCATTGCAATTGGTTCTTGCTGGGGAGGGACGTGGATTGTTGAAGGTGCAGGTGGCCACGCAGCAAGCTGGCTGGGCCAGTTCATACGACTTGTCTTGGGAAGAGTCCGAAGGGGTGTTGAAGGCCGATCGCTTTGCGCTGGTGGTCCAAAACACCGGTTTGGATTGGGACCAGGTCGTTTTGGAATTGCGGACAGGGAAGCCGCTGGGCCTCGCCCATGTTGTCCCGACCCGTCCTGTGTTGAGGGCTTCAAGTGAGGCCTCCTACAAAGGTTACTCTGCGAATGTGGCCTGGGTGAACAGTGGTCTTCACGACACGCGTGCAAGAGAAGATGTACTGAGCTTGAGTGGCGCCCAAGCCTCCAATTGGCGAATGGCCGCCGAGGGCAGGGTGACCGTCTCTGGCGATGGTGCTGCGGCCCGGGTCAAACTCGACACACAGCGGTTGGAAGCCACCCCGCATTGGGTGGCAAGTGTCCAACGGGGTGAGTCGGCTCTTCGCACCTGCCAAACGGTTTCTTGGATGGACGCGAACATGCTGTCTGGGGAAGGAAGGATTTTCCAAAACAATGCGATGCTCGGGGTCATGCCCGTGAACATGCCTCCTTGGGGGGACTCGTTGACTGTCGAATTGGGCATGGACCAAACCATCCGGATTGCACGTGAGTTGCTTCGTGACGACAGTGGCACAAGAAGGTGGAGTGGAAAACGCGTGGTGGAGCAAGTGCGGGAACTGACGGTGCACAATGCACGTCCCACAGAAGCTGCCATCGAGGTCGAAGAGCAACTTCCATTGGCCATCGGTTGGGACATTGAAGTCCAAGCGACCGAGGGAGGAATGTACGATGCAGCCACAGGCAAGGTCGTTTGGTCGGAAGTGAACATGGCCCCTGAGAGCACCTGGACTGCACAGGTCAGAATCAACATCGTGGTGCCAAGAGGCCAGCAACTTCTGGGGTTCTGAGGGGGAGTTGATGGACAACGTATTCAGCCCAGCACTTGAAAGAGGTGTTGGGCAAGACGTTCAGCGGCCCCTGGGCCACCAAGCTTTGAGGCGACTTCCTGAAACGCCTTTTTCTGAGGGGCAAGGTCCTCCAATGTCAAGCCCAAGAGAGCCTCAGGCGTCAATTCGTTTTGGATCAATTCAGGAACGACTTTCCGGTCCAGCAAGATGTTGGGCAATCCGATGAACGGCACCTTCGCCAGTTGCTTGGCCACGGCATAAGTGAGCCGGCTCGTTCGGTACACGAGAACATGCGGGGTGCCCGCCAATGCAGCTTCCAAGGTGGCAGTCCCACTGGCCACCCATGCCATTTGGGCCCGTTGAAGCACCTCCTCAGTGGGCCCAAACACCACATCGACACCTGCATCCACGGCCAATTGGTAGTCCTTGGGCTGCTTTCCGGGAGCTCCAGCGATGGCCACGTCCCGCAACGCCCACCTTCCTTGGGCAGCTCCTCGTCGAGCGGCTTCGACCAGGATGGGGAGGTGGTGTTGCAGCTCTTGGTGCCTCGATCCTGGGAGCATCGCCAAAGCGAGGGGCCTGTCGCGAGGAGGCGTGACGCTGCCATCGAGCCCGTCCAGCAGAGGATGGCCAACATTCCAGGTGTTCACTCCTGCTTGCGACAGGAGGTCATTTTCAAATGGGAGGATGGGGCAGGCCACGTCGAAGTCTTGGGCCAAGGCCTTGGTCCGCCCAGCTTTCCAAGCCCAGATTTGGGGGGTCACCCATTGCAATCTGAAGGCGGGATGGCCTGTTTTTCTCAAACGCTTTGCCAGTCTCATGTTGAATCCTGGAAAGTCGATGGTCACGACCACATCAGGGGCAAAATCTTCGATGTCGGACTGGATGCGTCGCAGGTTTTTGAAGATGGTCATGATGTTTTGGGCCACTTCCCAAAACCCCATGAAATTGATGTCATTGCAATGGGTCAGCACCTTCATGCCCGAGGCTGCCATGGCATCTCCTCCCCAGCCAACACATTCTGCTTGCCATCCTCGTTGCTGGGCCATTTCTCCAAGCTGGCGCACCAACATGGCGCCATACGCGTCGCCTGAGGCTTCGCCAGCGACAAGGAACACCTTCAAGTGCCCCGGGGTCTGCATGGGACGGGATGTCACCACGTTCCGGCCGAGGATTGGAAATAAATGATGAGGGGCACGGTCAGCAGAATGACCGCCAAGATTCCCTGTGCAATCCGTTCCCAGTCCATTCGGTTGGCCAGCCAAAACAGCACCACATTGAGAAGCGTGCTGGCTGTGAGAATGCTGTCGCGGTAGAGGGTGCTCCCCAGCACCACGGTTTTCCAAAAGTCTTGAAACGTGGTGTGGTTGGCCCAAGCCCACCACTGTCCCAGCAGCAACCCTCCGAGCAAGGTGCCGAGGATGCCCGCAGCCAATCCAGTGGCAAAATGATCGTATCGCGCGCTTTCAGTCTTCAAGTCGCAGGTTCCATTGGTTCAACTCGGCCAAGGCGTGGTGGGCGGTCAAGTCGTATTGCACAGGGACCACACTGACATGGTGGTTGCGCAATGCCCATTCGTCCGTGTCTTCTCCGGAGTCAATGTCGGTGAAATTCCCAGTCATCCAGTAATAGGGGCGGCCGCCAGGGGACTTTCTTTCTTCGAAGGCATCGGCCCAATGACCTGCAGCCTGTCGACAGATGCGAATGCCCTTGAGCTCATTCGGTGCAACTTTGGGAATGTTGACATTGAGGCATGTGCCTTTGGGCGTGCCATGTTGGAGGACCTGTTGGGTCAAGGTCCTGACGACCCCGCGTGAAGCTGTAAAGTCCGCATGTTCATCAAAGTCGCACAGCGAAAAACCAATGGAAGGGATGCCTTCAAGGGCCCCTTCGACTGCGGCGGACATGGTGCCAGAGTAGATGACATTGATGGAGCTGTTGCTGCCATGGTTGATTCCACTCAGCAAGATGTCCGGTTTGCGGTCCAAAATTTTGTAGATCGCCAACTTGACACAATCCACTGGGGTGCCAGAAGTTCGATACGCCTTGATGTTGGCGGCACCAAAGTCATGGGGCCACATTTTCAGAATGTTGCTGATGGTGATGGCATGTCCCATCCCGCTTTGGTGGCTGTCTGGCGCCACGACCACGACATCTCCCAAGTCGGAGATGCTTTCCACCAAGTTGCGGATGCCAGGTGCGGTGATGCCGTCGTCATTGGTGACGAGAATGAGGGGGCGTTTGGAGGATCCTTGGGTCATGTCCAATCAGGCTTGAGGCGTGCGGTGAAGAACTTCGAGGAAATACCCCCAAAACTTTTGAACGGAGCTGATCTGAACACATTCGTCGGGGCTGTGGGCACCGCGGATGTTGGGGCCAAATGACACCATGTCCATGTTGGGGTAGTTCGTTCCAAGGATGCCACATTCAAGTCCTGCATGACAGGCCAAAACACGTGGGTCTTCTCCAAAATGTTCTGTATACAGGGCGCGGCACATCGCAACGGCCTCGCTCGAGGGGTTGGGGGTCCATCCAGGATACGATCCACTTCGCTCCGTTTGGAGACCCGCCAAAGCGAAGGCAGCCTCAATGCCTCTGGCATGGTCGTCCTTTTCCGAGTCGACACTGCTTCGGTTCAGGCATTGGATTTCAACTTTCCCACCTTTGACATCCACGCGTGCCAAGTTGTTGGAGGTTTGCACCAGGCCTTCAATGTCAGGGCTCATCCTGTGGATGCCCACTGGACAAGCTTGAAGCGCGAGAAGCAAGGCATACTGGTCCTCTTCGCCCATGACGTGGCTCGGCAGGTCAACAGGATTCCACTCGACCACCAAATCGGGGTCTGTGGTGCCATGCTCTGCTCTCAAGCGTTCTGCGGTTTGGGCCAAGGCTTGTGCGAGCGGGTCCAGGTCACTTTTCGCGCAAACGACCACCGTTCTGGATTCTCGTGGGATGGCATTTCGAAGCCCGCCTCCTTCGATCTGGGCGACGCGCAGGTCCACGTGGTCCAGTGCTTCAAGCACGACGCGGTTGCCCAATTTGTTGGCGTTTGCCAATCCCTTGTGAATGTCCATTCCACTGTGGCCACCGGATGCACCACGCACCACGATTTCAAGGGCCATGTTGCCTTCTTCCACGGTGGTCTCCTCCGTGTAGGTGCCTCGCGAAGTGAGGTCGACGCCTCCTGCGCATCCGATGCTGATTTCATCGTCGTCCTCGGTGTCCAGGTTGAGGAGGATGTCACCTGAGAGAAAGCCGCCTTTCAGGCCCAAAGCGCCGGTCATGCCCGTCTCCTCGTCGATGGTGAAAAGTGCTTCCAAAGCGGGGTGGGGCACGTCTTGGCTTTCGAGCACCGCCAAAATGCTGGCCACGCCTATGCCATTGTCTGCGCCGAGCGTGGTGCCGTCTGCGCGCACCCAATCGCCGTCCACCATCATCCGGATGCCCTCCGACATGAAGTCAAAATCGGTGGCTGCGTTTTTTTGGCACACCATGTCCACATGGCTTTGGAGGACCACTGTTTTTCTCGACTCCATTCCTGGAGTTGAATCCTTTTTAATCAAGACGTTGCCAACCTCGTCCTGAAGTGATTGTAGACCCTTTTGTTTGGCCCACGTGTGCAGCCATTCAACCACCTTGCCCTCATGCTTTGAGGGCCGAGGAATGGCGTTCAAATCGGCAAATCGGTTCCAGAGGTCAAGCGGCTCGAGTTGGCGAACCGGGTGGGTGGGGTGATCGGCGTGGTCCTTCATGGTTCGAAAGGTAGGCACCGATTGGTGTGTGAAAGGCGCGTATGGTGTGGAAAAGTTGAGGTTTTGCCTGAGTGCTTCGGAGCGTGTGCTTAGGTACTTTCGAGGTTGAAATGGCAGAACAAGTCACGTACACAGAAGACAACATCCGTAGCCTGGATTGGAAGGAGCACATCCGCATGCGTCCAGGCATGTACATCGGCAAGTTGGGCGATGGCAAGGACGCCGACGACGGCATCTACGTTTTGCTCAAAGAGGTGGTGGACAATTGCATCGATGAATACACCATGGGCCATGGCCGCAAGGTGGAAGTGGTCATCAAAGACGATGAGGTGCGTGTCCGTGATTACGGCCGGGGAATCCCATTGGGCAAGGTCGTAGATTGTGTGTCCAAGATCAACACAGGCGGCAAGTACGACAGCCGTGCATTCAAAAAGTCTGTGGGTCTGAATGGTGTGGGCACCAAGGCCGTGAATGCACTGAGCACGGAGTTTGTGGTCGAAAGTGTGCGTGAAGGCCAAATGAAAAGGGCTGGGTTCACTTCCGGCGTGCTCACCGACGATGCTGCATTGGAAGCCACCACCAAACGGGACGGCACGCGCATCCGATTCAAGCCAGACACAGAGATTTTCAAGGCCTACCGATTTCGGATGGAGCATGTGGAAAAGCTCCTGTGGAACTACGCTTACCTGAACACGGGATTGAGCCTGTACTTGAACGGAGAGAAGTTCAGGAGTGAACATGGCCTCAAAGACCTTCTGGAGGACCGCCTGGACAGCAAGCTGCGCTACCCCATCATGCATTTGAAGGGAGAGGACATCGAAGTGGCGTTGACGCACACCGACGCTTACGGGGAGGATTACCAAAGCTTCGTCAACGGTCAATTCACGCCCCAAGGAGGCACCCACCAAAGCGCCTTCCGCGAAGCCTACATCAGGGTGGTGCGCGATTTCTTTGGCAAGGATTATGATGCCCAGGACATCCGAGGCGGGATTTCTGCAGCCGTCGCCGTCAAGGTGGAGGAGCCCGTCTTTGAATCCCAAACCAAAACCAAGCTGGGGTCTCAAGATGTGGGACCCAACCGGCCCACACTGAAAAGCTTTGTGTTCGAATTTCTCAAGCGAGAGCTTGACAACTTCTTGCATAGGAACCCAGAGACCGCGCAGGCCTTGCAGGCCCGAATTGTCCAAAGTGAGAAGGAGCGCAAGGACCTAGCAGGCATCAAAAAGCTGGCACGTGAGCGCGCCAAAAAGGCATCGCTGCACAACCGAAAGCTCCGCGATTGTCGGTTGCACCTCACCGACAGCAAGAAGGACAGGAACGAAGAAACCACCTTGTTCATCACCGAGGGAGACTCCGCTTCAGGATCGATCACCAAGGCGAGAGATGTGGCGACACAGGCCGTCTTCAGTTTGAAAGGGAAGCCTTTGAACAGTTTTGGGCTGACCAAGAAGGTGGTCTACGAGAATGAAGAATTCAATTTGCTTCAGGCGGCCCTCAACATCGAGGACGGATTGGACACCTTGCGCTACAACAAGGTGGTCATCGCCACCGATGCGGATGTGGACGGCATGCACATTCGCCTGCTGCTGATCACCTTCTTTTTGCAGTTCTTCCCAGATTTGGTCAAGCGTGGACACCTCTACGTGCTGCAGACCCCTCTTTTTAGGGTCCGGAACAAGAAAGAGACGCGCTATTGCTACGACCCCATGGAGAAGCACAAAGCCCTCCAAGACCTGGGGGCGCGGGCAGAGATCACGCGGTTCAAGGGGTTGGGAGAAATCAGCCCCAGTGAGTTCAGCCACTTCATTGGCGAAGACATCCGTTTGGACCCTGTGGTGATTGGCAAGGAGCAGAGCCTTCAGGAAATGCTCGGGTTCTTCATGGGCAAGAACACCCCCAACCGGCAGAAATTCATCATTGAGAACCTCCGAGTGGAGAAAGACGAAGTGACGGAAGCATGAGTGTCAACGAGGACCTTCACAACGACGATCGAGACGAGCGGGACGACGAGTTCGCTGGAGAGGATGCAGCTGCAGAGGCGGGTGAAATGGAACATGTCATTCCCGTTCGAGGGATGTACAATGACTATTTCCTCGACTATGCGAGCTATGTGATTCTCGAGCGTGCCGTGCCTCACCAGCACGATGGATTGAAACCAGTGCAGCGCAGGATTTTGCACAGTTTGCGCGAAATGGACGATGGTCGCTTCCACAAGGTGGCCAATGTCATTGGCAACACCATGAAGTTCCACCCGCACGGGGATGCGAGCATAGGGGATGCCATGGTCCAAATCGGCCAACGTGAGCTGCTGTTGGACTGCCAAGGAAACTGGGGCAACATTTTGACTGGCGACCGCGCTGCGGCGCCACGTTACATCGAAGTGAAGCTGAGCAAGTTTGCACTGGAGGTGCTCTTCAATGCGAAAACCACCACGTGGCTCTCGAGTTACGATGGACGTAACCAAGAGCCTGAGACCTTGCCCGTCAAATTTCCGCTGCTGCTGTCAAGCGGAGTGGATGGCATCGCCGTTGGATTGGCGTGCAAGATCCTGCCGTACAATTTTGTGGAGTTGATCGATGCGTGCATTGCACACTATCAAAACAAGCGGTTCAAGCTGTACCCCGACTTCGCATCGGGCGGCATGGCCGACATGGAGAATTACCACGAAGGACTGCGGGGCGACCGGGTGCGCGTTCGCGCCCGCATCGACAAGCTCGACAGCAAGACGCTCGTGGTGCGAGAAGTGCCCTACGGGGTGACCACTGGCTCCTTGATCGACAGCATTCTCAAGGCGAACGACAAGGGCAAAATCAAGATCAAAAAGGTCGAGGACAACACCGCTGAAAAGGTGGAGGTCGTCGTTCATTTGGCGAACAACATTTCGCCGGACAAGATGCTGGATGCCCTTTACGCGTTCACGGATTGTGAAGTCAGCCTTGCGCCCAACAGTTGTGTGGTGTTCGATGACAAGCCCGTGTTCATGGGGGTGTCAGAAATCCTCAAAATCAGTGCCGACAGAACACGACATCTCTTGCAGAGGGAGTTGGAGATTGAGTTGGGGGAGCTGCAGGAGACGTGGCATTTTGCTTCTTTGGAAAAAATCTTCATTGAGAACCGCATCTACCGCGACATTGAGGAATGCGAAACTTGGGAGGAGATTTTGAAGGCCATCCACGCGGGCTTGAAGCCCCACATCAAGCATTTGCTGCGGGAAGTGACAGATGAGGATGTGACGCGCTTGACCGAAATCCGCATCAAGCGCATTTCCAAGTTCGACAGCTTCAAGGCGGATGAGAAAATTGCGGGTTTGGAGGGAGGCATTGAGCGGGTCAAAAACCACCTCGACCATCTGACGGACTATGCGATCGCATGGTTCAAAAACCTTAAGGAGAAATACGGCCCAGGCCGAGAACGGAAAACCGAGTTGCGCACCTTCGAGTCCATCGATCGCAGCAAAGTGGCCGTGGCCAACGCCAAGTTGTATTGGAATGCGGAAGAGGGGTTTGTGGGCACAGGCCTCAAGCGCACAGAGGGAGAACTTCTGGGAGATTGCTCGGACATCGACGACATCATCGTGTTCCGAAGCGACGGGACCATGAAAGTCAGCAAGGTCTCTTCCAAGGCATTCTTTGGCAAGAACTTGCTCTATGTCGCAGTGTGGAAGCGCGGCGACAAACGCACCACCTACAATGCCATTTATTTGGATGGAGCCACGGGCAAGAGCCTCGTGAAGAGGTTCAATGTCACAAGCATCACCCGCGACCGAGAATACCCCATCACCAAAGGGACGCCCAAGTCCAAGTTGCTGTACTTCACGGCCAACCCCAATGGCGAGGCGGAAGTGGTTTCCGTGTTTTTGAGGGCCCAAGCAAGGTTGAAAAAGGTCAAGTTTGACGTTGATTTCAGTGACATCGGCATCAAAGGCCGTGGAGCAGGAGGCAACCTGGTGTCCAAATTTCCTGTGCGCAAAGTGGAATTGAAGGAGGCAGGCGTAAGCACCCTTGGTGCCAGGAAGGTCTGGTACGACGAAACCGTCCGTCGCCTCAACGCGGATGGAAGGGGTCGATTCTTGGGAGACTTCAAAGCAGAGGACAAGATCTTGGTTCTGCTGGAGACTGGCAACTATGTGTTCTCCGGCTTTGACCTGAGCACGCATTTTGACGAGAAAATGATCCATCTCGAAAAATTTGACCCTGACCGCGCGGTGTCTGTGGTTTACTACGAGGGGGAAAAAGACGAGTGGTTTGTCAAGCGGTTCTTGCCAGAATTCAGCAAAAATCCGACGGGATTCATTGGTGACCATGCCCAGTCCAAGCTCTGGGTGGCCTCCACCTTGCATCACCCTCACGTCCGGATCCGCTACAACCGCAGGTTCAAGCACACGCGGGACCGCGAGGACGACGTGGTGGACTTGCGCGGCTTCATTTCAGTCAAAGGTGTCAAAGCCCTTGGCAACAAACTGAGCGCGTTGCCCATCACCGAGGTGGCGCTCGAGGCCCCCATGGTGGCTTTGGAGGAAGCCTTGGAAAAAGAACTCCAAACGGCACGCGAGGCAGACGACATGCGCGAAGCCAAGGACAGGGCTGATGCCCAGGTCCAGGCCTCCCAGGAGCCCATGGCAGAGTCTGCTGCGGAGGATGGTGCGGAGGACCCTGCGGAGGATCAAGGCCAGGCGACTTTGTTCTGAATCCCGTGACCTGTCGTGTGTGCCGGTGGGGTACATTTGGGCCATGAATTTGAAGCGCGTCGCACTGATTGCCCACGACGGGAAAAAAGATGATTTGGTGGACTTTGTCCAAAACCACCTGACGTGGTTTTCACAACTGGAGTTGGTGGGCACAGGAACCACTGGGGGACGGATTGAGGAGTTGGGTTTGACGGTGGAGAGGCTCGCTTCTGGGCCACTTGGTGGAGATGCCCAAATCGCTGCCCGGATCACAGAGGGACGGCTGGATGCCGTCATTTTCTTTCGCGACCCCATGGGCAAGCATCCTCATGAACCCGACGTGAACATGCTGCTTCGTCAATGCGATGTGCACAATGTGGCCTTGGCCACCAACCGTGCGACGGCGGAATGGCTGGTGGCTGCAGCCGGCAAGGCGCAGGTGTGATGTCGGAGGTCAGGCGAGGCACTCCCCCATGGCCGGCAGAGAACTCAGAGGAAAAGGTCAAGGAATGGCTCCGCGCACGGCTGCAACCTGTGGAGCAAGAAGAACGCGACGGCATGGCAAGGTGGCTGCTGGAGCATGTTTCTGGAAAGTCACGTGGGCAGCGGATGACGGAGCGCCATCGATGGAGCGAATCGGCGTTGGACCGATTGGCCGTCCATGCCGATCGATTGGCGGAAGGCGAGCCGATCCAGCACGTGTTGGGCGAGGCGTGGTTTGATGGATTGGCATTGTCCGTGTCCCCCAAGGTTCTGATTCCTCGTCCTGAAACCGAGGAGTTGGCTGTGGCCATGGCGAAGAAAATCCCCCCGCATGCAAAAGGAGGGCTTCCGCCTCTGGTCGTGGACTGGTGCTCGGGATCAGGATGCATCGCCTTGGCCCTGAAGAGGCGGTCACCCCATGCCCATGTCGTGGGGTTGGAAATTTCCCAAGATGCGGTGGCCATGGCGCGTGGCAATGCCAAGCGACACGGTTTGGAAGTGATGTTTGACGTCCAAGATTTGCTGGGTCCATCGAGAGGCCTAGAACATGGTGCCTCTGTGGTGGTGTCCAACCCTCCTTACATCCCACGCGCAGAGGCTGCAGACATGCACCCCAGGGTGGTGAGCCATGAGCCGCACTTGGCCTTGTTTGTGCCCGACGACGATGCATTGAAGTTTTACCGTGCACTGTGGTCCTGGAGCCTTCAAGGGGGCCTTGCGGAGGGAGGATGGCTGGGCATGGAATGCCATGTGGACCATGCGCTGGACATTGGCAGGATTTGGTCGGAGATGGATGGTTGGCAAAACGTGGAAATTCTCTACGACATGCAGGGTCAACCGAGACATGCGTTGGGCCAACGTTCGGTATCTTTATAAGATGGATGTCCGGGCCCGAATCGAACAGCTGCGCGAGGAATTGCATGCGCACAACCATCGTTACTACGTGCTTGCAGACCCCGTGGTGTCTGACCGTGAGTTTGACGCTCTGCTGGAGGAGTTGGTGGGGCTTGAGGCCTCTCATCCAGAATGGAAAGACCCGCATTCGCCTACGCAGCGGGTGGGTGGTGACCTGACAGATAAATTTGAAAAAGTGGCGCACCGTTCGCCCATGTTGTCTTTGTCCAACACTTACAACGCTGAAGAAGTGGCCCAATGGGTGGAAAGGGTGAAGGGGGGACTGCCGGACGAGGAGGTTGAATTTGTGATGGAGCTCAAATACGATGGTGTGGCCATCAGCCTTTGGTACGAGCAAGGGAACTTGGTCCGGGCTGTGACCCGAGGCGATGGAACCACCGGAGAGGACGTGCGAGCCAATGTGGCGACGATTCGGACCTTGCCGCTGCAACTCCAAGCGGGTGCCCCCGATCCTCTGGAAATCCGTGGAGAGATTTATTTCCCGTGGCCGGACTTCGAGGCATTGAACCTGGCACGCCGAGAAGCGGGGGAGCAAGAGTTTGCCAACCCCCGGAACACGGCTGCCGGAACCCTCAAATTGCAGGACAGCAAAGTGGTGGCCACAAGGCCTTTGGATTGCATGATCTACAACATCGACGCCCAGACCATGTCAGGGGCGGAGGTGGAGTGCCACAGCGAAGCTGTGGCGATGGCAAAGGTTTGGGGGTTCAAAACCCCAGAAGGCCGTCGATTGGAGGTGGCCCAGAGCGTCGAAGAGGTCATGGGGTTTGTGTCCCACTGGAACGAGGCCAGGCATCGGTTGGATTTTGCCATTGACGGCATTGTCATCAAGGTGAACCGCTACGACCAACAAAAGCGCTTGGGCATGACGGCCAAGAGTCCCCGATGGGCCATCGCCTTCAAATTTGAAACGGAGCGGGTACGCACCGAGTTGAAGTCGGTTCGCTACCAAGTGGGGCGGACAGGCGCAGTCACCCCCGTCGCGGAATTGGACCCTGTGCAGTTGGGAGGGACCACGGTCAAGAAAGCGAGTTTGCACAATGCCGACCAAATGGCCAGGTTGGATTTGCGCGAGGGCGACATGGTGTTCGTGGAAAAAGGAGGGGAGATCATCCCCAAAATTGTGGGCGTCGACCGCAGTGAGGCCCATGGAGAGGGGCTCTTTGCACCGCCCGCCATCAGCTTCCCTGCGGCCTGTCCCTCCTGTGGACACCACCTCAGGCGAAAGGAAGGGGAAGCCCAGCACCATTGTCCCAACCGCATCGATTGCCCCGCCCAAGTCATGGGCCGGATTGAGCACTTCATTTCGCGGAAGGCGATGAATGTGGATGGATTGGGAGAAGAAACGGTGAAACAGTTGGTGGAGGCTGGTTTGGTGAGGGATGTGGCAGATTTGTACAGCCTGCAAAAAGAGGATTTGCTCCCCTTGGAACGGATGGCGGAAAAATCGGCAGACAATCTGTTGCAAGGATTGAAGCAAAGCAAATCCGTGCCATTTGAACGGGTGCTTTTTGCCTTTGGCATTCGCCATGTGGGAGAAACCGTGGCCAAATTGCTGGCGCGCGCCCTGGGGTCATTGACTGCCGTTCGGCAGGCAACCCTTGAGGAGGTGACGGCCATTGAAGGCATGGGACCGGTCATCGCGGAAAGCGTGACCACCCAGTTTCAGGAGGAAGCGTTCCTGCAAATGTTGGACCGTTTGGTGTCTTCTGGACTGCAAACGGAGGTGATTGTGAAAGCGCCTGTTGGCGACGCCATGGAAGGCGAGGTGGTTGTGGTGAGTGGCGTGTTTGACACCATGTCGAGGGATGAGGCAAAGGCCGCAGTGACCGCCCACGGTGGACGTCTGGTGGGGAGCATCAGTTCCAAGACCACCATGGTGCTCGCGGGGGAAAACATGGGGCCCAGCAAGTTGGCGAAGGCCCAAAAGTTGGAGATTCCAGTGGTCGGCGAACAGGATTTCCTGCGCCGCATTGGGAACATTTGACCGCCGAAGCTCTGGGGTCAGTGGATGACTTCCAGGGTGGTCTTCAAACTGCCCGATTGCATCCCGCCACATGTGGCCAGGTATTGCACTGAGACGATGTAGGCTCCAGGATCCACCAACTGACCACCGGCACGGCCATCCCATTGCAATGGCATGCCTTCGTTTTGGAACAGCAATTGTCCCCAGCGGTTGTGCACTTGGATGTGGTATTCCTCCATCATGGTCAACACGTTTTCATGTTCTTGGCCTGGGATGAAGGGCACGAAACGGTCGTTTCGTCCATTGTTGTCTGGGGTGATCACATTGGGGAGGACCATTTGGTCCAAATCCAAAACTGGCATTTCAGACTCCACCAAAGCGGCATCATGCACCTCCGTGGCGCACCCGTTTTCCAAGAATTCTACCGTCAAGTTGTAGGCGCCAGCATGCTCGAAAGATGGCGTTTCGGAGGATGAAACGACGGTTCCGCTCTCCGCATCAGTCCATTCGAACATGGCGGTCCACTCTTGTGGGAACACGTCCAGTCCAAGCATGGTGACCTCTTGCACGTTGCAATCCAAAGCGTCGTCGATGTAGCCCAAAGTCACCTCAGGGGCCTCTGTGTTTTCACCGATGGTCACGCTGTCCACGCTGATGCAACCGTTGCGCTCCCATTCTGCGGTGAGAAGGTACTGGCCTCCTGATGTGGCCATGGCCGTGGGGCCATCGATGGCCCCGTCAAAGGAGCCGGTCTCAGTGGACCAAACCACGGATGTTTCGTCCAAGGAAGGCACGTCGCCCATGAGCTCAATGCCGGGTGTCAGGCACGTGATGGTGCCCGGAAGCCCTGCGCTGATGTTCAGCGTTGTGGTGTCCATGGCCACTTGGATGCCGGCACTCGCTTGGCATTGGAGGCTGGAGGTTCCTGGATAAAAGACATGAACTTGGAGAGACCCTTCATTTTGAAGGCCCATGAGTTCCATGTCTTGTGCAATCACAGCATTGTTCAGTGTCCATTCGTACTGCAAGGCGTTGCCAAACGCAGCATCGGCGATGCAATCGAGTGTGGCATTGTTTGCGCATGTAAGGTTGGTGCCGTCGCTCACAATGTCCACGTCGACGTCTTCCACAATGACGGAAACATCGTCTGTGACCATCACGCCGCAGGCGTTGAGGTAAGTGACCGTCAAGGCATTGCTCACAACGCCGGTGTAGACAGGGTGCGCAAGTGTGGCATCGCTGACAAGCGTGCTTGGAGCCCAGGCATAGGCATCGGCGTCCATTCCCCCTGCAGTGAGTTGAACGGAAGCTTCTGGGCAAATGTGGACTTCCGAGTCTGTTCCCATGGCATTGGAGGTCAGACAAACGCGCTCTGAGTTGAGCGCCCCGTCTGCTTCAGCCGTGAACCCCCAATGCACGATAGGGTGACCGTCAAAAATGTCGTGGATCAAGTCGATGCTCGCAATGAGCCTTTCTTCGCAATTCATGGAGACACGCATCTCGGGGCCACTGGGGTCCCATACGATGTCCACCACGTGGTCGTTGCCGTCTTCCAAATTGCTGCCATCGACAAATGCCGCCACGGGACCTGCAGTGAGGTTGCCTGGAGAATCCAGGTGCGTCAAGGACCCGTCGTTGAGCATGGCAATGTGGTCGGCCTCGATGTCCCCGTATTCGCGCTGGTGACGCGTGTCAAACTCCACCCCAAAACTGGTGTCGAAGTCCGTGTAAGAAACCCCTTGTGAAGACAGTCCTTCATTGTGCAGCACGAAGACCACCCCTTCGGCACCATGGTCGATGGAGCCAAAGTTGATGGTCGTTTGCAAATGAAACGGCTGGCGCAAATCAATGGCGGTTTCTGCCCAAACGGCGCCCGAGCTTCCCGTGGGGCCTGAGGTCAATTCGAAGCACTGGTCGCCAAGAGATTGGGAGGACCCTGTGGCTTCAAAAGTGCTGAGCTGGGCCCATCCTTCTCCACTCAAGGAGAAAACTGCCAAAAGCGACAGCACAAAGGGGATGCGCACATGGGCGGTCGTGAAGCTGCGAAAGTCGCAAAGACGTGTGTGATGGTTCAAGTCCATGCGGGGAATACGCGAACTCCCCCGTCAAGGTTTCATTCCACCATGGAAACTTGGCAGGGGGGAGGTGGGGTCAGAATTGCAGGCTGACCTTCAAGTTGACCCGACGTCCTGTCAAGAAATTGGGCACCGCATAGTACCTGCCGTTCACGTCTTGGATCCAATTGTGGTTGATCGTGTTGTTGATGCCCAAGAGATTGAACACCTCGAGGGAGATCAGCCCACTCTTTTCACTGTCCTTGCTGAACATGACCCTTGAAAACCCGACGTCGACCCTTCGGTAGGCGGGTGTCCGCAACACATCCTGGTAGCGGTTCATCGAAGGCGGTCCATAGGGCAAGCCGCTTCCATAGAAGAGACTCAGCAACACCTTGTAGTCGGGGTTGCGTGGCATTTCATCTTGGAACAACAGGCTCAGGCTGAAGCGCTGGTCTGCAGGGCGAGGGATCATCCCAGGCTGGACAAGGACCGTGTCGGTGATGGCTGCGAAGGTCCCTGAGTGGTATCCCGGAACGACTTGGAACCCATCTTCGTTGAAGTATTCTTCATAACTGTCGTCGACCAAATCTTCGGCCGTGGTCAAGGCGGACATCCGCAACCAACTCTGGATGCCAGGGATGAACTCCCCATTCAGCAAGACATCCAATCCCGCAGCATACCCCTCGCTGTTGTTGGTGGCGTAGTAGCGCTGTCGGACATTTTCAATCTCGTACGGGATCAATTGATCGAGGTCCTTCCAATACAATTCCCCGACGACTTTGAAGGGCCGGCCCTTCGAGCTGAATTCATGGTCGAAACCGGCCACAGCGTGGATGGCCCTTTGTGGGGCCACCTCAGGGTTGATCTGTCCATCGAACCCGCGCATCTCCCGGTAAAAAGGCGGTTGGTAGTACCACCCTCCTGACACCCGGTACGTCGTCAGTGGTTTTGCCTTGGGCGTGAAGGAGGCATGTGCCCTTGGGCCACCGACAAGATGGGTGTTGCGTTCAGATGCCCAAGGGTTGGGCAGTGCCGACCATCTGTGGGCCCGCACACCCAAATGAAGGTCCAGGTCTCCAGCATTCAGGCCCAGTCGCCAGGTGTCTTGGACGAAAGCGGTGGTGCGATGGGCGGTGACGTTGTTGGTCTGCGAGACATAGTAGGGGAGCTCAATGAGTTGCTCTGGGCGACCTCCGGGGTCCATGTACCCCAAGTTGTCCGTGGGGTGGGGGGCAAAAAACCCAGCGCTGTCAATCACATTCCATTCGGACACGACGTCGTCAAACGTTTCGACGCGGTGCTTGGCGCCCCAATCGATGCGGTGTTCCCCCAAGAGTTGGGTGCCTTTGACAGCTGTGCTCAGGACCCGCGCCCACAATTGATTTCGGCCATGTTGAAGAAAGCCGCCCACCCCAAAGGTGTCCCCTTCGTCAAAGCTGTCGCCTCCCGGGTCGCGCTCCAATTCACTCAGGAAATATTGGCCCAGCACATCGTAGGACTCCCTTTCTGCGGTTTGGAAAATGGATTGGATCCACCGAATGCGGGAGTTTTCAGTTCGACGCTCCAGCGCCAGGGCCCCAAACCCTGTCTCATACCCCGATTGTTCTTCCCCGTCGTAATAGACGGTCAAACGGGCAGCCTGGTTGATGGTCCCGATGTTGGTCTCTCTGGTTTGGGGCAGAAACCGGTAATCGTTGCTTCCATACACTCCCAACATTTGAACTTCCCAAGGTCCATAGCCATCGGGGTCCCATGTGAGGTAGCATTGTCCGTCCAAGTATGTGGGCGCGTATTCGCCGCGTTGGTCGAGGGTGGACAGGACATAGCTGTTGTTGCGGTACCGCACCCCGAGGTTCATCCGGACAGGACCCCAAACATGGTCGTGCTGCAACTGTGCACCCAAGGCACTCGCCATGGCCCTCGTGGCGTCTTCCGTGGGCTTGCGGTAATGGATGTCGAGAACCGAACTCAGTTTGTCCCCGTATTTGGCCTCGAAGCCTCCCGCGCTGAACTCGATGCGGTCCACCATGTCGGGGTTGGCAAACGACAAGCCTTCCTGTTGTCCGCTTCGCACGAGAAACGGCCGATACACCTCGATGTCGTTGACATAGACCAAATTCTCGTCGAACGATCCCCCTCGGACGTTGTACGCGCTGCTCAGCTCTGAGGTGAAGTTGACCGGTGCTTGCAGCAATGCATCTTCAATGGTGCCTCTTGGGGTGGGGACCTTGCCGGCAAGTCTTGGGTCGATTTTTTGGACGGTGACGTCGCGGGGTCCGTTCCCCACCACCTCAGCTTCGCGCAAGCTCGTGCCTGGGGTGAGTTTGAACTTGTGGTCCGCCCTGGCACTTTTGAACCGCAGGGTCCAATCCTCGGCCTGGTGGCCCACAAACGAAGCCCGGATGTTCCATGGACCTTCGGAGGGAAAGGTGATTTCAAAGGTGCCATCGACCTTGGAGGTCACCCCCAATCGGATGTCCTCGGACACCAAAACCGCGGCCCCAGGCAACGGGGTTCCCTTGGTGTCCACGACGCTCCCGGTCAACACGAAATTCCCGTCAGTGCTTTGTGCCAGCGCCGACAAAGGTGAGATGGCGGCCATCAAAACAACAGCTGCCAGAAGCGTGATGGTCCGGGGACTCGGGGTCATTGTCGTTTCAGGTCGCCGGATTTGAGGGCTTGAATGAACTGGGCCCAGGCCACCGGATTGAGCAGGTTCACAGGGGGGGCTTGTCCAGCGTATCCAGCCTGCTGCGCTTGGGCAGCCAAGACGCTGGTGGAGGTCGATTGTCCATCCCGCCCCACCTCGGTAAGTCTGTCGTAGATGTCGATGGGGTCGATGGGAGAGTCCCAAGCGGGGTCGAGGCCTTGGTTGGGCAATCCCAGCGCGAGAAACTCCTGCTTGAACCGTTCACGCGTGGGCCAAGGATACACAAAGGCATCGGCCATGTTGACGGTGTCCCTTCCAAGGGGCTGCACCAGGTTGACCCTGCCCAACTCTCCGCCCTCGGGAATGACGACTTGCTGCGAGATGTAGCCCAAACTGGAAAACTCCACCGTGTCCCCGGCAAGGGTGGGAAGGCTGAAGAACCCGCGCATGTCGGTCGTGGTCCCTCTTCGGTCACGTGACCTGAACACGGTGCAATAGGGCAGAGGTGACAAGGAATCCCCCGTCACGACCAGCCCACTGACCTGCACGACTTGAGGGGTGTCAGGCTGGGTTTGGCCCCATGCCTTGGCCCAGCAAGCCAGCAGCAAGAGGGAAAGAGAAATGAAGCGAAGCATGAAGTGGTTCATGAGGCGTTCAAGGTACAACGCATCAATTGGCATCTTCTTGTGCCGTCTTGAATTCGCTTGTGAAATGGAAGGTGATTTCAGGGAAGTTTTGAATCTCCATTTGAAGCATGAATTCAGAAGGGGCGAGGTACACTTCCAGCCCGTCTTTGTCATGGACAATGTCCTGTGCTTTGATCCGCCGGAATTCGGCAAGCTTTTCTTCGTGGTCGGATTCAATCCAGCAAGCCTTGGAATAAGGCTTGGGTTGAAACTCACATTTGGCGCCGTACTCGTGTTCCAGGCGGTATTGAATGACTTCAAATTGAAGCTCTCCAACGGTGCCTACGATTTTGCGGTTGCCTGCTTCTCGAATGAACAGCTGGGCGACCCCCTCGTCGGTCAATTGCTGGATGCCTTTCTCCAGTTGCTTGCTCTTCATGGGGTCTTTGTTCACCAGTTCCTTGAAGATCTCCGGAGAAAAGCTCGGGATGCCTCTGAACTGCAATTCTTCCCCTTCGGTCAGCGTGTCTCCGATTTTGAAGTTTCCAGTGTCGTAGAGGCCCACGACGTCGCCGGGCCATGCCTCTTCCACCACGCTCTTTTCTTGGGCAAGGAAGGCCGCGGGGTTGGCGAACTTCAACTTTTTGGAGATGCGCGTGTGCTGGTAAAACGTGTTGCGCTGAAAGCTGCCGGAACACACCCTCAAAAAGGCGATGCGGTCCCTGTGCTTGGGGTCGATGTTCGCGTGGATTTTGAAGATGAAGCCGGTGAATTTGGATTCATCGGGTGCCACCATCCGTGAAGAGGTTTCGCGTGGCTTGGGGTTGGGGGCGATGTCCACAAAAGTGTCCAGCATTTCTTGGACACCAAAGTTGTTGACCGCACTGCCAAAGAACACGGGAGCCAGCTTTCCCTCGAGGTAGGGCTGTGGATCCCACGCGTCATAGACGCCTTCGATCAATTCGACATCTTCCCTCAGCGTGTCGGCATGCTCGCCCACCAAACCGTCCAAATCCTCGTCGTCCAGGGAATCGATGGCCACCACTTCTTTGGCCACCTTCGTCTTGTCCGCCTGAAAGAGGCGAAGGCTCTTGTTGTAGAGGTTGTAAACCCCTTGGAAGGTGTGTCCCTGTGAAATGGGCCAGGAGAGGGGACGCACTTGAATGTTGAGCTTGGCTTCGACTTCGTCAAGCAAGTCGGTGGGATCCCGTCCTTCAAGGTCCATTTTGTTGATGAACACGATCACTGGGGTGTTCCTCATCCGACAGACTTCCATCAATCGCTCGGTTTGGGGCTCCACTCCTTTGACACAATCAATGACCAAGATGACGCTGTCCACCGCCGTCAGGGTGCGGTAGGTGTCTTCCGCAAAATCCCTGTGTCCAGGGGTGTCCAACAGATTGATCAAGATGTCACGGTAATGGAAGGCCATCACCGAGGTGGCCACAGAGATGCCCCTCTGCCGCTCGATTTCCATGAAGTCAGAGGCTGCCGACTTCGTGATTTTGTTGTTCTTCACCGCACCCGCAGTCTGGATGGCTCCGCCAAACAGCAAAAATTTCTCTGTCAACGTGGTTTTGCCAGCATCTGGGTGAGAGATGATGGCGAAGGTGCGTCGACGGTCGATTTGGTCTTGGATGTGGGCGCTCATGGGGGACAAAATTACGCCTTCTCTCCGGAGCCAACGACGCTTTGGAGAAGTCGTTCCCAAATGGCCGATTGTTCCGAATGACAGGACTTCATCGCCAAGGCAAAGGCGAGGTCCAGTTGTTGCTTGCGCTCCGCGTCGGACAGGCCCAAGGTGGCGCGAACCGCCGATGCAAGTGCCGCCGCATCTCGGGACTCAAAGGTTTGGCCCCGCCCTTCGTCCAGAAGCTCCTTTGTCCCACCAGCAGCAGACCCCACGACAGGCACCCTGCGCGCCATGGCTTCAAGGGTGACCGTTCCGATGGTCTCGGCGTGACTGGTCATGGCGAAGACATCCAAGGCGTCGTACACGGGAAGAACGTCCTGCATGGCGCCCAACCAATGGACCCTGTGTTCGATTCCCAAGGCCTGGGCCTTCAGACGCAGCTCGCTGCGTTCATCGCGTCCGTTGTTGACGGTGTTGTCTCCCACAAACAGAACGTGGACATGGTCTGGCAATGCGGGCAGGGCATCGAGGGTCAGCCTTTGGCCTTTTCCTTCGTCGAGCCTGCCCACCGTGCCCACCAAGGTGGCGCCATCAGGCAGGTGCAAGCCCAGCCTTTCGCGCGCTTCCATTTTGGAGCGTTGCGGCGTGTCAAACCAAGCATCTTCAAGTGGCAGGGGAATGACATGGGTCTGGCGACCAATGAGGGGGGTGAGGGCCAAGGTGCGCTCCTTGAGGGCATGCAGCCCGCAAACCCATGCGTCGACAGAGCGGTAGCGACGCTGGTGCCAAAAGAAGTTCTTGGGCCTGCCGATTTGCATGGCTTGTTGCATCAGCAACTTGGTTGGAGAATGGCGGCACGCTCGCCCCGCCAAGTCCAAGTCTCGGGGCGCACGGATCCACAACACGTCGCTCCCTTCCATGCGCTGCCGCATGCGGCGAACATCCAAGACGGTGGCCCTTCGGGGATGATGGGACACGGGGTGTGGTGAGAGGTTCCTTCGGATGGCTTCTTCCCAAGTGGGTGTGCCTTGCACCGCCCCCAAGCTCACGTGGTGGCCAGCACGCCTCATCCAGTCCGCCATCACCAACAGATTGCGCTCCAATCCACCCCAACCTTTGGACGATGTGAAGAAGTATATTCTGATGTTATTCAATTTGTTATATCATCAATTCACGACCTTCTGTCAGGACGAATGGTCAACTCGCTGACCATGCCTCTTCCTTGGCTCTCGATGGCGAAACACACGGCCTCCGCCACGTATTCTGGGGTCATCCCTTGGTCGAATTGTGGACGGTAGTCCGACCTCAATTCATCATTTGTGGTGCGGTCGATGAAAGGTGTGTTGACTGCGCCCGGGTTGATGGTGGTGACGGCCAAGTCGTTTCGAAATTCTGTCCGCAAGGATTCTGAGATGGCCAGCACCGCATGTTTGGTGGCGCAATACACCCCGCTGTTGGGGAACACTTGTCGTGCGGCCAGAGACCCAATGTTGACCACGTGTCCCTTGGAGGAGAGCAGCATGGGCAAACTCCTGTGGATGGTGTTGAGCACCCCATGAATGTTGACATTGACCATGGCATGCCACTCGTCCAGTTGGGCTTTTTCAAGGGGGTCAAAGTAGCCAATGCCCGCATTGGGGATGACCACGTCAAGTCCTTGCCAGTTCGAAGTCATGTGTTCGATGCACCGGTCAACCGAGGCCACATCTGTGACGTCGCACTTGAGGATGCTCAAATCGTATCCGGCGTCACGGACTTCGTTTTGGAGGCTGCGCAGGCGGTCTTCGTTTCGGGCGGAAGCCAGCACGCGATGACCACGTTGGGCAAGGGCCATGGCACAGGCCTTGCCAATGCCACTGGAGGCCCCTGTGATCCAAATGCGCAGGTTGTTGGAGGCGTTTGTCATGGAGAGAGGGTCAAGGGTTGCTTTCCCATTGTGCGAAGCCGACCACCCGGTCGTAGCCGTCCCAATCGGCGTAATGCACAAAGAGTGAATAGAGGTTGTCGGTTCGGTTGTGGCTCCCTTCAAGATCAAACAAGGTGCCCGGGTCGCCAGCCGCGTCTTTGGGGTCTTTCACCACATAGTGATAGTTGTAATACCCTTGTTTCAATTTGTGTTGCAACGTGTAGACGCCGCGGCCGGCATTGTATTGCATGCGGAAGTGAGGCAAGCATTGGTTTTGGGTGAAGGCCCCTACGATGTAAATGTCACGACCCACCAACGGATGCCGGGTGTCAAGGCTCCAATGGACCCAAACGTAGTCGCTGCCTGTGTAAGGTTCCAGCCGGTCGTTGTGGGTGACCATGGCCCCGTGAATGTCATCCCCTCCGGCAAAGGTGTCGTAGGTCCTCCGCACGTCCGTGTCCAGATAGAAATGCCAATGGTCGTCGCTCTCTTGAAGGCTCGCCACGCCGAGGGCCAAAAACTCCAACCCCTTCAAGTCGGCAAATCGATAGGTGTTGCCCCCTTCGAAGACATGCCCTGTGCGACGGTAGTCAATTTCATTGCCTTTCACAAAGCGGGGGTCTTTGCCAGAAATGGCGCGGTCCCATCGCCAGTTGGGCACGACAGTGGCCTCCAGTCGGTCGTAAGGGTCAGAGAGGTTGTACCCTTCTTCAAATACTGAGAAGTGCACCTCCTGGTGGGACCTTCTCAAGGCAATGTCGGAAGGTTCTCCTGCTTGGGCTTCGACGCGACACAAATCTTCAAACACCACAAACCGTCGCACTGCGACCGGGGTTTCAGGAGCATCGGGGTCCAGCACTTGGAGCAAATAGTTCCCGCTCAATGTCCAGGACAGATCGTCATTGGGCAGGCGCACGGAGTGGTGGGTGAAGTCCACCTTGGTGCCAAAGCTTGCCTCGTCGTCCTCCATTGGCGTGGTGTAGAAGCCTTGAAGGTATTCGCTCGGATGCAGGTCCGATGGCGTCCAATGCCGGTCGCAATGCACAATGGTGATTTCCCATGGAGTGTAATCTCCTGACAGGTCGTCGAACCGAATCTCCAACAGCCCCAATTCCTGCGACAAGGGAACGACAGGGGGAGAAAGGGGTTGCCCTGTGGGGTGGAAGAGCAAGGTTTCAATCCGAGGCCCATCTGCTGGCAACGACAGAAACTGCGCACTTGAAGAAGGCGAATAGAGACAGGCCAGGAACATCCCGGTCCAAAAGCCGCACCATGCAGTGCCCGATCCACACCATCTGAAAGTCATGCCCCAAAGTTCGTAGGAAAACCTTTGTCAAATTGACCTTGCGACCATGGACAAATCGCGCATGCATTTGCGCCGTTCTTTTGAATCGTGGGCGTTACCTTTGCGCCCCGAAAACCTTTGGATCATGTCCAAGACCTTGCGAATCAAAAAAGGGGTAGACATCCGGTTGACCGGAACGCCCTCGACCGCGTGCGCAGATGCGCCGCAACCCTCCGTGGTGGCTGTACAGCCCACCGACTGCCCAGGCCTCATCCCCAAGTTGGTGGTGAAGGAAGGGGCGAGCGTCCAAGCCGGCGATGCACTTTTTCACGACAAAACTTGCCCTACGGTGATGTTTGCAAGCCCTGTTTCAGGGACGGTGAAAGAAGTGGTTCGCGGCGCCAAAAGGCGCATTCTGGCGGTGGTGGTGGAAGCCGATGGTGCGAACCAATCGCGTGATTTTGGCCCTTGGAAGGGCGGAGACCGCGAGGCCCTTTTGGCCCACTTGACCGCGTCAGGCGCTTTCGCTTTTTTCCGCCAGCGCCCGTTTGACGTGCTCGCCAACCCGTCCGACACCCCTCGTGCCATCTATGTGAGCGGCTTCGATTCGTCGCCTTTGGCGGCGGACCCAGCCGTGGTCGTGGATGGAAGGTTGGAAGATTTGCAGCAGGGCATCGATGCCTTGGCCATGTTGGCAGGGGACGGTGGTGTCCATCTGGGCATCCGTCCAGACCAAAAAGA
>CALKGQ010000036.1 GCA_938085425.1 uncultured Flavobacteriales bacterium
TTTTGTGACCCTGTAGGGATTCGAACCCCAAACCTCCTCATCCGTAGTGAGGTGCTCTATCCAGTTGAGCTACAAGGCCATCCCACATGACCTCACGGCCAATCGGGGGGCAAAGATAGGCAGGCTTTCTTCCCCACCAAATGACCCCGACAAAAATGCAGAAAAAAGAAATCCGCACCAGTGCAGAGGGAAGGTGTTGCCACCATCGATTCCTTTGACTGATGCGGATCCTTCGGACGTATCACTTCGCGAAAAGTGAACGAGCACCTGGTCTTTCAACCCAATGCGAAGAAGATTGCTCCTCTCCCCGAAACTCTCCTTGACTTGCTTGCCGTGCACTTCCGCATCTTTCAACGCGTCATCACAAGTTGTTCGCACACCTTCAAGCGGGAGCATTTTGCAACGCTCGGGCCTTTCTTCCACCGAAGTTTCAGAACCTCTGGAAGCCAGAGGGATGGGACGCTTGTGCCTCTTCGAGGACATTGCAAGCCTGCCAAATCAAGCTTTGCCTTTGGGGCACAAGTGCCTCTCCAGCTGGTCGACGTTTCCAAAGTGGGGTTGCCCCTGCCTCTTCTGTCGTCTCCCGCCCGACACACCGCTGCGTGCCAGACACCACAAAGATTGCTCTGGGGTTTTCCAAGGACGAATCCTCTTCAAACATCGGTCGCTTCCCCGAAGGTTGGCTGGATCCCTTCAACGTTTGTCTTGCGACGTTCCGTTGTTGTTTTCCCCGATTGGTTGACACAAAGAATGGCAACTTTTTCCAATACTGCAAATTTGACGCTTTGCAGAAATGAACAATGTATTCACTTCAGTTACAAACAATTGTGGATAGCCAATCGCGGCTGGCGGGTGTGGACTTTCTCTCGCCTGCACCTCCCTCTTTCAGGCGGCGCAAAGATACATCACAACTTGTCCTGTTGCTTTTCCCGCTGCGCTTGACCGATCAGGCCTTGAAGTACCGGAGGCTGACCATTGCTGGGCCCTTGGAAGGAAAGGTCCTGCTGTACTTCTGCTCACCTCGGAGCCCGGCCTCCTCTGCCATGGCGTCATAGACTGGGATTTCCAGAATGTACTGGTCGCTGAACCCATGGGTGGCATCGTAGGCTGTGGCCGCCATGCGTCCTTGCAAAGCTTGGGCATCTTCGGGCGCAATGGTGTGCAGTTCGATGGTCAGCAAACCGTGTTGGGCCACATAGGGAGACCACTTCATCAAGTGTTCTTTGAGGCTTTGCTCGACATTGCGCAACTTCAGTCTGCGCCCCCGAAAGGCATACGCTCCTGAAGACATCGGCGCCTCCGGGCGTTCCATGATGGGCGCATTGTACACGCGGTTGTGGTCCAAAAAGGAACGCACACTCATCAAATCAGACAAACGAAGGCCATGGTGCTCGTGCAAATCCAAGGCGAGTTGATCGGGGTCGCCAATGTCTCCCCAAATGAAAAAGCCTTCGACTTGTTTTTGCCTGAAATGATCGGCTGTGGCGACCAAGGCCTCCTGGTTGAAGTCGGCCCCCACAAGGAGCAGTGGATGGGTGTCCAGATGTTTTCCCCTCAGCGTGTCCTGCACGATGACCTCGCGCAAGTGCAACAAAAGCGCACCGTTGCCGCACCCCATGTCGCACAACCCCTTGGGTTGATCGTCGAGCGGGCGGTCAAAAATCTCTTTCACCACATGGTCCAGATGGGTGAAGTACGCCTTGTGCGCGCCCCCTGACCCCCAAACGTTCAGGGTTCGGTCCACATGGATCTCGGCTTCTCCCGGCTCGGTTCTCCAAAGCCAACTGCCCTCCCCCAACAGCAACTCCTTCGCCCACAAGAACGTTTGGCTGTACGACGTGGTGACCCCGTACGCCGCGGCACGCCGAAGGAAGAATCCCCCACGCGTCGTGCCATGCCATGCCAAAGCCTTTGACAATTCGTGCCAAGCCTCCTGCTTGCTGGGGTGGCACCGCGACAATGCCGCTTCCACATCTTCCCAATGCGCAAGAGGTTCCGTGCCATGAAGGGTGCCCAACATCACCAACCAAGGCGCCACCAAGGCACCTTCAAGGTGGGTGTGCAACCGCGACTCCAACCCGCCTTCAGAGGCAGGGGTTTCCATGACAGCTGCCAAAAGGCCGCGCATGGACATCAAGGCATCTTGCGAAAGCTCCTCCCCTGGTGCATTCCACATGCCCACCGCGTGTTCCATCCAAGCCCGGCCGAGCGCGTAATGCGCCCTTCTTGCCGCCCAATGGGCGATGTCGGGATGTTTTTGAGGCACATACGTGACCTTGTCTTCGCCACGGTGTGCATCGAGGATGCCTTGGGAGCACAGCATGCGCAACCCCACATTGAGGTACCCGGCATTGGCCCCGAAGAGCGCCGCCAATTCATCCACATCCCCTCCCGTTTGGAGCACCTCCTCCAGCATGCCGCCATGGTCCAACACAGGGACCACGCCACAAAGGGCCAAGCCATCAAGGTGCGTGAACAAGTCGGCGCGCCATGCGCGTTGAATCTCTTTGGTGGGAATGTCGAATGCAGTCATGCCTTTCAGATTGTGGAGGTTCAGCGGGATTTTTTCGTCCGCACCGCATCGCGGTGCATCGTGACGGCAATCGTCTTGGCTTTGAAATAGGCCATGCTGATGTACTGTCGGCCGCCGTATGGGTTGGCACCGCCCCAGCTGTTCTTGATCACGAAGTAGGTCTCCCCATTTTGGTCTTCTGCCAAGCCCACAATATGCATCAAGTGATCGTCTGTGGTGAGATGGGCTTCAAACGCCTCCTGACGGCTCTCCTGGGTCACCTTTTCTTCTTCGACGACACGCTTCCAAAGCTCCGCCTTTTGACCTTCAGCAGGCATCAAGGCCATGCCATTGCGAAAGCTGAAGCCCTTTTCAGAGACATCCGCATCCCATGCCACCGTGTACCCCTGCTCCAGTGCATTCTGCACCACACGGGCCAAATCCCGGATGGGGAGGTTCAAGAAAGTGCCGCGGGAAAAGTTGTCCGGCACCTCGAGCACGAAGCTCTCGCCAAATTCATGGTGGGTGAAACTCGTGAGCGAAACATAGTTGCTGGCTGAAAGTCCCAAGTGATCCCTGAACGAAGTCGGCGTGTAGGTGGTCCCTTCGAATTGAAAGGACGAGGGCAGTTTGCCGAGGTAGGCATCGCAGATCCCATCCACCGCATCGCGCCAATCGTCTGACAGAACGCGTTGCTCGCTCATCGCTTTGACGGCAGCAGCCAGCACAGCGTCGAATTCTCCGTGGTTGTATTCAGACTCTCCCTTGTCCAATCCAGTGAAAGCAAACTCTGGCACCACGCCGTAACTGCCCATGGCGTTCAACACATCGTGGCACAAACTTCCCGGGCCAAACTGGTGAAGGCCATGGTGGCGCAAGTACATCTCCGCCTTCAAAGGATAAGTGTAACGCACGGAAGCCATCTCGCTGAGATCAACAACTTCTCCAGAAATCCTTGCCGCTTCTGACTCGAGAAAGCTGGTGGTGGAAAAGCTCCAGCACGTGCCCGTTTGGCATTGGTCCTTCACCGTGGTCGCAGTCAGGTCCACAAGGGATTTGAAGGTGTACAAAGGGGCCTCGTCAGACTGAGACCAGGTGGTTTTTGGCGCCATGGCCATGGCTGTCAGCCCTAACAAGAAGGCGATCGCAGCGGGGGTCTTGGGGATTTGCATGCCCCAATGTACCACCAGGTCTGCCCTCAACGGAGACCCTCAAGTGCAAACCATCAACGTCCAATGGCTCAAAACGACGCACGCACAAAGTCCCCCAACTCAGAAGGCATCATCCATGTGACAAACAGGGCCACATTCCAGCCTTGGACCGTTTGGGTCCCAAGGTTGATCTGGTCCCTGCTCACGCGGGCATTGAGCTCGATGTGGCCTCCCTCGTCAAAGGCAAGGTCAATGCCGCCGCTCGCATAGAATCCGGTGCCCCATTGGGTGAGCAGTTTGTTCGCCGGCGTCAACTGCCCGTTGCCGTTCCCCACGGAAGTCAACAGGTTCACTTCGTAGGTGTCGTTGCCCACATCTGGCGTCACCACGATGTAGTTCTCTTCCACCGACGTTGCGTTCGCCATGCCCCCAAACTCCACGGTCCAGGAGGCGTCCTCTGCCAAGTAAATCGCCGTGCGGTACCCAAGTGAAACGAGCATGCGCTGTTCCTTCCCAAGGATGGGGTAGGTCCGGATGTCGGCGTTGCCCTGGCCTTGGTCTGGTGCCCTGCCTGTGCTCAAGCTCCACGCGCCCTCCGCCGTCATTTGCAAAGCATCAAGTTGACACACAAGGGCGGTCTCAGGGTTCCAATACTTCGCCATCTTGAGACCAAACATCATCGAGGTCCGGTATTGCATCAATGGCAAGCTTGTCAATTGCCAGTTCTCACCCCCCTCCCAACCATTTAAAATGCTACTTACTGGATGAGAGGTTTGATCTTCCTGCAACCTACGCAAACGATCATCGATTCTCCAGATCTGAGCGTTGCCGCTGCCTTCTGCCAGAGCACGATCGCCGGACCCATCATAGAAATAGGGAGACAATTGGTCCCCACGGTACGCGCCAATGTTGATCCCAAACTCAATGCCTTCTCTCGATTCGTAGGTGTAGTCCTCGTCGTCTCCATGGACCGTCATTTGTGCCATGGACACCCAAGGAAAGGCAGCCAACACAAGCACGACAAAATGCCTCCATTCCCGTTTTTTGATGCCTGGGCTCCTGTTCATGCCCTAAAGTTCGGAAAAATTGTTCGGGGACCTCTTGGTCAAGGAGTCTCCCCCTCCCACTGCATGGTCACCTCCAACCGTTCCACGGGCCAATCGCTGGCATCACGCGGAGTGGCGGCCAATCGGTCGACGACATCCATCCCGGTGACGACCCGCCCAAACACCGTATGCTCCCCATCCAAATGAGGCGCGCCTCCCAAAGACGCGTAGGCTTTTGACTGTTCCTTGGTGTAGCTCCAGTCCCGGTCGTGCTGCACGCGCGCCAATTCCTGGGCGCCAATCTTCCGGCCTGTGACAATGTAAAAATCGTAGCCCGAGGAACGCTTGTCGGGGTTGTCGTGGTAACTCCGCGACATGGCAAGGGCGCCGCGGGTGTGAAGGCGGTGCGTTTGGAATTCCGAGGGCAAGGTGTGTTGGCCAATGAGAAACCGCAATTGTTGGGGCCGTTCCTCCTCGCTGTTTCCTCCTTGAACCACAAAGTCCGGAACCACCCGCGTGAATTCCGCGGGATCGAAGTAGCGACGGTGGACCTTGTACAGGAAGTTGGCCCGATGCACGGGCACGTCATCGAACAACTCCACCACAATGGCCCCATGCTTGGTTTCCATCACCACGCGATTTTCTGTTTGTTCTTGGCCCCATTCACTGAGAAACGTAGCCGCATTGGCCTCGTCCAACGTGGGAAACCCTGAAGCCACGAGCCGCTGAATGCGCTCGTCCACCTCTCCATCAAGATTCGTGGCAGGAGCCTGTGGAACCTCGACCTTCACCTCTTCAGGATCCTTTCCCCCGTTGCCTCGCTCGGAGGACATCGGGCCACAACCCAAGAGCAACACGCCCATCACAGGGCCCAAAATCCAATTGGCCTTCATGGGACAAACATACCCCTCAGAAGCAAGGCAGGCCTGCTCCACATGTAGGTTACGTAGTTCCCTCGCATCTTCGCTTGGTGAAATTCGCCATTGTCGACATTGAAACCACTGGAGGGTCCCAAAAATCCAGAGGCATCACAGAAATTGCTGTGGTGTTGAGCGATGGCAAAAACGTCTTGGACACTTGGAGTTCCCTGGTGCAACCCTTCGAGCATGTGCCGCCCCGCATCGAGGCTTTGACTGGCATCAATGACGGCATGCTCGAGGATGCCCCCAGCTTTTCCGATCTCGCCGATGAACTCGAGGCCCTCTTGGCAGATGCCGTCTTTGTGGCGCACAACGTAGGGTTCGACTACGCGTTCATCCGTGGGCATTTTGAAGCCATGGGCACAACATGGCAACGTCCCAAACTTTGCACGGTCCGACTTGCACGCAAGGCGTTTCCTGGCTTGCCCCGGTATGGACTGGGCGCCCTGTGCGATGCCAAGAACATCCCACACAAAGACCGCCACCGCGCCCTGGGAGACGCTGAGGCAACCGTGGAACTGTTCCACCAGATTTTGCAAAGCGAACGAGGCCAGACCGCGGTCGAAACATCTTTGAAAAAAGGCACTCGAGAGCAATGGATGCCGCAACATGTTCCTGCCAAAGAATTTGATGCCCTCCCCAATGAACCAGGGGTGTATTGGTTTTTGGACGCTCGGGGAAAACCATTGTACATCGGCATGAGCATCCACATTCAAACCCGCGTGCGAAGCCATTTCTCAGGCACCACCGCCTCGACAAAGCGTCAAGTGCTCCTGCGCGACATGCGCAGCCTCAAGCACGAACTCTCAGGCAGCGAATGGATGGCCGCCATCATGGAAGATGTGCGCATTCGTGCCCATTGGCCTCCTTTGAACAGGGCCCAGAAGCAACCCCGCGCCTACCGTTCCATTGTGCACTACAAAGACCGCCAAGGGCGAAGTCGGCTGGCGATCCGACCCCAACAAGGCACACGCGGCGCATTGAAGACGTTTCACAGCGAAGCGAATGCCAGAAAGTGGCTGCACCTGCAAGTCCAAGAATTCCAATTGCGGTACGATTTGTTGGGCCTTGGGGCCATGGTGCCTGAAGAAACCGTCGAATTGGCGCAACATGAGGCGCACTTCGCCACAGCCATGGAGGAGTGGTCAAAGACGGTGTCAGGCTGGTTCTGCGAACGAGGCCGCACCCCAGACGAACGCGGCTTGATCGCCGTGAAAGACGGACACGTTTGTGGCTTTGGCTTCGTAGAAGCGGATGACCTGGACGGCGACTTGCACGGCAAAGAAGGCCAAGGTCGTTTGGCACAACTGACGCAGGGCCTCACTCCTGTGGCCCCATCCTCCACATTGGATGGCCGGTTGCGAGAAGAATGGGCCCGCAATCCAGGCTGGATCCCTCTTCAGGAGGGATGAGGAGGAATGGCCTTGAGGCGGTCAGTTTTGGATCCAAAAATGGCCAGCCAAACTGGAGGGTCTTGCCTCCAACGCCCGGGAATAATTCAAAATGAACTGAACCGCACTTGGTTTTGGGCACAATGCCGCCTGAGAGGCAGATGCGTCGTCCGAGAAATGGGGGTCAGGAAGCAGGGAGGGTGTGTCAAATGAAGCCATGCAAAAAGGTTCTGTGTGTTGTTTCCCCCCTTCAACGAGAAAGGGTGGACACTATTGTGCCCACCCTTTCTCTTTTTTTCATCCGCGTTCAATCCATGGTCAGCACCAGCTGCTGTTCTTCCACCATGCGGCGAAGATTGATCAAGGCATAGCGCATGCGACCTAGGGCGGTGTTGATGCTCACATCTGTTTCCTCGGCAATCTCTTTGAAACTGAGGTTGTGCTCCAAACGCATCCTCACGACTTCTCTTTGCTCCTCAGGCAAAGAGGGCATCAACTGGCGCAATTGGTCCAAAATCTCTTGTTCGATCATGCGATGCTCCGCCGTTGGGGCATCATGTGCGAGGGTGTCGAAAATGTCAAACTCGTCGTTGGGCCTGACCATTCTGCGCTTCTTGTTCCTTCTGAAATGATCAATGGCAGCGTTGTGGGCAATCCGCATGACCCAGGGACCAAACTTCCCAGCTTCGACATACTTCCCCGATTTGAGGACTTGCACCACCTTGATCCAAGTGTCTTGGAAGAGGTCGTTGGCGATTTCGTGGTCGCGCACAATGAAGTGAATCTTCGTGAAAACACCAGATTGGTGCCGGTTCAACAAGGTGGCGAATGCGCGTTCGTCTCCGCTTCTGTAAGCGCGGATGAGGTCGCGGTCGGACAGGGATGCATGCATGACACTGCTCTTTTGACTTCATGCTCTTTCCTCAGGACGTTCCCGGGGATCAAGTCTTCATGAAAGGTTACAAGAGTCGAATGTGTCGATGCAGTAGGGTTCTAAGGGGCTGTCTTTCTCTAAAGTACTTCTTTTTACGCAGCACTGCAAACCTCAGGTACCTTCGAGGTGTTAAAAACTGCAATGAAGATTGACATTCAAGGGGCACGGGCCCACAACCTCAAGGACGTCAACGTCAGCATTCCCAAGGAAAAGCTGACGGTTGTGACGGGCCTCAGTGGTTCAGGGAAGAGCAGTTTGGCGTTTGACACCCTTTATGCCGAAGGGCAGCGTCGCTACGTGGAAAGCTTGAGCAGTTATGCCCGCCAGTTCCTCGGACGGTTGGACAAACCCGATGTAGACCGCATCGATGGCCTCTCCCCCGCAGTCGCCATCGAGCAAAGAAGCGCGTCAGGAGGACCGCGGAGCACCGTGGGCACAAGGACAGAAATTTTGGACCACTTGCGCATGCTCTATGCGCGCATTGGCCAAACGCGCTCTCCAGTGTCTGGCGAGGTGGTGCGCAAAGACAGCGTCACCGACGTTGTCCAGCACATTTTGCAGGCCCCCACCTCTCGCCTCCTCATCGTCGCCCCCTTGCCCGCCAGAGAGGACCGGTCCCCCGAAGACCAATGCAGGGTGCTGCTCCAACAAGGGTACACAAGAGCGTGGACCGACAAGGGGGCCGTACGGCTCGAGGACGTCCAAGCCGACAAGGTCCTTGGCATCGTGGTGGACCGTTTCTCCCCCGCCTCGGCAGCGGAAGATCCTGGGCGGGTGGCGGACAGCGCGGACACAGCTCTGTTTGAGGGCGGTGGCCAATGTGAGGTGTGGCACATTGAAGAGGACGGCAGCACAACATGCACGGCATTCAACGACCGCTTCGAACGGGACGGCATCCTCTTCCCAGAGCCCAGTCCGGACATGTTCAACTTCAACAGCCCAGTAGGTGCATGCAGCACATGCGAAGGCTACGGGCACGTATTGGGCATCGACCCAAACAAGGTCATTCCCGACCCCACTCGATCTCTTTACGACGGAGCGGTCGCGCCGTGGCGGGGAGAAAGAACTGGACGTTGGAGAGACCGCATGGTCATGGCGGCCTCCAGCGTCGATTTGCCTGTGCATTCGCCTTGGCATGATTTGACAGAAGACCAAAAGAACATGGTGTGGCATGGATGTTCTGCTTTCAAGGGCATCCACGCTTTCTTTGCGACCCTCGAAGCCAAGAGCTACAAGATTCAAAACAGGGTCATGATCAGCCGTTACCGCGGCCGAACCAAATGCCACGTTTGTGAAGGCACGCGTTTGGGCAAGGACACCCAGAATGTGTTTGTCGGCGAAAAGACCCTGCCGGAGCTCCTTCTCATGCCCATCACGGAGGTCCGTGACTTCTTTGAAAAGCTGTCTCTGAACGACCACGACGCAGCCATCGGCGAACGGCTGATTTGGGAGGTGAAGCATCGTTTGCATTGCCTCCTTGACTTGGGGCTGGGCTACTTGACGTTGATGAGGGGCAGCCCCACCCTAAGCGGCGGGGAGTCTCAGCGCATCGCGTTGAGCACATGCGTGGGAAGCGCCTTGGTCGGCAGCACCTATGTGCTCGACGAGCCAAGCATTGGGCTTCATCCAGAAGACACCGCACGTTTGATCGCTGTGCTTGAAAGGTTGCGCAACCAAGGCAACACTGTGGTGGTCGTGGAGCACGACGACGACATCGTGACTGCGGCCGACTTTGTTGTCGACATGGGGCCCCATGCTGGGTCATTTGGTGGAGAGGTGGTGTTCAGCGGCAACCAAGCGGGCCTGGCCAAGTGCCCCCCTGACCACCCCTCCTTGACCGCAGCCTACCGCAACGGCCATCAGTCGATCCCCGTGCCCGCACAAAGGCGACCACCGCAAGACAAACTGACGATGCGGGAGGTGCGCACCAACAACCTCTGCGGATTCGACGTCGATGTCCCCTTGAGGTCACTCGTCGCTGTCACAGGCGTCAGTGGATCTGGGAAAAGCACCCTCATCACCCAACTCCTCGTGCCTGCCATGCAGGCCGAGCTCGACGGCTTTGGGGGCAATGTGAAGGGATTCCGGGCGCTCGAAGGAGATCTGCGCACCGTGGAGCACATGGAGTTCGTGGACCAAAACCCCATCGGCAAGAGCTCCCGTTCCAACCCCGTCACCTATGTCAAGGCATTCGATGAAATCCGCTCCCTCCTCGCCGACACTTCACATGCCAAGGCACGGGGGCTGAAACCCTCTCACTTCAGCTTCAACATTTCAGGGGGCCGATGCGAAACATGTGAGGGAGAAGGACACGTGACGGTGGGAATGCAATTCATGGCCGACCTCAGGTTGCTGTGCGACGATTGCCAGGGAAAGCGCTTTCAAGACCACGTGCTTGAAGTCACTTACAAAGGCCAAAACGTCCACGACATCCTGTCCATGACGGTGGACGATGCCCTGTTGTTCTTCGCCCCACCTGAAGGCACAAAACCACCTGCCATCCTTCGAAGGCTCATGGCCAAGCTGCAGCCTCTCCACGAAGTGGGCCTGGGCTACATCGCGCTTGGACAAGGTTCCAACACCTTGAGTGGTGGAGAAGCGCAACGCATCAAGCTGGCCGCTTTCTTGGCGCGCGGCGACCGACAAGGACACACACTCTTTGTGTTCGATGAGCCCACCACTGGACTGCATGTGCACGATGTGGCCAAACTCTTGGACTCCTTTGAAGCCCTGCTCCTTCAGGGGCACTCTGTTGTGGTCATTGAACACCACCTCGAAATCATCAAATGCGCAGACTGGGTCATCGATCTCGGGCCTCAAGGTGGCCAGGACGGTGGCCAGCTCGTCCATGCAGGCACTCCTGAAAGTCTGGCACAGAATGTGCAGTCTCTCACGGGAAAGCATCTCCAACCCAAACTTCGACAGACATGACCCAACCTCTCTCCTTTATGGTGCCTCTGACCATGGCCATGGCCACTTGGATGGGCTGCCACGCCCAAACAGATGCACCTGCCAAGGCCCAAGCCTCCCTTGACAGTTCAAAAGCCTCTAGCTGGTGTGGGGTGTTGAGTCCCGACGCTTACAATGTCTTGCGCGAGCAAGGGACCGAGCCGCGATTTTCCGGTGAATTTTGGCTTCACGACGAAGATGGAGTGTATGTCTGCATGGGATGTGGGGCCGCCCTCTTTGATTCAGGCGCCAAATTCAAAAGCAGCAGTGGGTGGCCCAGTTTCTTTCAGCCCAGCGAGGGGACTTCCATCAACGAGCACATGGACAACAGCCATGGCATGCGCCGGATGGAGGTGGTATGCAATGCGTGCAATGGGCATCTTGGGCACGTCTTTGAAGATGGGCCACCACCCACTGGCCTGCGCTATTGCATCAACAGTGTGGCCTTGGACTTTGTCCCCCGAGACAGCATGTCGGTCAGACTCCCAACCTTGACAGCCACTCCGGAGTGATGCTGTTTTCCAAGCATAAAAAAAGGCACCCCGTCGAGGTGCCTTTTTTTATGGCTTGACGCCACGATGCCGCCGCTGGCATCATTTCCTTTTGGGTGCTTTGCAGACAAAGCGAAGACCTTCGCTCTGAATCACCTCTTGCCCCCCAACCACATTGCCGTCGCTGTCGGTCACAGCCTTGGTCCTGCCGTGCAAGTTGATGAGGCCAGTGATCTCCCCCTTTGAGGTCAGTTGCATCAACAAAATGCGCTTGGAAGGAGGCGCAGCGGCCTGACGCTTGTCAGGCGTGACAAACCAAGCCCCGTCACTGGTCACCAATTCTCCGCCCGCATTGAAAGACTCAAAGTCCATGATGAATCCGGAGACGGCATTCATGTAGTTGTCCTCTGACCCAATGGTCACCCAAGAGTCGTACAACAACGTCGGGTCTTGCGTGGTGTCGTAACGTTGAATGTCGGCAGACAGTGGACCTCCATTGAGATGCTGAAAAAAAGGCGCTGTGGAGCTGATTTGAAGAGGTGCCGATGCCTCTCCATAAATGGCGTCTAGGATGTCGCCTTCGTTCTCCATCACCGCATAAATGCGGTAGGTCTCTCCAGGAACTTGGCCTTGGTTGTCAATGTAATCAACTTCCACGCGCACCAATTGTGCTGAGACGGTCATGGCCGCCATGGAGGTGGCCATGGTCAGGCCAAAGGTGAAGAATGTATTCATGTGTTCAATGTTTCTTGGGCTTTCGCCATGGGCAAGTTAATCAACGACCAATTCATTTCAAGATTCGGTCCGTCGAACGGGCGCGCTTTCCGCTGCCAGGTCGGCTCCGAAAGGCAGAGCGCAAGGGAAGGAAGTAGCCAAAAGACAATTCATGCGAATGGGCACTTAGAAGGTTGTCCCCCACAGAAATGTCGTAGTTGTAGGCAAAGGTGAAGGCACCGTAGTTGAGGCCACTCGCAAGCACAAATGCGTCCTGAGGGCGCAGTCCCATCCCAACCCATGTCGTGCCGTTGAAGATGGCACGGACGTGGATGTCCAATTGACCAGGCGTGGTCTCCGTCATCCGCAACAGTGCGCTCGGCTGCAAGGCAATCTGACGGTTCACTTTGTAGAGGTAAGACCCCATGAAATGGTAATGACGCACCATGCGGTTCGCATCGGTGTCCACGCCTGACAACTTCAGTTTGTCTTGCAACAAGTTGAAGACAGACAAACCAAAGTAGTAGTCCTTGCCGTACACCATCATCCCTGCATTGAAATCGATGCCAAAGGTGGATTCAATCGTGGTCGGCAAACTCTCATCCCCAGTATCCCAAACTTGCAGGTCGGTGCCGTCAAAAACAAACTGGTTGCCCTTCATGCTCAACCCAAAAGACACAGCATCTTGGTTGTTCAGCAAAATGCTGTACGCCCCTGTCAATTCGAGTCCTGTTTGACGGATGGCGCCTCCCATGTCGTCGTTGTACATCACAAAGCCTGCACCAAGTCCGTTGGGCAACGCCTGGTGACCACTGAGCAAAACCGTGGTGGGTGCCCCATCGAATCCGGCCCACTGGTGCCTGTAGGTGGACGACAACACTGTCCCGGTCTCTGTCCCTGCCACGGCGGGATTCGCCAAATAGGTGTTGGTCACGAATTGTGAACGCCGAAGTTGCTGTTGACCCCAAACGGATCCTGTGGCCATCAAAAGGGCCACCATCAATGCTGTTCCTTGTCTCATGGGGATCAGTATTTCAAGGTTACAGTTCCACGAATCGGCAAGGCGCTTGGGAACAATTCAATCGTGTAGTAATAATCCGCCACAGGAAGTCGGGCACCATTGAAACGTCCATTCCAACTCTCCTTCCCCCCTATGGTGCTGAAGACGCGCTGTCCCCATCGGTTGTACACGAACACTTCACTTTCAGGATAATCTTCGAGGCCACCCACGAGCCATTCGTCGTTTTTGCCATCGTCGTTGGGGGTGAGGGCATCGGCGATGAACAAGCAACCCTCGATGGCTTCGACCGCCTGGAAGGTGGTGCGACGGCACCCCAAGGCATCCGTCACCACCACGGTGTACACATCCTCCGTCAGCCCCACTGCCGTGGACGTGCTCTGGGCAAAGGGGTCACTCCAATCATAGGCAAAGGGCGCCTCGCCCCCATTGACACTGACAGTTGCAGTGCCATCGGCGGCACCCCAGCAGGTCACGGGAGAAGCCAAAGCAGACAGCTCCATGTCGGTGACGATGTCGATTCCAATGTCAAACGTTTCCGCGTAGGTGCATCCGATCTGATCGGTGACCAATGCGGTGTAGGTCATCTCGCTCAAGTTGTTGAGGTTGGCCGCCTGCCCTGCCGTGTCGATCACGACCCAATCGTACTCTTGGTCCGAAACCGTTCCACCAATTGGAAAGACATCCGCAGAACCATTGCTCATTCCAGTGCAAGTCGCATTCGACGCCACAATCAAAAAGTCCAAGGGCGCGGGAGCCTCCACTTCAAAAACAACCGTCTTGGCGCAGCCCGCAGTGTCTGTCACGGTTGCCACAAACTCTCCTGCACATAGTCCAATGGAATCCAACGACAATTGGTTGGTGGTGGTGTTGAAGTATGTCGACTCCAACGGACCGCTCCCGCCGATGGACGTCAAGGCGACTTCTCCGTCGCAATCCAATCCACAAGACGGGTTGGTGATGTCTCCAATGCTCAGCTCAATGGGCGCTGGTTCTCCGATGGTGAGGAACGACGTATCAGAAGTGCAATTGAACTCGTCATAGACCCAAGCCTGGTAAACAGCAGGCCCCAGGTCCAACAAACCGTCTGCCGCACCCACCGTGGCAAACTGGTTGGTCAGGAACAAATCCCCAGACCCCCCAGTGGCTTCGGCCACAATGAACCCATCCGCATCACCTGCACAAATGACGTCGCCAGAGGTCAAGGTGGCCTCCAAAGGTTCAGGGCAGTTCACGTACAAGGTGTCCGACTTGGTGCAACCGTTGTCGTCCGTCACGGTGAAGACAAATGTGCCGTCCCCGTCTTCGCATACCAAACCCGTCCAGTACAAACTGTCAGTCGTACTCACTGGCGACAGGACATCCCCGGCAGGCCCAACGGCCAGCGGAGCCAAGTCCCCAGAGCCTCCTGAAAGGCCGCCATCAGGAATGACCACCAAAGCGTCTCCCTCTCCAAAACATTCATTGTCGTCCACGAGCTCTACCGCCATCAAAATCGCTGGAGGTGTTGCCACCTCGAAGGTCACTGTGTCCCGGCATCCAAACTCGTCCACGACTTCCACGCGGTAGTCTCCTTGCGACAATCCAGGGAATTGGCTCACGACACCCGTTTGAAGCAAAGCTTCTGTGGCAAAATCATCGTCAGAAAAGTAGACCGAATACGTGGTGGCCACGTCTTCGTTCAACCCCAAGAATTCCATGTCGACGTCTGCAGCCAGATCGGCACAGAGTGCCGCATTGCCGGAAATGATTGCCTCGACTTCTGCGTAGTCCTCACAGGGATCTTCCACGAACACAGATCCGCCTTCGGCATCCAGGAAAAACAGCTGGTTGTTCCCTTGGTCGCCCTGGATAAACACCTGCAAATTCAAATTCAAGGACCAATCCCCGCATGTGGTCACCCTCGCAACGGCAATTCGCAGGTCATCCCCCGCAACGGCATTGACCGGCGCCCCCGTCACAAATGCACCCGCATTGACGTAGGATTCGCTGCATATGTTTTCTCCTTCCGCTTGCGGAATGCTAAGCCATGTGGGTGTTTGGCCCGGGGCATCGCCACTCAGTTTGCCAATGGTCCAAAAGGTGTCGTATTTGTACAAAGCCGTGCTGGGAAACTGCCACAAAAGGCTGTTGTTCGTGGCATCCATAGCCGGAGATGTGATCACCGGATTGAAACAACCGCAAGGGGCATCCAAAAACATTGGACCACTGCCTGGCTGGCCGGCAACATCCGTAAAAACAGCACTCAAAACATCCGTTGGATTGGTGAATTGAGCGTACACGAGGTAGCTCACAAATCCGTCCATCATCCCTGTTGGATCGATTTCAGAAGGGGGGTCCGTGGCGTAGAAGGCCGTATCCACCACCACCTCCACACCGATGGCCTGGCCCAAGAGCCCACTTTGGCTCCCACCCAAAAGGAACAAAACCCAGGCCATCATTGGGCTCAGGGAATTTTTCATTTTCAACTTCATCCGTTTTCGTTCTCGTTAGGTCCCCGTTGGAAGGCGAGGTAGATTTGGATTGCAAATTAGCGGAATTGGACGACTCTTCGACCCCCCACCCTCAGTCTGCCTCCACCGAGCATCATGCAGAACCCTTCTTTGACCTCCTTTACGAGGCCCACGGAGTGGTTGCTGTGGTGAAACCCAACCGTTTGCTGGTGCATCGCACGGACATCGACTACCACGAGCCCTACAACCTTCGGGACCTGGTCAACAAGGGACGTCACCAGGCAGATTGGCTGCACCCCGTCCATCGTCTGGACAAGCCCACAAGCGGAATTGTACTATTCGCTCAGCCTGGAGATGCCCTGAATGGATTGAAGTTGGAATTCGTGCACAGACGGACCACAAAGGTCTATTGGGCCATTGTACGCGGTTGGACGGAAGACGAAGGAAGCGTCGACAAACCCCTTCCCACGGCGCACAACCCCAAGCCCAAGGAGGCCATCACACATTACAAAACGTTGGCCCGAACTGAACTTCAAGTGGCCGTTGGCCCCTATGAAACCTCGCGCTACAGCCTCGTAGAATGCAGGCCGATGACAGGGCGATTCCACCAGATCCGGTTGCACTTCAAGCATCTTCGGCACCCCATTGTGGGCGACACACGTTATGGAGACAAACAACACAACCGTGCTGTGGCGGCACATACCGGGAGCGGCAATCTGATGCTGCACGCTGGCGACTTGGCCGTGGCATTGCCCGAGGAGCGCGGCATGTTGCATGCCACAGCCGGTGTCCCCGCATCTTGGGCGCCCTTGCTGGACGCCTGGGATTGGGAGGGGGATGTGCAAGACGTCCCAAGGGCGCATGGCGCCGTCGTGCGATAGGGCACAGGACGGCAGGGGGTTTGGCCTAATTTCGCGGGGAGCCACGCAACGACATGGAACAACAGCCCCCCTACTCCCCCACCCACAAGGTCCGGATTGTGACCGCCGCAAGCCTCTTCGACGGACACGATGCGGCCATCAACATCATGCGCCGCATCATGCAGCGCACGGGGTGCGAAGTGATTCATCTGGGGCACGACCGCAGCGTCGATGAAGTGGTGAACACGGCCATCCAAGAGGACGCCCAAGCCATTGCCATGACCTCCTACCAAGGAGGTCACATGGAGTACTTCAAGTACATGAAGGACCTCCTCGACGACAGAGGCGCAGGGCACATTCGCATTTTTGGCGGCGGCGGCGGGACCATTCTGCCCCAAGAAATCGAAGCTTTGCATGACTACGGCATCGAGCGGATTTACCATCCTGACGATGGCCGGGAAATGGGCCTGCAGGGGATGATCAACGATTTGGTGAAGAGGGCAGACTTCAACACCGTGCCAACTTTGGAGCATCTCCATGGCGCCATGGAACGGTTGGGCGAGCGAAACATTCAGGATTTGGCCCGTTGCATCACGGCAGCGGAGAACAACACAGAGCCCTTCGCTGAGGCCTTTGCCCCCATTCGGGCGACCCTTCCAAAGGTGCCGGTGTTGGGCATCACAGGAACCGGCGGTGCTGGCAAGTCCAGCATGGTGGACGAATTGGTGCGACGATTTTTGATGGACTTCCCGGACAAGCGCATCGCATTGGTGAGCGTTGACCCCTCCAAAAGGAAAACAGGAGGCGCTCTTCTCGGAGACCGCATCCGCATGAACGCCATCCACTCTGACCGCGTTTACATGCGCTCGCTGGCGACAAGGCAATCCAATTTGGCCTTGTCCAAACATGTCCAAGAAGCACTGGACATCCTCAAGGCTGCGGCGTACGATTTGATCATCCTTGAGACAAGCGGTATTGGCCAAAGCGATACGGAAATCATGGACCATAGCGATGTGTCCTTGTATGTGATGACACCGGAGTTTGGCGCAGCGACCCAACTGGAAAAAATCGACATGCTCGATTTCGCCGACGTGGTGGCCATCAACAAATTTGACAAACGAGGCGCCCAAGACGCCTTACGTGATGTTCGAAAGCAATTCAAGCGCAACCATGATTTGTGGGAAGCGAAAGACGACGAACTCCCAGTCGTAGGGACCATCGCCTCGCAATTCAACGACCCAGGGACCAATGAGCTCTACCGTCGCATGATGAACACGATGGCCCAAAAAACTGGGGCCGATTTGGCGTCCAACTTTGCGGCGGAAGAAGGGTCAAGTGAGAAGGTCTTCATCATTCCTCCGGCACGAACGCGTTACCTGTCTGAAATTGCAGAGAGCAACCGGGCCTACGACCGATGGGCAGAGAAGCAGGCGGAAATGGCGGGAAGACTTCAAGCCCTTGAAGTGGCTGAAAAAGAAGTGACCGGGGAGGCCCAAAAAGCGCTGAAAGAAGCGCAAAACCAACTGCAACTCGACTTGGATGCACGCCTCCACGAATGGTTGCGGGCTTGGCCTGAGCTTCAAGCGCGCTACAGCGAAAAGGAGTATGTTTTCAAGGTGCGCGGCAAAGACATCCGGATCCCCACCACAAGCGCTTCGCTTTCCCATCAAGACATCCCTAAGGTGGCCCTGCCCTCCTTTCGAGGATGGCAAGATTTGGCGCAGTGGCATCTGCAGGAAAACTTGCCCGGCTCTTTCCCTTACACTGCCGGCATTTATCCCTTCAAGCGCGAAGGCGAAGACCCCACCCGAATGTTTGCGGGTGAAGGCGGGCCAGAGCGGACCAACAAACGCTTCCACTACGTCTCCTTGGGAATGCCTGCCAAGCGCTTGTCCACGGCATTTGACTCAGTGACGCTCTATGGACGTGACCCTGATCTCAGGCCCGACATCTATGGAAAGGTCGGGAATTCAGGCGTCAGCATCTGCTGCCTCGACGACGCGAAAAAACTGTACAGCGGGTTTGACCTTTGCGCCGCCCAGACAAGCGTGTCCATGACCATCAATGGTCCGGCGCCTGTCATGCTCGGGTTTTTCTTGAATGCCGCCATCGACCAACGTTGCGAGAAACACATTCGCGAAAAGGGTCTGGAGAAGGCCGTGGAAAAGGTCCTGAAATCAAAGTGGGAGGACAAGGGGCTGACACGGCCAGCTTATCAGGGAGACCTGCCGGAAGGAAACGACGGCCTAGGACTCTTGCTCCTGGGCTGCACAGCCGATGAAGTCTTGGACGCCCCCACCTATGACAAGCTCAAGTCAGAGGCCTTGCAGAGTGTCCGGGGCACGGTTCAAGCGGACATCCTCAAGGAAGACCAGGCACAAAACACCTGCATTTTCTCCACAGAATTTGCCTTGCGTCTCATGGGCGACGTCCAAGATCACTTCATCCAGCACAACGTCAGGAACTTCTATTCCGTGTCCATCAGTGGCTACCATATCGCAGAGGCTGGGGCCAACCCGATCACCCAATTGGCCTTCACCTTGGCCAACGGATTCACCTACGTCGAGTACTACCTCAGCAGGGGCATGGACATCGATCGATTTGGGCCCAACCTCAGCTTCTTTTTCTCCAACGGCATCGATCCAGAGTATGCCGTGATTGGTCGGGTCGCCAGGCGCATTTGGGCCAAAGCCATGAGAGAGAAATACGGCGCGTCCTCACGCGCCCAGATGATGAAATACCACATCCAAACCTCCGGACGGTCCCTGCACGCCCAGGAGATTGACTTCAACGACATCCGCACCACGCTGCAAGCTCTTTACGCCATATATGATAATTGCAACTCACTGCATACCAATGCTTATGATGAAGCCATCACAACCCCTACTGAAGGTAGTGTGCGACGTGCCATGGCCATTCAATTGATCATCAACAAGGAACTCGGTCTCGCCAAAAACGAAAACCCCTTGCAAGGCTCGTTCATCATCGAGCAATTGACGGAACTGGTGGAGGAAGCGGTCCTCAGTGAGTTCGACCGCATCACCGAGCGCGGAGGAGTTTTGGGGGCCATGGAGACGATGTACCAGCGGTCTCGGATCCAAGAGGAGAGTCTGCATTACGAAATGCTGAAACACACTGGAGAATTCCCCATCATCGGGGTCAACACCTTCTTGAGCAAGGAGGGTTCGCCCACCTTGGTGCCCGGCGAAGTCATCCGCGCCACAGAAGGTGAAAAACAGCAACAACTCGACAATTTGGGACAATTGCACACCATGTCTTCCCACCAAAGCAAGAAGGCCCTCCAAAGCGTCAAGGAGGCGGCTGTGGCAGGCGACAACATCTTTGACGTCTTGATGGAGGCCTGCAAATGGTGCTCCCTTGGCCAACTCACTGAAGCCATGTTTGACGTGGGTGGCGCCTACCGTCGAAACATGTGACCCCCTGCCATTCCATTATCTTCTGCTCATGTCTTCCACTCACTCACGAAGTTCCATTGCCCAGATCATCTGCGACATCTCAGCGGCATTTGGCGTCAAGAGATGACGTGCACGGTCGCCTTGTGGGCGGGGCCCCGGACAGGGAGCACCGCCACCATGTACAGTTTTGCCCAAAGGCAAGACACAAGGGTCATGGACGAGCCTTTGTTTGGGCATTTTCTTCAACACACTGGCGCATCGAGGCCATCGCGTGACGAGGTGCTTGCCTCCATGCCCACCTCTTCCCAAGAAGCCATCGCTTCGATGGCCAGGCGACCCGAAGACCCTGCAATTTTGTTCCTGAAGCACATGGCCAACCATACGGAGGGCCTCGACTGGAGTGACCTGGAAAGCCCCGACCACCGACATGTCCTTTTGACCCGACATCCTGACGGGGTTCTTCCCTCCTACGCCGCACATGTGGCCTTGCCTAGTCTCCTGGATTTGGGCTATTTGCACCAAACCGACATCCTTCGAATGGCCCCTGAAAGAACAGCGGTGGTGACTGCAGAATCCCTTCACGCCGAACCAGAGTCCGTGTTGAGAAACCTGTGCCACTGGGCCGAGATTCCATGGGACCCGGCCATGCTCCATTGGCCAGCAGGCCCTCGTCCTGAAGATGGAGTTTGGGCACCTTACTGGTACGAAGGAGTGCACGCCAGCAAAGGCTGGGAATCTCGAATACTGAACACCGGGAGCGTCCCGGCATCTCTTCATCCTGTGCGCGAGCAGAGCCTCGAACTGTACCATGCTCTCGCTGCGCACGCCATCCAACCCTGAACATGCCCAAATTCAATCAACCTGATCCACGCAACGCCGGCACATGGTGCTGGGTGAATGGACCCGTCCTTCGCGAAAACGCCAAAGTCAGTGTGCTGGACAGCGTGGTGCAAGGTGGGGATGCAGTTTGGGAAGGTCTCCGAATCGCCAATGGCAAGGTCTACCAAATGGAGGAGCACCTCCACAGGTTGATGGAGAGCGCACATGCCTTGATGTTTGCAGACATCCCCAGCCTCGAGGAAGTCCGGCATGCGGTCTTTGAAACGTTGGAACGCAACCAAATGACGGATGGCGTCCACATTCGTTTGACGTTGACGCGCGGAGAAAAGACCACCTCTGGCATGGATCCCAAGCTGAACACCATGGGGAGCACCTTGGTGGTGCTTCCCGAGTACAAGGGGGCGGTTTACGGTTCAGGACAGCTGTCGCTCATCACGAGCTCCATCCGGCGCAATGCTCCGTCTTTCTTGGATTCCAAAATCCACCACAACAACCTCTTGAACAACATTTTGGCCAAAATCCAAGCCAACCATGCAGGCGCGGATGACGCGGTCATGCTGGACGACCGCGGATTTCTTGCCGAAACCAACGCAACCAACCTCTTCCTAGTCAAGGACAGCGTGTTGTGCACGCCCCATGCCCATGCCTGTCTCCCTGGCATCACCAGGGCGTACACCCTGGATTTGGCACAGCGTTTGGGCATCTCTGTCAAGGAGGGGGATTTTAGCTTGACGGAGCTCTACACCGCAGATGAAGCCTTCACCACTGGCACCATGGGTGGGCTTGCCCACATCACACAAGTGGATGGAAGAAGCATTGGCGAAGGTCCTGGCACTGGACCAGGGCCGGTCACCCAAAGGCTGCAAGAAGTTTACGCCCAGCACATCCCTTGCACGCCATTGCCCTTCCTCGCTAAGGGAGAGCAATGACAGAAGCTCACGTTTTCGCTGGATCCGGCACTTTGCCGCTTGGTTGGAGGGCTTTCAGCACGGTGTTGGTCGCGATGCAGACAATGACGAGCACCATTCCTGCCAAACTCCAACCTGACATGGTTTCACCATACCACCACCACCCTGCGCCCAAGGCCAGCACAGCCCCCAAATACTTGAAGGGCATCACCATGCCTGCATCCTCTTGATGCAAGGCCACAGTCATGAGCACTTGGGCGGCAATGCTCAGCACCCCAATCGCCAAAGCCAAGACCCACATTTGGCCTTCCAGAGGGGACCAGTGCGTCCATGACAAGGTTCCCATGATGGGCACAGACAAAAGATGAAACCACACCACAACCCCTACGGGGTGGTCCGTTTCTCTGCATTTCATGGTCGCCAAGTACGCCAAGGCTGCAAAGGCAGCAGAGGCCATGCCAATGCCCCACATGCCCCAAGAAACCCGAGGGTCAAACCCCTTGACCATCACAATCCCCACCAAAGCCCCGCCCAGCAATCCCCATTGCCATTTTGAAACACGCTCCTGCAAAAACAAAAGAGCAAGCAAGACCGTGAACACAGGGCTGAAATATTGGATCACTGTCGCACTGGCCAATGGGATGGATTTGACGGTGTGGAAAAAACCCGTCAGACCAAACATTCCTGCGATGCCACGTACCACCAGCCATGGTTTGTTGTGTCCCAAAAGCGGCAGACCTTTCCAGCGCAAGTAGCCCACACAAACCACCAAGGACACGACAGAACGGAGAAACACCAATTGAAAGGTCCCCATGTGGGAGAGTTCCTTCACACAAAGGTTGGCACTCGTGTACAACAACACAGAAGCCAGCATGGCCAGCAATCCGCGCCTCACCTCACAATGGTCACGGTGCCTCGAAGAACTGTAGGAGTCAAGTCGTGGAACCCTTGTGCCTGAACACTGTAACCGTACACCCCATCAGGAACAAAGTGCAACCCATTCTTTTGGTTGTTCTCTCCTGCCCACGCCTCTTCTGGGTTGTCGGATTGGAACACCACCTCGCCCCAGCGGTTGAACACACTGAACTGGTAAGAGCCTCCTTCAAAACCAGCCCCCAAAGGAAGGAAGGCATCGTTCACGCCATCGTTGTCTGGGGTGAAAGCATTGGGGACATACAAGTGGAATTCCACCGGCACGTATTGGGCTGTGACGACTTCCACAGGAACATCGGTCAAATCCAGCGCAACCAGGGCTGAGCGATCGTCCGGCGACGGTGTGGTCACCGAGGTCTCCCAATGGCTGAATTGCCACTCTTCTTCTGA
>CALKGQ010000037.1 GCA_938085425.1 uncultured Flavobacteriales bacterium
TTCATTCGAAGTGACGCAAGCAAGTGCTTCTTCATTCGAAATCAACGATGCCAGCAACCCATTCTTTGGTCAAACCAACTTCCAAGTTGGTGACGACTGCACATTCAGCAGCTTGTATGCTGGGGTGAATGGAGTGGTGACAGTGTCATGGGAAGACATCGACTCAGGAGCATCTACATGCCTTGCGTTGGACAGCGTCATCCTTGACCGTACCTACACTGCTGTGGATGCATGCGGAAATTCAGCACAAGCCACGCAGAAGGTGATTTTGGTCGACACAACAGCACCTGTTTGGGCGAACGACTCTTACCATGAGCCCGCTCCTACGACTTGTGATATGGCGTTGCTCGACCAGATGAATGATGCCGAATACATGCAGATTCCTGGAATGGCATCTGACATTTGTGACGAGCACTTGGACTACGAAGTATCTGCTGTTCTGATGAGTGGTGGTTGCATCGGCACCTGGTACCGTACATGGACTGCCACCGACGATTGTGGCAACGTGTCAACAGCGGAGCAGTTTGTGTCCTTGATCGATACAACTGCACCTGACTTTGACAGTGTGCCTGCGGACATCACCATCGGCTTGAACGAATTCTGCGACGCCAACTATGTGGTGGAAGTCACTGGTGGGGAGGCAACTGCCTCCGACAACTGCGACGTGTGCTTTGACCAAAACCTGGTCATCGGATACACTGAAGCTGAAGCGGTCTTTACTTGTGCTGGTGACGACGACAACCTCGAAGGCAACCGTTACATCGAGCGCACTTGGACCGTCACCGATCAGTGTGGCAACAGCCGAGACAGCATCCAAACCATCACGCTTGTGGACACCATTGCCCCAACCGGCACGGCACAAGATGCGATTTTGGACTGCGCAGAATACCGCGACACCCCCGACCAATTGTTTGGAGTCGTGGATTATGCCGACAATTGTGATTCTGATGTCGCCATCACATGGGACGTTGCAGAAGACGTGGTTGAAAGCATCAACGCTGAAATCGACAACGCCTTGGTGAACCCAGAGACTGCAGGATGTTACACAGTCACTCGTACCTACCACTTGGTTGACGACTGCGGCAACGTGTCCAGCTTTGAGCAAACCCTCCACATTGTGGACAACACAGCCCCTGTGTACCAGGGTCCTGGTCAGCTCTTCATCCCTGCACACCTCTACGCTGAGGGCCTCTTGGCTCCCGACGAAGTATGGTCGTTCCCTGTGGGTGAAAGCACTGAATCTGGCTTCATCTATGAAGACGGTTCGACCGACGAGTTGATGAGCTTCCCCATCGGATACATTGACGACTGCAGTGACTTGTTCACTTGCACCGCTCAAGACTTCGAAGTGTCAGGAGGTTGTGCCGGAACGTTCGAGCGCGTGTTGACCATCACCGATTTGTGTGGCAACCAGTCTCTCGCTTCTGTCTACATCAACTTGGTGGACACGGTGAGCCCTTACTTCTCGTTCGTCCCAGAAAGCTATACCCTCGAGTGCGATGAAGACATCGTGTTCTTGGATCCAGTGGCTGAGGATTGGGTCGACGAAGATGTGTTGGTTGTGGAAACACAGAGCATCATCCAAGGAGCTTACCCTGAGTCCTACCAGATTGTGCGTTCATGGGTGGCCCGTGACAACTGCGACAACCTCGCTATGGCATCACAGACCATCACCGTGGAAGACACAACAGCTCCGGAGATTGTTGCTCCTGCTGACATCGTGGTGGAAAGCCGTCTCTTGGCGACGAACCTCACAGTCACCAACAACGACATCCGCGTTTGTGCAGCGGTCATTCCTGGTGGAAGCCCCAACGAAAGCGGAGACTACGTTTTGGTCGAGTCAGAGGTCTACAATGCATTGAGTGACTTGATGCAGGTGGGCGATGTGATCCGCATTGGCAATGCCCAGCGCACCATCACGAGCGTTCAAAACGCCAATGGTCCTGGCTATTCGCTCAAGCGCTTGCGCTGGAACTCCAACTTGCAGAATGTCACCACAAGTGCATCCAGCAAGATTGACTTGGTCGACAACGCGACGGCAACGGACAACTGTGACGGCAGCCCTGTTGTGACAGCGACTGGCATCCTGTCAGAAGTCGAGCACTGTGGAAGCACACACATCAAGACGTATGTGCGTGAATTCCAGGCGGTGGACAACGCAGGCAACATGTCCTCAGCGACTCAAACCATCCGTTTGATCGACGAGACTCTGCCCACCATTTCAGCACCTGCTGATGTGACACTGCAGTGCACTGCTCCGATCCCAACCACTCCTGCAGTGGCTGCGGACCAGATCTACTGTGACGAAAGCTTGGGTCTCGACACTTGGTACGAGGACTCGATCTCAGGTGACGACGACGAATGTGGTGTGGAATACACCATCACACGTACCCACTATGCAACTGCAGCGGCCTTGACCCTTGCAGACTCTTGTGAAGTGGACACCGTGATGGACGTTCAAATCATCAACATCGTTGATACCGTGGATCCGAACTTCACGAACACAGGTGGATTGAACAACAACGCGACAGTCCAAGTTCCTTACGACAACTTCTGTGGTGATGTGACGTTGGGTGATGTTGTTGACGCAACAGCCTCGGACAATTGCGACACTCCAGTTGTTTGCGATCCAGTGGCGAATGCTGACGCGAACGCCTTGCTCGACGACATGAACATTCCTCACAGCCCAGATGACATCGCTTACTTGGTGGACATCGACGCTTCGGGAACCAACAACCCATTCCTCACGGGCGGCGCGTACACCGAAGGAAACATCACAACGCCAGCACCACTGGCCGACGGTGAAACCTGCGACAACAACCCCACCCCGCACGGCATGCGCATGTTCAACTTCCTCGGAGGTGAATACTACGTGACCGATGCAGGAACAATGATCAAGGATGAAGATGGCACCGCAACGGTGAGCATGGTCGTGTCCAGCGACGAAGGCTCGTTCGAAGTGGAAGCACAATTCGGAAACCTGATGAACTGGGTGGAGTGGTGCGCGACTCCTGGCATCGAAAGCTACAAGTCTGACTGCGGACTCGGTGACCACCTCGCGTGGGAGTACGCCATCCTCTTGGACGGTAGCATCACCGGTGTGGAAGGATCTGCTTTCGAAGGAACGGAGTTGAGCATGTCTCATCAACCGGCCAACGAATACTTTGGATTCCAATTCGGAGAAGGCGCCAACAACAAGAATGGTGCGTACGGATTCAGCGGATGGTTCTACTACGGTGGAACGCTCGTTGTGGACGGAGAAGAAAGCAGTGCCATGGGCTCTGGTGACCTCTTCGGAGACCTCGACTTCTTGACCCCATGGGAAACGGCACTCACTTACTGTGTTGTGGACTGTGCTGGCAATGACCGTCAGTTCTCCTACACTCTGGAAAGCACAGGCATGATTCAAGACATCACTCCTGACGGAGGGGTGGAAGGTGAGCAAGATGCTGAGCCTACCGTGAGCAAGGACTTGATCGAAATCACATCGATTTACCCCAACCCAACCGCATCACAAGCGATGTTGACCGTTGAGGTGCAAGAAGATGTGACCGCCAAGATCCAAATCATGACGATGGACGGTTCTTTGGTCAATCAAGTGTTCGACGGACTCTTGATCGAAGGATGGGCCACCAACTTGACACTCGACGTCAATTCACTGGAGTCTGGTTTGTACCAGGTCCGTGTAAGCTCGAAGAACTTCGTGACGACGAAGAAGTTGCTCGTCATTGAGTAACCCTCCCACTGAGCTTGCGCCATGAAATTGGAAGGCCGTCCCCTGGGGGCGGCCTTCTTTTTTTGTTCCTACTTATCTTGAGGACATGAAAACGAACGCTCCTTCTCTTGGGTTCATCCTTGCCCTATTGTTCACCACGATCCTCGTCACAAATGGTGTGGCCCAAAGTGATGGCACCTTTCCATACAACCCGGACTCGAATGGCAACCAAGCCATCGAAACGAATGACTTGATCGAATTTCTTACTGTCTTTGGATCTTCTTTCTTGCCCTCAGGTGTTTTGCCCGTCGAGGGAGGAGGAACTGGGGTCACGACAACGGACAGTGTGCGCCTTGTTTTGGGGGTGAGCACCTTCGCGGACGTGGTTCCCCTCGGAGGGGTGGGTCCAGAGGCTTCCATCACCGGTACATTGAACATCTCGCAAGCCCTCAGCCAAGGATCTGGCACGGTGGCCTCAGGCTCATACTCCCAAGCCCAGGGGAGAAACAGCACGGCCTCCGGTCCATTCAGTTTTGCCTCCAACCAAAACAGCACCGCTACAGGGGTTTGTTCCAGCGCGATTGGTGAAGGCACCTCGGCCCTGGCAACAGCCGCACACTCGCAAGGTTTTGGCTCCGTTGCAAGCGGCTTGGCGTCGCATGCAGAAGGGTACCAAACGGATGCCCTCAACAACTACAGCCATTCGGAGGGCTACCGCACAGAAGCGGCAAACACCTCAGCACATGCGGAGGGCTATCAAAGCACCGCCAATGGCCTCTACAGCCACGCTGAAAACAGGAACACGCTGGCCTCTGCCACATGTGCACATGCCGAAGGAGAAGGCACCAGCGCCACTGCGGATGCGTCTCACAGTGAAGGATTCGAAACGTTGGCCAGCGGTTTTGCTGCGCATGCAGAAGGGTACCAAACCACCGCATCAGGATTGTACAGCCACGCCGCGGGCCGGGGATCGTCCGCAAGCGCCACAAGCGCCTCCGCCATCGGGTACAACTTGGTGGCCGACCAGGAAAATGGATCTGTGGTGGGTCAATGGAACCTTGAAGGCCAAACCAATGTCCTCTTTGCCGTGGGCAACGGCGCCGACGCAGAAAGCCGGTCAGACGCACTTCAAGTCGATGCACTGGGCAACGTCACGGCCTCAGGAAAGGTCATTGCCTCCGGTCAAGATTTGCTCCAATTGATTTCCGCATTGCAAAGCCAAGTCGATTCTTTGCAAATGCAGTTGGACGCCCTCGGCGGAAACTGAACTTCGTGAAGTTGGCGTTCTACAGTTGAATGCAAATGTTTTGGGGCTCGGTGAAAAACTCGAGCGCCTCGAATCCTCCTTCGCGTCCAAGCCCCGAGGCCTTGACGCCGCCAAATGGGGTGCGCAAGTCACGAAGCAACCAAGTATTGACCCACACAATGCCCGAATCGATTTTGGCAGCCACACGATGGGCCCGCTTCAGGTCAGTGGTCCACAGGGTGGCCGCCAGTCCGTACACGGTGTTGTTGGCCAAGGCCAAGGCCTCCTCCTCCGTGTCGAAGGCCTGAAGGGTCACGACGGGTCCAAAAATCTCCTCCTGGTTGGTGGCACAGTTGGGGCCCAGACCCTCAATGACGGTCGGCGCGACAAAAAACCCATTTTCTCCACCCTTGGGGAACACCCTGTTTCCGCCACATAGCACAGAGCCGCCCTCATCGCGGGCCCTTTCGATGCAAGACAAAATCTTGCTCATGTGGCTTTCTGAGACCACCGCGCCCATTTTGGTGGCGAGGTCCAAGGGGTCTCCTGCCACCATTTTGGAAGCTTTGGCGACCAGCGCGTCTCGGAACGCGTCATAGATCGAGCGCTCCACCAGAATCCGAGAACCGCACAAACAAATTTGGCCCTGGTTCGCGAAGGAACTGCGCAAGGTGGTCCGCAATGCCTCGTCAAAGTCTGCATCTGCAAAAACAATGGCGGGGTTCTTTCCCCCGAGTTCGAGGCTCATTTTCTTGAATTTGGGCGCCACATGGCCTGCAATGCGCGCACCTGTCTGGGTGCCGCCAGTGAAGGACACGGCGGCGATGTCGTCGTGTGTGACCATGGCCTCGCCCACTTCTGGACCCAAGCCATGAAGGACGTTGAACACCCCTGGAGGAAAACCAGCTTCTTCCACCCAAGTGCTCAACAAATAGGCCGTCGCGGGGGTCAGCTCTGAAGGCTTGGCCACAACACAGTTGCCAGCGGCCAGTGCGGGTGCCACCTTCCAAGTGAACAGGTACAAAGGCAAGTTCCATGGGCTGATGCATGCCACGACCCCCAAAGGCTTGCGCAGGGTGTAGTTGATGGCTTCTCCTTCCATGGCATGGCTTTGGCTGGCAAAATGCTGGATGCCCGAGGCGTAGAACCTCAGGTTCTTTTCTGCGCGCGGGATGTCGACATGGGCCGCCAAAGACACCGGCTTGCCATTGTCGCGTGCCTCGGCCTCGGCCAACAGAGGGGCGTTGTCGCGCACGGCATCTGCCAAACGCTCCAAGCATGCGGCACGCTCGGCAGCAGGTGTCGAAGACCAAGCAGGGAAGGCACGTTTGGCGGCGGCCACGGCGCGATTGACCTCTTCCGGACCCGAACGAGGAATGGTGCCATACACTTCGCCAGTTCCAGGCGTCACATTGTCCAATGTCCGAACGGTCGTTTCCAGCACGCCGTTCACAAAATTCCGTACTTCCATGGTGGACGAAGTTACCTTGCCTTGTTTATCTTTGCGCTGCCTTTGCGCAATTGCCCCATGGTGTAATGGTAACACACCGGTTTTTGGTACCGTTTTTCCAGGTTCGAGTCCTGGTGGGGCAACTCTCTCGCAAAAAAGCCATCCTCAACGGATGGCTTTTTTCATGCCCAACGATGTCGAATGGCTTCAATCTGAAATCAGCTCAAACAAACTGTCCAGGTTGGGTGCAAGGATCACCTCAATTCTCCGGTTCTTGCCTTTGTCTGCAGGGTCCACTGGATGGTATTCACTCTTGCCAGAAGCCGACAGCATGGAGGGATCCACCCCCGGGTTTTCCAGCAAAATACCCACCACGGCTGTCGCACGAAGTACGCTCAACTCCCAATTGTCTCTGGGGATGGTGTTGCTGCTCACCTTGTCTGTGTCGGTATGGCCTTCCACAACAATTTCCAAATCAGATTGCTCGGCGATGACCCCGGCCAAGCCTTGAAGGGCTGCCTGGCCTCCATCGTCCACCACTGCGCTGCCAGAGGGAAACAACAGCTGGGCCTCCATGCTGACATACACCTTTCCATTTCGCTGCTCCACATTCAATCCCTTTCCTTGGAATCCCAAAAGCGCATCTGACAACCTGGCCCTCAAGGCTTCTGCAGCCCGCTCTCTTGCCTCAAGCATGGATTCCAACTCTTCCACCCTTTGGCTACGGGCCACCAACAATTGTGATTTTTCGTTGAGGTCCTTTTCAAGCTGGTTCAGGGCATCCTCGCGCCGCTGCAATTCTTCACGAATCGCCATGACATCCTCCAAGAGCTGTCGATTTTCCTGAGCGATGTCGCTGAGTCGTCCTGAACTTTGATTGGTCAGAGCTTCGTTGAGCTCCGCCAGCCGAGCCACTTCTTCGCGGTACCGCTTGACATCTGCGCCCAGCTGCTGGGCCTCCTTTGTCAAGGTCTCTTGTTCTTGGGTCAGTCGGCCGAGACGTCCCTCGAGTTCCCTGCTGTTGACCTCGGCATCCTGACGGGCCAATCGCAATGCGGAATTTTCACCTTCGGCTTCGTCCAGTTGGACTTGCAAGGCTTCATACTGTTGTGTGGTCACACAGCCTGTGACAGGCCCCAACATGGCCAAACCCAAGATCCAATTGGCGAAACAGGCAGAAGTTGGTCGGAAGGGAGAGGGAACATTCATGACCCCCTAAGTTCACGCCAAGACGGCGGCAATCCAGCCGTCGCCCTGCGCCTTATTCACAGCGAAATGTCGAAGTTCAGACCCGAATCAATCGATCGGCATGGCGTATTGTCCGCCGCTCACCGTGATGGTGTTGCCCAGAGCATCCTGCATGGAGCCCTGGAAAGTTCCGACGACATATCCTCCAGACACGGGGTCGATGTAGTTGATTTGGAACGTGGTGTTGCCTCCTTGCAATGTGGTGTAGCTCCCACCATCTGTCGCAGTGTAGGCTCCGGCCTGAGGAAGGGAAGACGGATTCAAAGGAACCACCACGCCATTGGACCATCCATCGACGGGCTCGGCAATGACAAACCCAATCTGTGCGCCTGTCAAGCTCGTTCCTTGGATTTGCAGGTTGCTGCCCACAATGACCGCAGAAGCCAAAGCATCGCCCAGGTATTGGATGCCAAAAGAGGACCAAGAAATTTCAGCGGCGCACGGTTCGCAGTTGGGTCCGCCGCAATCGATGTAATCCTCCAAACCGTCTTGGATGCCATTGGTGCAATCGCACAAACACTCGCATGGATCGCAGTTGTTGCCCCCACAATCAATGCCCGTCTCATCCCCATTCAACTCGCCATCGGTGCATGAAGGGCAAGGATCGCAGTCCACACCACCACAATCGACTTCTTGCTCGTATCCATTCAGCAGCCCATCCCCGCACAATTCGGGGCAAGCAGGACATCCATCGCATCCACAATCAATGCCCGATTCGCCTTCGTCCAAGACCCCGTTGAAGTCTGTATCACAGGGCGCGCAGCTTCCTCCACAATCGACCCACTGCTCCCCGAGCAACGGGTTCCACTCCCCGTTCTCGCATGGATCGCATGGCTCGCAAATCGGGCCACCACAGTCCACCAATTCTTCCCCATTGTTGAGGATTTCGTCGTAGCAATTCTCCCCGATCAAGTTGTCGTCGTTGAGGCAGCTGGTCAGCGAGATGGCCGACAGGCAAACCGCAGCGAAAGCCCAAACGAATCGGAAGGCGAAAGAAGAAGAGGGTTGGTGAGAGGTCATGTGCGTAGTTTTGACAAGGCGAAAGATACAACCGGAACAGAACTGGACTCAGCATCCCCCCAAGCAACATGGACAACCTCGAGTGGAAACCTTCCCAAGCCCCCGATTTGCAAACCGTGGGAAGCCTGTCCAAAGACACAGGTCTCAGCCCATTGGTTGCATCTCTTTTGATCCAAAGGGGGATGTCCACCTCGGAATCCGTCAAAGATTTTTTGGACCCTCGACGCGAAAAGCTTCACGACCCCTTCCTCATGAAGGACATGGACAGGGCCGTGGAAAGGATCATGCAGGCGGTGGAACGCAAGGAACGGATCATGGTGTACGGGGACTACGACGTCGATGGCACCACCTCTGTGGCCATGGTGTCGTCGTTCTTCAAAGGGCTTCAGGTCCCCGTCGTGTCGTACATCCCCATGCGTTACGGCGAGGGGTATGGCGTTTCTCCAAAAGGAGTGGAAAGGGCCAAAGTTTCAGGGTGCACCGTTTTGATCACCCTGGACTGTGGCACCAAGGATTTTGAAGCCTTGCAATTTGCCGCCGAGGCAGGGATCGACACCATTGTATGCGACCACCATTTGCCTGCGGACCAACTCCCGGTGACCCATGCTCTGCTGAATCCCAAACAGGAAGGTTGCCCCTATCCATTCAAAGAATTGTCCGGTGCTGGAGTGGCCTTCAAGTTCCTCACCGCATTGGTCAACCGCATTGGGTTGACCATGTCTTCAGTGTACGACCATCTCGATTTGCTTGCCTTGAGCATCGGCGCCGACCTCGTGGACATCACCGGAGAAAATCGGATCCTTGCCCACCACGGCATGCGCAAGCTTCGAAAAACCATGCGCCCGGGCATTCGGGCGATGCTGCACGTTGCCAACATCGACCGTGTCCCCAACACCGTCCGGGACATCAGCTTCACGCTCGGACCGCGCATCAACGCCGCAGGCCGGGTGGGACACGCCCTAAAAGCTGTGGAGCTCTTGATGGCGTCCGACGACAACACGGCCTATGAATTGGCGTATGAACTTGAGTCCATGAACCAGGCGCGGCGCGATTTGGACGAAGACATGACCGAGGAAGCATTGGCCCAAATGGCCGAGCAACCGGCAGGTCGTTGTTGCACTATAGTCTGCGGAGAAGGGTGGCACCGAGGTGTATTGGGCATCGTGGCCAGCCGTTTGGTGGAAGCTCGCTACCGACCCACCATTGTGTTGAGCGAAGAAAACGGGTTGATGATGGGGAGCGCCCGCAGTGTCAAAGGGGTCGACATCCACGAGGCGTTGGAAGACTGCCGGTCGTACCTCGAACAATTTGGTGGCCACCCGATGGCCGCTGGCTTGACCTTGAGAAGCGACCAATTGCACGATTTTCAAATTGCCCTTGAGAAGAGCATCGCCCGACAAGTGGATGGGAGCATCCCGGCGCCAAGCATTTCGTACCACCTCGAAATCGACCTGAATGCCATGTCGCCTGAAGTCTTCGAAGAAATGGGGAAGTTGGCGCCGTTTGGCCCTGGAAACGGTCTGCCTGTCTTCATGGCGAGTGACGTTCGTGCCGCGCTGCCCCCACGGACAGTGGGGCACAGAGGGCGTCACTTGAAATTGATTTTGCAGACCTCTGACGCTCCCAAAGACCGGTTTGAAGCCATCGGATTTGGCATGGGCGACCGCCTGGAAGAAGTTCGGCAAATGAAGTCCATGGACGTGGCCTTCACCTTGGTTCAAAACACCTTCCGTGGACGAACTTCCATCAACATGCACATCCGCGCCATCCGACCGAGTGTGCGTTGATTCAAGGGAGAATCACCGTGCCAAAATGCGCCAGAGTGTCCCGTATTTGCGTGTCGAGGTGCACCTTTTGGGCGAGCAAATCCCGCTCCATTTCCAGGGACAACCCATCTTCTTTGAGCTTGGCGGAAACTTCTTCTGAAGCCGTGCGCAAATCCATCAAGTGCAATCGACGGAGGGTTCCTTCCAACAATTCCATGAGTTGATCCCGCTCCACCGTGGGGTAGATCTTGTGTCTCTGCGACCAGTTGGGGCTGAGGACATGCTGCTGCACCATGGCACCTGCGACCTTCTGCTGAACCCCAACGTCATTGTCTTGGGCCAATTGCTCTGCGGTCAAAATCCGTTCGTGGTCCAGCTCCGAGGAAAAACGCTGCACCAAAGTTTGGTTCAGGGGTTCCTGCAAGGAAATCCGTTCTTCTTCCAGCCTGTGGATGACCAGTTCTGCAAAGGGCACATCCAACAATTGGTCTTCCGAGCCCTCCTCTCCCTTCAAGCGCACAGACACCATGTCGGTGGCGTATTCCAGAAGGGCGCGCACCAAGTCATTTTCAATGGACGTTCTCGGCGCGATCCGGTCGACGGCCTGCACCTCTCCACCTGCAGGCGGGGGCGACGTGGGGGTGGGCGGCGTGCCTTGGGGCGAGGGAATCCTGCCGCTGGCCGACCGTTTGGCTGCTGCTTGCGATTGGGCATGCAACACCTTGGCCACCTCTGCGCCCAGCACTTCTTCCGACAACCCAAGTTGGGATGCTGAAGATTGCAAATACACGGAGCGCTGGATGGTGTCTGGAATCGCCGCGATGGAGGAAACCACTGAACGGATCATGTCCGCCCGCTTCAAAGGATCGGTGCCAGCCTCGTCTGAAAGCAACTTCGCCTTGAACTGCAGGAAGTCCTGCGCGTCTTTGTGGATGGCGTCGTGCAATGCATCGCTCCCCACCTTTTTGGCATAGGTGTCTGGGTCGTCTCCGTCAGGCAACAAAACAACCTTGACGGCCATGCCTTCGGCAAGAAGCATGTCGATGCCGCGCAAGGAGGCCCGAATGCCTGCTGCATCCCCATCGAAAATCACGGTCACATTCTTGGTGAATCGGCGGATCAAATGAATCTGGCCCGTGGTCAGTGCAGTCCCGCTGGAGGCCACCACGTTTTCCACACCTGCCTGGTGCATCGCCATGACGTCGGTGTACCCTTCCACCAAAAAACACCGCTCCTCCTTGACAATCGCAGGCTTGGCCAGGTGCATGCCGTAGAGGACCTTGGACTTGTTGTACAAGATGCTCTCTGGCGAGTTGAAGTACTTGGCAACCTTTTTCTCGGTGCTGAGGGTCCTTCCGCCAAAGCCAATCACACGGCCCGTGACATCTCGGATCGGGAACATGACACGGCCTTTGAAAAAGTCCCACAACGAGCCGTCGTCGCGTTGCTTGCAAAGGCCAGCCTCCACCAACTTTTCTGCCGGATAACCAGCCGCCTGACCTGCCTGGGCCATGGCGTCCCAAGAATCAGGGCTGTAGCCAATCAAAAAGGTGTCCAGCACATCGTCTCTGAATCCCCGCTCCACGAAGTAGCTGCGACCAATGGCTTTTCCTGCATCGGTTTGCTGCATCTGCTCTGTGAACCACTTCTGCGCCCAAGCGACCACATTGCCCAAGCTCTCCTTGGCTGTGGACGCCGCGATTTCTTCTGGGGTAGGCGCCTTCTCCTCCACCTCAATGTTGTAGCGTCTGGCCAACATCCGAAGTGCTTCGGGATAATTGACCTTCTCCAACTCCATGAGAAAGGTGACCAGGCTTCCGCCCTTGCCGCTTGAGAAGCACTTGAAAATGCCCTTGGCGGGCAAGACGTAAAAAGAAGGTGTCTTCTCGTTCGTGAAAGGACTTAGGCCCCGCAACGAACTTCCTGACTTCTTCAATTCCACGTAATCGCCGACCACCTCTTCGATGACAGCGGCGTTCATGATTTGCTCGACGGTTTGTTCTGGGATCATGGCGGGGTGGACGAAGATATCCAAGATTTGGGGCTTTGCACGAAAAACGGCACCTCTCTCTGGGTGCCGTTCTCGATGAGGACTAAGTCTTCATCACCTGCTGCCTGCTGCTGCGTTCAGCGAAAAAGGGCTTTCACCTGATGTTCCAACCGGGGGTGCGAGCGTTCTCATGCCCCAGGAGTTTCAAGGGCAAAACTAGAGTCACCAAGGCGACAGCATGTCAAGGAATCATGAACGGGATGTGAATGTTTGTTGGCGTTGGAGGCGCTTTCTGATTCCAATTTCTTGTGAACCGCAACTCCCTCCCGACCTTGGGGCCATGAAAGGTCGCATGATCCCCTGGTTGGTGGGTTCCATGACCATTGCCATGATGGTGGTGGTGGCGGTGCAAGTGAGTTGGCTCGAGTCTTCTGCCAAACTCCGCAAGGAGGTCTTTGACCAAAGTGTGGAACAGAGCCTTCAAATTGTCGCCGGTTGGCTGACCGCCGTCCACTTGGATGAAGGCCAAGCTGAAGATCGCAGCTTGCTTCGCACCGATGAATTGGCGCCTGAGGAACGCAACATTGTCCGACGACTGGAGGCCTTGCCAATGGATTCGTTGCTGATGCTTGCCTTGCTGGAGCAAAACATCGATGCGAGGCCTGTTTTTGGTGCCTTCAACCGTTACAGCCAACCCGTCTTCTTGCCAGAAGAGGCCGAGCCCCTCCGTGACGTGTTGTTGCGAGAAGGGTATTCTGTGACCCTTGGAACCCTTCAATTGCGCATCCACTTCCCTCAATTGCCGAGGTACCTCATGGGCCAAATGCTTGGGGCCTTCGCATTGAGTGTAGGGATGATGCTCTTGATCGCGGGGATGTTCGGCTACACCCTTGTGGCCATCCAGCGGACCAAACGATTGGACCGGTTGCAGCGGGACTTGGTGAACAATTTGACCCATGAATTGAAAACGCCCATTTCCAGCATAGGGCTCGCCTCCGAAGCGATGGCGGACCCTTCTTTTGACAGCGAAACGAAGAAGCATTACCTGGGGTTGATCCGAGAGGAGAACAAACGGCTCGGGGTGTTGGTGGAAAATGTATTGCGGGCAAGTCTTTCTGAATCCGGCGCCATGCGCTTGTACACCCAGCCATTGAACGTGCATGATTTGGTGAAGGGCGTGGTGAAAAACATGGCCATGCAATTCCACAAACAAGGGGCGAAAGTGGAGTTGGACTTGGAGGCGTCCAACCCCAACCTCGAGTGCGACCGCATCCATCTGACCAACGTCATGTTCAACCTCATCGACAATGCCATGAAGTATGCTGGAGAGGATCCACACATCGTCATCCGAACGCGTCAAAGCGAAGTCGGACTCTCTTTGGCCGTCCAAGACAACGGCATGGGCATCGCCAAAGAACATCTTGGCAAGGTCTTTGAAAGGCTGTATCGTGTCCCCACCGGAAACGTGCACAACGTGAAGGGATTTGGTCTGGGCTTGAGCTACGTGAAAAATGTCATTGAGCGCCACGAAGGATCGGTCCAAATCGAAAGCACACCGGGGGAGGGCACAACATTGACCCTGAATTTGCCGTTTGAGCATCAACCTGACAAGACTGAAGAGACATGAAAGACATCCGAATCCTCCTGTGCGAAGACGATCCCAGCTTGGGGAAACTCCTGACCGATTACCTCCGGGCCAAAGGTTTTGTGGCCACCTGGGCCCAAGACGGGGTCGAAGGCCTGAAGGCCTACCACCGCGAGACGTTTGATTTCATTGTGCTCGATGTCATGATGCCTCGGAAGGACGGCTTCCAGGTTGCGGAGGAAATCCGTTTGGACAGCAGAAGCATCCCCATCCTTTTCTTGACCGCCCGTTCCACCAAAGACGACACCCTCGAAGGGTTCAAAGTGGGGGCAGACGACTACATGACCAAGCCCTTCAGCATGGAGGAATTGGTGCTCCGGATCCAGGCGATTTTGAGGCGCTCCGCCGCACTTCCTGAAGAAGGAGAAGAGGTCACTGAATTCAAGGTGGGGCTCTATGCATACGACTACAACACCCAGTCTTTGAACCTCAAGGGAGAGCCCCAAAGGTTGACCACCAAAGAGAACGAGCTGCTGTTCATGCTTTGCAAACACAAGAACGCCCTGTTGGAACGAAGCCATGCGCTGCGCAACATTTGGGGGGATGCCAACTACTTCAACGGACGAAGCATGGATGTGTACATCGCCAAGCTGCGCAAACACTTGCGTGGAGACGATCGCATTGAAATCCTGAACGTTCACGGGAAAGGATTCAAACTGGTGGCGCCAACCGACTGAGAATGCCTACCTTTGCGGCCTCGAAGCGTCGCCATGTCTGACATGATCAAAATCCTCGCGGGATCGTCCTCCAAAGAATTTGGGGAACGTGTGGCCGCAGCTTACGGAACCAGTCTGGTCCCTGTTCGCACGCAGAAATTCTCCGATGGGGAGTTTGCGGTGAGCATTGAAGAGACCGTCCGGGGCAAAGAGGTGATCATCGTGCAGAGCACCTTCCCCCCTTCTGACAACTTGCTTGAGCTTCTGATGCTCATCGACGCAGCCAAACGCGCCAGCGCCAAGCGCATCGTGGCCGTGATGCCTTACTTCGGATTTGCCCGGCAGGACAGAAAGGACAAGCCACGTGTGGCCATTGGCGCCAAGCTCGTTGCGAACATGTTGATGGCTGCTGGTGTGAACCGCATCATCACCATGGACCTTCACGCCGACCAAATCCAAGGGTTCTTTGAAGTTCCCGTGGACCACTTGTTTGGCTCCACTTTGTTCCTTCCTTGGATTGAGGAAAATGCCGCTCTCGACAACTTGTGCATTGCAACCCCTGACACGGGCGGAACCAAACGTGCCAACACCTATGCCAAGCATTTGGGGGTGGACATGGCCATTTGCTACAAGCAGCGCAAGGTGGCCAACCAAGTGGAGAGCATGACGGTCATCGGAGATGTGAAAGACAAGCACGTCGTGCTTGTGGACGACATGTGCGACACGGCCGGCACCCTCACCAAAGCCGCGGACTTGATGATGGAACACGGCGCACTGAGCGTCCGGGCCGTCTGCACGCATGCCGTCCTGAGTGGGCCTGCCTACGACCGCATCGCAGCGAGTTCCCTGAAAGAATTGATCGTGACCGACTCCATCCCTTTGAAGGAGGACGCCAACACCTCAAAAATCACCGTGCTCCCTGTGCACGACATGTTCGCCCAAGTGCTTCAGTGCTTGATGCGCAACGAATCCATTAGTTCTCAATTTACCATTTAACAATACATCATGAAAACTGCATCATTGAGCGGCTCCCTGAGAGGGGGCGTAGGGAAAAAAGATGCCGACGCACTGCGAGCTGACAACCGGGTTCCCGGTGTCTTGTACGGCGGTGCCGAGCAAATCCACTTCAGCCTCTCTGAAGTTCAACTCAACAAGCTCGTCTTCAACCCAGACGTCTTCAAAATTGAATTGGACATCGACGGCAAAAAGACGGATTGCATCATCCAAGAAATCCAGTTTCACCCGGTGACCGACCGGGTCACACACATCGACTTGCTCGAAGTGATCCCCGGCAAGCCTGTGAAAGTGGAATTGCCTTTGCGTACCACAGGGCAAGCGATTGGCGTGTTCAACGGGGGTCGCCTCGAATTGAACTTCCGTCGCGTTCCCGTCCGTGGACTCATCGACTCTTTGCCAGAATGTCTCACCGTCAACATCGAGCCCTTGGACATTGGCGACAGTGCCCGGGTGAGCGACCTCAAGCTCGATGGCTTGGACATCCTTTTGAGCGACAACGCCCTGCTCGTGGCCTGCAAGCGGACACGTGCCGCCATGTCTGCTGACGCAGAAGGTGAAGAAGGTGCCGAAGGCGCTGAAGGTGCCGAAGGCGCTGAAGGTGGAGAGGGAAGCGAAGGAGGCGAAAGCTGATTTTCTGACCCATGAAGTACCTCATGGTGGGTCTCGGCAACCCCGGGGCTGAATATGAGGACACCCGACACAACATCGGGTTCAAGGTGGTGGACACACTCGCCCAACGTCTGTCCGGATCTTTCGAGACCGGCAGACTGGGTGAGGTGTCCACCGTCCGCTTCAAGGGCCGCACGTTGGTCCTGCTCAAGCCTTCAACCTTCATGAACCTGAGCGGCAAGGCCGTTCGTTTTTGGATGGAAAAGGAGAACATCCCCTTGGACCGTGTTTTGGTCATCACCGACGACCTGCATTTGCCGTTTGGCCTGCTGCGCATGCGCGCCAAAGGCAGCGATGGAGGTCACAACGGACTCAAGGACATCCAAGCCGTGCTCAACACTTCGCAATACACACGGCTGAGGTTTGGCATTGGAGGAGATTTCAGCCAAGGACAACAAGTCGATTACGTCCTGGGGGCATGGACCGAGGAGGACCGACGCACCATGGACGAACGACTGGATGCTGCTGCCAATGCAGCACTGGATTTGACGACCATTGGATTGGCCAGGGCCATGAATGCCCACAACGGGAAGTGATCTGGAAGCCAGAATCTCAAGCTTCCTGCCTCAGCCTTGCCCCCTCTCTTCGTAAAAATGGTTGTTCCCGATGTACGCCAAAACGGGGTCGGGAAGCAGGAATTGGACATCGTGACCAGCCATGATGGCGTCCCGGATGTACGTCGAGCTGATGGCGATCATGGGAGCCTGTTGGATGTCGACGTGTGGGTGTTGGATCCAATTCTCCACCTCGGCCGTGCGCTGGGGCTCCCCCATCGTCAACCGAGGGTAGATCAGCAGGCGGTGCTGCTCAAGCATCGACGCGTGGCCCTTCCAGGTGGAAAAGGACGCCAAATTGTCCTGGCCCATGATGATGCTGAACGTCGTATCGGGGTTTTGGGCGCGCAGATGCTCCATGGTGTCCGAAGTGTAATTGGGCCGAGGCAAATCGAACTCGACGCTGGAGGCCTTCAACTTGGGATGGTCCGCCAGCGCCAATTTGGCCATTTGAAGGCGATCTGCCTCCGGGATCATGTCCACCCCTTGCTTGTGCGGACTGCTCGGCGTGACGACCAGCCAGACTTCGTCCAAGTCGGCCATGAAGAGCATGTGGTTGGCGATGACCAAGTGGCCCAAATGCACCGGATTGAAGGACCCGAAGTACAGGCCCACGCGGCGATTGGGGGTCGAAGGAGATTGTCCCATCTTCAATGGAATCCTTGGTCCAAAAAGTCCCCCACCATGTCCGATGCCTCTGACAAGGCCAACTCCAATTGGTCGTTGACCAAGCGCAAGTCAAAGGCGGAGGCCGACTGCATTTCCCTTTCTGATTTGGCCAAACGTTCCTCCAGGGACTCCTCGTTTTCCGTGCCCCGGCCGCGCAAACGATCCTCCAACACCCCCAAACTCGGAGGCATGACGAAGATGGACAAGGCGCTGTCGCCAAACACGGACTTCAGGGTTTGGCCCCCCACAACGTCCACATCGAACAAGGGCGTTCGGCCATCCCGCCAGAGCCGTTCCACCTCACTGCAAAGGGTACCGTACGAGAGCCCTTCGTACACCTCCTCGTGTTCCACAAAGGCGCCTTCTGACAGCTTCTTCGAGAATTCCTCAGGGCTGAGAAAATGATAATCGACCCCATCCTTTTCGCCACCCCTCGGTGGCCGGGTGGTGGCGCTCACACTGAAGCCCAGCGCCAAATTGGGCTGGTCCATGAGGTGGCGCACAATGGTGGTTTTTCCCGCGCCTGAAGGGGCTGAGAAAATGATGGCGAGCCCATCGCCTTGGGGTTTGGTTCCTGCAGGCATGGCCGACTCAGAGCACGTTGAGCACTTGCTCTTTGATTTTCTCGAGTTCGTCCTTCATCTGCACCACCACCTTTTGCAAATCGGCATCGTTGGATTTGCTGCCCAACGTGTTGATTTCACGCCCCATTTCCTGGGCCACGAAGCCAAGTTTTTTGCCTTGTCCATGGCCTGTGTTCATGATGTCACGGAAATAGACCATGTGGGCGCGTAGCCTGGTTCTTTCTTCGCTGACATCCATCTTTTCAATGTAGTACAGCACCTCCTGTTCGAAGCGCGTCGAGTCGATGACATTCCGGTCCACCGTTTCCTCCAAATTGGTCCGAATCCGCTCGCGCACCCGCTTCAATCGGGCTTCCAGCATGGGGTCCAAGTCCGCCTCCAAACCTTCAATGGTGGTCAGTCGCTCGGAGAAATCCGCATGCAACGTCGCCCCTTCGGTGTCGCGGAAAGCATCGAATTGATCGGCTGCTTCCAGCACCAGCGCATGGATGCCTGTCCATGATTCGTGGTTGAACGACTCTCGGGACGTCTGCATGGCATCTGGGAACTTCACTGCCGTGGCCAAAAGCTGGTCTGTCGGCTGGCCTGTGCGGTCCGCCAGGGCCTTGAGGGACGCCACGTACTGTTCAATGACGGGGGCATTGAGCTCGTGGCGGGCGTCGGAAGCATCGGCCTCAAAATGGATGGCCACGTCGCTTTTGCCCCGAACGATGCGCGCACCAAGCTCCTTTCGCAACGCCATTTCCTTCTCCTTCAAGACGGAGGGCATCCGCACGGAGAGGTCCAAATTTTTGCCGTTCAACGAACGGACTTCCACCGTGTATTTGCGGGAACCCACGGCACCTTCTGCCTTTCCATAACCTGTCATCGATCGAAGCATGACGCGAAGATACCACCCCCGCACCGAGGAGCACCGCCCATGCCATCGATTGGGTGTCTCCCTTGCGCTGCCGCGCTACCTTTGTGGCATGTCGGAACCTCGAGCCAATTTGAAACGCGTGCAAGCCCTTTTGAAGGGGGACATGGATGCCTTCAAGCCCAAATTCCGTCAGTCGGTTTCCACCGACGTCGTCCTCCTCGACACCGTCATGCGTTACATCCTTCGACGCAAGGGCAAGCAAATGCGTCCCATGTTTGTGTTCTTGAGCGCACGCTTGCACGGAGGGGTGGGTTCCGATGGCCACGCCACCGACCGTGCCCACACCGCGGCGACCCTCATCGAACTCTTGCACACCGCAACTTTGGTGCACGACGATGTGGTCGACGAAAGCCCGCTTCGACGGGGCGTTTTCAGCATCCAAGCCCTCTGGAAGAAGAAAGTTGCCGTGCTTGTCGGGGACTACCTCCTGTCGCGCGGGCTTTTGGCAGCCGTGGATGCCGAGGCTTATGACCTGTTGAAAATCACTTCTCGCGCCGTGAGGGAGATGAGCGAGGGTGAGCTGCTCCAAATTGAAAAGGCACGGCGCTTGGACATCACAGAGGAAGTCTACTTCGACATCATCCGTCGCAAGACCGCCTCCCTCCTCGCGGCGTGTTGTGCATGCGGAGCGGCGTCGGCTGGGGCGGACGACGAGACCGTCCAGCGGATGTGGGGATTGGGCGAACGCGTGGGCCTCGCCTTTCAAATCCAAGACGACCTCCTCGACCTGGGCGAAGGCGACCTCACCGGGAAGCCCACCGGCCAGGACATCCGGGAACGCAAAATGACCCTTCCCCTCATCCATACCCTTGCCAAAGCCTCGCCCTCGGAACGTCGGCGACTCATCCGCTTGGTGAAACACAAGAGCGACGACCCCACGGCTGTCAAGGAAGTCATGGACACCATCCTCGCAGGTCCAGGCATGGAGCGTGCCCGGTCAGAGATGCGACGGCTCAAAGAGGAATCCCTCGCCCTTCTCGACGAGCTTGGCAGTCAGGATGCCGTGGGCGCGGAAGCCCGAGAGGCTTTGCGCGACCTCATCGGGTACACGATCCAGCGGGTCCAGTGACCTCTTCGAGCCCATGGGCTCACTCCCCAAGAATCACTTTGGAGGTTTGGATGCCGTTGGCGTTGCGTGCCACCAACAAGTAGATGCCGTTGAAGGGTGTCAGATCCAAACGCTGACCACCTTGAAGCGGCCGGAGCATGCGCGTGCGTCCGGAGAGGTCCACCACTTGAAATTCACAGGCTTCGATGGCCAACAATTGCCCATCCTGCACCTGAAACAAGTCCCGCTCAGGACTTGGCGTCGGCTCCAAATCTGCCGTGCCGTCGCAAAACTGTCGCCAAAAATCCCACATCTCCACCGCACTGCTCACGTCCATGTTGCCAAAGGCGCCAAACCAATCGTGCCCGCCGCCATTGACCCTGTACACCCTTGCTTGATACCCATTGTCACCTCCGTGGTGGCGAATCAAGTCGACATCCGACCCATCTGTTGGGTCGAGGTTGGGCAGGGCCGTTTCTTCCACCTCGCTGCAATTGTTTTGGGCCGCCCACCATGCCACGATGGTCTCCACCCCCGGCTGTTGGCCCCAACCAAACTGCCAATTGTCCGTCCCTTCGTAGGCGATGGTCTCGTCCTGAGTGCCGTGCAGGTGCACCACAGGAACTTGTTCCACCGGAGCACACGCATTCCAATCGTTGTTCGACATGGTGCCTCCCACGGAGCCAATGCCACGAAATGTATCCGCCGCCCGGCAAGCCAGGCTGTAGCTCATGTAGCCTCCATTGGAATAGCCGCAGCTGTACGTGCATGCCGGTGAATGTCCGTGGTCCGCTTGCAGATGCTGTGCGAGCTGCACCAAGAACTCTGCATCTGTCTCTGTTCCCCAGTCAAAATTGGCGTTCCAGTGGTTGTTCCCTTGGCCATCGGGGAGTCCTTGTGGCCAAACCACCCCAAAACCCTCGGCCTCGGCCAATTCGCGGAATCCACTGAACGCGTACATCCCTTCAGCCGTCCCAAAGTACCCGTGCAACACAAACACCAAAGGCGCGCCTTCCTCCAAATTGGCTGGGGCGTAATAGATGTACTCCCGGGTGGTCACCACTCCATTGACCTCAGACTCGAACGTCTCCCCATAGACACAGCTTCCATCGTCCGTGTTGACCCCCTGAACGTAATTCAGGGCCTCTTCGTCCGCACATCCTTCCAGCACCGCTTCGCAACCCGAGTCCCCCAATTCAAAGGAGTAAAAACCATAACCACCGTCGTTCAAAGTGAACGGGTCATCGAATCCCGGTCCGGCACCCTCTGCAGTCACTGTGCCACCGTTCCATCCATCGCCCCAAGAGTCGAGGGCGAGCAGCACATAGCAGCCGTCCTCCAAACAAAGCAATTGTTCAGACACCTCATCGTCGGAGGCACCTTGGAAACTTGCCATCAACACATCTTCCGGTTGGGCAACCAGGTACAATTCCCAAGCCATTTCTTCCCCCCACTCCGCCGTGGCAGAGAGCATGTTGACTTCTGTGAATGCGCATTGCGCCGAGGAACAAAAAGACGTTGCAAAAACGGCCGAGAAAAGAAGGAGAACTGATTTCATTGGAATGTGTTCATTTTGGAAGAACCAATGAGCGCAAAATACATGCCAAATCCAATTGCCTTCACCGCATGACGGCACCCAGGAAGGCTTCCGCGTCGTCCACCCCCTCAACGGTTGCCTGCAACGAGCATTCGTTGGGTGCCGAGAAGTGCGCCATGCTTGTCGAAAGACTGGAGGATGTACATCCCCCTGCCCCAAGCGTGAACGTCCAGAATCTCCACCGCTGAGGTGATGGGGAAATGTCTGAACACCCTTCCCGACAAATCCCGCACCACCAAGGTGCCAGACATGGGGAGACCTGAAACCGTGACCTGGTGGGATGCCGGCTGGGGATAGATCGACCATTCACCATGCGACTGCATGCCACCGTCCATGCCAGAGGTTGGGGCACACTCCCCGGGCGTGAATGCTGTCACCCCGCCCGTGTAGGTGGCGTAACATGAGTTGCTGTAGGTGACGCTGTCGCACCCGCAAACAGGATCCCAAACCTCAACGCAAAACACCGATGGGTCCACGAGTTCAGGGTCGAAACACGAAACAGGTTGACTCACGTCAACACCCGCACTCGCGCCAAGTGTCCATGACCCTTGAGGAGAGCCAGGAATGATCTCGGTCACCTCCCACACGAGGAAATCTTCAATCAGACAAGCCCAAGGGTAGGCACTCCCGTTGTGAAAAACAGAGTCGTTGGTGTGCAACACGGAGACATACATCGTGTCCGTGAGGGGCATGTCGAAGGAAAAGCTCACAAAATTGTCGTCGACCAACGTCTCTTCATGCAAGACGTTCCCTTGCGAATCGGTGAATTCCCATTCCATGACGTTTTGTGAGCTTGGCCATGTCAAGTAACCACCGGGATGGTACAAGTTGATGGTGTTGGTGTTCGAGCACACGTTGCACACAAGTCCATGCAAATCGCAGTCGACCGATGTGGTGACCTGGGCATTGGCAATGTCTGATCTGCCCATCATGGCAATCATCAATAACAAGGCACACAGAATTGGACAGTGGTGGTCGTTTCTCATGTCACAAAGATGGAGCTTTTTAAACCGTCAAATTCTGGAGATGCGGTCAAAACTGGTTATTCACAGGGACGAGAGGAGCAACTTCCTCGAGCGCGCGCCTGAAACAACCGTCGTGGAGATAGCTTGGTGGTTCCGTTCCACGACCTCCAGAGCCAAGCACCATGAAGCACCTTCTCTTGTCCCCCATCACCGTCACAGCCCGCACCCTGATGGGCTTGGGGTTTGCTGTTTTTCTGAATGCCTGCATGGTGGCAGCACCGGGAGCAACAGGACGTTTGGGAGACCCTAAGGGCGACGAGAAGGGGGCCAAGCCTGCCGCCACACAAGAAACGTACATCGAGCAATGGCAGGACGAAGCGGTGATGCAAATGCAACGCTACGGCATCCCAGCCAGCATCACCTTGGCCCAAGGCATTTTGGAAAGTGGCAACGGGGTGAGTGAGTTGGCACAGCGGTCCAACAACCACTTTGGCATCAAATGCCACTCGACTTGGACGGGCAGACGAACGTACCACGACGACGACGAGAAAGGCGAGTGCTTCCGGGTGTACAAGAATGCCAAGGACAGTTACGAGGACCACAGCCATTTTTTGCTTAGGGACCGATACGCCCGGCTGTTTGAGCTGGATCCAACCGATTACGAAGGGTGGGCGAAAGGCCTCAAGGCTTGCGGATATGCCACCGACCCTGCCTACGCAGACCGTTTGATCACCTTGATCGACCGCCACGACCTACACCTGCTCGATGTCCCTGGGGGGTTGCAAGCGCGCACGGAACAGGAAGAGGTCAAGGACGAAGCCAACGGCGCTGGCCTTGACACCCCACGACGAACCGACACGCCGGACAAAAATGTCCGGGAACACGATGTCGTCCGACGCGCCAGTGCAGGGGGAGGGACCATGGAGATGGGCCGTGCCCATCGTGTCCGAACCACCGTCCATGGCGTGCAATTCGTGCACGTAGAGCACAGCGAGCCCATCCCAGATTTGGCGCGCAGTTTGGACATCATGCCTTGGCAAATCCGCACGTACAACGAAGTCTCCAAGAGCCACACCTTTCAGAAAGGGGATCGCCTGTATTTGCAGCCCAAGAAAAGCCATGCGGCCACCTCTTGGCACACCGTGCGAAAGGGCCAATCGCTTTGGCAGATCTCCCAAATGCACGGCATTCGAACCCCCGCCCTCGCCCGGAAAAACAACCTCAAGCCCGATGCGCCGCTGCGCCCTGGCATGAAGTTGAGTTTGCAATGGCCCTTGAACAAAGAAGGCAAGTTGCCCTGGTGGGCCCGTGCCTTTGGGGCTGAAAAGTGATGCCTTGCGCGCGGAGCCGCCCTGCCTAACTTGCACGTGACATGCCGTTTTACCACAAGCTGGGCAAGATTCCGCCCAAACGCCACACCCAGTTCCGCCAAGACAACGGGGAACTCTACCATGAGCAGCTCTTCGGGACCATTGGTTTCGTGGGCATGAGCTCCTTGCTGTACCACCGCCAACGTCCCACACAAGTGGTGGCCGTCCACGGCAGTGAAGACGTTCGGCCCGTCGCCGCCGTCGAGCGAAATTTGCTCAGCAGAAAGCTCGACGGTTGGGCCGTAAAAGCGGGCAAAGACTGGTTGGGGTCGCGGGTGCCCACCTTGTTCAACAACGACTGCACCGTTGCCCTCGCCGCGCCCCCCAAAGTCGACCGCGACGACATCTACAAAAACGCGGACCAAGACGAGGTGGTCTTTGTGCACCGAGGATCGGGGGTGTTGGAAACGATGTTTGGCAAGATTGCCTTCCAGCCGGGCGACTACCTCGTCATCCCCAGGGGGGTCATGCATCGCTTTTGCTGGACCACAGAAGACAACCGTGCGCTGATCGTGGAAAGTGCATCTCCCGTGCTGACGCCCAAACGCTACCGGAACCACTTTGGGCAGCTTCTCGAACACAGCCCATACTGCGAGCGCGACATGCGCGCTCCAGAAGAATTGTGCGACGTTGAGAAGGAGGGCGAGGGGCCGTTCAAGGTGCGCATCAAAAAGGAGGGCATGCTCCACGACTACACCTACGCCAGTCACCCGTTTGACGTTGTCGGATGGGACGGGTACCACTTCCCCTACGCGTTCAGCATCCACGACTTTGAGCCCATCACTGGACGGGTGCACCAGCCACCGCCTGTGCACCAGACGTTTGAAACAGATGGCTTTGTGATCTGCAGCTTTGTGCCGCGGAAGTACGACTACCATCCACTGTCCATCCCCGCCCCCTACAACCACAGCAACATCGACTCCGATGAAGTGCTGTACTACGTCGATGGCGACTTCATGAGCCGCACAGGCGTGGGACCCGGACAAATCACGCTCCACCCTGCCGGCATTCCACATGGTCCTCATCCGGGGACCTATGAGGGAAGCATCGGCAAGGAAAAAACAGAGGAGTTGGCCGTCATGGTCGACACCTTCCGCCCCTTGCAAGTCACCCAACAAGCCCTCGACCTGGAGTTGGAAGGCTACCATCAAAGCTGGCTGTAAACCGCCAACAAGACACCCTGAACCATGGCCACTGATTCCCTTCCAGAACTTGACAAAATCGTTCCTGAAGCCCACGACTTCCTGCCTCTCCTTGGGACGGACCACGTGGAGCTCATCGTAGGCAATGCCAAACAGAGCGCCTATTACTACATGGCCGCTTGGGGCTTTCAGCCGCTCGCGTTCCGGGGATTGGAAACCGGGGCCAAAGACCGGGTCAGCTATGTGCTTCGACAAGACAAGATCACCTTGGTGCTCACCACGCCACTTCAAGAAGGAGGCGAATTGAATGCCCACCTCGACAAACACGGGGACGGCGTCAAGACGGTGGCCCTCTGGGTCCCGGACGCGCGCAAAAGCTTTGAGGAGACGACCAAGCGCGGCGCCGAGGCCGAATTCGCCCCTGAAGTCCGAAGCGACGCGGACGGTGAGGTGGTGTTGAGCGCCATCAAAACCTACGGCGACACCGTGCACGTCTTCGTCGAGCGCAACGGGTACAACGGGGTGTTTTTGCCTGGCTACAGGGCCTGGACGCCCGACTTCCAACCTTCCCCCGTGGGGCTCAAGTTCATTGACCACATGGTGGGCAATGTGGGGTGGGGCGAAATGGACACATGGTGCAAATTTTACGCGGAGGTGATGGGGTTTGCACAGCTTGTGTCGTTCGACGACAAAGACATCAGCACGGAGTACACCGCCCTCATGTCCAAAGTGATGAGCAATGGCAATGGACGGATCAAATTCCCCATCAACGAGCCCGCAGCTGGCAGGAAAAAGAGCCAAATCGAGGAATACATCGACTTCTACCAAGGCGCAGGCGTGCAACACATCGCCGTCGCCACGGACGACATTGTGACCACAGTGACCGCCTTGAAGGAACGCGGGGTCGAGTTCTTGTACGTGCCCGAGAATTATTACGACGACATTCTCGACCGGGTGGGTGAAATCGAGGAAGACCTCGAGCCACTCCGGGAATTGGGCATTTTGATCGACCGTGACGACGAAGGCTACCTGCTGCAACTCTTCACCAAACCCGTGGTGGACCGCCCCACGATGTTTTTTGAAATCATCCAGCGCAAAGGGGCCAAAAGCTTTGGCAAAGGCAACTTCAAGGCCCTCTTCGAAGCCATTGAGCGCGAGCAAGAAAACCGCGGCACCCTCTGACCCCAAGTGAGCAATTCGGTCCTCCTTTCCCTGCGTGACCTTCGGATCGCTTTTCATGGCGGCCAACCGGTGGTGAAAGGTGTGTCTTGCAACGTTTGGGAAGGATCGACCACCTGCATTGTTGGAGAATCCGGCTCGGGCAAAACCCTGACATCTCTTGCCGTCATGGGCCTCCTCCCTTCAGGCGGCGAGGTCGTGGGCGGCGAAGTCCATGGTCCTGACGGGACTTTGTGGGCAGGGCCAGGGCGACAGGAAGCGCCCATAGGAAAGGAGGTGGCGATGATTTTTCAGGACCCCATGTCCTCCCTCAACCCGTCCATGAGGGTGGGGGCCCAAGTGGCTGAACCCCTCGAGCTCCACCAAGGAATCACAGGCAAAGCGGCGGAGGAAAAAGTGGCCCAATTGTTTGAAGAGGTGGACTTGCCTTTGGGGTCTGCACAGAAGTACCCCCACGAATTGAGTGGCGGCCAAAAGCAAAGGGTCATGATCGCCCTCGCCCTCGCCTGCAACCCCAAGGTCCTGTTGGCAGATGAGCCCACCACCGCCCTCGATGTGACGGTGCAGCGCGCCATCCTCGACCTGCTCAGGGAGCTTCGCGACGCCAGGGGTTTGGGCGTGTTGTTCGTGACGCACGACCTCGATGTGGTCAAAGACATCGCCGACCATGTCGTGGTGATGCGGCATGGTGAAATTGTCGAGTCCGGAACCTGCGCGGAAGTGATGCACTCCCCTTCCCACGCCTACACCCAAGAATTGCTTGCCGCGATGCCATCGCGCAAAGAGGGGCTCGACACCGCATCCATCCAAGACGCGCATCCACCCCTCATCGAGGCCCGGAACGTGGTGAAGCGGTTTGTGACCGACAAAAACATTTGGGGCCAACCCACCGCCCACTTTGAGGCCCTCAAGGGGGTGTCCCTTTCGATTGCACGAGGAGAACGGGTGGGCTTGGTGGGTGAAAGCGGTTCGGGCAAGTCCACCTTGGGCCGGGTGATGCTGGGCTTGGACCACGCAGACGGCGGCGAGGTGTCATGGAAGGGTGGGGCCGCAGAAGGACAGGCGTTCCGTCGTTCAGCCCAGCCTGTCTTTCAAGACCCGTTTTCCGCACTGAACCCACGCATGACCATTGGCGCCGCCCTCGAGGAAGCGGTGGGCCAGCGGCTCTCGAGCGACGGCCCCACCGTCCAGGAACTGTTGGAGGAAGTGGGGATGGCCGCCGAGGATGCCCACCGTCTGCCAGGGAGCTTCAGCGGCGGCCAGAGACAGCGCATCGTCTTGGCGCGCGCCCTCGCCTTGGCGCCGCAATTCCTGGTCCTCGATGAAAGCGTGGCCGCGCTGGATTTGAGGATCCAGGCCGAGATTTTGGACTTGCTGCTGGAACTCTGTCAAAAGCGGGGACTCACCTTCCTGTTCATCAGCCACGACCTCAACGTGGTTGGTGCCATCTGCCACAGGGTGGCCGTGATGAAAGAAGGCCAAATTGTGGAAGAGGGCCCGGCGGAAGAAATGTTGAGTTGTCCACAACATCCATACACCCAACGTTTGTTGAAGAGCCGTCCAGGCCGCACAACCGAGGGCGCCGTGGCGTAATTTGCCATTGCAATCACGCGAATTCCCATGTCTGACTCCCTCGTTTTGAAATCCCTCGAGGACGGGATCCTCACCCTCACGGTGAACCGTCCAGACGCACTCAATGCCCTCAACAGGCAAGTCATTGACGCCCTTGCGGCGGCCATTGAAGCCGCACAGGACCAGGACGATGTCCGCGTTTTGGTCCTCACTGGATCGGGCGCTAAGGCCTTCGTGGCCGGCGCCGACATCAAGGAATTTGCGGACTTTGACAGAGCCCAAGGAGAAGACTTGGCGCGCCGGGGCCAACGCAATTTGTTCGACCGGGTGGAGCAAAGCAGAAAGCCTGTTGTGGCCGCAATCAATGGCTTTGCCCTTGGCGGCGGGTTGGAACTCGCCATGGCGGCCCACGTGCGCATCGCCTCGAGCAACGCCCGCATGGGCCTGCCCGAAGTCAGCCTCGGGGTGATCCCCGGGTACGGCGGCACCCAACGTCTGGCCCAAATTGTCGGCAAGGGAAAGGCCATGGAAATGGTGCTGACGGCAGGGATGATCGATGCCGCATCCGCCTTGGATTGCGGGTTGGTGAACCAAGTGGTGGAACCTGAGCTCCTGCTGGAGACCGCGCAAGTGGTGGCGGCCAAAATGGCCAAGAACGCCCCCACTGCCTTGGCCGCGGCCATGGACAGCATCTTGGCCGGGTACGGCAAAGAGGGATACGACATGGAAATGGAGCGGTTTGGACAGTGCTTTGAGACAGAGGACTTCAAGGAGGGCACAACGGCCTTCTTGGAGAAGCGCAAACCCAATTTTCCAGGAAAATGAGTGGGCCTTCGACCGTGACCGTCCCTGTGGTGGCCAACACCCCCCACGACCTCCCAAGCTACAGCACCCCGGACAGCGCGGGCCTGGACTTGCGTGCCAAACTTGACGCCCCCGTTGTTCTGGAACCTGGGCAACGCACCTTGGTTCCCACCGGACTTCACTTGGCACTCCCTCAAGGCTTTGAAGCCCAAGTGCGGCCTCGCAGTGGCTTGGCCTACAAGCATGGTGTGACCGTGCTGAACAGCCCCGGAACCATCGACGCCGATTACCGCGGAGATGTGGGGGTCATCCTCATCAACCATGGCCCTGACGCATTCACCGTGGAGAACGGCGAGCGGATTGCCCAACTCGTTTTGGCGCGCTACGAGCGTGTGGAGTGGGACCTCATCGAATCTGTGGAACAACTGCCCGCATCGGTCCGTGGACAAGGTGGGTTTGGACATACTGGAACGCGATAACCTGACAACATGAACATCATCGTGCCCATGGCGGGCCGCGGAAGCCGCCTTCGCCCCCACACCTTGACCGTGCCCAAACCCTTGGTGCCGGTGGCAGGAAAACCCATTGTCGAACGGTTGGTCGAAGACATCGTCCGAACGGCCCACGACGGCGTCGACAACATCTGCTTTGTGACGGGTCGTTTTGGCGAAGACGCCGAGCGCGCCCTCGTGGAGGTGGCCGAGCGACTCGGGGCGAAAGGACACATCCGTTACCAAGACGAGCCCTTGGGGACGGCCCATGCCATTTTGTGTGGCAAGGACTTCCTTGACGGCCCAGTGGTGGTGGCCTTTGCCGACACGCTGTTCCGCGCCGACTTCACCATCGACCCCAACGCCGATGGGGTGTTGTTCTGCCAACGCATCGAAGACCCAAGCGCCTTTGGCGTGGTGGTGACCGACGGTGACGGCACCATCACCGACTACGTGGAAAAGCCCAAGGAATGGGTGGGCGACCTCGCCATGATTGGCATCTACGCCTTCAAAGACGGGGGCCGACTGAACCGTGAACTTCAGCACTTGATCGACCACGATGTGAAGCAAGGTGGCGAGTTTCAACTGCCCGATGCCTTGCGCAACATGACGCAAGACGGCCTCCAATTCATCCCTGGCGAAGTCTCCGAATGGATGGACTGCGGCAACAAGGCTGTCACGGTGGACACGAACAGCCGCATCCTCCAAATCTTGGCAGAAGAAGGACGGTTGGACCCCGTTCCAGATTCGGCCCAGGTGGTCGACAGCGTCATCCTCCCGCCTTGTCACATCGCGCCAGACGTGGTCCTTGAGCGCTCCGTGGTGGGCCCCAATGTCACCCTCGGTCCTGGGACCGTGGTCCGAGACTCCAGGGTCAGCCACGCCCTAGTGGCGGGACAAACCACCCTTGAAAATGTGGTGGTGAAAGGCGCCATGGTCGGCGCCAAAGCGGCATGGCACGGCACCCCTTCCGATGCAAGCATTGGCGACTTCTGCACCATTGGAAACCCCCATTCATGAGGTGGTCCTGCGCTTGGATTCTATGGGTCTGCTTGGCCATGACGGGTTGCCGCATGGTGTCGTCGTTGTCTTCCAAAGGCGAAGAGAAAGACGTGCCCTTTGGCAAAGAAACCCAGCTGGCCTATTTCGAAGGCCAAGCGCATCTCCTCAAGGGAGACTTGGAAGATGCCTATGCCAAATTTTTAAGCTGTGCAGAAGCAGAACCCCAAGAAGGTGCCTTCCACTTTCAGCTGGGGAAAATTGACTTGGAATTGACGCGTCACGAGGCCGCTGAACTGCACTTTGACCGCGCCCTCGAATGCGATCCCACCAACACCTGGAGCCACTACTTCCGAGGCCAAGCAAGGCTTGCCCAAGGCAATGGACCTGGAGCTGAAATGGATTGGCGGCCCTATGTGGCCTCCCGGCCTGGGGACCTGGAAGCATTGATGGGGTGTGCGGAACAGCTGCTGGCCGAAGGCCATGTCCTGCCCTCGCTGTTGCTCATGGACCATTACGAGTCGAATGTGGGGCCCGACGAAGATGTGCGTTTGGAAGCCCTGCGCATCGTGCAACAGACTTCCGACAACAAAGGCCTTGGCGCCTTTTTGGACCGGGCGCTGAAAGACTTTCCCGAGAGCGATCTCTTCCTTCTGCAGCACATCCGTTGGCAGATGTCCTCTGGGGACGTGGACCAAGCGGAGGCATCGTTGCGCGTGCTGACCCAAAGACGTCCCCAATGGGGTCTCGTGCAATTTGAATGGGCAGAACTCGCCACCCGCCGGGGCGATCTCGAGGGCGCCTTGCCCCATCTGAAAAAGGCCATGTCAAGTGACGATGTGGCCCTGGAAAGCAAACTGCGCGTGTTGCTCGGTTACGGCGTTCTGGCCCAAGAAGATCCGGCCTTTCATGGGCCGTACAACACGCTGCTCGACCTGATGATGGTGCACCACAGCGACGAAGCCACGGTGGTGGAGATGGCCTGCGACTGGGCGTACCAAAATGGCCGTCTCGAAGAGGCATTGGCTTGGGCACAGGACCTTCTTGCGCTGGCCCCAGGTGCCGTCGAGTCATGGACCAACCTCATGGCCATTCGCGTCGACATGGGCCAATGGTCGGAGATGGCCCAAAATGCGGAGGACGCCGTCGCGCGCTTTCCTTTGAATCCATTGCTGCACTATTACCAAGGTCTTGCCCTGCGCGAAACCCAACGCTCCAAGCGGGCAGTGGAGGCCTACCGCTCTGGGCTTGCCGTGGTGCTCGACAGCCCTGTGCTCGAGGGAGCCTTGGCGTCTGCCCTGGCAAGTGCCTTGCGGGACCTGTCAGAATGGGAGGCCTCCGAAGAGGCCTTTGAACGCAGCCTCCGAGCGGTGGAAGACGTTTTTGTCTTGAACAACCACGCCTACTATCTGGCCACGCGTTATGCCCTGAACTCGGTGCAGGGACCGTCCAAACTGGAAAGGGCCTTGGAGTGCAGTACCAGAGCGGTCCAACTCCGTCCCGACGAAGGCAATTTCATGGACACCCATGCCCATGTCCTGTACAAACTCGGGCGCTTCGAAGAGGCGCTGACTTGGATTTTAGACGCACAAGAACACGGCATGGCAGGCGACCCTGTCGCCCTCGAACACGAGGGGGACATTCGTTGGTCCTTGGGGGATCACGGGGGGGCGCATGAGGCATGGCAGGGAGCGCTCGACGCCGGGGGGGACCCAGATGTTTTGACGCCCAAATTGCAGCGCCCATGAAGGCAACGGTGAAGTGGATGCTGTGCCTTTCCGTGTGGACCATGGCCACGGGATGCTTTTCCCTGAATCGCAACGCGGTGGCCACCTTGCCGGCACGAGAGGCTGAGGTGCTGCTGGACGACCTCGAAGCGCGGGAGGGAGAATGGAGCACTTTGGGGCTGCGCATGGAGTCCACCGCAAGCGCCATGGGACGCACCGGAACATTCGCTTTGAACGTTCGTTTGGCCAAGGACAGTGTCATCTGGATGAGCATCTCGCCCGCCTTGGGGGTGGAGGCTGCGCGCATCTTGCTGACGCCCGATTCGGTGCAGGTTTTGAGCAAACTCCCTGGTGCCCGCTTCGTGTTTCAAGGGAATTACACCATGCTCGAAGAAGCGATCCAAGCCCCCGTCAGCTTTGCGCTGGTCCAAGACCTCATTGTGGGCCAACCCCTGATGCTGGACCGAGAAATCGACACCTACGTGAGCAAGGTCCAGGACCAACAGTACGTCTTGCTGACGAAGACCGACCGCAACGTCCGGAAACTCGTCGGGAGCAACGACAAGAACATTGCGCCGGACGACAGCTTGAGCATCATGGCCAAGGAAAAGAAGGCCGAGCGAATCTTGGGCAAAGCCGAGCAATCCTTGCTCGTCAAGAGGTATTGGATGGACGGAGAAACCATGGACCCGGTCAAAGATGTGATCGACGACTTGCTCAGGCAACGCACTGTACGGGTGAGAAGAAGCGACTTTGACGACACGGAAATGGGACGGCTTCCCAGCACCGTGCGCATGACCGCCAAAGGGCCAGAGGGGCTTTTTGACGCCTTGATCTACACCAAAAGGCGCCGTGCAGGGCGCGCGTACGACTTCCCTTTCACCATCCCCGACGGTTTTGAACGGAGAACGGAACTCTGAACCCTGCATGGTCCCATGGCCGCGCATGGCCCTGGTGCTTTTGGGGGCCGTGTTGGCCACCACGCCCATGCGGGGACAGACGGACGACAAGGCGGCCCTGCAAAAAGAAAAGGACCGCATCACGCAACAATTGGAAACCACGGAAAACCTATTGGGACAGGCCCGACGCAACCGCGCAGACGCTTCCTCCCAAGTGGGCTTGCTGGACCAGCAAATCCAACTGCGCAAGAAGCTGGTACGACACCATGAGGCCACCATCCGCTCGCTGGAACGTTCCATGCGCGGGACGGACACCGAGTTGCAAACCCTCGAAGGACACGTGGCCGCCTTGAAGGACGAATACGCAAGCATGATCCAGCAAGCCTACCGGATGAAGTTGGGGAACAACCCGTTGCTTTTTGTGTTCGCAGCAGACGACTTCAATCAAGCCGCCATGCGCTTCCGCTGGGTGCAGTCCTACACGTCCATCCGCAAGGAACAGGTGGACCAAATCGAGTCCGCCCAAAGGGAATTGGGCGTGGTCAAATTGACCCTGGTCGAAGAGCGTTCCGACGTGCAGGTCGCGTTGCTGGACCAGCGCAAGGAACGGGACGCCTTGCAACAAGACCGCCAGGCCAGGACCTCCCTTGTGGAACAGCTGAGAGAGGAAGAGAAGCGGTTGCGCAAAGCCCAAAAGGCACAGGAAAAAGAACGCCAACGGCTGAGCAAGGAGATCAAGCGGTTGATCGAGGCGGAATTGGAAGCCGAACGTGCCTCGGCAGCCGGCGAATTTGCCCTGACCCCCGAAGGGAAAATCGTGTCTGAGGCCTTTGAAAAGAACCAACGAAGCTTGCCGTGGCCTGTGATGCGAGGGGTGGTCACACAGGGATTTGGCCGCCAGGCCCATCCGACGTTGAGCGGCATCACCATCGACAACAACGGGGTCGACATCACCACGGAAACGGGCAACCGTGTCCTCAGCATTTTCCGTGGCACGGTCTCCAGCGTCTTTCCGCTTCCCGGCGCAGGCACCAGTGTGATTGTGACGCATGGTGCCTACCGAACCGTTTACACGAATTTGGCCGATTGTCCCGTCCAAAAGGGCCAAACCCTGGAACGAGGTTCCTTCTTGGGCAATGTTCGTGGGGCCGTCAACACCAACAGCGTCCTGCACTTTGAAGTTTGGAAAGTGGCCGGCGACGAACGACAACCTGTCGATCCACGCAAATGGCTGACACCTCGATGAACCACAATGGCACGTTGAGGGGATTGTCAATGGCCTCTTCCCGCCCCAAATTGCACGCGTGAAGCTCGCCCTCATCGGAAACCCCAACACGGGGAAATCGACCCTGTTCCAGCGACTGACCGGCAAGTCCGTGTCGGTTGGCAACTTGGCGGGGGTCACCATGAAGGCCTCCTCTGCGCTGTGCAAATGGTCTGGGGCCACCTCGTGGACGGTGCAGGACCTTCCTGGGCTGTACAACTTGCACGCCCAATCTGAAGACGGCCATGTGACCGAGCGCATCCTGCTCGATGTCCACCACCCTGACCGTCCGGATGTGGTGGTGCTTGTGGCCGATGCCGCTTCGTTGCAAGGCCAACTTTTTTTGGTGCTTCAAGTCCGCGAACTGGGCATCCCCTGCCTGTTGCTCTTGAACCAAATGCACACCACCGGCCCATCGCGTCAGGCCCTGAAAACCCAGGCGGCGGATTTGGAAGAGGCATTGGACTTGCCCGTTCAGGTCATCAACGCCCAAGACGATGACCCTGCCACATGGGTCGACGCCTGGACGCCCATCCTTGAAATGCCCAAGGCATGCGCTGCCATCCGCCCTGTGCCCGCCTCGTTGGAAGAAGGGGTTCGGATGCTGAGACCCCATGTGCCCGTCAGCACCCCTGGCCTTCTTTGCCACCTGCTCCGGATGAGGGAAATGCCCTCGTGGATAGGTCCTGAGGCGCAGCAGGCGTGGCTAGCCGCCAGGAGCTCCATGGACAGCGCGGCCGCCATGCAACTGGAAGAGGCCGGAGAACGCATGGGTCAAATCCGGGACATCCTTCCCTCGCCAGAACCCACGGTGACCCCGCAAACGGCCCAGCGACTCGACAACTTGTTGACCCATCCTGTATGGGGTTTGCTGGGATTTGGATTGATTTTCTTCGTCATGTTCCAGGCCATCTACAGTTGGGCCACAGTCCCCACCGACCTGCTGGACGGTTGGATGGCCACGGGAATGGACGCCCTGTCCAAGGCACTCCCCGACACTTGGTGGCGCAGCCTTCTGATCGACGGGGTGCTCGCGGGATTGGCTGGCATCTTGGTGTTCTTGCCGCAAATCATGATCCTATTTGGGTTCACTGCAGTGTTGGAGCACAGCGGCGCCATGGCACGTCTTGGCTACGTCGGGGATCGATTTCTGCGGCGCTTGGGGCTAGGAGGAAGAAGCGCTGTCAGCTTGGTCGGAGGCATGGCCTGTGCCATCCCTGCCGTGATGGCCGCACGTGCCTTGCCCGACCGAAGGGAACGGCTTTTGACCATTCTCGTCACGCCCATGATGACCTGTTCCGCGCGGCTTCCCGTGTATGCCTTCCTCATTGCCTTTGTGGTGCCCGACGGAACGGTGGCGGGGTTGAACCGTCAGGGTTTGTTCCTGTACACCCTCTACCTCTTGAGTTCAGGAGCCACATTGGCCATGGCCTGGGTGCTGCATCGCATGCTCCCGGCCCAAGGCGAGCGAAGAGAAATCGCAGAAGAATGGCCCGCCTACCGTCTCCCTCGGATTTCTTTGGTGGTGGGGAACATGCTTCGTCAAGGGTCCGTGTTCCTCCGCTCTGCTGGCCAAGTCATCTTGGTGCTGAGTGTGGTGCTTTGGGGCCTCGGCTTCCTCGGGTCAGGCTCCTTTGAGGAGCGACAGGCCATGGCCCCCTCCGAACGGCTTGAAACGAGCGTCCTCGGGGCCATCGGCGACGCCATTGAACCGGTGGTCACCCCCCTGGGTTACGACGGGCGACTTGGCATTGCAGTGTTGACCTCCTTTGCGGCACGCGAAGTTTTTGTCGGTACCGTGCAAACCCTTTACCCTTCCTCCGACGGCTCGACCCCAAAGGTGAGTGAACTGAAAGCACGTCTGGCACAGGAGCGACATCCGCGCACGGGACGGCCACTTTTGACCACGGCCTCGGCGGCGTCGCTCATTGTCTTTTACATGTTTGCCATGCAATGCATGAGCACGGTGGCCATCGTGCGTTCCGAACTCAAAAGCTGGAGCTGGGCGGTGGGACAGGCCGTGGGACTGACGTTGCTGGCCTACGTGCTGGCATGGCTCACCCATGTGGCACTTTCCTGATCGATCAAAAGGGGGGACTTGGCCTTTAGGCCACTTCTGTCGCGTCGGCCGCCACACGGACCCAAAGGTGGGCTGCGGCTTCTTTCCGTACGGCGAGGGTGCGGCCACAGGTGCAAATGGCCATGGGGCCACCCGCTGGCGCCACGTGCCGAACCTCCACAGAGGATCCGATGCAACATCCCATCTGGACGAGTGCCATCACCTCTTCAGGGGTGTCGACACGTTCGATCACCCCGCATTCCGCCGGGCCCAGATCTGACAAACGCTTCATCTCCATGTGTGCAAAAATACATGGTCCC
>CALKGQ010000038.1 GCA_938085425.1 uncultured Flavobacteriales bacterium
CAGCGTGGAGCGGCAGGTGTACACCTCCTACCTTGACTATTTCGCTGGCATCAAGGCCGCCAGTGTGGCGGTGCCCATCTCCTCGTCAAACCGCCGCTCCTCCTATGTCGGGATGCGGTTTGTTTCTTGGGGTGAATTTGAAGGGGCGAACGCCGCAGGCATCCCCACAGGCACTTTTTCTGGTGGCGACTACATCCTCCAATACGGGAGCTCTTGGCGTCTCGACAGTTCTTGGACCGTTGGGGTCACTGCCTGGGGGGGCATGCGAAATTTGGCGCAAGTGAATGCCGGTGTGGCGGCATTGGACTTTGCGGTTTTGAGGAGGAGCCGAAGCGGCAGAGGTGCTTTGGGACTGTTGGTGTCCAATGTGGGGATCCAAGAAGATTTTTCAGGAATCATGCCAGAAGGCAGGTTGCCCCACAATGTCCAGCTTGGATGGTCCCAAACCTTTCCCAATGCCCCCTTCACCTTCCACTTGAGGGCGCAGCGTTTGGAAACATGGGAACTTGCGCCGGAAGGAACCTACGACGACACCTTCGACCCACTCACAGGAGAACTGATTCCCAACGACACATGGGTGTGGGGAGACCAATTGTTTCGGCACCTCTCGGGTGGCGTGTCCTTGAAGCTTGGGGCTCAGCTGCGTGGGCACATCGGCTACAACCACCAGCGCCAAAAAGACATGGCCGCTGCGGGCAGAACTGGCGTCAACGGCATGTCCCTCGGGTTGCGCGGGCAATTCCGAAGCATCCAATATGCCTTGGGAAGAAGTGTCTACCACTTTGCTGGTGCTTCCACGCATTTGGCCGTTGTGTTGCAATGGCCTCAAGTCAGGACCAAAACTCCTGTTCGCGTGCCCTAAATTCCACCGCGCCACCTATCTTCGACACATGGGGAAAAGCCGAATCAACATCGCCATCGACGGCCATTCGAGCGCTGGAAAAAGCACCATGGCCAAATCCCTGGCCAAAGAATTGAACTACGTCTACATTGACACTGGCGCGATGTACAGGGCAGCCACTCTTCACGCCATGAAAGAGCGAAGCATTGTGGACACTTCAGTGAATGAGGTAGGACTTCGGGCAGGACTGGAACGCATGTTCTTGTCCTTTCGCTACAACCCTAAGACCGAGCAATCTGAGATCCACCTCAATGGCAACAATGTCGAAAAGGAAATCCGCACCATGGAAGTGGCCCAAAAGGTCAGTCTCGTCGCGAGGGTGCCTGAGGTGAGAACAAAGTTGGTGGCCATCCAACAAAGAATGGCTGAAGGAGGTGGTGTGGTGATGGACGGACGCGACATCGGCACCGTGGTGTTGCCCGATGCTTCGCTCAAGATTTTCATGACTGCTGACCCAGAAACAAGGGCGTACAGAAGGTTGCGTGAGATGCAAAATGCGGGGAAGAAAGTTTCCTACGACGATGTGCTTGAGAATGTGCTCGAAAGGGACCGCATTGACTCCGAACGCGCCGTGGCCCCCTTGCGTCAATCTGACGATGCTGTGGTGGTGGACAACAGCGAGCTTACTGTGGAAGAACAGTTCAATTTCCTCGTGTCGTTGGCCCGCACCCGAATGGCGGATCCCTCTTGAAGACGCGTTTGACATCGTTGGTGGCCACACTCCTCCTAGGGGTGGGATGCCACAATGCCCAAAACACCCAGCAAGAGAAAGGTCCGCAAAAGCCCGACTTTCTCTCGGAAAATGCCTGGAACGTGGACAGCGTTTTGGCCCAGCTCAGCATGGAGGAACGTGTCGCCCAACTCTTGATGGTTCCCATCTATTCGCGCACGGACACTGCCGGGTGGGCAGAAGCAGAGCAATGGACGAGGGACCTGCAATTGGGTGGTGTCATCTGCATGCAAGGCGGGCCGGAACAGCAGCGCAACCGGTTGCGCCGTCTCCAAAAGGCTGCCCGCATCCCTCTGATGGTCGCCTCCGATGCAGAATGGGGCTTGGGCATGCGCCTGGACAGCACGAGGTCTTTCCCAAGGGCGATGACCTTGGGTGCCACAAGGAATCCCGAGCTGGTGCGCTGGTTTGGACAAGTGGTGGCCAGCAGCCTGCGTTCCACGGGCGTCCATGTCAACTTTGCACCTGTCGTGGACGTCAACTCCAACCCCATCAATCCCGTCATCGGAAGCCGAAGCTTTGGGGAATCGGTGGAGTGGGTCGGTCGACTCGGACAGGCCTATGCCGACGGTCTGCAAGACCAGAGGGTTTTGGCCACGGCCAAGCACTTTCCCGGCCACGGAGACAGCGACAGTGACTCCCATGCCACCCTCCCTTCCATCCTTCATGACCGGGCCCGGTTGGATTCGGTGGAGCTGGCACCCTTCCAGCACGTGTTTGACCACGGAATGGGGGCGGCCATGGTGGCGCATTTGGACATTCCTGGGCTGGACAGCACCGAAGCCCAGCCTTCCACCCTGTCCCCCCTCATCGTGGACTCACTGCTGCGCGGCACCATGGGGTTCGAAGGATTGGTGTTCACCGATGCGATGAGCATGAAGGGCTTTGCCGACTTTGCGGGGGACCGTCCGAGGATCCGAGACGCTTTGCTTGCGGGCAACGACGTGCTTCTGTTCCCGGGCGACCCCAGAGCGGCCATCGACGAAGCCATGGCCGCTTTGGCAGACGGCACCCTCGATTCGGCCATGGTCGACCGCAAATGCCGCAGGGTCTTGCTGGCCAAATCGTGGACACATGCCCAAGAGGCCTTGCCGGACAGCGGTGTGGTTTGGGAACCCAAGCATGCCGACTTGGTGCACCGGGAACTGCTGGCGCAGAGTTTGACGCTGCTTGCAGGGGTGGACAGCCTCCCAGCGCCTTTGGCTGCCGGCGAAGGCCAATTGGTCATGCTCGACGTGGCGAACCACGAACCTTCCTGCGCGCCTTTGCAAGACCAACTGCAGGCCCATTTGGGGGCGGACTGGACCCTCGACCGACATGTGCTGGGCAAGGACGGCACCGGCATCGGAAAGCAGCGCGTGCAACGCGCCCTCAAGTCGGCCTCTCACGTGTTGGTCACCGTCACCGAGATGAGCCACAGGCCCTCTCGCAATTTTGGCCTTCAAGCCGAGGGGTTGGATGCCGTAGTGCGCGCCTTGGACAAGCATGACATCCCCGCTGCAAAGGTGCATGTGGTCTGGATGGGCAACCCCTATGCCCTGCGCGATTTTGTCGACTTGGCCTCGCGCTCATCGTCCGTCCTCGTGGCCTACCAAGACGGTGCACGTACCTGCCACGCAGTGGCAGATGCCCTTGCTGGGGTGGCTCCTGTTGCTGGACGCCTTCCGGTCTCTCCGACCCATGGCCCATGGAAGGCGGGCGATGGATTGCGTTGGGCAGGGAACATGAGGCTCGGTCGACCGTTGCCTGAACGACTCGGCTTTTGGGGACCCCCTCGTGAAGACGTCGACAGCATCCTGGCCCTCGCCATCGAAGAAGAGGCCATGCCAGGCGGAAGGGTGGTTGTGGCCCATCGTGGACAAATCGTGCTGGACAGGTCGGTGGGCACATTGGACGGCAACGCACCGGTCACTTCAGGATCTCTGTATGATTTGGCTTCCATCACCAAGGTCGCTGCCACCGCCAATGCCCTGATGCATCTCCATGGCACGGGTGTCCTTGATTTGGAAGCGCCCATGGCCCAACTGCTCCCAGAACT
>CALKGQ010000039.1 GCA_938085425.1 uncultured Flavobacteriales bacterium
CAAACCAGCCAAGGCACCCCGCCACGCTATGGCATGCAGGCCACCGCCGTGTTGGATGCCTCCAGCACCAACGCCGGAACGTTCTCCGATCCTTCTGCGAACACGCAACTGGAAGACGTGGGCGGACGGCACATCTTTGAGCACAACGCCGCCAGCGCATCGAATGCCTTCTCGGTGAATTGGACGGCGCCCCTTGAGGGAGGGGATGTGACGTTCTACGCCGCAGGGTTGGCCGCAGGCAACCCCACCAGTTCGGGCGGAGATGAATATGCAGGGGCGACCCTGACACTGCCGGAAGTGGAGGTGGTGATCGAAATCGGAGGTTGCACCTACGACTTCGCATGCAACTTCAATGCACAGGCGGCCTTCGACGACGGCTCCTGCGAGATCACGTCTTGCGCTGTCGAGGGTGACTTGGACGGCGACGGCAACGTCAACGTTTCTGATTTGCTCGTGTTGCTTGCCAACTTTGGCAACTGACCCCTGGCAGGCCTGAAGAGCATCGGTTGCGTGTGGAATCCAGTCCAGCATCCTTGCTGTACCTTGGCCGCAAACTCATCTGACATGCGCGCCAACATTGACATCCTTTCTTTCGCTTGGGAACAGCTTCGTTCGAAATGGCTCGTGGCCATCGGGCTCGTGCTTCTTCACGCCGTGATTTCCTCTGTCATTGGAAGTGTAGGCTTTGGACTTGGGACCTTGTTGCTTTCCGGAGCCTTGTCCTTCGGATTCAACCGCACCATGGTGCAATTGTACCGTGGCCAAACCCCAGCTTTTGAAACCTACTTCGATGGCTTCCGGCAGTTCTTGCCCACGCTCATCTTGTTCTTGTTGGTCAGCGCCATCAGTGTCGTCGCCACTTTTTTTCTGATCATCCCGGGCATCATTGCCGCTGTGGGATTGTCCCAGTCGTTCTATGTCCTTCAGGACCGTCCTGAGTTGGGGGCCGTGGAAGCTTTGAAAGAGAGCTGGCGCCTTGTTTGGACCCAAGGACGTTTCTGGAAGGTGGTGGGCATGGCCTTCTTGTCTGTGTTCGTCATCCTGTTGGGCGCATTGGCCCTAGGGGTGGGGCTGTTCTTCGCCGTGCCCGTGGTGGCCGTCGCAGGAGCAGGCCTTTACGAGGAGTTGAAAGGAGGTCACACCATCGACTTCGGGGCCTAAACTTGGCCATGCATGGAAGCTTGCCTCAATTCGGGCAGACCTTCCCAAAGACGGACAGGAGGTTGACGAAGTCGACCACGTCCAATGCACCGTCCCCATTCAAATCGAAGAACCTGGGGTGGAGATTGTTCCAACCGTTGCCTTCCCCGACATTGGAAGGAGCGGCGAAGCAATGTCCAAGGTCTTCGTCGTAGAACGTCCCGGCTCCACAATTGGAAAGCGGCAGGCCTGGATCTTCGCCAAGCACCACAAGGATGCGGTTCCAATCGGTGATGTCCATGGCGCCTGAGCCGTCCAAGTCCAAATGACAGGGGTCGAGCATTCCAAAATCACCCACATCCCCCAACCATGCCGCCAATTCGCAGCGTCCGGTGGGCACATCAAATCGCGTCCCTGTCGAACATTGCAAGTTGCATTCGCCGTCGTCCGCTGTGGCCTCAGGGTCGTAGTTGAAGGCCTCGGGCTGGGTGCATCCAAACACAGGATCGGTGACGATGGTCAGCAAGGAACGGAGCTCCTGGGCCTGGCTGCCTTCCCGGAAGATTTGGACTTGGATTTGACCTGAGATTTGGCCAGCTGTGGTCAGCTGTGCCACCAACACACGCAAGTCATCTCCTGCGAAGGCTGGGTGAGAGTCGGAAACATCAAGTCCGGGAAAGGGGATGTACCAAGCAGCACCTGTTTCATCGTCCACGACAAAGCTGGACCCCATGGGGGTGGTGCCTTTGAATTCCTCATGGAAGGGCACAGCACCTTGAGCCAAGGAAGGATCGGCAGTAGTATTGGAATCACTTCCCCCAAGGTCCAAGAAACTGTCGAAAGCAAGCTCTGGAACGGTTGAAAGGAACAGGGGATTGATCCCGAGGGCATTCCAGCCAGCATTGAAGGGACTGTTGTACCAACCTTCTTCCACTTGGATGGACATGGGGTTGGAATTGTCGCCTGAACAGGCGCTCACGTAATCGAGCGGGTGCAAACAATTCAGGTACACTCGGTAGGTGGTCATTCCAGACAGTTCCCCCGTCGTATGCTGCACCACTTCCTCCACTTGGAGCCAAAAGCCGTCGGGCAAGGGAGGCAGGCTCCTGCTCAGATCGGGTTGCGCCCAGGCACTCAAATACCCTGTCAATGCCGCAGCAATCCAAATCATGCGGTACGCATGGCCAAGCCAAACGGGAGGAGAGCAAGTGAATTCGTCCTTCATGCCCGTGCGTACGAGAATCTTACGCCAAATGTTGCATGTGGTCGTTGCCAGCCTCATCACATTGCCGCACTGAAGAACACGGCATTCGCAAAAAATTTGTGCCCATCCTTCCAAAAAGCCCGGAACAGCACGTTGTCTGCGAGGTACACCACATGCCCTGCCCCCATGTCGTGGACCCCAAAGCTCAGGCTTTCTTGCAGCCGATCATTCGCCCGGCTGCCCGCAAATCCGCTCAAGGGCTTCACGTCGCCATGCAGGATCCCGACGTTGTGGCCTGAGGCCATGTGCGCAAATCGCCTGCTGGACGTTTTGATGCTCCAGTAGGTGTCCCCGTAGCCATAGGCGAGGGGATGGGTCGGGTCGAGCGTCACGGCATAGACCGCCCCTGGGATGTCGTTGCGGATGCCGTTGCGGTCGGAGAGGGCATAAGGTGCATAGCGGTCCGCCTTCGCATGGGCGTTGCGCTCGTCGCGCCTTGTTTCTTTGTCCTCCTCGTCGCTGTAACGCGTCACCCCCCAATCTTCCACCCCGAGGCTGCACGCGCCGCCCAGGGCCACCAGCCGACCTCCTTCGCGCACCCATGAGGCGATGGCGTTCTTCTCCTCGTCGTCCACCTGGTACCAGCCTTCGGGAAGCACCACCACGTCGTAGGCATCCCAATCGACCCTGTCCAATCCTTGGACAGCCGTCATGGGGTAGCCCCATGATTCTTCAAAAGTGTACCAGACCTCTCCAAAGCTCAAGGAAGACACATCTTCCCCCATCACGACCGCCACTTTTGGCGCATCGAGGGCAGCCACATCGTAGGCCCCCAAATCGGGACCGGACGCCACCATGCCGCTCTCCAGCCGGGCCACCTCGACGCCGAGCTGTCCTTCCATCCACTGCGCCATGTGGCGATCGATGTCGGACCAATGCGCCTCGTTGTTGCGTCTGGTGACCACGAGCGTCCCGGGAGGGTAGGTCTTGCCTTGGACTTCGATGGCGCGTTTGGCCACCCGCACCACAAGACCTTTCTGAAGCATTTGGGCAAGCACAGGCGTGCCTGCATCGGTCGCGTAGGCCACCAAATAAGCATAGGCTGGTGTTTCCCCGCCGAAGACGGTGTCAAAGGAAGGTCTGGCCGAGCGCCATTCTTCCAATTGGACCACTGGGGTGGGCAGCGCATACGCCTCCAATCCGAACACGTAGGGCAAGGCCCAGGTCGTGATGTCATAGGTCAAACTGTCGCTCAAGGCGGGGTTGGGGTCCATCAAGACCTGCAGCAGGCCCGACATGGGTTGCCAAGCATCGAGCACCAGATCTCCCTCATTGACCCGGACCTTC
>CALKGQ010000040.1 GCA_938085425.1 uncultured Flavobacteriales bacterium
GCCTGAAGCAAGGTGCCCAAACTGCTTCCATCTGGAAGGATGACGAGGGTCTGGTCGAGTTCTTCGGGCGTCAGTTTGGACAATGTGTCGCGCACATATTGCGTTTGGCTGACCGTGGAGGAACACCCAACGGCCTTCACCTCGGGCGGCGATTTGGCCAAGGTGGACCTTGGAAATGCGCCCTTGCGGTTTCGGTGTTTGCGGATGAACAACCCCGCTTCGTTGTGTGGGTCGTCCACGTAACTGGCATCTCCGTCCCAAAGGACAGTGAGCGCCTCTCTTTCCTCCCACCTTTGAAGACAGCGCCACTCGGCTTTGCTCATGGTGGCCAAACCTGCGGCAAGCACGTGGTCCACCTCCATTTGGCCTTGGCCTTCGGCAACGCTTCGGGTCAGTTGTGCCCTTGTGGCGAGTCCATCGTTGAGCAGCGACCCATGCAATTTGTGGTACAAGCCGGGGAGCCTTCGCCATTGACGTTCAAACGCCTTTTGGTCTTCTGAAAGCTCCGGTTCTCCAAAACTCCAATCTTCGATGCCTTGGATGTCGGCGAGGTTTTGAAACACCTTGTGCACATCGCCCAATTCGTGGTCCACAGCTGCAAAATCGGACAGGACAACGGTCGCCCAAGGCACGAATCTGTCGAAGGAGGGGGCATCGTCCTCTTCTTGAATGAGACTGTACATCCGTGCCAACACCTCCAGCGGATCGGCGGCGGCCAAGTGGGAAGAGGCTTCAATGAAACCGGAGAGCGCATAAAATTGTGGCATCCTCGCAGGTCCGTCCATCTTCGCACGAAGCCCATGTCGCAACTTTGCCATGGCGCGATGGCTTGGCACCACCACGGCCAACCGTTCCAATTGACGGTTGGCAAATCTGGGATCGTTCACGATGGCCTCGAGAACCTCGTCGAGGAAGGAGGTGCCGGTGAGGGTCCTGGGATGAGGTTTGAGGGCTTGACGTTGAATGGGCACGAGAACGGGCTTCAGCCCCTCAAGGTAAAGCCATTCTTGATGAAAGTCCACAGCTCCGATCGACCTTCAGAGGTCCGAAGCGCCCTGGAACATTCTCCCCAGAAGGAGAGGTTTTCATGGGTGCTTGTCAGGTCCAACGGTGGTGCTTCCAAGGTCGCCGATGGGGGAGGCGCGTTCTCGGTGTCGATCCCACGCTCCTCCAAAATCCCCATGAGTTCATCGCTGATTTTGAAACGCTCCTGGGCTTGGGCTTGGTACCCCATTTGTTCTTCCAAGAGGCCCAGGTTGTTCCATGTCACAGCGTCCTCGGGGTCCAGTTGGACGGCGCGTTGGTAATCGGCAATGGCGCCAGGAGTGTCGCCAGTGGCTTGCTTCATCCATCCACGAGAGGCATACCGGTAACTGTACTCGGGTTGCAAGGCTGCCGCCAAGTCCAGCCATTCGAGGGCCTTTCCGGGTTCTTCGCAATGAAAGTGACTGACCGCCCTGTCGTGCATGGCATCGGGATCCTTTGTGGCTTCTTGGGGGTGGGACGACCACCACAATTTCCAAAGGCGCAAGGCTTCGGCCCAATCTCTGGCCGCCATGGCCAAAGTGGCTTGGGCCTTGGCCTGGGAGTTGTCAGCGTTGGGGTTGTGAGAAGCTTTCATGGTGGGTGCGTCTGAAGTGCAAAATTGGGGCAACTTCGTGACATGGAGTATCCGGTTTACCTCCAGTTGCGTGGAACAGAGAATGTGTACGCCGTGCAGGGCCCTGACCGGTTTTGGGAATGCACCCGAATCGGCGGTCAATGGCTGCGCCAGGATGTGGTCTGCAACACTTGGCCCGACCGCCAACGCGTGTTGGACATGCTGGAGGACGGGGGTCCTTGGGAACCCATTTCATCTCAGGCATTTTTGGGACCTTGGCTGGAGGATGCGACCGAGGATGGGCAAGGGGCCTTCAAGGTGAAGGAACATGTCGACCTGGCGCCTTGGACGACGTTTGGCATCTCGGCCCATGCACGTTGGTTTGTCCAAGTGACGACGATGGGTGCCTTGCGTGAGGCCATGGCCTGGGCGGAAGAACAGAAGGTGCCTCTCCTGGTTCTAGGTGGGGGGAGCAACATGTTGCTCCACGGCGATGTGCATGCCTTGGTCGTGCTTGTTCAGCTGACAGGAATCGAGGTGTTGTCCGACGATGGCCAGCATGTTGAAGTGGCCGCAGGGGCAGGAGAGGGGTGGCACGACTTTGTCATGAGGACGTTGGACGAGGGGTGGGGAGGCCTTGAAAATTTGTCTTTGATTCCGGGAAGTGTGGGCGCAAGTCCCATGCAAAACATTGGGGCCTATGGGGTGGAAATTCAAGACCGATTTGCATGGCTCGATGCGGTTCGGTTGTCGGATGGTGCCTTGCAACGGTTCGATGCAGAACAGTGCGATTTTGGCTACCGGGAAAGTGTCTTCAAGCGCGGTCAAAAGGGACTTTGGGTCATTGTTCGTGTGGCATTTGATTTGGACCGCTCCAGCATTCTTCGCACTGGTTACGGTGCAATCGAGGCCGAGCTCCAAGCCATCCCCAAAACCCAACGAACCCACAGGGACGTGAGCGATGCGGTGATCCGCATTCGACAGTCCAAATTGCCCGATCCGAAGCAGATTGGCAACGCGGGGTCATTTTTCAAAAACCCCTCAGTTCCTGCCGAGGTGGCCCAAAAGCTGTTCCTCGATCATCCCAACATGCCGCAATACCCGCTGCCAGATGGCCGGGTCAAGTTGGCGGCGGGCTGGATGATTGACCAGGCCGGATGGAAAGGTCACAAAAGGGACACCCATGGGGTCCACGACAAGCAAGCGCTCGTCCTCGTGCATTTTGGGGGAGGGACAGGTTTGGAAATCTGGCAATTGGCAGAGGACATCATGGCCTCGGTCAAACAACGCTTTGGCATTGATTTGGAGCCAGAGGTCAACCAGATCAGTATTCCACGCAAGGGTGGTACGGAGGCCTAGGGTCACGGCGACGTGCGACATCCCAGAGGTATTTCACACTGAATTCATGCGAGCCACCGGTGTTGAGGACGCCCAGTTGGTTCAAAGTGATGTCGTAGCTGTAGCCCAATTTGAGATCTCCTGTGCCAAATCCAAAGACAAAGCTCAGGGCATCGGTGTCCAATGAACCATCTTCGTTGGCTTGCACCGGGATGCCGCGGTACCACATGCCGAGGGTGAACAACGTCATGTCGTAATAGGTCCCAATGTCCAATTGATTCCGACGTCCCTGTTGCATGTACTTCCACGACACCACAAAGTCCCGGCGGAACCTTCCGCGTGGTCCTCTTGCAAGCTGGATGCGCGCCCCGCCATGTCCTGTCAGCAGCATGTCCAATTGTTCTGGCAAAGCGGGGTTGAGGCTGACATTGGGCGAAGTCAGGTGGTGGGCAGACGCCCCAAACCAAACCCTTCGGGAAAGCAACATCATGCCAGCCCCCATGTCGACGTATTGAGTGCCAATGCCGATGCCTTGTTCCAAAGACACCTCCGCGTGGTCACGCAAGATTTGATCCATGAAAACCAAACTGTTCATGTTGATGCTTCTGGCGCCAAACCCCATTTGCATTCCAGTGCGCAAATTCAAACGACGCCCAAGTCGCAGGTTGTGGGCTGCCTGGGCCATGAATTGCGTGCGGTTGAGCGCACCTGCCCCTGCTTGTTCATTGCTAAGCAGGAAGCCAAAGCCCATTTTTTTGTCCAACGTAGGACGGTCAAAGGCAATGTGCAATCCAGTGAATGCCTGCGGCAATGCGGTCCATTGGGCGCGGTACAACGACACGAGGCGAGCCTGTCCAGACACCCCAGCATAGGCTGGGTTGAAGGAAGTTGGAGCGGCATTGAATTGCGTGAATTGCTGGTCCTGGGCCCGTACAGTGCTGGAGGAGGCCATCGCACAAACCAACAAGGCAAGCCACATCTTGTGGCCTGCCAAATGGTTGAGAGATCGAGGACTCTGGGTCATGTTCTTATGTACGGAAAGAAGCCGCAAGGGTTACATCAACGCGCCAGCAACGTCACGTTGCCTATTTGCTGGACTTTGGCGCCGTCGCTCAAGACGGCGGTGCACTTCCATGCATAGACATCTTGTGATGCCAATTGGCCTTGGATGTAGCCATCCCAACCCACGTGGACGTCGTTGGAGAAAAACACCATCTCTCCCCACTTGGTGAAGACCATCAATTCATAAGACTCGACCCCCACATGCAAAGGACGGAACACGTCGTTGTCGTAGCCCGTGGGGTCGTAATAGCCGCCATTGGATCCCGTGGCATTCGGCGTGAAGGCTGTCGGGAATTCCACGGCGCCGCCTGCTTCCGCCAAGACCGCCTCTGGCAAAATGTATGTGGATTCGCAGCCCCAGACATTGGTGGCGGTCAAGGACACGTCAAAGATGCCAGGCTCCAAGTATTCGTGCACAGGAGATTCTGCAATGCTGGTTTGACCATCTCCAAAGTCCCACGCATAGCTCGTCGCATTTTCTGAGAGGTTCAAACAAAAAACAGGTTGCCCGGGCACCATGACTTGGTTGGGGTTCAAGGTGAAGGCGGCTTCTGCCGTTGGAAACACCTCCACGACAGCAGAGTGCACCTCCACCAGTTCAGACCCTTCATACCCCTCCACAAACAGGGTTACATCGTAGACCCCTGGTTCGTGGAAGACGTGAACAGGATGGTCATCGCTGCGCACCGAACCGTCTGAAAATTCCCAGCGGTAGCTGCTGGCGTAGCTGCTTTCGTTTTGGAATGCAACGGTCAGCGGAGCACAGCCAGTGCCTTCCCCTGTGAAGCCAATGGTGGGGACAGGGGCCAAGATTTGTACCGCAGAAGTGGCCACATCGGAGCACATCCCATTGTCAACTTCCAAGGTGATGTCGTAAGTGCCCCAGCTGTTGAAAGTGTGCGTGCCAGGATTCTGGGCATAACTTACTTGGCCGTCTCCGAAGGTCCAGTAGTAAGCAGCACTTTCTCCAGCAGTGGAGGTGTTGGAAAACACCACCTCGGCATCCGGGTAAGTCAGTTGGGTTCCACTGGAAACGAAGGAGGCATCGGGTTGCGCAAACACTTGCACACTTACCTCAGCGGTGTCGGTGCAGCCGTGGACGGAAGTTGCCGTTAGGGTCACGGTGTATTGAGCGTCTTCCCCCGGCAAAGCTGTGAAGGTGTGACTTGTGTGCATCGTCGCGCTCTGTCCGCCATCTCCAAAGTTCCATTCGTACGTCACGGCCCCGTCGCTGAGGTTCAAGAAGTCCACATCCAGTGGGGTGCAACCAGAAAGGCCTCCTTCGATGCGTGCCTCCACTTCAGGAAGAACCTCGATGTACACAACATCTTGGCTGCTGCAGCCTGCATCGGAATGCACGGTCAACACCGCTGGGTAGGTCACCACCGATCCCGTTGGGTTGAAGTATGAGATGGTGTGCTCCATGGCTGTTTCTGAACTCACCATGCCGGTGCCATAGGCCCAATCGTAGTGGTCTCCTCCTACACTTTGGTTGGCAAAAGTGACCTCCAAAGGATAGCAGCCCTCTTGCGCCACAATGTCGAGATCTGCCACAGGGGTGGCTTCGATCACCACGGCATGTGATGTGGAATCCATGCAACCGTAAGTGCTGGTGGCCAACAAGGAGACGTTGTAGGTGCTGCTCATGTCCGCTGGGGTGTCGAAGAGGTGACTGGGTTGGGCACTGTGAGATACAGGTGCTCCGTCGCCAAAATCCCAGGTGAAGGTCCCATTGGCATTGGTGCTCTGGTTGACGAGTGTCAATGCAGCAGGGGCACATGCCGGTGCGGGCTGCAAAAACTGGGCCCGAACTTGGGGGTAAACCGTGTGGTTCACGCTGCTGACAGCCGAACATCCGTGGTCGGTGGTCGCGGTTTGAACCACTTCCAACACACGCGGTTCAAACGCGTCGTTGTCGTAGACATGCGAACCCATTGGAGACGAAGTTTCAGGGCTTTCATCGCCCCAATCCAAGGTCACATTGCTGGCATATTCGCTTGCGGACTCATACCCGATGGAGATTCCAGCGCAAGCTGCCGCTTCGCTCAGGTTGAATTGGGCAACAGGCTGGTGATGGACCACAGCAGTCACGTTGGCTTCCGCCGCACACCCGTAAGGCGACTCTACGTGAAGGTTCAGGTCGAGCAATTGGTCCTGGCCTTCCAGGCCTGGAAACGTCCGTTGAAGGTTGGTTCCAGAAAAGGTCTCGTCGTTGTCAATGGTCCATGTTACACTGTGGTCTGTTGCTCCTTCGTATCCCAAGGCCAAGAGGTCGGCTGCCCAAGGCGCACATGACTCAAGTTCTCCAATGGGCATGGCATGAACTTGGGGGTACACTTCAACAGCGACCGTGTGGGAGGCTGTGCATCCGCCTTCTGCTTCCACGGTCAAAGTCACTGATCTGGCGGCCAATTGGAATCCGCCGAGTTCGAAGGTATGCTCGTGGGATTGGTTGGACCATCCTGCGGATTGGGTGGCATCCCCGTAGTCCCACATGTGCTGCTGCGCATGCTGGCTTGTTTCCGTGAAGGTCACGGTCAGTGGCGCACATCCGTTTTGAACGTCCGCTGAAAAATCAGCCAATGGCGTGGGGTTGACAACAATGTCACGGGCCACGGTGCCGGGACATCCAAAGGCATTCGAAGCTTGGAGAGCCAAGGTGTAGGTCACCGGAGCATCGGTGTTGTTGTCATAGACATGGATGGGGTTGGGCACAGCGGAGGTTGGTGTTCCATCGCCAAAGTCCCAAATGTGGTTCTCGGCATTGGGCACTGGAGGTGCCATGATCGAGAAGGGAGCGCATTCTTCTGTCGACGCGAGGTTCATGGAGAACAGCGCCTCGGGGTACACCCTCACAGGCACTGTGATGGTGTCATGGCAGCCGCCGGCATGCAAAGCCACGAGTTCAACGCCTTCTGCCACCTCATAGCCAGTGGTGTTGGTGAATTCGTATTCTGGAGTGACGTCCGTGCTGACGGAATTGTCAGGGAAGGTCCACTTGTAGCTGTCCGCACGGACACTTTCGTTGACAAACACCGGAGAAAACGGGGAGCATTCAGGACCAGATACCGAGCCCAAAGCTTCTGCACTTTCTCGCCTCGACACCTCCATGGTTTGGACTGTGGCACAGTTCGCCTCATTGATGGCCAAGGCTGTCACCTCATACGTTTGTGCCACAGATGGGTCGCCAAGAAAAACATGGGACACAGAGTCTCCGTTGGCGCCATGGTCATCGCCAAACGTCCATGCCACCGTCCCGTCAGAGGATGCCACAAAATCCACAAACAAAGGGGTACAACCCTCGCTGATGTTGCTTGAGATCAGCAGTTCTGGTGCGTTCAATACCTCGACCTCTTGCACTGCCCTTGATGTACAGTTCAGGTCAGAAACTTCCAACTCGATGTCAAAGGTCCCTGCATTCTCAAAGAGATGTTCTGGATGTTGGTCTTCTGATACGGATCCATCTCCAAAGGTCCATTGCCACGTTTGGAGGCTTGATGCACCTTGTGGCAAGCTCAAATCCACAAAGGAAGAAAGTTCGCCTTCGCAGACGTCGCCTGCTGCAAAATCTGCTGCAGGGGACGCAAACACCTCTGCTGTGGCCAGGGCTTGTCGAGTGCACCCATTGTTGCCTGTGACCGTGACGCCAAAGACATGGGTCCCAGAGGTGAGCAGCGCTACTTCCGGGGAAGCCGGGCCAAAAGCGCTGGACCCATCGGGAAGTGCCCATTCGTAGATAGCTCCCTCGAGGTAGACCTCTTCTGCCACCACCGTCATGGCATCACAGCCCTCATCTTGCGACAAATCAACTTCCGCACGGGGCTTGGGAAGGACGTCAATTTTGTGGATGGCTGTGGCGACGCAAGACTCTGTTTCTCCAGCCAATCCCATGGCAACCGTGACTGTGTATTGCCCAGGGTTGTTGTACGTCCACTGCATTTCGCCTGTGGATGAAGGGTACCAAATGGCATTGGTCCCATAGAAATCCCAATTGAACCAATCTGCGCCTGGAGAAGAAGCCGTGAAGTCCAAACGCTCTCCTTGGCAGGCTTCAGAAGGCCCAGTCAATTCCGCGGTCAAGGGTTCCCTGACCTCAATTTGCAAGGTGGTGTTGTCCACGCCACAGTAATTCTCGACTTCCAATTCAACCGTGTAGATCCCTGTGGAAGGAAAGGTCAGTGTGATCGGCGCACTTGTGGTCCAAGGTCTCCAATCAATGGATTCCAAGCCACCCGGTCCGTAAGGCCCGCCAAAGTCCCAGCGCTCCAGTCTTTGCTGTGTGTTGCCATTGGCCAAACAGACCTTTTCAGAAATGTTGCGCAGGTCCACGGTGTTCTCTGGCCAGCACAGCACCACATCAGAAGCTGCGATCATGGGGTTGTCCCGATCCCAGATGTTGATGTAGTCAATGGTCACAGCGGCAGGTACGCCAAATTCCGAAGTTCGACAGGCATTTGTGGCGGTGAGGGTGACTTCACGCTGGCAACCGGTGGTGAAAGCGTTGTACAGATGTGACACGGTGGCCCCGTCGTTTTCAGCTCCGTAGTTGTAGGTGCTTCCATCGTCGAACGACCATGAAAACTCCGTGTCAGGGGTGACATTGGTGGAGCCATTCATGAAGTTGAGGGTGGCTGGGGCACAAGCACCAGTGGGCCATCCTTCAGGGACGACGATGGCTGGGTTGACCAACACACTTTTGTGCAAGGTCGCGGTGGCCGAGCATGTGCTGGAGACAAAGGTCAATGTGTAGGACGTGTGGTCCTGGTAAGGGTACATGTGGGAAATGGGGGCCACGTCGCTCCACTCGCTGATCACCTCAGCGGCGGAACCATCGCCCCAGTCCACGGTCACGTTGGTCCATGTGCCATTGGTCAATGGAAAGAACTGCCAAGGGCCATTGCCGTCGTTGCATTCGTGGTACACGGCTTCGTCCGCCACCGCACCATCCCCATCCAGAAGCTCAGGGCATTCTGCCTTGGCGTTCAAGGGGAAAAACACAAGAGCCCCAGCCGTCAAGGCCAGGGAGGTCCAAGTAGTCAACTGTTCTTTCATCCACATGTCCTCGCGTACGTGAGGAGGGAACAGAAGGTTACGTCAATGTGGGTTTTGAAAGGCCGGATTCTGTGTGAATGCCGTGTCGGTCAAGGTGTGCAAAAAGGCCAAAAGATCTGCCTTCTGCGAGGGTGCAAGGGAAAGTCCGCCGTAGCTGTACTTCATGAAGGGGTCCAACGTGGAGGAAGGAACTCCGCCAGCATTGTAGTGGTCGATGACCTCCTCCAAAGTGCCAAACCGGCCGTCGTGCATGTAGGGGGCTGAAAGGGCCACGTTACGCAAGGTTGGGGTGCGGAATTTGCCTGAATCGAGGGGGTTTCCCGACACCCATGCGTGCCCGGGATCCACCAAAAAGACCGAGTCCAAGCCGTTGTTGTGGAACAGATGGTCGGTGAATTGAAGTCCAGCTTCTCCGTGGCAATGGAAGCAATCGCCACCAAATTGCCCGCCCGGCACGTTTTCAGGATCGCCACCTTCTCTCAAGAAAATCTCGTACCCGCTGTATTCGCTGTCCGTCAAGTCCAATTCGCCTCGGCGCCAATGGTCAAACTTGCTGTCTGAACTGATCATCGTACGGACAAATTGCGCAATCGCCTGAACCGTCAAATCCTCTGTGATCTCCTCGGATCCGAAGGCATCCCAGAACAATTGCGGGTAATTGGGTTGATCCACTTGAGCTTGCAGCCTTGATGTGGCTTCGGGCCACGGCAAATTCATTTCATCAGGATGTGAAATGGGGTCGCGGATTTGGTCTTCGAGACTCGGCATGCGGCCATCCCAGAGGAAGGCATTGGACCATCCCAAGTTGAGAAGTGCCATGGCATTGCGCGTTCCGA
>CALKGQ010000041.1 GCA_938085425.1 uncultured Flavobacteriales bacterium
TCCATCGGGGTTGACGCAGGGATCGATGAGGACCACGGCCTTCTCCAGCAATGCGCTGTGGGTCGTGGCCAAGGCCTGTGCGGTGGCCATGGCGGCCTCGGTGCAAACGGCTTCGTTGCCGTGCACGTTGTAACTCAGGTAGACCCACACCACGCGGTCCCCGGTGTCCACACCTTCTTTCACGCGCTTTCGGTTTTGGGCTTTCAGGGCTTCCAAGTTGGCCATGTTCTCTGGCGAAGACATGATCAAGCCCAGCAGGGGACGGCCTTCACTGGTGGTGCCATACTCCGTCAATTGCCAGTGGGGTCGCGCTGCGGCGAGGGCTTCCATGGCGTCCACCACCTGGTGGTGACGCGTGAATTTCTCTCCCAATTCGTGGCCCAGGACGGAGCCGAGGTCCACTGCCGCCGATTGGGCGTGCATGCCTTGGAGGCAAACAAAACTTAAGAAAAGAGCAGGAAATTGACGGAGCAGCGTCAAACAAGGGGGCATTTCTCTCATGCCCACAATATCGTGCGAAGTGGCAAGAACAGGGATGATCTCGGTCGCGTATAAAATTCCTATAAAATTATGTAACCTTTCGAGAGGAACCGTCGTTTGTTGTGATAGATGTCGGCATGGAGCGGGCACAAAACAAACAAACGAACCGCGATGGATTCCCTGATACAATTTTATTTCATGACCGGACTGATCTGGTCCATGACTTGGACCATCATTTACCTACAGCGCTACAGCCAAAAATGGCTCTTGGAGGAGGAGAGAGTGGTTTGAAGATCACTTTGACTGCATTTGAACGAACTGAGATGGAGTGAATTGGATGAAGATTTGCGAGAAAGTGGCGGCTTTGGCCGTCACTTTTGCGTGTCGGAAGGCCAGTGTTTAAAGGGTAAGTGGGTGTGTTTCAACGATTTATTGTTCATGACTTAAAATCGTGTCCTGTGAACACGATGTCTTTGGGGGCAGATTTGCAGCAGTCCTAACCTCAAAACCCTTACATCATGGACAATGTATTCAAATTCATGAGCGGCTTCTTCACAAGCCTTACTCAACTCTTGATTGGTTTCGCCGCCTTGGCTGTTGTGACTGAAGTCGTCTTTGGCGCAGAAATGTTCCCAGGCATGACGGTGGTCGACAACCTGACCGGTTTGATCACCACTCTCGGAAACGGCGGGTTCGTCGGACTCGTTGCCCTTTTGATCCTTTGGAGCATCCTTACCAAAAAGTAAGAATGGCCTTGACAGACGCGGTGGCTCAACGTAGCCACCGCGTCTTCCTTCATCTTCAGATTCACCTCAATCACAAACCGTCATGGAAAAGCAAATCACAGCAGCTGCGCTGGTATTGAGTGTAGCAGGGTTGGGCATTCTCAAAGCGCAACAAATGGAACGAATGGAGGCCCAGGCCATCATCGATGCCGAATCTGCAATGGTGGCAGAAGCTCAGGAAGCTGACATGGCCGATGAGGCCTCTCGTCTTCATTTTGAAGTTCCCCATGACCGTGATGCGTCTTCTTCCGAGATGGAGATCGTGTTGGATGGAGCAAGTTCGTTCGACAATGAACGAGATTCACTCACATTCAACTGGGCCCAAACAGAGGGTCCCGATGTCCAATTGGCAGAAGAACAGCCTGGTCGCTCATCTTTCAAGGCGACTCCAGGGAAATACACTTTTGAATTGACGGTGACGGATGCTTATGGAGAGTCGGGTTCGGCTTCTGCTCGGCTGTCCGTATTGCCAGAGCCCAACCAACCGCCAGAAGTGGCCGTCGTTGTGTATGCGAGGGAATGAAAAAGAAATTTGGTTCGAATCCTGAACAGGTTCGGTTTGCGAGGAACGCGTCCAGAAATGGGCGCGTTTTTTTGTGGTAGGAGGCCCAGCCTGGGGCATCTTTGTTGTCCGCCATGGCCATCCCCGAGCATCTCTTGCGTCCCACAGAATTTTTGGCAGCTGCCGAGGAGGGGGCGGTGTTGCTCGATGTCCGCAGCCCAGGGGAATTTGCGCAGGGCCATTTGCCGGACGCGCATTCATTGCCAATGTTCAGCGACGAGGAACGGGCCGCAGTAGGGAGGACCTACAAGGAAGAAGGCAACCAGGCCGCCGTGGAGCTGGGGTTGGAGTTCGTGGGCCCCAAGATGCGCAGCCTTGTGACCCAGGCCCGTGTTTTGCTCGAGTCGCACGCCGACCGCAAACCTTTGCTGCTTTATTGCTGGCGAGGAGGGATGCGCTCGGGCAGTGTGGACTGGCTGCTCCGAACAGCCGGCATTCCAGTAAGCCGCTGCGAGGGAGGCTACAAGGCCTGCCGTGCAGAATTGCGCGAGGCCCTTTGCCAACCCAGGCCCTACGTGGTGCTTGGCGGCATGACAGGCACCGCGAAGACGGACGTGCTAAGGCGATTGCAGGTGTTGGGCCGCCGGACCGTGGATTTGGAGGCGATGGCCGATCACTTTGGCTCGGCTTTTGGCAATCTCGAAGGCCACGCCCAGCCCTCCACAGAGCAGTTTTCAAACGATTTGGCCTGGACCCTTCGGTCCATGGACAAACGCGATGCAGACAAGGGACAGACCCAGGAAATTTGGCTGGAGAATGAAAGCCGGTCGATTGGCAAGGTGTCCATCCCGGAAGGGTTCCACAAATGCCTGCGGAGTGCCCCTGTCTTGGAATTGGAGCGCACAGAGCAAGACCGAATCGACCATTTGCTCTCGATGTATGGCGATGCCTCCAAGGCTTCCTTGCACCAGGCCTTCGAACGCATCCGCACCAAACTTGGGGGACAACATGCCCAGAAGGCCATCGCCCATGTGGACGAAGGGGATTTGTCCGCCGCCGCAAAATTGGCTTTGGTGTACTACGACAAAACCTACCGCCACGGGTTGGACCAGCGCGAGCACATGCGCACGGTCGATGCCTGTGGTTTGAACCCCGAGGAGACCGCACAGCGATGTGTGGACGCCCACAACCAATGGAACCCATGGAACCTACCAACGACATCCGCCTGACCCAGTATTCTCATGGGGCTGGCTGCGGCTGCAAAATTGCCCCTGCTGTCCTCCACAACATGTTGGACGGGATGAAGACTGGGCCATCGTTTCCCTCGCTCTTGGTTGGCAACGACACCAAAGACGACGCAGCAGTGGTGGACCTCGGTGATGGCACGGGCATCATCAGCACCACCGATTTCTTCATGCCCATTGTGGACGACCCCCATACGTTTGGGCGCATCGCGGCGGCCAATGCCATCAGCGACATCTATGCCATGGGCGGGAAGCCTCTGATGGCCATTGCCATTTTTGGATGGCCCATTGACAAGTTGAGCGAAGAGGTGGCAGGCCAGGTATTGGAGGGGGGGCGAAGCATCTGTGAAGAGGCGGGCATTCCTTTGGCAGGGGGGCACAGCATCGATTGTCCAGAACCCATTTTTGGGCTTGCCGTCACAGGGAGGGTGCCGATTGCACAACTCCAAAAGAACGCCGCAGCCCATCCGGGTGATGTCTTGTTTTTGACCAAACCCATCGGAGTCGGCATGATCACGACGGCCCAAAAAAGAGGCAACGTCGACCCTGCCCACCTCGATGCGGCTGTCCAAAACATGCAGACGCTCAACGCCATCGGGGCGGAGCTTTCTGAGCTCCCTGGGGTGCATGCCATGACCGATGTGACAGGGTTTGGCTTGCTGGGCCACCTTCTGGAAATGTGCCAAGGCAGTGGAACCCGTGCGTCCGTGGAGGTCGATCGGGTCCAAACCTTGCCTGGAGTCCAGACTTACCACGCCCAAGGCATGGTGCCGGGAGGGACCAAGCGCAACCACGCGAGCTATGGCCAACACGTGGAGGTGGCAAAGGGCTACCAACAAGACTTGCTGTGTGACCCCCAAACGTCTGGAGGACTGTTGGTGTCTGTGGCGCCAGAACATGCTCCTGCCGTGCAAGCGTTGCTGGCATCACAGGGATTGCCTGCCGTGCCTGTGGGCCGGATGCTCGCACAAGGCGAAACGTGGGAGGGAGGCGTCACGGTCAAATGCCAGTGAACGTTCCATCTCGGGCTCAAGGGCTCGTCTGACGGGAAAGCTTCGCAGGGGCCCAATGGTCGAGGAGCACCATGTGCGGGACGGAGCCCGCAATCAAAGCAGCCCATGCCCAGCTGGCGTTCAACCACCCCATGCCCACGGCCCCAAGGATGGCGAGCAGACCTGCCAAAAAAGCGGCAGTGAACGGCAGGGACCATTTGTAGTAGGTGGCGAATTCAGAGGTCAAGTCTTGGTGCTCGGTGAACTCCATACGCCAGGAGTCCACAGCGTGGCCCAGGCAGAAGTACGCCGTGAAGGCCCAAAGCAAGCCCGAGTTTGTGGCGAGCAGCCACATGGCGGCCAACCATGCCGTTTCTCGCATCCAGCCAGCGGCCTTCAAAGGGAGGGTGCCCTTGTCGCGTTGGCTTCTGTCGGACATCCACCAGACCAATTCCCAAATCCATGCGCCGGTCCAAAGGCCCGCGGCCCAAGGAAGCATTCGCGCGACCACGTCGAGGATCTGCGTCGCTTCCATGACAGACATCCAGAAAAGCATCACCTCTGCAGATGAAGCCCGTTGTGCATGCAGCAGGGTACCTATCAGCACAGCGCCCATGGCCCAACCCCGCATACGTCCCAGCCATGTGTTGGAGGGACCCGAGAGGTGACTTTGCCCAAAATGCCAAGAGGAAAGTGCCAAAAACGTCCAAGTGGCAGGCACCGGCATCCAAAGGAGCCAACCTGCGAAGGCCCCCAGGCCCAGCAGGTAGGGCCCAACAAAACGCCAAGGAGCCGTTTT
>CALKGQ010000042.1 GCA_938085425.1 uncultured Flavobacteriales bacterium
CTTCGATTCGTCGCCTTTGGCGGCGGACCCAGCCGTGGTCGTGGATGGAAGGTTGGAAGATTTGCAGCAGGGCATCGATGCCTTGGCCATGTTGGCAGGGGACGGTGGTGTCCATCTGGGCATCCGTCCAGACCAAAAAGAGTTGTCCTCCCTGAACGGATGCAACACAACTTCCTTTTCAGGCCCCCATCCAGCGGGAAATGTCGGTGTTCAAATCCACCACACAGCCCCCATCAACAAGGGCGAGGTGATTTGGACCTTGGGCCTTCAGGAGGTGATCAGCATGGGCACCTTGCTGCGCACGGGCCACTACGATGCCACACGTGTCGTTGCGGCTGGGGGGTCGGAAATGACCAACCCAAGGCACCTTCGAACCAAAGCTGGAGCCCAACTGTCGGGTTTGGGTTTGGACATCAAAGAAGGAGCCCGCCTCATCAGTGGCAGTGTCCTCACAGGCACCAACGCCGGACCACAAGGTTATCTCGGCGCCACGGCCAGTCAAATTGTGGCGCTCCCAGAAGGACACGACCCGAAGTTCATGTTGACAGAAGGATGGCTCAGCCCTGGAATCAACAAGTTCTCAGCGAGCCGTGCGTACCCAACTTGGCTGATGCCCAAGTCCAAAGCGTACACCTTGGACACCAACCAAAACGGAGAAGACCGTGCGTTTGTGGTCAGCGGTCAATACGAAGCGGTTTTTCCCTTTGACATTTTTCCGGTGCACTTGATCAAGAGCATCATGGTCAATGACATCGATGCCATGGAGAAACTCGGCATCTATGAAGTCGCTCCTGAAGATTTCGCCTTGTGCGAATTCGTTTGCACCTCCAAGATCCCCGCCCAGTCCATCGTTCGGGAGGGTTTGGACGCATTGAAAGTGGAACTCGGTTGATCCCCAACAGAAGAAGCAAAGCAAGATGAAAGCCATTCACAATCTCATCCAATCCATCAAGCCTCACTTTGAAGACGGCGGCAAGTTGTCGCGCTTCTGGGTGGTCTTTGATTCCTTGGAAACCTTCGCCTTCACCCCTGGGCACGTGACCTCCTCTGGGGCCCACCTGCGCGACAGCATCGACCTGAAGCGCACCATGTTCTTGGTGATTGTGGCCATGGTGCCATGCCTTTTGTTTGGCATGTGGAACATAGGCCACCAGTACCACTTGAGCTTGGGTCAGTCCAGCGACCTCCTCGCCAATGTCATGGTGGGGGCATGGAAGGTCATTCCACTCATTGTCGTCAGCTACGGCGTGGGCTTGGGCATCGAGTTTTTGTTTGCCGGCATGCGCGGGCACAGCATCAATGAAGGGTATTTGGTGTCTGGGATGTTGATTCCCTTGATCATGCCCGTCGATGTTCCTCTCTGGATGTTGGCCTTGGCGGTGGCCTTCTCCGTGGTGGTGGCCAAAGAGGTCTTTGGAGGCACTGGCATGAACATTTTGAACGTTGCATTGACGGCCCGGGCCTTTCTGTTTTTTGCCTACCCCAAGCAATTGAGCGGGGAAATCTGGATCCACGATGTGGCCAGCAGCAAAGCGGGCGGCATGTTGGTCGACGGCTACACTGGGGCGACGGCTTTGGGACACTTGGCAGGGACGGTGGGCACAGCAGCAGCGGACGCCAGCCAAGCCACGATGTCCATGTTTGCCAGTGGAGGGATGTTCTCGTTGAGCAATTGCTTCTTGGGACTCATTCCCGGTTCGGTGGGAGAAACGTCAGCCTTGGCGTGCTTGATTGGTGCCGCCATGTTGATTTGGACGGGCATTGGCAGTTGGAGGGTCATCACGTCCTTCCTCGCAGGTGGATTGGTGATGGGCTTCTTGTTCAACCTCATTGGCGCCAACGCTTACATGACACTGCCTCCAGTGCACCAAGTGGTGATGGGAGGCTTCATGTTTGGCATGGTCTTCATGGCCACTGACCCTGTGAGTGCGGCCCAAACCAACACCGGGAAACTCTGGTACGGATTCTTCGGGGGACTTTTGAGCATCATGATTCGGGTCTTCAATCCGGCTTATCCAGAGGGGGTGATGATGGCGATCCTGTTCATGAATGTCATGGCCCCACTCATTGACCACTACGTCATTGAGGCCAACATCAAACGACGTGAAAAGCGACTGACTGCAGCCGTGGCCTAACCCATCCATCGAACGAATAGAACCACAGACTCATGGCGATCAACAAAAATGGAACCGGCTACACGTTTGGCTTTGCCATCGTGATGGTGATTGTGGTAGGGGCTGCTTTGGCAGTTACTTCCATGTCCCTCAAGCCCAGACAGCAAGCCAACGCTGCAGACAAAAAAATGATGGACATCCTCGGGGCGATTCAAGTGGAGTCCACCCGCGACAACGCCAAGGAAATGTTCGCCCAGTACGTGACCACACGCATCGCCATCGATGCCACTGGAGGGCAAGTTTCTCTGAAGCAGGGCGACGTGGACACCAAAGATTCGACTGACCCCTTCAACATCGACATCAAGAAGGATTACAGGGCGAACAAACCAGCCAAAGGAGACCTCGCTTGGGGCAATGCAAACGCACTGACATTCCCGGTGTTTGAGTGCGACAAGGAAGGGGAGAGGCTTTACGTCGTCCCGATGGTGGGCACCGGCCTATGGGGTCCCATTTGGGGCTATGTGGCCATGCAAGGAGACATGAAGACAATCTACGGGGCCACGTTTGACCACAAAACAGAGACCCCCGGTTTGGGTGCAGAGATCAAGGAGGGCTTCTTTACAGAGAAGTTTGCCGGCAAAACCCTTGAGGAGGTCGGCCCGACGTATTTCTCTGTTTTGAAAGGAGGCGCCATCACCAACGAACACAGTGTGGACGGCATCACCGGTGGCACCATCACGTCCAAGGGCGTGGATGAGATGCTGAACCGAACGATGGGCATCTACTTGAAGTATTTCAACAACGCATCTCAACGCGCCGAACGATGAGCACCGAAAACAACACTGCGGTCGAGCCCAAGCGTGAAAGCTTGTTCAGCAAGAACAACCGCAAACTCCTCAAGGACCCTCTGGACGACAGCAACCCCATCACCGTTCAGGTGCTTGGCATTTGCTCGGCATTGGCCATCACCGTGCAGCTTCAGCAGGCGGTGATCATGAGCCTCTCCGTGCTGTTCGTGATGATTGGAGGCAACGTGATCATCTCTTTGCTCCGGAATTTTGTCCCCGACCGCATCCGCATCATTGTGCAACTTGTGGTGGTGGCTTCTCTGGTGATCATTGTGGACCAAGTCCTCAAGGCTTTCCAGCCAGACATCAGCGAAAAGCTGTCCGTCTTTGTGGGACTCATCATCACCAACTGCATCATCATGGGGCGTCTCGAGGCCTTCGCCTTGGGCAACAAACCAGGGCCTTCCATGCTGGACGCCATTGGCAACGCCATGGGCTATGCATGGATTCTCCTTGTGGTGTCCATTGTCCGCGAAATTTTTGGAAGCGGGGCGATTTCTCTCCCAGGCATGGGGCAGGTCAAGTTCTTGCCCACGAGCTGGTTCATTTCTGAAGGAGGTTTTTACGAGAACAACAATTTGATGATTTTGCCTCCCATGGCCCTCATCACTGTAGGCCTCATCATTTGGATCCAGCGCAGCCGGAACGCATCCCTTATCGAAGAAAACTAAGCCATGGAATACCTCAGCATTTTTGTCAAAGGCATCTTCGTCGAGAACATGATTTTCGCCTATTTCTTGGGCATGTGTTCTTACTTGGCGGTGTCCAAAACGGTCAAAACGGCCAACGGCCTCGGCCTTGCGGTCATCTTCGTTTTGGGCATTACGGTGCCCATCAACTACCTCCTTGAAAACTTTGTGTTGAAGGAGGGGGCGCTCACGTGGTTGAGTGAGGACTACGCCAATGTCGACCTGAGTTTCCTCAGCTTCATCATGTTCATTGCCGTCATTGCCTCCATGGTGCAACTGGTTGAAATGATTGTCGAGAAGTTCGCGCCGGCGCTCTACGGCGCCCTCGGCATCTTTTTGCCCTTGATCGCGGTGAACTGTTCCATCCTCGGAGGCGCCTTGTTCATGCAAGAGCGTCAATACCCCTCCATTGGAGAGGCCACTGTGTTTGGACTTGGCAGTGGTGTGGGCTGGTGGTTGGCCATTGTGGCCATCGCGGCCATTCGTGAAAAAATTCGTTATTCCCATGTGCCCGCACCATTGCGTGGCCTGGGCATCACATTCATCATCACCGGACTCATGGGCATTGCCTTCATGAGCTTCATGGGCATCGAAATCTGAGAGACATGACAACGACGCTGATCCTGACCATTGCCTTCTTCCTCGCGGTCATCCTGATGCTCGTGAGCCTTCTGCTGTTTGTGAAGGCCAAACTTTCCCCTGCGGGCAAACTCACGCTCACCATCAACGGTGAACAGACCATGGAGGTGGACGGTGGTTCCACGCTTTTGACGACGCTGGGCAACAGTGGGGTGTTCCTCCCATCTGCATGTGGCGGCGGCGGCACGTGCGTGCAGTGCAGGTGCCAGGTGCACTCGGGTGGAGGCTCCATCCTTCCGACAGAAACACCGCACTTTTCTCGGAAAGAAATTGCCGACAACTGGCGTCTCGGATGCCAAGTCAAAGTGAAGGAAGACATGGACATTCAAGTCCCTGAAGAGGTCTTCGGCATCAAAAAATGGGAGTGCGAAGTGGTCTCCAACTACAACGTGGCCTCCTTCATCAAGGAGTTCGTGGTCCGTCTCCCCGAGGGAGAGCATCTCGACTTCGAAGCAGGAGGATACATTCAAGTGGATGTTCCCACCACAGTGGTGGACTACAAGGAAATGGATGTCACCGCCCACCCTGAACATCACCCTGAGCCGGACACCTTCCAATCGGAATGGGACAAGTTTGGCCTTTGGGATTTGAAGATGGTCAACGACGAGCCCATTGTGCGTGCTTATTCCATGGCCAACCACCCCGCTGAGGGCAACATTGTGATGCTCAACATCCGGATTGCCACCCCGCCATGGGATCGGGCCCGCAAAGGCTGGATGCAAGTCAATCCTGGCATTTGTTCGTCGTTTGTGTTTGCCCAAAAGCCGGGGGACAAGGTGACGATTTCAGGTCCTTACGGCGAGTTCTTCATCAAAGACTCCGGATCGGAAATGGTGTACATCGGAGGAGGCGCAGGCATGGCCCCCATGAGGTCCCACTTGTTCCACCTCTTCCATACGTTGAAGACGGGCCGCAAGGTGACCTTCTTCTACGGTGGACGCTCCAAGCGTGAACTCTTCTACGTGGATGACTTCAGGGCCATTGAGAAGGAATTTCCCAATTTCGACTTTCACCTCGTGTTGTCCGAGCCTGCAGAAGGGGACAATTGGAAGGAGAAAAAGAGCATCGAAGACGATGGAGATGGATTTCTTGGATTCGTCCACAACGCTGTGATCGAGCATCACTTGGAAGGCCACGATGCCCCTGAGGACATTGAGTTTTACTTCTGTGGTCCTCCTTTGATGAACCAGGCGGTTCTCAAGATGTGCGACGATTGGGGCGTGCCAGAGGAGAACGTCAGCTTCGACGATTTTGGCGGCTAAGGCCACAGCCTCTCCACTTGCAAAGGTCCTTGCCATGGCATGGGCCTTTGTGGCTTTGGGCTGCGGAGAAAAGACTTCTTTGCCTGCGGGTCAGCAAATCTGGGTGCATCAAGGGGAGGCCCAGGGCACGACGTACACCATCAAGTATGTGGCCCAAGATTCTGTGCCCCAATCCGCATTTGAGCAGGAATTGGAGGTCGTGGATGTGGAGATGAATGCCTGGCGATCGGAATCGGTCTTGTCCCGCTTCAACCGCTTCGACCGCACCGACACGGTGTTTGAGGTGAAGGATCCTCGGCAGGTTTGGAGTTTGCTTTGGGACATTTCCTCGGATGTGCACCGCGAGTCACTTGGGGCATTTGATGTGACGATGGCCCCTTTGATGCGGCTATGGGGTTTCAGGACGGAACATCGGGAGACGGTGACGCAGGCCATGGTGGACAGCGTCAGGGCCTTTGCGCGTTTCCGAACAGACGTGGTGGACTACAATGACGTGGAGGATGAGCAGGGGCGCCGGATGGGCGGCCACTTGTCCAAAGGCGACCCCCGTGTTCAGCTGGATTTCAATGCCGTGGCCCAAGGGTACACGGTGGACGGATTGGCTGAGGTGTTGGAATCCCATGGCGTGGCCCATGCCATGGTGGAACTTGGGGGAGAAGTCAAGTGTTGGGGCCAAAATGCCGAAGGCAAGCCGTGGCGCATTGCCATTGATCGGCCTCAGGCGATCGGACGGTCGTTGCAAGCCATTTTGCCCGTTCAAAACACCTCGGTTTGCACGAGCGGCAATTACAGGAAAACGAGCATGGTCAATGGCATGAGGCTTTCCCATACCATCGATCCAAGGACAGGTGCTCCCGTTCAACACGGGCTGCTCAGCGCCACTGTGATGACGCCCAGTGCGGCGTATGCGGATGCCTACGCAACCGTGTGCATGGTTCTTGGTCCCGAATCAGGTGCGGCGTGGATCGACAGCTTGCAGCGTAAAGGCCGAGATGTCGAGGCCATGTTCATCATGGACGACGGGGAGGAAGGGTTCACCTTTTGGGCCACACCCAACATGCGGAAGTCGCTCAACTGGTTGCAGGAGCTGCCTCTCCACCAACCGTGATTGGCAGGCAGGCCAATGAACTCGAATTGTTCAGCTTGTGGCCTCCGCCTGACAGGCATCCTGAGGCCTGGCGCCGCAAACGGTGCATCCTCCTTGCTCGTCGCGCAACATGGGGTTGTTGCTGGCACAGGTGCCCGTGAATTCTCCGCCTGGTTTCAGAAGGATTTTGATGGCGATGCCTGCCACGCCGAGACCGAGCAGCGCAATGGCAAGCAAGATTGAGTTCCATTCCATGCTCCAAAGGTAGTCACCAACCCACCTGAGCTTGAATTGGAGGGTTGTGAGTTGTCTGTGATTTCTGGGGGAATTGTCGTATCTTCAGTAGAGACCCAGCAACAATGACATTTCATTTTCGAATCCCGATGCCTTTCGCCTTCCTCCTTTTGGGGCTCTTTTCAGCCCAATTGGCTTTGGCGCAGTCTGCTTTGGACGGGACCTCTTGCGGGTGTCCCGCGCCAAGTGCCAGAGACACCGTTTGGGTGACGGACAATGCAGGTGCTGGCGTAGGGTCTGGGCACTGGACATGTGACCATTTGTATGTTTTGACAGAACAGGTGTTTGTCAATGGAGGGGACACCCTCGTCATCGAGCCTGGGACAGCGGTCCTCGGCATGGAAGGCGAAGGACGCAGCCAAATTGAATTCCCCGTGACGTTTGGAGACATTGGCTTCATCCGGGAGGTGAGCTATGACGTTTACCCTGGAGCACTTGTGGTGGCGAGAGGAGCCTTTTTGGATGCCCAGGGCACTCCGAGTTGCCCCATTCAGTTCAGTTTTCTGGGAGACCCTCTGGACGGGTCTGTAGGCATCGATGTTCAGGGGAAATGGGGTGGATTGGGGTTGTGTGGCAGTGGCCAGACGAACACGCTGAACTTGGACTTGTCCTTTTTTGATGCGCCCTTTTTCACCACAGGAATTGGCACGGGAGAAGATCGCCTTGAGGGCATCATTGATTTGTCAGGCCAAGACCGTGAAGTGTATGGGAGCAATGCAGATTCCTTGGCATCATCGGGCAACTTGAGGTACTTGTCCATTCGGCATGGCAGCACCAACCTCGGTTGGACCCAGTTTGGCAATGGCAATGAAACCGACTTGCTGCAGCTCGGCGCATGCGGATCTGAAACCGTCATTGAGCACATTGAGTTGCTTTCATCGGCCGACGATGGACTGCACATTCTAGGTGGACTTGTGGAAGTGAGCCATGTATTGTCGGCCTTTCATGCGGAAGATTGCTTTGAAAGTGACCAAAGTTGGAGTGGCTCCGCTCAATTCTTGTTTGGACTTCAGGACACCGCGCTGGCACATGCCACCAATCCTCCTGGCCCATCGTTTTTGTACGATGCCGAAGGGGACGATCTGCAGGACAACAATGTGGACCCATCCACGGAGCCCTATTCACTGCCGGTTCTGAGCAACATGACGTTGGTGAGCAATGGTGCGCCTCAAGCAGCATCGTACCACAGTTTGCCTGGCGGAGATTGGACCAACAGCGTTGTCCATGGGGTCTCAGACGCAGGGGTGGAGGTGCAGCACTATTTGACATGCGACGGCTTCAATGCCATGCTTCCCAACCAATATGCTTTTTTGAGCATCCGCAATTGGCGGGTTTCAGGCACACTGGGGTCAGAGGAGGAGGTGATTCCAGGGCGGTACAATGGCAACTATGGGGGGCAAGCATCCCTGTCGGGCTGGTTGGCAGACAGCAACAACGTGGTGACACCGTTCTTGGAGGATGGGACCTTTGACTTGGCCGCGGGGATTTTGGTGGATGGACTGGATCCACGTCCGATGGAATCGGGAACGGTTGCACCCTTTTACCTGCCCACGGACGAAAGGCTAGAGCCAGTGGACCACCATGGAGCATTCGCTCCTGAAGTTGCTCCATGGTTTGACGGCTGGTCCATGCTTTCAGCGATGGGCCTTTTTGACGGAGAAGTGGTCGAGCCATGCAACGGTGAAGGATGCATGTACGTTTCGGCGTGCAATTACGAGCCTGAGGCCATCTCGGACGATGGGTCGTGCGAGTTCACCTCATGTGGCGGCTGCACCTATGAATGGGCTTGCAACTACAACATCGAGGCGCTTTTGGACGATGGAAGCTGTGAGTTGCTCAGCTGTTCAGGGTGCACATGGGCAGACGCGGACAACTACGATCCGGATGCCCTGTACGACAACGGCACCTGCACCTTTCCTGCAGAGTCAAGCTGCCCTGCGGACATCAACAACGACTTTGTGGTCAGCACACTTGACCTTCTCGACTTGCTTTCCTCTTACGGCAGTTTTTGTACGGAGTGATCTGAATCAGCCAATGATGTCGCGGACGTCCTTGAAGAACGTTCGAAGGGCGGCCTTGGGCTCAATCCCTTGCTTCGAGGCCTCTTCCAAGACGCGCTTGGCCCCAAGGATGTTGGTCAAGCGGTCCCCCAATTCTGCCACATCGTTGGCATCGTCATCCATCGAGGCGTAGACCTCTTGCTCCAGGCGGTCGAGTGCCTCCATGTCGTGGTTGGCGATGAGCTTTCGGATTTCAGCAGCATTCATGAGGCACAAGCTTGGGCGAGTTCGGTGACCTTGTCCTTTTTGGCTGTGGCAAACTCTTCAATCAACTTGCCATCTTTGAAGCCAGCGAAGTACGGAAGGTCGTTGATTTTGAAAGCCTTCTTGACATCCATGTGTTCTTCCACATCGACATCGACAAAGGTCACGTTGGAAAATTGACTGTCTTCTTTCAGTTGTGCCACGTGGGGGGCCAAAAGCTTGCACACACCGCACCACGAAGCGTGGAAGCGAATGAGGAGTTGTGGCTCACTTTTGATGTGTTGGACGAGGTCGGGTAGGTTCATGGTGTTGCGACGGGTATGGAATGTCAAAAGTGCAACATTTTTGGGCTGCTTTGGTTCGCAGCGTTCTTGAGGATGGTCATGGCGGCAACGGCCACGCGTACCTTTGGGCCATGAACACACGGGAAGAGCATCTCAAGGCATTTGGAAGGTTGCTGGACATCATGGACGACCTGCGCGAAAAATGTCCTTGGGACAGAAAGCAGACCTTCGAATCCTTGCGGCACTTGACCATCGAGGAAACCTATGAGTTGGCCGATGCCATCCTTGACAAGGATGTGGAGGAGATCAAAAACGAAACCGGTGACCTTCTGCTTCACATGGTTTTTTATGCCAAGCTGGGCTCCGAATTGTCAGAAGAAGAGGGCGGCTATGACATCGCTGACGCATTGCATGCCATCTGCGACAAACTCGTGGAGCGCCACCCACACATCTACGGCGACGTGGAGGCAAACGACGAGGAAACGGTCAAGGCCAACTGGGAGAAAATCAAGCTTAAAAAGGGGAAGACCTCCGTTCTGGAAGGTGTGCCACGCTCGTTGCCGAGCTTGGTGAAGGCCTACCGGGTCCAAGACAAAGTGCGCGGAGTAGGCTTCGATTGGGACCACGTGGACCAAGTATGGGACAAGGTGCAGGAAGAGCTGGGAGAATTGCAGGCCGAATTGTCGGCAGAAGAAGTCAAGCCCGACAGGGTTGCCGATGAGTTTGGGGATGTGATGTTTGCCTTGATCAACTATTCCAGGTTTGTGGACGTGAATCCCGATGAGGCCCTCGAGCGCACCACGCGAAGGTTCATGGCCAGGTTCCAGCATCTTGAGAAGGCCATTGCTGCGGAGAAGAAGGACCTTGCCAACATGAACCTCTCGGAGATGGATGTGTACTGGGAGCGTGCAAAGGCTGCCCTCGGGTGAATTTCTGAAACAGCCGCCCCCCCCCAGATGTCATTGGATTTGGAGGGCCACTTCCTCTAAGAAGTGCTCCACCCAAAGGGCATACTGCAAGGCGCTGGGATGAAGCCCATCGCTCGCCACGAGACCGGCCAGGTCCGGCCATTGTTGAGAGATGGGCGTAATGTCCATGTGTGCCACGCCAAGGGCTTGGGTTTCAGCCATGCACGTCGCGTTGAACGTGGCCAAATCTGAAGAAATGGCTTCTTGGTTGGGCTGACCAAACGGGGTGTAGGCATAATCGGGAATGCTCACCACAAACACACGCTCAGGCCGCCCGCCGGTGAGGCTGACCGCGCGCGAAAGGAGGGCGGCAAACTCCTCTTCGTAGTCGGCAAGTGGCAGCCCTTGGTATTGGTTGTTGACACCAATGAGCAGGGACACGAGGTCCCAAGTGGCTGTGTCCACCTGGGAGGCGTCCATGCCCGCGTCAAGGTCGGCCGTGGTCCAGCCAGTGGTGGCCACAATGGTGGCGGGCGAGAGGAGGGGTCCACCTTGGAGCCGTCGGTTGAGGCTGTCCACAAGTTGTTGTGGCCAACGCGCCCCATCGGCCACACTTTCTCCAATGGTGTAGCTGTCGCCCAAGGCCAAATAACGAAGGTCTGGGGACAGATGCTCTGCCTCAGGGGGGCGCTGGCATCCAAGAAAAACAAGTGCCATGCCCGATAGGAGTAGGACCGAGTGGAGGGGTGGATTCATGTCACCAAATTGCAACATTCTTGGCAATTCAGCTTCTTCGTGCTTGCCCAAGACAAGACTTCCCATGGCCCGCCTTAAATTGGGGCTTCTGAAAACAAAGAACATGAGAAATTGGATTGCCGCAGCCCTAGGCTGCATGTTGGTGTCAGGCGCATGGGCGCAACAAGAAAGCCCTCAACGGGTGAACACCAATGCGTTCAGGCAACTGGGCCAAGAATTGCCCACGCCAAACGTGTACCGCACGGCATCTGGTGCTCCGGGCCACGAATACTGGCAGCAAAAGGCGGATTACGACATGCGCATTCACCTCGACGACGCGACGCAGCGCATCGACGGTTCAGAAACCATCACCTACACCAACAACAGTCCAGACAACCTGCGGTATGTGTGGTTGCAGCTCGACCAAAACGTGCGTGCCTTGGACAGCGACAGTTACAAGATCAAGGAATCGACGCTGGGAGGGAAGATGTCGTTCGACGACCTCCGGGGCTTGGAGCCCACTTTCGACGGTGGATTCAACATCCAAAAAGTGGTCGACGCCTCCGGAAAGGCATTGGATTACACGACGAACAAGACCATGATGCGCATCGACCTTCCGAGGGTGTTGCGCCCGGGAAACACCTTCAAGTTCAGCATCGATTGGTGGTACAACATCAACGACCGCATGAAGGACGGAGGACGCAGTGGGTTTGAGTACTTCGAAGAAGAGGACAACTACATCTACACCATTGCCCAATTCTATCCCCGCATGGTCGTTTACTGCGACAACGAAGGCTGGCAAAACAAGCAGTTCTTGGGCAATGGAGAGTTCACCCTCAATTTTGGCGACTACCACGTGGAGTTGACGGTGCCTGAGGACCACATTGTGGCGTCCACCGGAACGCTCAGCAATGCCAAGAGCGTGCTGACCTCCAGCCAGAGACGACGCTACGAAAAGTCGCGTTCCACCTACGACCAGCCAGTGCTCATTGTGACGGAAGAGGAAGCGCGCGAAAACGAGATGACCAAGGCTGAGGGAGAAAAGACTTGGGTGTTTGATGCCAAGAATGTCCGTGATTTTGGCTGGGCTTCAAGCCGCAAGTTCATTTGGGACGCCATGGCAGTCAAGGTGGGCAATCGATCCCCCCTGGCGATGAGCTACTATCCCAAAGAGGGCAACCCCTTGTGGGAACAATACAGCACCAAGGCTGTGGCGCAGACACTGAAGACCTACAGCAAATTCACTGTGGACTATCCGTACCCAGTGGCCATTTCTGTGCATACAAAGTGGATTGGCATGGAGTACCCCATGATTTGCTTCAACGGAGGGCGTCCAGCAGAAGATGGTACCTACAGCGCACGCACCAAGCACGGCATGGTCAGTGTGATCATCCACGAGGTCGGACACAACTTCTTCCCGATGATCATCAATTCGGATGAGCGCCAATGGACGTGGATGGACGAGGGCTTGAACACGTTTGTCCAGTTCCTGACGGAGAAAGAATTTGACAGGGATTACCCATCACGCCGCGGCAGTGCCCGGAACATTCGGGAATACATGGGCGGGGACAAGACCCGCATCAGCCCCATCATGACCAACTCCGAGTCGATCTACCAATTTGGCAACAATGCTTACGGGAAACCCGCAACGGCCTTGAACATCCTCCGCGAGTCCGTCATGGGCCGCGAATTGTTTGACCATGCTTTCAAGGAGTACAGCCGACGCTGGGCCTTCAAGCATCCTTCGCCAGCGGACTTCTTCCGCACCATGGAAGACGCTTCAGGGGTCGATTTGGATTGGTTCTGGCGCGGATGGTTCTACACCACGGACCACGTCGACATCGCCATGGAAGACATCAAGTGGATGCAGATGGATTCACAAGACCCCGACGAGGAGGCAGCTTTCCGAAAAGCAGCCGATGCCAATGTGCCACAGGACATCACCCAGATGCGCAACGCCAACGGTGGAATCGCTGAGACTTACCTCGAGGCGGACCCCACCTTGAACGATTATTACACCACCACGGGCAAGTACGAAGTGCTTGCTTTGGACCGCTCGGAGTCCAAGGAGTTGCTGGAAGGTTTGAGTGAGGAGGACAGGGCGCTTCTAGAAAGCGGAAAGCAGTACTACGAGATCACCTTCCGCAACATTGGTGGGTTGGTCATGCCATTGTTTGTCGAGTTTGAATTCGAAGATGGCCAGCGGGATTTGCGCAAAATTCCTGCTGAAATTTGGAAGAAGAGCGAGCCCACCGTGACAAAGGTCTTTGTGGTCGACCAGCCTGCAGTGCGGGTCACGCTCGATCCTTACATGGAGACAGCGGATGTCGACATGGGGAACAACGTTTGGCCCCCACGTCCTGAACCCACCAGGTTTGAAGCCTACAAAGGCGGCCGTGGCTACAGCCGATATGGCTCAGGAGGAGAAAACCCCATGCAGAGGGCGCGCCGCAGCGCTGAAATGGAAAGCGGAGAGGGGGGAGAGTAAGGAATCACCTTCCAAACCACATCATGAGCCCGATGGAGGCGGTGGCCAAGGCGACCCCCCATCGGGCTTTTGCATGCGGGATGTCAGAGAGCAGGAGGGCACCGGCCAGGGTGGCCACCACAATCACACTTAGGTTGAGCAGCGGCACCACCAACGTGCGCTCGAAGAAGCCTGCGTCAAAGGCCAAGAGCAAGAAGTAGAGCGAACCAAAGTTGACCACACCAAGCACCGTGCCTCCGGCCAAGTCCCGCAGGCTGGGCCATCCTTTTTGACCCCGGATTTGGTCCAAGGTGCCGACCAATGCACCCAAAGTGAACGGCACGGAAGCAAATGCCATGCGCATTCCGGGCAAGTCCAAAGATGGGTGGGCGGAGTGCCAACCAAACATGAGGTCAATGGTGCCACTGCCCAAAAACATCACCACGGGCATCCAGGCGGAAGAAAGACCAGGGGACCCTGACCTTTGGGGCGCTGTGGCTGGGCCTTGAGCAGAGAGCCAAACGGCTGGGAAAGCGAGAGCAAGTCCACACCATTGTCCCCAATGCACCAGATGCCAGCCATCGAACAAGGCAAAAACAAGCACAGGGATGGCCATGGACAATTTGGTGGAAATGGTGGCCACGGAAACACCCAGTTCTTGGGAGCAGCGTGCGGTCAGCCGAAACAGCGGGTAAAAGGCCAGGCCAAGGATGGCCAATGGCCCCAGCCATGGAGCTTCGACCGTTGACGTCAACGCTGAAGCGCCACCGGCCAGGTTCCATCCCAAAATGGCCGCCACATAGTAGTTGATGGTGATGGCCCAGTGCGATCGGACGCCCCAGCGCTCAAACCCTGCAAAAAGCAGGTAAATGAGCACGGTTGCAGCCACGGTGATGACAAAGGTCCACATGGGTCAAAGATGGGAAGAGATGGGGTGCCAAACGTCGACCACATCTTCGCCCATGGTCATGGACTGTGAGGGGGACCATGCGGGAACTGAAGGAGCGCGGAGTCCTTGCCCCAAACTTCCTGTTGCGGTCAGCACATGCAATTCATTCCAAAACGGGGTGTCCAGCACCTGCTGTGCCAGAGTGGCACCACCTTCGACGAGCACGGCTTCGCAGCCAAGGTCCTTTTTCATGGCATGCCACCATGGACCAGTGGGCCAGGGCGCGTTCATGCAATGGGTGGCATGTCCCGCTTTTCCCCAAGCCTTCATGGCATCGCTTCCAAGTCCATCCAAAGGATGCAGCATGGTGGCTGGCAAAGTTTCCTCCTCGGAACGCGTCCATTTGGTGGGGGGAGGGGTTTGCCCATGGGTCAGCACCATTGGGCGCGGAGAATGTCCGGGGACAGCTCGAACATTGAGCCGCGGGGCATCCACAAGCCAAGTTCGCATGCCCACCAAAATTCCATCGTGTTGGGCCCGCAGGCCATGGGTCCAACGTGCACTGGCCTTTCCCGTCAAGGCATGGCTTCCTCTGCCCGGGAGGGCTCGTGTTTCAGGGTCGATGAATCCATCGCTCGATTGCGCCCACTTCAGGGTCACCCAGGGAGTGGGTTGCGTCATGGCATGGACAAAGCGCGCGTTGAGGCTTTTGGCTTCCTGGGCCAAACATCCAACCTCCACGTCAACCCCAGCCTCTCGTAAGAGCTCGATTCCACGGCTGGACACCATCGGATTGGGGTCCTCCATGGCCACCACAACACGTCCGACGCCACGCTCTGTCAAGAGCCGTGCACAAGGAGGGGTCTTTCCCACGTGGCTGCACGGCTCCAGGGTGACGTAGGCGGTGGCCTGTGACAAGTCGATGCCCTCGCCAATTTGTCTCAAAGCATTCACCTCGGCGTGACCCTGTCCAAATTGCTGATGCCAGCCCTCTCCAATGCAAAGGTCTTGGTCGACCACAACGCAGCCCACCATGGGGTTGGGCCAAGTGGTCCATCTTCCGCGCTCCGCAAGTTCCAATGCGCGCCTCATCCAGCGTTCATCGATGGGCGCAAAGTTCATGCGTCCTTCTGAGCGCAAGCGGTGAGGGTGTTTTGCATCAGGGAAGCAATGGTCATAGGCCCGACACCTCCAGGGACGGGGGTGATCCAAGAGCATTTGGACTTCACGTTGTCGAAGTCCACGTCGCCCGTGAGTCGATGACCGGATTTTTTGGTTGCATCTGGGATGCGGTTGATTCCGACATCAATGACCACCGCTCCAGGTTTCACCATGTCCTCCGTGACAAAGTGAGCCCGCCCAATGGCTGCGACAAGGATGTCGGCCCGGCGCGTGTGGTCTGCCAAGTCTTGTGTGCGGCTGTGGCACACTGTGACCGTGCAATTCCCAGGAACGCCGTTGCGGCGAAGAAGAAGGGCCATGGGGGTTCCTACAATGGAGCTCCGGCCCAAAATCACGGCATGTTTTCCTTGGGTGTCGATGTTTGCACGTTCCAAAAGCGACATGATTCCCATGGGCGTGGCCGGCAAAAAGCAAGGAAGGTCAAGGGCCATTTTCCCGGCATTGACGGGGTGGAACCCATCCACATCCTTGGAGGGCAAGACCGCCTCCAACACTTCTTGGTCATTGATGTGGTCAGGCAGAGGCAATTGCACGATGAATCCATCGACCTCAGGATCGAGGTTCAATTCATGGACGACTTGCAGCAATTCTTCCTGAGAAATGTCCAAGGGGCGTTCGACCAAGGTGCTTTCGAACCCGACCCTGGCACAAGCTTTGACTTTGTGTCCAACGTACGCGCGGCTTGCCGGGTTGTCCCCTACGAGAACGGCAGCCAAATGTGGCCGCTTCTTTCCCGACCCAAGCCGTGAAGTCACGGCATCTGTCAATTCTGCTTCAATGGCCAATGAGGTGGCCTTTCCGTCCAAAATGCTCGTCATGATTTCCTAACCATTGTTGTTGCAATCCTGTTCAACCTCTACGTCCCGGCATCCTCATCCCCGGGACCTTTGGCATGCCGCCCCGTGCCATGCTACCCATCATCTTCTTCATCTCTTGGAATTGCTTGAGCAAACGGTTGACATCTTCCACGCTTCGGCCACTCCCTTGGGCAATGCGTCCCCTTCGGCTGCCGTTGATGATGCTTGGCTCAGCGCGCTCCTTGGGGGTCATCGAACGGATGATGGATTCAATGCCCATGAAGGCGTTGTCATCAATGTCCATTCCTTTCAGGGCCTTGCCCATGCCTGGCACCATGCCGAGAAGGTCCTTGACGTTGCCCATTTTTTTGATTTGTTGGATCTGGGCAAGGAAATCTTCCAGGTCAAAGGTGTTCTTTCTGAGTTTGGCTTCGATGCGCTTGGCCTCTTGGTCGTCGATGGCCTGCTGGGCCCGCTCCACCAATGATACCACGTCGCCCTTTCCAAGAATCCTGTCGGCCATCCGCTCGGGATGAAAGACATCGAGGGCATCCATCTTTTCTCCTGTCCCGACGAACTTGATGGGTTTTCCCACCACAGAAAAGATGCTCAGCGCGGCACCTCCTCGGGCATCCCCGTCCAATTTGGTCAGCACCACCCCAGTAAAGTCGAGCCTTTCGTTGAAGGCCTTGGCGGTTTGCACGGCATCTTGGCCGGTCATGGCGTCCACCACAAACAAGGTCTCCTGCGGCTGGACCGCCTTGCGAACGGCCGAAATCTCATCCATCAGCACTTCGTCGATGGCCAATCGACCAGCCGTGTCCACAATGACGGCTCCATAGCCCTCTGACTTGGCCTTGGCCATGCCGCGGGTGGCGATGCCAACCGCATCCTTCACTCCAGGTTCAGAATAGACATCTACTCCAACACTCTGGCCAACAACTTCAAGTTGGTCCACAGCTGCGGGGCGGTGCACGTCGCATGCCACAAGGAGGGGTTTCCTTCCCGACTTGGCGATCCGCGCTGCAAGCTTTCCTGCGTGGGTTGTCTTTCCTGCTCCTTGAAGACCTGCGAGGAGAATAGAGGCTGGTTGCCCTTTGAGTTCCAGGGGCGCAGCAGCCTGTCCCATCAGTTTGGTCAGCTCTTCGTGGGTGATTTTGATGAGGAGTTGTCCCGGCTGGATCGCGGTCAACACTTCGCGCCCTAGGGCTTCAGCTTTGACTTTTTTGACAAATTCTTTGGCGGTTTTGAAATCGACGTCCGCATCGAGCAAGGCCTTGCGGACTTCTTTCAAAGTTTCTCCGACATTGACCTCTGTGATGGAGCCGTGTCCTTTCAACACCTTAAAGGCGCGCTCAAATCGTTCTTGCAGATGGTCAAACATGTCGCTGTTTTCGTGGGTTTTAGGCCCGAAGGAAGAGGGGCAAAGGTAGGGGAGTTTTCCAGGAAAGGTGTGTAATCATTATCACGCTGAATGGATGAAAATTATCGATGAATCACGAAAAAATCTCTTTTGTTGGCACTATTTCCACGATGAGTTGTATATTTAGGGTGAATAAAATTTTCTCAACATCATGCGAACGAATATTTGCCTCGCCATTTTGGCACTCTTCGGATTGGCTCCCTTCATGGGAATCAATGCGCAGTACACACTCTCTGTAGAAGCATCTGCTCCTGCCGGAGCAGCCACTCCAGGTTCTGTGTACAGGTTCTATGTCAACTCAACTGACGCCTCAGACAAGATTTCTGCGGTGTACGGAAACGACCAACAGCACCTCATCATTTCAACCCCAGGCGGGATTTTCAACAGCGCTTTCAACGCTGGTTGGAGTGCCGCGGGCATCAACCCCTTGTTTTTGCCGGCTTTCCCGGATTTGGCGGATGATTCATTCGCAACCATCAATTTGGACGGACCAGCTTCTGCTGTTCCCGGTGCTGCGGATCCCTCACTCGTAGAGGACGCGGCGCTGAGCCCAACCATCAGTGGCTATTTCACTGCTGGTGGTGCTGGTCTCGACGTGAACACCCTCACGGGCGGTTCATGGTATGTATTGAACACTGCGGCCAACGCCCTGCCCGATGCGGATGGCCGTTGGTTGGTGGCGCAAGTCACGACGGCAGGTTCGATCTCAGGAACGATGAACTTCCAGATCTTCCCACTTGGTGTGGGCGCGGATCAAGTACAAGTTTCGATTGATTTTGATGGTGCTGGCACTTTTGGTGGAGGCGGCGAGCCTTCCGACATCGAAGGATGCACTGACGATGCTGCATGCAACTACAATTCAGAAGCCACTCTTGACGATGCTTCTTGTACGTTCCCAGCTTCAGCCGATGTGGATTGTGATGGCAATTGCTTGGTGGCCGTTGACTGTGCGGGTGCGTGCGGTGGCTCTGCCACGGCTGACGCGCTTGGTGAGTGCGGTGGTTCTTGCGCAGCAGACGCCGATGCCGATGGCATTTGTGACGATGCAGACGACTGTGTAGGTGCGCTTGATGCCTGTGGCATTTGCAACGGGCCAGGTGCGGTCTACGATTGTGGTTGCGAAGACATCGCCGAGGGCGATTGCGACTGCGACGGCAACCAAGAAGACGCGCTCGGTGAGTGCGGTGGTTCTTGTGCAGCTGACGCCGATGCCGATGGCATCTGTGACGACGTCGACGATTGTGTAGGTACGCTGGATGCTTGTGGCATCTGCAACGGTCCAGGCGCGATTTACGAGTGTGGATGTTCCGACATCGCTGAAGGCGCCTGCGACTGTGACGGCAACGTCGCCGACGAGTGCGGCGTGTGCGGTGGCAATGGTATTGCTGAAGGCGCTTGCGACTGTGACGGAAATGTCCTCGACGCTTGCGGCGTTTGTGGTGGTGACGGCAGCTCT
>CALKGQ010000043.1 GCA_938085425.1 uncultured Flavobacteriales bacterium
GTGTTGTTCAGAAGGAGAAGCTTCCATGTCGTCTTCCGTCAAATTGGCATGCCAACGTTTGCTGAATGGCGTGAACACGGTGTAAGGCGTGCCATCAGGCTTCACAACCTCCCCCGGTGCCTTGATCACATGGTCTTTGAACGTATGCAGGGGGGTGTTTTTCGCACTCAAAGCCTCCATCAACAGTCCATCTCGCCCCAAGGCGTAGGGCTCATAGTCCTCATTGGCGTAGACCCCACGAACATCGAGTTTGGCAATGAGTTCGAGGAGAACGTCATGGGGGGTTCCGTGGGCCACATAGATGTCCGAACCCATAGTCTTTGCTTCTTTCTGAAGGACCGACATGCGGTTGTGCAAGAAGGTCACCCTTGCGTCCTGTTTGTCCTCCAAGTGTTGCAGAATGTTTTCGTCAAAAACGAAGAGCAACAACACCCTATGCCCAGAGGACAGGGCTGCATGTAGGGCACGGTTGTCGTTCCAGCGAAGGTCTCGGCGGAACCAATGGATGACCAACGGAGAAGAGGGGAGGGCAATCATTGAAGTTGGTTTTGACGGGCAAGGAAACGGCCCACCTCCGTGGGCCGTCCTTTTGGTCCAAAACTTGGTCCAAAACACCTTACGATTTCGTGAATCTCATGAATCCACAAATTCAAAACCACCCGTGAGAAAGAAAGGTTCACTGTCACAGAACATTTTTTTTAGGACAATGTTAGACACTCACATTAATTCAATTAACCCTTTCAGATTCATGAAACATTTGTTCTCCAGCCTCGCACTTTGCTTGGCCACCATCGCCGGATTCGCCCAATGCGAGGCCGACCACACCGTGGAAGCGACTTCAAACCTCACGTTCGAGCCTTCAATGCTGACCATTGAGCAAGGCGAAAGCGTTGCCTTCCTCAACGTGGGAGGAAATCACGACGTGAATGGCGTTACCAATACTGTCACCCAAGACCCCTTCGGGAATCCTGTTGACTTTTCTTTCGATGCTGTCATGGCCACGGACGAGCCAGTCTGCATTGGCACGTACACCTTTGATACCCCAGGAACTTACAACTACGACTGCAGCATTTATGGCCATGCGGCCGCGGGAATGGTGGGCACCATCACTGTCAATCCAGCCCCTGTAACAACCACAATCTGGGACATCGTTGAAGGCAGTGACGACCACACCTACCTCGAAGCAGCATTGTTGCAGCAGGGTTTGGATGGTGCATTGAACGATACCACAGTTTTGACCTTGTTTGCTCCTACCGATGCTGCTTTCGAAGCCGCAGCCGCAGCTTACGGAACGGACATCGCTGGCCTCCTGGCGCTGCCGTACCTGACAGACATCCTCTTGTACCACGTTACCGGCGGTGCGGTCATGAGCACTGACTTGTCCGACGGACAGGTGGTGACCATGTTGAACGAGGGAACGGCCACCGTCACCACCGACATGGGCGTGTTCATCAACAATGCGCAAGTGACTGGACCAGACAACACAGCTGACAATGGAGTCGTCCATATTTTGGACGCTTTGATCCAGCCTGCGCCTCCAGTGGCGACGACCATCTGGGACATCGTTGAAGGCAGTGACGACCACAACTACCTAGAGGCTGCATTGTTGCAGCAGGATTTGGATGGTGCTTTGAATGATACCACAGTCCTGACTTTGTTCGCTCCAACCGACGCGGCCTTTGAGGCTGCAGCGGTCGCCTACGGAACGGACATTGATGGTCTTTTGGCGCTGCCGTACTTGACAGACATTTTGTTGTACCACGTCACTGGCGGTGCGGTCATGAGCACTGACTTGTCCGATGGACAGGTGGTGACCATGTTGAACGAGGGAACAGCCACCGTCACCATCGACATGGGCGTGTTCATCAACAATGCGCAAGTGACTGGACCAGACAACACAGCTGACAATGGAGTCGTCCATATTTTGGATGCTTTGATCCAGCCTGCACCTCCAGTGGCAACAACCATTTGGGACATTGTTGTGGCGAGTGAGGACCACACCTACCTCGAGGCAGCTCTGCTTCAGGAAGGTTTGGATGGTGCGCTCAGTGACACCACAGCACTCACTCTTTTCGCTCCAACGGATGCTGCACTGGAAGCCACAGCGGCTGCCCTTGGCACAGACATCACCGGTATTTTGGCCCTGCCCAATCTGACCGACATCCTTCTCTACCATGTGACCGCTGGAGCCGTGTTGAGCACGGATTTGAGCGACGGTTTGACGGTGGGCATGTTGAACGATGCTGAAGCCACCATCACCATTGATGAAAATGGTGTGTTTGTGAATGACGCCCAGGTGACGACTCCAGATTTGACTGCCGACAACGGCGTGGTGCACGTCATCGATGGCGTCTTGTTGCCTCCTACTGATGGCATCCAAGAAGCCCAAGCGTCATGGACTGTGATGCCAAACCCAGCCTCAGATGAGGTGCGTTTTGCGGGATTGGCTGCAGAAGCCACAGCTGTGGTGTTGGATTTGACAGGACGTCAAGTCGCCCAGTTGGCCGCAGGAAACAACATCCTGGCTGTTGGACACATGGCACCGGGTACCTACGTGGTGGCAGTGACCTCCAATGGTTCCATCACCACAAGCAAGTTGGTGGTGCGCTGAGCACAGAAAATTGAAACGACAGAAAAGGCCTCCCTTGTGGGAGGCCTTTTTTTGTTTTGTCAAATGCAATCCAGCAGCGCTTCTTTCAGTGCGGGATGCCGCCACTGAAAGCCCTCCTTAAGAAGGTTGTCAGGGACGACATTTTGAGACGCCAAAACGATGGTGGCCATTTCACCAAGCACCAAACGAAGCGCCCAAGCGGGAACCGATGGTGCGAAATGCGGTCGACCAAGGCATTTCGCCAGGACTTTGGAAAATTGGGCGTTGGGAACACTCTCAGGGGCCACCAAGTTGAAGGTGCCATGTGCCGTTTCCGTTGTTGCGGCATATTGAACAAATCGAACGACGTCGTCCACATGGATCCAGCTCATGCATTGGGAGCCCTGGCCAAGGGGAGCTCCGAGACCGAGGCGATAGATGGGCAGGAGCCGATCGAGTGTGCCTCCATTTGGCGAGAGGACGATGCCAAGGCGCATCACCACATGACGGGTTGAAGAGGGCAAATGGACGGCAGCGGACTGTTCCCAAGCTTCTGACACCTGGGCCAAAAAACCCTGCCCAACGGTGCCGCTTTCGTCGACAGCGGACGTGCATTCCCCGTAAAACCCCACCGCGGAGGCTTGGATGAAGGTGCCAGTGAATCGCATTTGCTTCAAGGCCTTGCAAAGAAGAGAGGTGCCCTTGGTCCGGCTTTCCATGATGGCCAATTTGTGGGAGCGTGTCCAGCGTTGCCCAACATTTGCCCCGGCGAGATGGACCACGACATCCACATCTTCAAGTGCTGCAGAAGGAAAGATGCCTTGCTCGAGGTCCCACGCAAAAGCTGTTGCATCAGGGTGGGTGCGCGCATCACTTCGTCCAAGGGTCCTGACGGTCGCGCCTCTTTGGAGGAGCGAATGGGTCAATGCCGTGCCAATCATTCCCGAGGCGCCAGTGATCAACCAAGTTTGGGGTTTCATTCGTATCTTATGTTAACTATTGTATTCACACATGCTGCATTCCTTTAACCGCTTGGCACTTTCCTTGTTCGGAAAGTCTCTCCCTACTTGGCATCTGGCCATCGCATTTTTGTGCGTTGCCCATGCCCAAGAGGCTCGAGCACAGGGAGAAGCAGCAATTCATCAGCAAATTGATTCAGTGGCCTTCCTCTCGGCATCTTCCATGTTTGCAGAGCACGTGAATGACATCGGTCTTTGGTTGGATGAAGAGACTTTGGAATCTTATCTCCTTGTCGGGTGTGACAATGGTACGGCCTTTGTAAAAATGTTGCCGGGGGGTCAACCCATGTACATGGGCAAGTTGCCCACAACAACTGTTGTGAGCCTTTGGCGGGACATCAAGGTGCTGAACGATCACGCTTACGTGGTGAGTGAAGCGCCTGCACATGGGATGCAAGTGTTCGATTTGACAGCATTGCGCGATTGGCATCCACTTGACGGGGTCCAAGATTGGGTGCCAGACGCGGTGATCTCCGCACCAGGCTCTGCGCACAACTTGGCTGTTCTTCCCGAAGCAGATATGGTGATTCAACTCGGCTCGAACAGCTTTGGTGGGGGAGCGGTGTTGTTCGATGCATCGGATCCGGGTGCGCCTTTTCTTGCAGGTGGGTCGTCAGAACAGGGGTACTTTCATGATGCGCACGCACTTCGTTACGAAGGCCCAGATGAGGAACATCATGGAAAGGACCTTTTGTTTGCAGCAGCGGGGTCTCGGTTGTCCATTTTGGACATCAGTGACCCGTCTGATGTCTTGCTGATCGGGGAGAGCGATTATCCTCAGTCGGTGTACACCCACCAAGTTTGGGTCTCGGAGTCCCAAGACCATGCGTTCTTGGGGGATGAGTTGGACGAATCTCAATTGGGCGGGGGGACCAAAACCATTGTTTTCGACTTGACCGACTTGGACGCTCCTTTCGTCCACGAAATCCACGAGTCAGAGTTGGAGGCCACCGACCACAACCAATATGGTCATGGCGAATGGTTGTTTCAGAGCAATTACAGTGCAGGTTTGAGAATGTTGAGCAGCGCCTGGCCTGAGTTGCCTGTGCTCTCGGAGAGAGGCCACTTTGATCCTTTGCCAGATGTGGAGGGAGCGGGCTTTCAGGGTGCGTGGTCCCATGTCATTCTTGCCGATCAAGGCCTCGTGGCTTTCACTTCCATCAACCAAGGGGTATGGGTGGTGCGTCCCAAGATGGCATGGTTGCAAAACATTGCCATTTCCAGCTGCGAGGCGGGCACCGTGCCGTCCCCCAACAATTGGAGCATGACAGTGCATGCGCTTGATGGTTGGGACTTTCCGTTGGAAGTCACCGTTGAAGGGGTGGCATTTCTGCCTGAAAGCCCAAGCACTTGGGTGATGGAGGAGAGTGGCAGCACACTCTTGTATTTTCAGGCTTATGGATTGCCAGGAGTTCAGGCCAAGGTGCACGTGACCTCAGCGCAGTCCAGCTGGCCCATCCCAATTTTGACGTCAGAAGCCTTGTGGCCTGCGCACTATGCAGACGAGGATGGCGATGGCTATGGCAATCCCAACTTGCCAGTATGGGGCTGTGGGGATGTGCCAGGCACTTCTGCACTTCCATTGGATTGTCAAGATTGGAATGCCCAGACTTATCCGACGGCGCTTGAACTTTGCGATGGTTGGGACAACGATTGTGATGGAGAAGCCGACGAGGAAACCGCAGCGCTTCCTTGGTACATAGATGGAGACGGCGATGGTTTTGGCGACGGTGCGCACCCTGCGGTGACGAGTTGTGTTCCGTTGGTCAACCGCGTGTTGGTGTCAGGGGATTGCAACGACAATGAAGCGACCATGTATCCTGGCGCCATGGCCTTGCAAAATGGCACAGACAACAACTGTGACGGGGTGATTTCAGAAGAGGAGTTGAACCCTTGTCTGGGAGATTTCGATTTGGACGGTTTGCGCTCGACAAGCGACATGCTTGAGATCCTCTCGGCCATGGGGTGTCAGGTGGGCTGCACCGCGAGCACCAATGGTGACGATTCCGTGGGCATTGCAGACCTCTTGTCCTTCCTAAGTGTGTTTGGCCTTCCTTGCAGCTGATCCAGGGGTCAATCCTGGGCTTTTTGTTGCGCGTACATGGTGGCGTAGAGTCCCTTCATCTGCAGAAGAGATTCGTGTGTGCCTTCTTCGATCAAACAGCCGTCGTCCAGAACCAGAATGCGGTCGGCATGCCGAAGAGAAGCCAGCCTGTGGCTGACCATCAAAGTGCAAGAGGCATCTTGTTTGGAGATGGCGTCCAAAATGGATTCTTCGGTCTCCGTATCCACTGCAGAGAGACAGTCGTCAAGCAGCAAAATTTTGGGCGCTTTCACAAGGGCCCGGGCGATGCTGATGCGCTGCTTTTGGCCTCCACTCAAATTCACTCCCCGTTCTCCGAGCAGGGTGCCATACCCATGCTCAAAGCCCTCGATGTCTGACGCTACGCCCGCATTCTGGGCCGCCAACCGCACCTCACTGCTGTCTTCGAGGAACCGATGGCTCCCAAAGGCGATGTTCCGGCCAATGGTGTCGCTGAACAAAAAGACATCTTGGGGGACGTACCCCATGTCTTTTCTCAAGGAAGCCAAAGCCCATTCTTTCAACGGAGTGCCGTCCAGCTTGATGCACCCGTCGTCGGGATCCATCATCCTTGTCGCAAGTTGAAGGATGGTGGATTTCCCGCTTCCCGTTCGCCCCGTGATCCCCAAGGTTTCCCCTGGATTCAGCTTGAAATGCAGATCCTTCAGGGCTTGGATCCCCGTCTCAGGATAGGTCCAGCTGACGCCTTCAAAGCTCAGGGAAGGGGCTTGGGAAAGTGCCGACGTTCGCCCTCCATCGTCGGGGTCCACCACCGTGGGCTGCGCATGCAAGAAGTCCAAAATGCGTGCCATGGATGCCTCTGCTTTCTGGACCAAGGACGTCACCCAGCCTACGGATGCAAAAGGCCAAGTGAGGAGATTGACGTAAAACACGAATTGGAAAATGTGTCCCAATTCCAAATCTCCTGAGGCCACCCGAAGCCCCCCCACATAGACGGTCAGAATGGTGCTCAACCCTACGAGGAGGACAATCAAAGGCATGAACATCGCTTCCACTTTTACCAAATCGAGGACACGCATTTTGTAACGGTCGGTTTCGTGGTCGAACCGATTGGCGGCGGCGGCTACTCTGTGAAAGCTCTTGAGCACCCGGATTCCAGCAATGTGCTGCTGAACGAAGGAGGAGACTCGGCTCTGGGCTTGCTGGCGCGCATCGCTCTTTTTGTGGATGTTGGCAGAAATGAAATACACCCCCACAGACATAAAGGGAAGCGGGAGCAAGGCAAAACCAGTCAGCACTGGGTCAATGCTGTACATGACCCCCACCACAAGGCTCACCAAAAAGGTCAAGTTCAACGAGTACAAGATGGCAGGCCCCAAATACATGCGCACCTGGCTGACATCTTCGCTGATCCTGTTCATCAAATCCCCAGTGTCGTTCGCCTTGTAGAAGGTCGCGTCCAAGCGTTGGTAATGCTGGTAAATTTTTTCTTTCAGGTCGTACTCCACCAGTCGACTCATCACGATGATGGTCTGCCGGGTCAAGAAAGAAAAGAACCCCTTGATCAAGTAGGCGAACAAGAAAAACATGGCCTGCAGAAGGCCCACCCAAACCACAAAATCCAGGACGTCTTGTTTGCTGTTGGGAACGGTGCTTGCCACGGCCTCGAGCCCGGTCAAGTCCCGGAAGACAAGAAGGTTTTGCGGCAGACGAAGTTCAGATGTGCCCCAAATCACGGAGGAGGGGTTCTCCTCAAACGGCACCAAGAAATCCGCATTGGCATCGTGAAGTGCATTGACGCCTTCCCCAATCATGGAAGGGGCCCACACCGCGAAGATGTTGGTCATCACCACAAAGGCAATGCCTAGAAACAACCGGCCTCGGTGGTTCCAAATCAGGGGGTGAAGGGCGCGGAGTGACTTCATCGAGCATTCATGACCTTGTCAGAACGAGAAGTTCCAGGAGATCGAAGGCAAGATGGGGAAAAGGCTGACTTGTTTGGCTTGGATCTCCAAGTTGCCTTGCAACAAGTCGCCTTCGTTGTCAAAAAACAAGAAGTAGGGGTTGGCCCGGTTGTAGAGATTGTAGACGCTGAACACCCAACGGCGGTCCACTTTTCGGTCCTCAAAATTCTTCTTGGGAAAGAAAGTTGCGCTGATGTCTGCCCTGTGGTAGGGGATCATTCGGTACCCATTGCGCGATCCATAAATGTCAGTGACATTGCCTTCCAAGAAGTAGCGTTGAACGGGCAGGGTCAGGGTGTTGCCTGTCGCGTACACAAAGGCTGCAGCAAGGTTCCAACGCTCGTTGGGGGTCCAGTCCGCCACAATGCTGAGATCGTGTCTCCTGTCGAATTTGGCAGGGAAGGGGTCTCCGTTGTTCAGGTCTTCAAAGAGCCGGTCGGTTTTGCTCCATGTGTAGCCCACCCAACCGTTCAGCTTGCCAAATTTTCTTTTCAGAAAAAACTCTGCCCCGTAGGAGGTCCCTTGTCCAAAGACCAGGTTGTTGTCGGGGTTGGTGCCGATGTTTTGGTCGGGCCTTGTGTTTTCTGCATATTCCACGAGGTTGCTCAGGTCCTTGTGGTAGACCTCGATGGACGTTTCCCATTCGCGGTTTTTGCCAAGGTCCACGAAGTACCCAGCGCTGAATTGCCGCCCCCGCTGCGGAGCCACCAGGTCGGAGCTGGGGAGCCAAACATCTGTGGGCGTGGTGGTGGCCGACAGCGAGGCCAAGTGCACGTATTGGTAATTGATGGACCACCCAGCTTTGACACTGCTTCGGGGGCCGGTTTTCAACCGGGCACTCAACCGAGGCTCCCAACCTCCATATCGTTTCACCAACTCTCCCGGGCCGTAGGTGGTGGAGTCGTCGGGCACAGAGACGTTTTCACCAGGGGTGAACCGCGTGAAAGGCCCAACATGCCGGAAATCATTTGCGCGGAGCCCAAGGTTGACACGCAAGGCATCGGTGAGATCCACCACATCTTCCACAAAGGCTGCGCTTTCATGGCTGTAGGAGACCGTGGCCTCCCCAAAGTCAAACTCGTTGTCTCCTTGCCGGAAAAAGAATGAAGTGGGTACGAATTCATGGAACACGTGCTCCACGCCCGCACGGACCTCGTGCTGCAGGTTGGGGTACCAACTCAGCTGGGCCTTCTGGGTCCAGTCGACGATGCCTGAGTTGAAGCCGAATTGGAAGTCATCTTGTCCCGATTCGAAAGAAAATTTGTAGTTGCTGTACGAGGCGTTGACATTCAGGAACATTTTGTCGTTGAGCACGTGGTTCCAGCGAGTGGAGACCATCGCATTCCCCCAGGGAATGGACGCACCAAAGCCGGCATCTGCGCTTTGAAAGCTGAAGACGTCACGCCCAAAATACCCCGAGATGAAAACCTCGTCTCTGTCACTGAAACGGTGGTTGTACTTGGCATTCAGGTCATAGAAATAGTACCCTGAACCCGCTGCTTGTGTGGTCTCGACGTATGGTTTGGTCAGCACATCGATGTACGTTCTTCGTCCTGACACGATGAAGCTTGACACCCCTTCTTTGACAGGCCCCTCCAAGGTCAAACGTGAGCTGATGATGCCAACCCCTCCACTGCCTTTGAATTCCTTTCTGTTCCCTTCCTTCAAGCCCAAATCGAGGACACTGGACACCCGTCCTCCAAAGCGTGCCGGCATGGTCCCTTTGTAGACCTCTACCGACGAAATGGCATCAGCGTTGAAGACGCTGAAGAACCCAAACAAGTGGCTCGCATTGTAAATGGCGGCGTTGTCCAGGAGCAAGAGGTTTTGGTCGGGGCCACCGCCTCGAACGTAAAATCCACTGTTTCCTTCTCCTGCACTTTGGATGCCGGGAAGCAATTGGATGGCTTTGAGGACATCCACTTCCCCCATCAATGCGGGGAGTCTTTGGATGGTGGCAATGGCCACATCCGTCTTGCCGAGGTTGGTGCTTTCTGTGTTTTGCCCAGACGAGCCCACCACAGTGGCCTCGTCGACCGTCACTGAGCTGGGGACAAGCTCCACGTTCCACTCTTCGTTGTCTGGTCCCGTGAATGCTTTTTTCACTTGACCGTACCCAATGAAAGTGCAGGTCAAAGACGAGGGGCCTTCGGGCAGGGTCAAACTGAAGAAGCCATAGATGTTGGTCGACACCCCGAGGCCACTTTGGTCTTCGATCACATTCGCCCCCAGGACGTACTCACCGGTGGAGGCGTCGGTCACCCGACCACTGACCGTGTACGTCTGGGCCAGGGCCCCACCCACAAACCCCAACGTGCACAGCACAAGGCAGAGGAGGGCTTCGAGAGGAAAAAAAGGGGTGGATTGTGGATGCACAGCGTCGGTTTTTGAGGCGCGACAAAAGTACTCCGCGTACCTTCGTCTACGTGTGGAACAAATGCAAAATTCTGGGCTTTGTTCATCTCGTGTTTCTCTTGGGAACGGGATGCGGGAGCGAAGAGGTGGCCCAAGACCCACGCGTGTTTCGGTACAACGAAAGTGCAGCCATCACCAGCCTCGACCCAGCAGCGGCACGCAGCCTCGAGCACATGTGGGTGGTGGACCAGCTTTATGACGGGCTTGTGGAGCTGGGTCCGGACTTGGAGGTTGTGCCAGCGTTGGCCACTGATTGGGCTTTTTCTGAGGATGGCACGGAATGCACTTTTCAGCTGCGACAGGATGCTGTGTTTGCCTCAGGCCGGCGGGTGACGGCCGATGATGTCGTGTTTTCGCTCGAACGGCTGCGAGACCCTTCCGTCGTGTCTTCTGGAGGATGGATCTTGGATGCGGTGTTGCCCAATGGCATCCGGTCCTTGAACGACTCCACGGTCCAGGTGAAGCTTGCCCAGGCCTACCCGCCCTTTCTTGGATTGTTGACCACGGCCTATGGGAGTGTCATCGATGCCGAGCGCGCCAAAGCTCCCGGCCACGACTTGAGGGACCGCCCCTTGGGGACGGGGCCTTTCCGTTTGGCCTGGTGGCTGTCCGATGCGGGTTTGGTATTGCACCGCAACCCCAGTTTCTGGGAAAAGGACTCCTTGGGGCAACCATTGCCCTATTTGGAGGCAGTGCACATCGATGTGGTGCAGGACATGGGGGCCGAATTCCTGGGCCTGACCCAGGGCAAATACGATTTCATCAGTGGACTTCATCCAGCCTACATGGAGACGCTTCTGGACGAGGAGGGGAGTTTGAGGGCGAATTTTCAGACGGAATGGACCTTGGCCCACGTGCCTTTTTTGAAAACCGATTACCTCGGAATCGTTCTGGACGGTGAGGCCACTCCAGAGGCGCTTCGGGACCGCCGTGTGCGTCACGCCATGAGTTGTGCCCTCGACCGAAAGGGGCTGGCGAGGCATCTGCGACGGAATGCAGTCAGCCCTACGGACCACTTTGTTCCTCCCTCCATGTTGGGGGAAAGCGAACCCATGGAGGTGGACCAGGATTTGGCCTTGGCGCGCCAGCTTTTGAGCCAAGCGGGCCATCCAGGTGGCCAAGGTGTGGAAGAAATTGTGTTGAGCACCACCTCGGACTATGTGGACATGTGTGCAGCCTTCCAACACGACTGGGCAAAGATTGGGTTGAAGGTCCGCATCGATGTGGTTCCGGCCTCGGTGCACCGAGAGCGCGTGGCCCAAGGGGAGACGGCCATGTTTTACAAGTCATGGCTCGCCGACCACCCCGATGCTGAAAATTTCTTGGGGTTGTTCCTACGGTCGAACTTCGCGCCCAGCGGTCCCAATTACTCCCATTACCACCATGATGCCTACGAGCGTTTGTTTGGAGAGGCCATGGCCTTGGCGGAAGATCCTGCACGTCGCAGAGGGAAGTACGCATCCATGGACAGCATGGTGCATGCGGACATGCCAGTCATTCCCTTGTTCCACGACAGGGTGACCCACATTCTTTCCGACCGCGTTTTGGATTGGCGCATTTCACCTGTGAACCGATTGGATTTGAGGCGCGTCCAAAAACACAGCGAAGGATGGGTGCAAGGCCAGAAGCAGTAGGGGGAGGAGATTTTGAGGGAGGGCTTCTGTGTATCTTGGCCGTCATGCAGGTCGCTCATGCTTAAAATTGACAGTCACACGCACATTTTGCCACGGGTCATGCCCAAGTGGTCGGAGAAGTTTGGGTACGAAGGCTTTGTGCATCTCGAAGACAGCCGACCTGGCTTCGCCAACATGATGAAGGATGGTGGCTTTTTTCGAGAAATCGGCTCGAATTGCTGGGATGCTGAGGAGAGGATTGAAGCCTATGCCGCTGCAGGCGTTCAAGTTCAGGTGGTGTGCACGATTCCCGTGATGTTCGCATACAATGCCAAGGCGCGTGATGCCGCAGATTTGTCCCGCTTTCTGAACACCCACATCGCAGGTCTCGTTCAAGACCATCCCAGGCATTACGTGGGGCTGTGTTCCGTGCCTATGCAAGATCCGGACCTTGCCATTTCAGTACTGGAAGAAGCCCATGCCATGGGCCACAAGGGCGTCCAAATTGGCTCCAACATCCATGGTGTGAATTTGGGCGACACGAGGTTCAATGATTTTTACGCGGCCTGTGAACGACTCGACATGTCCGTGTTCATCCACCCCTGGGACATGATGGGCAAGAAGGACATGGAGAAGTATTGGCTCCCTTGGTTGGTCGGCATGCCGGCAGAAACCAGCCGTGCGGCTTGTTCCATGATTTTTGCGGGGGTGTTGGACCGGCATCCGAAGCTCAGGGTGTTGTTTTCTCATGCGGGTGGGGCCTTCTTGCCCACCTTGGGCAGGATTGAACATGGCCACCGTTGTCGGCCGGACTTGGTGGCGGTGGACAATGCCAAGGCGCCGTCCGAGTACCTGGGCAAGTTTTGGGTGGACAGCATCACCCATGACCCGAGGTTGCTCCGCTACATTTTGGAGATGAAGGGGGCCTCACGCATTTGCATGGGGACAGATTATCCATTTCCACTCGGGGACCTGGAGTTTGGTCACTTCATGGAGGAAATGTCGTTGGAGACAGAAGACTTGGAGCAACTTTTTGCAGGTGCAGTGTTGTCTTGGTTGGGAATGGAGGCTTCAGCATTTGACTAAGCTCCGGAGGTTAAAGTGGCCATGGATCCTGAATTGAAAGAACTTTTGATGCGCTGCAAGGCGGAAGAGAGAAGCGCCCAAACGGCGCTCTACAGGAGATTTGCGCCCCAGGTGTTTGCCACCGCAATGCGGTACACTGACAGCCGCGAAACGGCCTCAGATGTGGCCCAAGAAAGTTGGGTCAAGGTGTTCAAGAACCTCGGCAAGTTCACAGAATTCAAGAGTTTTGAAGGTTGGGTCCGCCGGATCACTGTCAACACCGCCATCACGCATTACCGACGGAACCTGAAGCACAAGTACCACAGTGATGTGGAAGAAGTGTTGATCACCCCACGGGACATGGAAGCCGCGAAACAGGTAGATTTCACGATGGCTGAAATCCAAACGGCCATGGCGGCTTTGCCCAAGGGGTACCGCACGGTGGTTCAGCTTTACTTGGTGGATGGCTACAGCCACAAGGAAATTGCAGAAATGCTTGGTGTGGACGTCAATACGTCCAAAAGCCAGCTTTCTCGAGGCAGAAAGCAATTGCAAGCCTTCTTGGGGGCCATGTCCCAAAGGGCGCGGTCTCATGAACCCAACACAAAAGAATGAACCTCCGAAGCAACCAATTTTCCCTTGCTTCGTTCTAACCTCACTGACCCGAGCTGCATCCATCGGCCATGACCTCAGAAAAACAACACAGCCCAAGTCCATCGGACCAAGCCCCTGGCGATTTGACGCCCTTGGAAATCAGCATCCGCGAGGCTCTGCTTTCTGATGCCATCGCTCCACCGGCGGGGTTGGAAGCCCGCGTCATGCGGTCCATCGCCCCTCGTGCTTTGATGCCTCTCAAGGGGCGTGTCATGGGTGCGGTTGCCGCTGGGGTCTTGTTGTTGGGGGTTGGGTTTTGGTCCATTGGAGATTCGCAAGAATCAGCGCCCCTGTCGCCACCCTCGCCGCCCAGCATGGAACATACCATGAAGGAGCCTTTGCCAGATGTCTCCAAGGCGACGGACACCGTCCACCCTTCAAGTCCAACGATGGATGAAGCCCTCCAAAACGAACAACGCTCCACTTCCGAAGCCATGCCCAAAGGCCAATCCATGCCAGAGGAAAGCACAGTGCGATTGGACGCTGAAGCTCTTTCACCGCTTGTCCCAAGTGCATTGGAATCAGGTAGCGGCGACAAAACGCTTAGCACCCCAGGTTCAGGGGTCCAAACAGAGCGCCGACCTGCAAACCTGGAGCTGAAGCAGTAACTTGGCCCGACCATGTGGGGGAGGACCGTCCTTTTTGTGTTTTTGTTGTCATTTGCCTCCAAACACCAGGCAATGACTGCACGTGTTCACCAGGACTCCGTCGTGGTGGACGGCCAGCGCTACGTGTATCTGGCGGACGTTCTCATTGATACTTCGGCGCATCAGAAAGGAAATCTTGCCAAGGACTGGTGGCTGGGGCTGCAATGGGATCGGGCCATCAATGCCCCCTTTCAACCCGGAGGCGTGTCCTCGAGCAGCCTTGCTTCCAACAGGCCATTGTTTCAATTGGAACGCCAGCAGACCATGCAAAATGGCTTGAGCCGGTGGGGCCTTCGATTGGAATACTTCCAGCCTTGGGTCCTTCGACGTTCCGAGGTTTCGGAAGATGTGAAGGGTTGGATTGAATCCGAATCTGCGGCCATTTCCCCACTCGAACAAGTCATCCTCATCCCCGACAGCCTGGCGTTTGAAAGGGACACCATTGCCGCACCTCTGGCACTTGGAAATGGACTTCGCTTGGGCGTCACATTGGAGGGGCAAAAACGAAAGGGGTGGCATCCGAGGGTGTCCCTGTCATGCGATGTACTGAGGCCCAAATCATGGAAGTTGCGGTCTCCCGGGGACCCTTCCAAGTGGCCCCTTGGTACGGCTGAAGATGTCACGGTTTTGGAAAGCAATTGGCGGGGGCGGTGGCGAGCAGAATGTGGCATCGTGATGGATTTGTGGTCACGCAATTCAAGCCAGCGTGCGGCGGTGCAGATGAGGGTCTCTGCGTTTGCCAGCGATCGAGGCATGTGGGGCATCTCTTTGGCTTGCATGACCTCTCCAACGAGGCGATGACCTGAAGGTCCCCCGAAATTCCCTACATTGCCTTATGAATTGGAGGCCCGCGAACAAGATGTGTTGGATGCTGACCCTAGGGATGTCCTTGGGTGGATTTCATGCGCAGAACCTTGTTGTCAACGGTGGGTTTGAGTCTTTTTTGGAACTCCCCAATTCCTCCGGTCAATTTCATTTTGTTTCTGACTGGGGCCATGGTGGAAATGGAGCTGCTGTGCCGGATTTTTACCACGAAGGCGGAGCAGGGGCAGGCGACCTTCCACAGACTCCACTGGCCAAGGTTTCGACCTACCAAGGGCGTGCGGTTGCAGGTTTTGTGGCCTACTCGGATCCGCCAAATGCAAAACACGAGTACCTGACGGGACGCTTCGCTGAACCCTTGAAGGAGGGGCAGCGGTACAGAATGTCCTTCGCCATCACCTCGGGCAAGGTCCACGATTGGGTGAATGCGGGGATTGGTGTCAGTGGGTTGGGGGTGTCGATGGGATTTGGTGTCCCGGAGCAAGAAGACCACGAGAAATTGGACCTTGAAGCTCAGTTCGAAATCCACGAGGCCGTGTATGAACGAAATTGGAAACGTTTCACCTTCGTCTTTGAAGCCAATGAGCCCTTCACCCACTTCACCTTTGGGTTGATGGGTCGCACCCTTCGCATCCGGAGGGCAGAGGACAATTCACGAACGATGGCGTATTATTTCTTGGATGATTTTGTCCTCGAAGAGACCTCGCCTCAAATTGCCTCCAACATGGCGGTGGGCCGCGGCGAAAGAGGCCTCACCATTCCTGAAGGGGCTTATGTCCCCAATGGGTTTACGCCCAACGACGATGGTTTGAACGACACCTGGGACATGGTGTTGCCGGAGTCCCTGACTTGGGATGTCGTCGTGGCGGACCGGTGGGGAAGGACGGTTTGGACGGATCAAGTTTCCCATGACACCAATTTGGGTTGGGATGGCAACGACCATGAGGGTCAACCTTGTGTGCCTGGCCCCTATGCTTGGCGTGCGGTTTCATCCTCCGCGCTGGAAGGTCAAACCGTATGGAAGGGGTGGGTCAACGTCTTGCGATGAATCCCATTCGAGGTCAATGGCATCCTCGTGGACTCGATGCCTGGCCTTCAGCACTGCCTTCAGGCACCGCAGGAGAAAATTGGTGGGGTTGGTCAAGTTTGCCCAGTGCCCAATGGAAGTGGGCCCCTGAACAACGCTCCTTGGTCCAGCAAGTGGTTGCCCAACAATACGAATCGGCTCGCCTAGACGCTCCTTCCAGCCTCGCCAAGTTGGCGCAATCGGAAGCGCGTGTGGTGACCGTTGGCCATCAGTTGGTCATTGCCGGAGGTCCGGCATTCTTGCACCACAAAATATTGTCGGCCATTCGCACTGCGAGAGTATTGGAGCGTCAGTGGGGGGTGCCGGTGGTGCCTTTGTTTTGGTTGGCCAGCGAAGACCACGATTGGAAGGAAGTTTCGACCGTACACGGCATGAAGCAAGGCCACCAATGGATCCCGGAGGACGCAGGCACCCCATGGCCTGTGGGCCGAAGGTCGTTGAACGGACTGACGGAGGTCATCCAAGCTTGGGGACAGGATGGTCCCCACCAGCAAGAAGCCGACTCTGTGGCGCGCGAAGTTCGTTTGGCCCAAACTTGTGGAGAATCCCTTGCTGGGGTGTTTCGACGCTGGCTTCATCGCTGGTACGGAGAGGATGGATTGCTTGTGCTGGATCCCGACGACGCATCCTTGAAGGCAGCAGCATCTCATTTGTGGTGCAATGAGATGAAGGGGGCAGGGGTGGCCCACATGATTGGTTCCAAGGCCCAAAGTGGCCCCGCCCACGTGCGAGACAACCAGTTGTTTTGGCTTGGAGATGCTGCGCAAGGCCGCGTAGGGTTGGTGCCTGACGCCCAAAAAGGAGGCTGGCAGGCGGGGTCCATGTCGGTGACCAAACCAGAAGCAGGTTGGGAAGAATGGGCCGTTTCCAATGCTGCGCATTGCAGTCCGGGAGTGTTGCTTCGGCCATTGTATCAGGAATTTTTGCTGGAAAGTGCGGCCGTGGTGGTGGGCCCAGGAGAGTGGGGGTATTGGTCACAACTTCCAGAGGCTTTTGCATCCTCTGGTCTTGCGATGCCTCCTCTGCGTTTGCGCGACCACGCTTTGGTCATTTCAGAAAGGGCCACGGAAATGGGCTGGGACCTATCCCAAGGATGGATGCACGAGGAGGACTGGGACCGATGGGTGTTGGACGGATGGATGGCTGGCCATGCCCAAGCCTTGCAAGGTTGGGAGGCGGAGTTGGGTTCCACCATGGCGAAGGCTGGGGAATGGGCCACAAACCTGTCGCCAGAATTGAAAGGCGCGAGTGGCGCGATGTCTCAATCGTTGGACAAAGCCTGGCAACAGTGGAAGAAAAAGGTGCGGAAGAGCCTCAAGAACCAACGGCATCAAGAGTGGTCTGCCTCACGAGCTGCGCATGCCTCCTTGATGCGACGGGGAATGCCGCAGGACCGTTGGGCCAACTGGCATGTTTTGGCGGCCACCCAAGGAGACCATGACGCATGGAAGAAGGCTTGGCTGGCGTCCGCCGAGGACCCAGCTGCCCGGCTTTGGATTCTTCATTCTGAAGATTAGGATGACATCTTCGAGGCGTCTAAATTAGACGGCTTCATGAGCCACGAAACACCCCACCTCAAGCCAGCCCAGGATGCCAAAGGGCTTGCAGCGTCTCCTCAATTGCCCAACACTGTCAAGAACTACCTCATTGACATCGACGGGACGGTGACAGAGGATGTTCCCAACGAAGAACCCGAGCGCATGGTCACGTGCGCGCCCTTTCCCGATGCTTTGGAAACGTTGAACCGTTGGTTTGACGAAGGCCACATCATCACCTTCTTCACGTCGCGCACGGAAGAGCACCGCGGGGTGACGGAGGAATGGCTGACACGGCACGGATTCAAGTACCACGGTCTCTTGATGAACAAACCACGCGGAGGAAACTACCATTGGGTGGACAACCACATCGTTCGGGCCACACGATATGAGGGTCGATTCACCGATTTGGTGAGGGAGCAAAAGACAGTGGAGGTGTTCAAGAGCTGATCGGCCCCCATTGCTGAGCGTCCAGGTGGCGCTGCAAAATCAGGCTGGCTGAAATGGCGTCGAGGCTTCCTTTCTCCCGGCGTTTGGACTTCTTCATGCCGCCTTGAAGTTGAATGTCCAAGGCTTCTTTCGACGTGTTGCCTTCGTCCACCAAATGGAGGGCCGTTCCCGGGAAGGTCTTTTTGAGTTTCTCCACTTCTTCATGGATCCGTGCGGTGCTGTCTGTCTGCCCGCCCGTGATGAGCAACGGCACCCCCACGACGATTCCGTCGAAGTTGTTGGAGGATTTGAGCTTCTGAAGGAAAGCGCTGAGTTCCTCTGTTGGGATGGTCTCCAGAGGAGTGCAGATGATGCGCAACTCGTCTGTCGTGGCCACCCCCGTTCTTTTGGCCCCTACGTCCAGACCGATCAGTCGTCCCATGGAGGCCAAGGTAATGCAGGACCAGACGCTACCTTCGCGGAATGAATGTCACAACACTTCGCGCAGCGGTCGAAGCCGCATGGGCCGATCGGTCCCAACTGACAGAGGCAGGCACCCAGGAGGCTGTGGCTGCAGTCATGAAGGGGCTGGACGAAGGGGAGCTGCGTGTGGCCCAGCCCTTGACGGGTGGAGGGTGGCAAGTCAATGAGTGGGTCAAACAAGCCGTCCTGTTGAATTTCTCCGTCCAGAAAATGAAGACGATCGAAGTGGGTCCGTTTGAATTTCACGACAAGATGCCTTTGAAGAAAGGGTATGCCCAAGCAGGCGTCCGTGTGGTGCCACATGCCGTTGTGCGCTACGGAGCCTTTGTGGCGAGCGATTGCATCCTGATGCCATCTTACGTCAACCTCGGCGCTTATGTAGGGGCACGCACGATGGTGGACACTTGGGCCACAGTGGGGTCATGTGCCCAAATTGGCGCCGACGTCCATTTGAGCGGTGGTGTGGGCATTGGTGGGGTTTTGGAGCCTTTGCAGGCTGCCCCCGTAGTGGTGGAGGACGGGGCGTTTGTGGGCTCCCGTTGCATTGTGGTGGAAGGGGTGCATGTGGGCAAAGAAGCTGTTCTTGGCGCCAATGTCGTGTTGACGGCAAGCACCCCCATTTTGGATGTGCGTGGAGAGGTGCCTGTGGAAACCCGAGGGGCGATCCCTCCGCGTGCTGTGGTCATCCCAGGCACACGTCCCAAAACCTTCCCCGCAGGCACATACAACGTCCCTTGTGCATTGGTCATTGGAGAGCGCAAAGAAAGCACCGACCGAAAGACTTCCTTGAACGACGCCTTGCGTCAACACGGCGTCGCCGTCTGAGCGGCCCCGTGGTTACCTTGTGCCAATGGCATCGCGCAGCATCTTGTTCATCCAAACGGCATTTCTGGGAGATGTTGTGTTGGCCACTGCCGCCTTGGAGGCTTGGCATGCAGCACACCCCGAAGACGCAGTAGATGTCCTTGTGCGCCAGCCCATGGAGGCATTGTTCGAAGGCCATCCTTTCGTGCGCCATGTCCATGCCTGGGACAAACGACCAAGAACCAAGGGACGCGATTGGCGAAGGCTGATCCGTGCCATCCGCAAGAAGCGGTACGATGTGGTGGTCAACCTTCATCGCCACGCTTCTTCCGGTGTGCTCACTGCCTTGAGCATGGCCCCTGTGCGGCTGGGCTACGCCAACAACCCCCTTGCCTGGAGGTTCACCCACCGCAAGGCCCATCAGTGGGGGGACGGGACGCACGAGGTGGAGCGACACATGATGCTGTTGTCTGAACTTTTGGACAATCCCCAAGGCGAACCGCGTCTTTATCCGGGGCCGGAGCATCGATCCGAGGCGACCAAATTCGCAGCCGACCAATCCGTGCTCGTGATGCCCGGCTCACAATGGGCCACCAAAGCTTGGCCAGAAGGCCAGTTTTCCAGTCTGTTGGACCAAACCGATGGCCCCGTGCTGTTGATGGGCGCACCCGGCGAAAGGGCTTTGTGCGAACGATTGGCTGAAGGCCGACCGATGGTGTCCAGTGCTGCCGGGGAATTGTCGTTGTTGGGTGTGGCGGCAGCCATTGGCATGGCCAAGGCTGTGGTGGTCAATGACAGCGCACCAATGCACATGGCCAGCGCGATGGATGCGCCAACTGTGGCGCTGTTTGCCAGCACCGTTCCCAGGTTTGGATTTGGGCCAAGGTCCACCCGGCATGTGGTGCTGGAACCCCCCAACGACATGGCCTGCCGTCCCTGCGGTGTCCATGGCCGGAAGCGATGTCCCGAGGGACATTTCCGCTGCGGTTGGGATTTGTCGGTGGCCCGGGTGCATCAGGCATTGCTCAAGGTTCAGTTTGGGGATGCAGTGTGAATAAATCTCGGGTCTTTTTCGCCCTGAACACGCTGGGACCGTGGCATCTTCGTTGTCACTAAACGTCCACAGATGCAGCTCATTGTTTCCAGCACCCAACTTCTTCGTCAACTCCAAACCCTAGGTGGGGTGTTGAGCAACAGCAACACCCTTCCGATCCTGGACCACTTCTTGTTTGAATTGGCCCCAGGGGAGTTGGTCATGACCGCTTCGGACTTGGAAACCACCATGTCCTCCAAGATGGAGGTCAGGACGGAAGACACGGGCGCGATTGCGGTTCCTGCACGGATGCTCTTGGACATCCTCAAAGCCTTCCCAGACATCCCGTTGACCATCAAGGTGGACCCTTCGACCTACGCGGTTGAGTTGACCAGCGACGCCGGCAAGTACAAGTTGACGGGGGCCAACGGAGATGAATTCCCGCAATCTCCGGAGTTGGAGGGAGCGACAGGGGTGGACATGAAGGCAGGAACATTGGTGTCTGCCATCAACCGAACCTTGTTTGCTGCAGGAAGCGACGACTTGCGCCCTGTGATGAGTGGTCTCTTCTTTGAGATGTACTCGGACAATGTGCGGTTTGTGGCCACGGACGCCCACCGCTTGGTGCGCTACGCGCGAACCGACGCATCAGCCCCAGAGACGGCATCCTTCATTGTGCCCAAGAAGCCACTGAACTTGTTGAAGAATGCAGCCGCCTCTGCGGATGCGGTGAACATCAGTTTCACGGAGAGCAACGCTTGCTTCACGTTTGACGATGTCACCATTTTGTGCCGTTTGATCGAAGGGAAGTACCCCAACTATGAGGCGGTCATTCCCAAAGACAACCCCAACCGGATGACGATCAACCGGAGTGCCTTTTTGCAGGCGATTCGGAGGGCAGCCATCTTTGCCAACAAAACCACCCACCAGGTGCGTTTGAGGATTGCAGGAAGTGAACTGACGGTCAGTGCAGAAGATTTGGACTTCGCCAACGAAGCGACAGAGCACCTCGCCTGCAGCTACCACGGGGAAGACATGGAGATTGGCTTCAACAGCAAGTTCCTTGTGGACATGTTGAACAACCTTTCTGCGGAAGAAGTCAACCTCGAATTGAGCGCACCCAACCGCGCAGGGATCATTCGTCCCAGCGAGCCTGAAGAGCCTGGAGAAGACGTGCTGATGCTCGTCATGCCAGTGATGCTCAACGGCTGAGCCAACATCGGGCCCGAAGAAGGATCAGGTGGTTGAAGGGGGGTCAAACCTCGGCACATCGGTGGAAGAGGTGAACGTCGGTGACTTGGCCTCTTTTTGGGCATTCTCTTGGGCGCGCTGCGCCAAGGTGGAGGGGTGGTCAGGATGTGCGGCCATCCACCATTCGGGGAGAGGAGCTTCTGGGTCCTCTTTTTCAAAAGCGTAGGTGGGGTCAAGTGGGCCTTGCCTGCGGAACGCCACAGCCAACGCCACGCCAACGATGGCGCCACTGAGGTGACCTTCCCAGCTGACATGGTCGTCAATGGGCAACATCCACCACACAATCCCTCCGTACAAGAAGGCCACCGCAAGGCTCACGCGAAGCAGGAGACGGTTGTCTCGGATGATGCCGCTGGTGAACAGGAAGGCGGCCAAACCATAGATGATGCCGCTGGCACCGATGTGGTTGCCGTCGACCGCGAGCCCCCAAAGGAGCAAGCCGCTGGCAAAAAAGAGCCACAGCCAAACCCGCAGTGCGATGCTTCGATAGAAGTAAAAGAGGAAGCCGTTCAGGGTGAAAAAGCTCATGGTGTTGTTCCACAAGTGTCCCAAATCTCCATGCAGGAAAGGGTAGGTCAATACCCCCGTCAATCCTTCCCATTGCCTCGGATGAACGCCGTGTTTGCGCCACCCCAGTCCGAGCATGTCGTTCAGGGCATAGACCGACCAAATGGTCAACAGAAACGCCATGGTGAACCACAGGGCGTAAGACAAGCGCATGCGGTCCGTCACCTGAGGGGAGGAAGTGGGTAGGATGGGCATTTGAAGAGTGAAGATAACCAGCGGAGGTTCAACCACCTTCCATGCCATTAACACAAGGGATGTGAAAACTGCACAGCGCCCCTTCTGAAGGACATGAAAGTGGCGGGTAGTTTTGGTACCGACTGCACCCAACAATCTGCAAGCCACATGCAACCCAACGAAATCCACGCCCTGATCCAGCTTTTGGATGACCCCGATGAAGGGGTTTACAAGCACGTTCGGGACCAACTGCTGGCCAAGGGCACTTCTGTCCTGCCAGCTTTGCTTGAGTCCCGAGAAGCCCATGCCCAGTGTGAAGAGCACGAGCGAAGGATGGACGAGTTGGTGGATGGTTTGCATGGAGCCTTCGTCCACCAGGGCATGCGCGACTGGTTTGATTCTGGTGCAGAAAGTGCCGTAGAGGGTGCCCTTTGGGTGCACAAGGCAGCAGATCCGTTGCTCGACATGGATGCCCTTCGGCAATCCTATGCCCGCTTGAAGCGGGAGGTTTGGTTGGAGCTGAACGAGGAGTTCACGGCATTGGAACAGGTCCGAATCTTGAACCACATCTTGTACGATGCGGAGGGCTACACCAATGCGAAAAGTGGTCAACCGGATCCCAAGCACGCCCTTTTGGGGGAAGTGATGAAGGAAAAGACGGGCAACCCATTGGGGCTAGGGGTGTTGTACTTGAGTTTGGCCCAAGACCTCAACCTGCCCATCCATGGGGTGAACCTGCCCAATCACTTCATCCTGTGCTATTGCGACGAGCACCACATCCACCATGAGGTGCAGTCACCTGACAACCAGACGCCTGGAGGTGTGCTGTTTTACATCAACCCTTTCAGTCAGGGCACGGTGATCAACAAAGCGGAGGTGAGCGAGTTTTTGAGTCACCTTGAGTTGCCAGTCGACGAAAAGAACTGTGGCCCTTGCGGCAGCGTTGACATCGTCCGAAGGCTCATTGGCAATGTGGCGTATGCCTATGAAAGAGGAGGTCATATCCGTCAAGCGGAGAAAATGAGGGAACTTCTCATGTTCGTTGAAACGGGTGCCACGGAAACCACTTCTGCCGACTCGTCTTCGGAAAACCCAGACCCTTCAGAAGGAGGGATGGCTTGACCCACGTCGAGTGAAAACACAAAAGGCGCGGCATGTCCGCGCCTTTTGTGTTTCTTTGTTGGACCAAACCTATTGCTCATGTGGACAGAACGAGACAACCGACTGGTGCGTGAATTCCGCTTCAAGGACTTCCAAGAGGCGTTCACTTTCATGACACGCGTGGCCTTTTTGGCAGAAAGCCATGGCCACCATCCCACCATGGTGAACACCTTCAGCTATGTGCGCGTTGAACTGCACACCCACGATGCTGGGGGCGTTGTGACAGGTAAGGATAGGGCGCTGTCCGAGGACATTGATGGCTTGTTGCAGTGACGGCCATCGGCATTGATGCGCATCAAAAAAGGCCACCCGTTTGGGTGGCCTTTTTTTGTGGGTGATCAGAGAATCACTTCGCTTCTGCGGGATTCACAAACGCCTTGATCTTCAAGATGGTCTGAGCAGGGTCTGTGTTGGCGTTGATGGTCACGGTCTTGGTCTGGTTGTTCTTCTTTCCTTTGGAATTGAACTTGACTTCGATTTCGCCAGCAGCTCCAGGGGCGATGGGCTCCTTGGGGCATTGAGGCACAGTGCACCCGCAAGAGCCTTTGCACTTGTCCAAGAGGAGCGGCTCGCTTCCGGTGTTGGTGAATTTGAAGACATGCGTGACAGCATCGCCTTCGTCCATTGTTCCGAAGTCGTGCTCGTATGAATCAAACACCATAGAGGTGGTAGGGCCTGCAGGCTCCTGGGCTGCGGTTTTCGCAGGGTCAAACTTTTCTGGCTTGGCGTTGACAGGGGTGCCACTGGCTTCGGTGTCTGCACCTTTCATTGGCTTGGAGTCTACGGCCGTGCCGCCGTCGTTGCATGCTGCAAGGCCTACCACGATGGCGGCAAAAGTCATCAGGGAAAGAGTAAAACGCATGGGTTGTGGGATAGTTTGTTGATTTGAAACAAAAGTAAGGTGGCGGTCAAAATGTTCGATGCGCCAAGTTTGCGGCCTTGAACGTGCCATCGTTCAAAACCCTGATGGCTTCCTGAAGGGCTTCATTGAGCCCTCCGATCACCCTGTAAAAGGTCCTGCTGTTGTAAATGTTGCGTCCATAAAAAGCCTTCAAGCGCAGTCGGATGGCGGGGAGAGACCGCGCCCATTCCTCTTGGTCGATGTCGATGCCTTCCACGACGAGAAAGGCTTTGAAGCTCTCGATTTCAGCATCTGTGAAGGTCATGTCCTTGACAAAGGCGGTTTCGTCTGGGTGGCGGGCTTCCCAGTCTTGGCGCCCTGCGTCCACCTGTTCCAAGGCGTATTTGCTGCAAAGCCCCTTGCGCAAAATGCTGGAAAACGTGCCCGATTTGTACGTGGTGTCAAGGGGCACAAAAAGGTCGGGCAAGATGCCTCCTCCGCCATACACGTCGCGCTTTTGGATCCTTGTTTGGAACAACAAACTGTCGGGGAGTTCGAGGCTGTCCAGGCTCATGAGCTCGCCCCGCTCATAACGCTCGAACTTTTCTTTTCGGTAGGCTTCGACGCCGTCTTCGTAAGGTTTTTGGATGCAACGACCTGCGGGGGTGTAGTATTTCTGCACCGTGAGGCGCACGGCACTGCCGTCGGGCAAACGCATGGGACGCTGGACCAAACCCTTGCCAAAGCTCCTGCGGCCAATGACCAAGCCGCGGTCCCAGTCTTGCACGGCACCTGACACAATTTCACTGGCGCTTGCGGAGGCCTCATCGACGAGCACCACCAAGCGACCTTTTTCAAAAAGCCCCTTGTATTGGGCATACGTGTTGTCCCGCTCAAAAGAGCGTCCCTCTGTGTACACAATCAATTTGTCCTCACTGAGGAACTCATCGGACATCTCAATGGCTGTCCTAAGCATGCCCCCTCCATTTCCTTGCAAGTCGAGGACAAGGTCCTTCATGCCTTCCTTCTTCAAATCCACCAAAGCTTCCCGCAGCTCATCCATGGTGGTTTTCGCAAAGCGGCTGACTTTGATGTAGCCAATGCGCTTGTCGAGCATGTGTGCCGCATCGATGCTGTAGATGGGGATCTTGTCCCGGACAATGTCAAACGCCAACAGCTCACTTTCTCCGTCGCGTTTGATCCCGACTTGCACCACTGTGCCTTTGGGGCCTTTCAAGAGTTTCATGACATCGCGGTTGGTGATGCCAATGCCTGCGGCATTGTCTCCGTCGATGGTGACAATGCGGTCGCCGGAGCGTATGCCCAATTTTTCCGAGGGGCCACCGCTGATGGGAGAGACCACCATGATGGTGTCCTGAAAGATGTTGAATTGCACGCCGATGCCTTCGAAGTTGCCGTTGAGGGGCTCATCTGCCTCCTTCAATTCGTCTGCGGAGAAATACACGGAGTGGGGATCCAAATCTTCGAGCATGCTGACAATGGCCCGCTGCGTCAAGTCTTCAATGTTGACGCTGTCCACATAAAGTTGGCCCACGTAGCGCATGAGGGTCCCAAACTTCTGGGCGGCCTCTTGCGGAGTCATGTCTTTGTCAGAAGACTGGGCTTGGAGCCCCATGGGGGTCAAACTGCAAAAAACAGTGCAAGCGACAGCAGCTGCTTGGAGGAGGATTCGAATGGTCATATGGGTCGTGAAAATAGGGGAGCAGAGGGGAAGTCGAGGTATCTTGGGGGCATGATTGGAAAGACGATTCAGGGTTTTTGGCATTTGCGGCGATGGGCCGCTGGATGCGGCATGTGGTTGGGCCTCTCAATGACGGTGGTTGCACAAGGTCATTGGACGGTGGAAACCCCAGATTTGGTGAAAACCCAGGCACTGATGGAAGTCGCCTCGGAGGAGCAGGGCAGGGACATGGCAGGGTTGGTACTTCCTGCATCTTTCTCCTTCTTTGAACAGGCAGAGCATGAAGTGAAGGGTGGCCACGAGCTTTGGACGTTGTCCATTTCAGCCCCGGGCGCCCTTGCCATGAGTGTTTATTTCGACGACTTTCACCTTCCTTCGGGAGCTGAATTGTACTTCCGCACGCCACAAGGGAAATTTGACGAAACGTGGGAGGAGGGACCCGTGAATGTCCTCGAAAACAATGTGCACAGGCGTTGGGTGAATGGCGATGTGCCTGGCGATGAAGTGGTGATGACCTACCGCGCCCCCCTTGGTTTGACGGAGCCAGCAGCCCTGCACGTGAGTGGCATTGGCTACATGGCCCGCCATGTGCGCTTTCCGTCACCGTGGGACTCCGAGGTGGTCAGAGGAGGCTCTGAAGCTTGTCAGGTGAATGTGAATTGCCCAGAAGGGGACAGCTGGGAGTGCGAAAAATCGTCTGTGGTCCGTCTTCAAATCACTGAGGGCAAGTTCATCTTTTTCTGTTCTGGCGCCATGGTCAACAACACGGCACGCGATTGTCGCCAGCTCCTTTTGACCTCCTTCCACTGTGCAAGTGAAGTGGAGGACGATGAGTGGGCCTACCTCAGGGTGCGATTCAATTACCAAGGAGAGGCTTGTACCTCGACAATTTCCACCTTGGCGCCCATTCGTACAGGTGTCTACCGTCTGGGGGACAGCGACGACGTCAGTTTCAATGGGAACATCAACGGCAGCGACTTCCTCCTTGTGGAGGTTGAGGATGCGATCCCCGACTCTTGGAATCCCTTCTTTGCGGGTTGGGACGCGACCGGATTCAACGGCAATGAAGGGGTGGGGATCCATCACCCTGCCGGAGATCTGAAGAAAATCAGCACCTACTCCAATTCGCTGTCGAGCAGCAGCGCTTACGCCACAGGCGCACACTGGCGAGTCTCATGGAGCTCCACTCAGACCAACTGGGGGGTCACCGAAGGAGGCTCTTCAGGCTCGCCCATTTTTGATGAAAACCACCGCATCTTGGGCACGCTGACAGGAGGCTCTTCGTTTTGTTCCAACCCCAATGCTCCCGATTTCTACGGAAAGATGAGCTACCACTGGGACGGCCCCAATCCCACGCCCACAGCGGAGAAGCTCAAGGCACTCTTGGATCCTGCGGGGACAGGTGAGGAGCGCATGGATGGCAGTTTCCGCTCGGAAGGCACCAACGGTGTCGAGACATGCGATGTCTACAACGCTTGTGAAGCGACTTCTCTGGAGGAAATCTTTGTGTCAGGCTTGACGGTGTCCCCCAACCCTTCCTCAGGAATGGTCAGCGTGCGTTTGCCGGAAGGATTTTCGTTGGCCCAAGTGCAAGTCTTTGATGCGCTGGGCCGGCCTTTGTCCACCCAGCAGGTGTCAGGGAGTCAGCGTCAGTTGGCATTGGACTTGGAGGCCTGGGGAAGTGGGATGCGCTACCTCACATTGACCTCCCAGCAGGGGTTCAGCACCACCCGCAAGTTGGTGGTCAACGGAGCCAGGTGAGTTGATTCCTTTGGACCTTCGTTTTGAAGGCCCCGAACATCACGGTGATGTGGTCTCCTTGAACGGCCACAACGTCGCCGCGCTCTTGCCCTGAGCGCAAACGAACGAGCGACCCTTTGACGATTTTGTCGGACTGGTGATTGGGCCTGCGTTTGCCTTGCTTTTTGGACGGCTTTCCGCGTTTGGCTTGTTCGTCCATCCGAGACTTTTCTTTGGCCAAATACGTTTTGACTTCCTCGAGCAAGCCTTTGTTGGATTTCCCCGATTCAAAACGGTCGATGAACTGCGACAGCTTGGAGCCACGAACCCTTGCAGTGTTCAAAGCGTCCATCTGTTCATTCAGGTTGCGCTCCTTCCCGGACATCGTCTCTTGCATGCGTTCGGCCTTGGCGATGGCCTTTTCGGCTTCCAATTCCGCACGCAGTTGTTTGTTGGTCAGCTTGGCGAGTTTGGACTTTTCCTTGTGCAGGTCCCCCAGCAATCCATCGAGTTCCACGCGGCGCTTGTCCAGTTTGCCCTTGGCCCTTTGAATGAGCTTGGCCTGGATGCCATTGATTTCAGCCACTTCAAAGGTGAACGACGAACCGGGTTGACCCACTTCCAATCGGTAGAGCGGTGCGAGAGACTCACGGTCAAACAGCATGCTCCCGTTGAAGGCTTCAGGCAGTTTGGCCGCACGGGTTTTGATGTTGGCGTAGTGCGTCGTCACCACCCCAAAGCTCCCTTTGTCGTAGAGCTCCTCGAAAAACACTTCCGCCAACGCCCCGCCGAGCTCTGGGTCAGACCCCGTGCCAAACTCGTCCAACAACAGCAGGGAGTTGGGGCCGGCCACTTGGAGGAAATGCCTCATTCTTCCCAATCGGTAACTGTATGTTGAAAGTTGATTTTCAATGCTTTGGTGGTCGCCAATGTCGGGAAGGATGGCGTCGAAGATCCCCACCTCCGAGGCGTTGTGGCAGGGGACAAGCAAGCCACTTTGGATCATCAACTGCAGGAGTCCCACCGTTTTCATCGTGATGCTTTTGCCGCCGGCATTGGGCCCGCTGATGACCAAAATCCTTTGTTTTCGATGGATTTCAATGTGTTGCGGGAGGGTTTCTATCCCGGCCAATCGGTTGGTCAATTGCAACAAAGGATGAAACGCGGAGAGCAAGTGCAACCCTGGTTTTTTTCGGACTTGAGGAAGACTCCCGGAGAGCTTTCCGGCAAGCCTTGAACGCGTTGCGATCCAATCCAACTCTGTCAAACCACGCTGGTATCCCTTGATTTCGGGAAGGTGACGTCGAATGTTCTGTGTCAGCAGGCGCAGGATGTTGCGGATCTCTTTCCTTTCATCGTCCCTGAGCATCTCCAACTCGTGGTTGAGGGGGATGCAACTGCCAGGTTCAATGAAGGTCACGGAACCAGTGTTTGACGAGCCGAGCACCGCACCATTCACCTGCCGTTTGTAGCTGCTGATGATGGCCATGGCCCTGCGTTCTTGCACAAAGCCTTCGCGGATGTCTGCGAGGTGGCCACGTTCCTGAGCTTGTTTCATGGCCCGCAGAAAGGCCCGGTTGATTTTTCGTCGCGCAGAAGTGATGTCATCGCGGATGCCTGACAATTCGGGGGAGGCGTCGTCCCGGATGTTGCCTTTGGCATCAAACACGGCATCGATGGCTTCAATGAGCTCTTCGTTGGGTTCTTGGCCCGCCACCACGGCTTCGAGGCGTGGCCAGGGCTCGTCGGAGCTTGCGAGCACATGAAGCACCTGGTTCATGGTACGCGACGCGGCAGCAATGCGGCGGAACGCCTCTTCGTCAAGGACGCTGTCGCGCACTCCGAGCAATTTGATTTCGCGTTGGAGTTCATCGAACTCGAGCATGGGCCAGCCGACCCCGCCTTGCCGGATGCGCGCCATCTCATCGGTTTCCTGCAGGTTGCGCACAACCCAGGAGCGGTCCTTGCTTGGGACGAGTTGCTGGGCCCGCACTTCGCTGCTTGGACAGCCAGAAAGCTCCGCAAGCATCTCCTGGACGACATCAAACTCGAGGTCCTCCGCGACCCGGGCATCAAAGTGATCGATGGGCGCACCTGGCTTCATGAGGACAAATTCGTATCAGGCGGCAGGGGAGACCCCGTAGCTTGGGCCACAGCATGGGCCGCTGCCTGCTCCAAGGTGGAAGTCCTTGTGTCGGCGTCAAAGTCGAACCAAGTCGTCCTGGGATCCTTGCGGAACCATGTCATTTGCCTTTTGGCAAACTGTCGGGTTTTGGTGGTCAACTGGGCCATGGCGTCCTCCAACGGCATGGTGCCGTCCAGATGTTGAAACAACTCTTTGTAGCCCACAGTGTTCAATGCATTGGTTTCCCGGTAGGGAAGCAGCGCTTGGACCTCGTCCAGCCATCCTTGGGCCATCATCCGTTCTGCCCTTTCAGCAATGCGCTCCCTGAGCAATGCACGCTCGGGCCTGAGCCCTATGGACACCACCCGCCAAGGGCGCTCCTTTTCTTGGTCTTTGTGGAAGCTGGAAAACGGGGCGCCTGTGCTGAGACATACTTCCAAGGCGCGCACCACCCTTTGAGGGTTGTTCACGTCCATTTTCTCGGCATGGGCAGGGTCCAGTTGCTTCAGTTCCGAAAGGAGCGGGTCCAGGCCTTCTGTCGCCAAGCGCGCATTCAACACCTTTCGGACAGCGAGGTCGGCAGGGAGGTTGTCGAGCCCTCGGAGGGCAGCTTCGACATACATGCCAGATCCGCCTGCCAAAACAGCCGCCCCCTTTTGCATGCACAACGACGTGAGGACAGGGACTGCGTCGGCTTCAAAGGCACCGGCGCTGTACAGGGATTCAGGCTCCAGGAAGTCGATGAAATGGTGGGGTGCTGCGGCCCTTTCTTCCGCGGTGGGTTGGGCCGTTCCGATGGCCATGCCCTTGAACACTTGGCGTGCATCGGCGTTGACGATTTCAGTGCCCAAACGGTTCGCCACTTCAATGGCCAGTTCTGTTTTCCCGGAAGCGGTAGGCCCCACGATGGATACCACGACACCGCCCATGGGTCAGATCAGGTCGTCGAGGTCGTCAATGGACAGATGCTCCCCCCCAAACTCGTCGCCGTCGTCCTCGCCGTCGAGGTACGCGTCGATTTCAGGATCCCCTGTGCGCAGAGGTCCAGAATCTTCTGGCGGCATCTCCAACTCCATGCCGTCCAACAAGTCCCCGTCTTTGCTGTCAAAGGCAGGAGGGGTGCCAAACTCGTGGCAAAGCGCAGGGTAGGCGCCGCCATCTTTGGCCTCCTCCTGCGCGAGTGGCTCGATGTAAAAGCACCACATGCGAAGGAAGTCGTACACGTAAATGGCGCGTTCGCCCAAGGCGGGGATCAAATGTCCCACCGTGCTGGCATTCATGGCGTCCTCCGGTTGGTCGCCGGCCTCGGCCATGGGGTCCGTCATGTCGAGCAAAGAGAATTCTTTGCCCCGGCTCCATGCCTCGTCGCTTTGGAAAAAAGAGGCCAACTCTCCAGCTTCCCATCCAAACGCATCCAACACCGCAAAGTGAAGGTGCATCAACGGGGCTTCGGTTTCGATGTCAATGTCCCTGAAGACGTCTTCTTCGGTGTCGAGAATGACACGCAAGCGCATGATTTGACTCATGAAACGAAGGTACACCCCTGTGGAGTAGTTTTGTGCCACGGTTCGACCAAAATTCCAATCCATGATCACCCGTCTTCTCAAAATCTTGATTGCCGCCGCCTCTTTGGCCTACATGGTCATGCTCTACGCCCAAGGAAGCTGGGGAGCGGCCATCGGAATGACCTTTGTCTCCATCGTTCTCGTGTTGGTGAATTTGCGCAGTGTGCGGCTCGTGGTGGCGTTTGCCAACCTCCGCATGCAACGGATGGAAGAAGCCGTGAAGTGGCTCAACCGGGTTTCTGTCTCGCAATTGTGGCCCCGTCAGCGGGGGTACTATCACTTCCTTTTGGGCAGTGTGACCATGCAGAACAACTTGAATGAAGCGGAATCTCACTTGCGCAAAGCGCTGAGCCTTGGTTTGCGCCAAGACCACGACAAGGCCGCGGTCAAACTCAACCTTGCCGTTTGCCTCAGTGCAAAGCAAGACAGAAAGAGAGCCTTGATCATGATCCAAGATGCCAAGCGCCTTGACACCAAGGGGATGCTCAAGAAAGACATCAAGCAGGTGGAGTCGATGATCAAGAACCCAAGGGTGGTGCAGCGAGGCCGGCGCTGAGGCCCGGTCAGGCTTGCAAGAGCTGACGAAGGTCGTCTTCGAGCCTAGCGTTGGCCATGAAATTGCGTTCGAGGTCCTCTGCAAATGGGAAGGCCGTGTCGAGGCTGGCAGTTCGGGCCACTGCCGCATCCAAGTCTTGGAAGCAACATTCGTGGATCCTGGAGCTGATTTCCGCACCGATTCCGCCTGTCATGGTGTCTTCGTGCAGCACAAGGGCTTTTCCAGTCTTCCGTACGCTCGACATGACCAGGTCTTCGTCCCAAGGAAGCAGCGTACGCAGGTCGATGATTTCCACATCCCAATCGGGATGGGAGGCCATCAATGTTGTCGCCCAGTGAACGCCAAGGCCGTAGGTCACCAAGGTCGCTTGTGATCCTTCCCTCACCACGCACCCCTTGCCAAACTCAAGGAGGTAGTCCTCCTCAGGGACGGGGCCTGTAAGGCTGCGGTACAAAAGTTTGTGTTCAAAAAACAACACGGGGTTGGGGTCGTCGATGGCCATGCGCAGCAGACCCTTGGCATCGCCAGGGGTCGAAGGGTAGGCGATTTTCAACCCAGGCACATGGAAGAACCATGCCTCCGTGCTTTGGCTGTGGTAGGGGCCGGCACCAACGCCACCTCCGGTGGGCATTCGGACGACCACATCGGCCGCTTGTCCCCACCTCCAATGGATTTTGGCGAGGTTGTTGACGATTTGGTTGAAGCCACACGTCACAAAGTCGCTGAACTGCATTTCCACCATCGCCTTTTTGCCGGCGATGGACAGTCCCAATCCCGCGCCCACAATGGCGGACTCGCAAAGGGGAGTGTTCCGCACGCGTTCCTCACCAAAGGCGTCGACAAACCCATCGGTGACCTTGAAGACGCCCCCGTAGGATCCAATGTCTTGGCCCATCAACACCAAGTTGGGGTGTTGTTCCATGCTGGTGCGAAGGCCCTCGGTGATGGCGTCGATGAAGCGAAGTTCTCGCCCTTGGGCCTCTGGCGCCTCCATGCTGCCTTGAGGGGTGCCTGCGGCAAAACGGTCGAGCAACTCCTGAGGCGTAGATGCTTCAATGGATGGCTCCGCTGCTGCGGCCTTCAAGCCCGTCAGGATCTTTCCTTTGATCCTCTCTGCCATCTCTGATTCGGTGGCCTCGTCCAAGACCTTGGACGCCTGCAAATGCGCCCGGAGTCGGTCCACGGGATCCACCTTGCCCCAGGTTTCAATCAGGCCTTCTGGATAGTATTTGGTGCCGGAGGCTTCTTCGTGACCTCTCACTCGGAACGTCTTAAATTCCAATATGATAGGTCTTGGTCGTTCGCGTAAAGATTCAACTGAATTTCGCACCGCGTGGTACACGGCAAACAAGTCGTTGCCGTCCACCTGAATGGCATCTTCTTCGGGAATGCCGTAGCCGATGGCCTTGTCGGTGAAGTGGGCACAACGGAACTGCTGGTCGCTCGGTGTGGAGAGTCCCCACGCGTTGTTTTCGATGCCAATGATGACCGGCAGTTGCCACACGGCGGCGACGTTGACAGCCTCGTGGAAGTCGCCCTCTGAAGCGCCGCCGTCGCCGGTGAAGACGAAGGAGCATCCGCCAGAGCCGTCCAGTTTCTCCGAAAGGGCCACCCCGTCGGCCAAACCGAGTTGAGGCCCCAGGTGGCTGATCATCCCCACAATGTGGTGTTCCGGGCTGCCAAAGTGAAAGCTTCGGTCACGGCCCTTCGTGAACCCATGGTCCTTGCCTTGGAATTGGGCGAAGAGGCGGTCCAATGGCACGTCCCGTGTGGTGAAGATGCCGAGGTTGCGGTGCATGGGGAAGATGAACTTGTCCCGTGGCATGGCCGCGGCGACCCCCACGGAAATGGCCTCCTGGCCAAGGCCGCTGAACCATTTGCTGATCTTTCCTTGCCGCAGTTGCGACATCATTTTTTCCTCGATCATCCGAGGAAGCAAGAGCTTCTCGAACAGGTCGCGTTGTGCCTCCGGCCCCAGGTCTTGGGCGTCGAACAGCAAGGGATTGTGTGGGAACGTCTCCGACATGTTCACGAAGGTAGTTCCAGCCGGTATCTTCGCATTCAAACCATGAGCGGCACTTCTTCACAAATTCAGGTTCGGGTGCTTCCCGAAGAGGTCCAGCAACACGATGTCTTGCGCCAGGCGGTGCAACGTCAGTTGCGCAAGGAGGGGCGCCCTCCATTGGATCCGGAGATGGAGATCAGGGTCAGACGCCGGAGTTGGGACGCCCGAAAGCGACCCGTCAAGGCCCAGTTGCTCGTAGAGTGGGGCGAGACTCCTTCCCCCAAATCCTGGGCATGGCCCACCTTGCCGCAAGGCGCTCCTGAAGTGCTGATTGTAGGCGCTGGACCTGCCGGACTGTATGCGGCCTTGGAATGCCTGCAACACGGCGTCCGGCCGGTGGTGGTGGAGCGCGGCAAGGATGTGCGGGCGCGCCGAAGGGATTTGGCCAAATTGAACAAGGAGCACGTCGTTCATCCCGATTCGAATTATTGCTTTGGGGAGGGGGGCGCCGGAACGTACAGCGACGGCAAGCTCTACACAAGGAGCAAAAAGAGAGGCGATGTCCGCGAGGCCTTGGAATGGTTGGTGGCCCATGGCGCAGATCCAGAGATTTTGGTGGAGGCCCATCCCCACATCGGCACCAACCGCTTGCCTGCCGTGGTGACCGCCATGCGGGAAAGCATTGAAAAGGCAGGAGGCAAGGTCTTGTTTGGGCACCGCGTGTCGGAATTGATGGTGGACAACGGCAGGTGCACAGGGGTGAAGGCCATGGTCCTGCACCCGGAAGAGGAGGAGCACGAGGTGACACTCCATGCCAAGGCCGTGGTGTTGGCCACAGGGCACAGCGCACGCGACATTTTTGAGTGCCTGCATGCCCAAGGTCTTGAGATTGAGGCCAAACCCTTTGCCTTGGGCGTCAGGGTGGAACATCCGCAACTCTGGGTGGACCATGTGCAATACCATGGAGAGCAGGTGGCCGACCGTTTGCCGCCTGCGAGTTACAGTTTGGTGTGCCAGGTGGAAGGCCGCGGGGTGCACAGCTTTTGCATGTGCCCCGGAGGCATTGTCGCCCCTTGTGCCACGGCGCCAGGAGAAGTGGTCACCAATGGATGGTCGCCGTCCAAACGCAACAATCCCTATGCCAATTCAGGCATGGTGGTGCAGATTGGTCCTGAGGATTGGGAGCCGTTGGGGTTCCATGGTCCGCTCGGAGGGTTGGCCTTTCAGCAACATGTCGAACGAACCTGCTGGGAGGCAGCCGGTGGGAGCCAGGCAGCTCCAGCACAGCGCTTGAAGGACTTTGTGGCCGGTCGAAGGTCGGAGAGCCTTCCCAAGAGTTCATACGTTCCTGGGACGACCTCGGTTCGTGTGGACCAAATCTTGCCCGACGTGGTCGCCAAGAGTTTGAAAAAAGGATTTGAGTCGTTTGGCCAGAAAATGCGTGGCTTCCTGCACGACGACGCGGTGGTTTTGGCCCCTGAATCGCGGACGAGCAGCCCCGTCAGAATCCCAAGAGACCCGGACACTTTGCAGCATCCGGGTCTTCAGGGATTGTACCCAGCGGGCGAAGGTGGAGGCTACGCCGGAGGGATTTTGTCGGCTGCAATGGACGGTCGGAAAACCGCCCAGGCTGCCATTCATGCGTGGGCCCAGTTGGGGCATTGAGTCATTTGGCGGCGGTCAGCGTGTGGTCGGCTTGAGGCTGTGCGGATGCCGCCCTTGCCTGTGCCACGGACACCTTTTCGCCGTCGATTTCAGCGACCAAAAAAGCATCCTCAAAACCATCGTTTCGCGCCGACAACAGATGCTGTCGTGCCGTTTCTTCAGCGGCGACGCCTGCTGTGAGGTAGCGGTGGGTGCCATCCTCGGCCAGTCGTTGTTCGATGTGGCCCATGTTCAAGAAGGCATTCAAAACCTCGACAGGCACACCGTCAGTGTACCGGCCCAGCTGGACGTGGTACGTGATGACCGCAACGTGGAAGGTTTCGGCCACCTTTTGCACGGATTCTTGGCGAATCGACTCCAAGGCCGCGGCTTCTTCCAAGGAGATCCTCACGCCATTGCGGTAGGCCGTCACAAACGCGTCTGAATGGCTTTGCGACTTGGCTGTGGCCAAGGCGGCCCGCGCAGCACTGAGCCTCTCGTGTTCTTTGCCCACGTGCACCGTCAACCCCTCTTCACCTGCGACAGCTTCCACCCGGTCTGAGCCGTACATGTCCGTGGAAGGCGCGAATGCAGTGAGGTAGGCTCCATATTGGACGCGGTAAGTCACCCCGGGGTTGTACACTTTTTCACGCAGGTCGTGGAGCATTTTTTGCTCTGTTTGGGCCGCCGTGTTGCCGACGGTCTCGAGCATTTGCGCCATTTGGGCTGCAGTCAATTCCGAGATCACCACCGCGCTGTCTTGTGCAAAAGTCGCGGGATCGCCTTTGGCTGGCGCGTACAAGGCCTTCCACTCGGCAAGTGAAATCGTCTGGCCATGTTCGTTCACCAGCATGTCCGGGCTGTTGGGCTCGAGGTCCCTGTGGTCAGGCACCCCGTCGGCGTCGCTGTCCAGGGCGCATCCATTTTTGTCGACAATGGCGCCGAGTTCCGTGCCACCGCAAAGATCCTTGACGTCTTTCACACCGTCGCCGTCGGCATCCACACCCAAGGCGAGGAAGTCTTCGGGAAACAATGTCTTGAGGTAGGTCTTTCCGCGGCCGAGCTGGAAGCCCAAGCCGGCCTGGGCCGTGCGCCAGTTGGCACCGGCTCCGGGAATGGCTGTGACCGCCAAAGTGGCGTGCAGCCGTCTTGTGAGTTGAACATCCACTCCAGCGCGTAAAGGAATTGCCATGCCGCTGCTGCGCTCCAAGGTGGTTTCGAACACATTGTCACGGGTCAAAGGGCTTGGACGTTCGATGTCAGGCATGGGCACGGGCTGGATGGTTCCGTAGAGCAACCCGTCGTCCCAAAGGTGGTACGTAGATCCTGCTGCGTCTTGCTCGTCTGCACGAAGGGCAGAGGTCTGCCAGCTGAGGCCTGCACCAGCCCAAGGCCGAATGGCATGCGATTCCGCTCCAAACGCCAAGTAGCGAACCCCAGCACCCAATGTTTGGGTCGAAGCTTGGTGCATGACCACACCGCGGTCACGGGTGGCACGCGCAGAGAGCAAGTCGAGGTCCACACTCCAATGGCTGCCCACGGCTTGGGACATGGAAAAGCCTCGGCTCAGCGAGGCGTTCATGTCCTGAACTGCGGTGGTGCCAGACGATGCGCTCAGGCTGGGTTGTGCCCAGGCTTGGCCCGTCGAAAGAAGCGCAATTGCCACCCCCGCGGTGCGGAGTGTGGCCATAAGAGATGTCATAGGGTCCTTCATGAGAATGGAGGTAGGATTCACTTTCCTTACGCCTCCAGCCTCTGAAAGGTTACGTCTTACGCAAGACCGGCCATGGATTGTCCAATGTGCGTGCCGATGGCCACCCCCATGCCTCCAAGCCGGACCCCCACATAAAGACCGGGCTTGACTTCTTGGACGATGGGCAAACGCATGGAACCTACGCCCAGCTGTCCCGTCCATCGATGGGCCGTGGCAAAAGCTTCCGCACCTTGGATGTGCCTTTGTGCCCACGCCACAAGCCGTTCCTCCGATTCTCCGGGATCCTGGCAATCCCACTGTCTACCTCCGCCAATCAAGATGCGTCCATCCACCTCCCTGGCGTAGACGTAGCCTCGGTCGTGGTGAACCGTGGAGGTCAAACGCAATTCTGGGAGAGGCTGACTGACCAGGACCATGTTGGGCACAGGCCCAACGTCCACAGGCACCAAATCAGAGGCCAAAGCATTCGTGGCGAGAAACACGCGGGAGGCATTCAATACACCATGGGGCGTGGCCAAGGACCAGCCTTCGGGGGCGGCCTCCACGGACTCAATGGACATCCCCGCAAGCCATTGGATGCCCGCAGGGGCGAGGGCTGACCGCATGGAGGCGATCATGCGTGCCGTGTCCACATCGCCTTCCAATGGGCTCGAGATGCTACCGCATAGTTCGCGCAGACCGCTCTGGTTTGCGGTGGTTTCAGCAAACACCTCCCGGCCCATGATGGGGGCGAGCTGTTGGTTCAAGACAGGGAGAAAGTCCTTCGCCTCGGCGTGCAAATCTGGATCGGTGAAGGCTTCCACGGCCCCACAAGCCCGGTAGGCAATGGCCTTGTCCCCCCAAGTATCTCGGAGCGCCAAGAGTCCCTTCCATCTCATCTCGACCATTGCCAAGGTGGCGTCTGGTCCCATTTGCTTCCAGTCGTCCAAGAGCTCGGATGGACTGCCAAAACAGGCAAATCCAGCATTCCTCGTGGAAGCGCTCCCAATGGGCGCCCGGTCCACGATGGAAATTGTCCAAGAGGGGTGCCGCTTGCGAAGAGCCAGCGCCGCATTCATGCCCACAATGCCAGCGCCCACCACAACAGCATCTTGGGTTGGAACCCAATGCTTTGATTCCCAGAAGCTGAATCCCGAAGGGGAGTCGGGGTCCTTTGCGGAGAAACCCGTATTTTTCGGCTGACCTGACATGATGCAAACCTACGCGACACCCCTCCAAGCGATTTTCGCTTCCTTGGCCTTGACTTTGGCCTGCATGAATGCCTCTTGGGCACAATCGGAACTGATTGTGAGTGGGACCTTGCGAAACGAAGACACCAAGGCCAAACTCGCAGAGGTGGAGGTGAGCGTTTTGCAGAATGGGGAGCCATTCGACCAGATCACAGCCGACCGCAACGGACGCTACTTCTTGGAGTTGCCCATGGGGCAGGACTACACCATCGTTTTTGGGACCCAAGGCATGGTGTCCAAGCGTGTCCAGATCAACAGTTCAGGCACGCCGGAAGGCGTCTTGGAGGAGGGGTTCATGTTTGACCTCGACATGTCCCTTTTTGACAACGTCGAAGGGTTTGACACCAGCATTTTGGACACCCCCATTGGGATTGCGTCCTTCGACGACAGAAGTGAGCGCATTCAGTTTGACTTGGACCACACCAACGACATGCGCAGGCGCATTGACAGGGAGCTGGACCGTTTGGCCAATCTGGAGGAAGATCTTGAACGCGCACAGATGCGCTACGACAACGCCATGGAAGATGCCGCAAGGGCGGAGGCCCGGGAGCGATGGGAGGATGCCTACGAGGAATTTGAGAAGGCATTGTCCTTCATTCCAGGGGATGAAAGGGCCCAGGCAGGAATGGACAGGATGGGACGTGCGTTGGGCGCTTTGGCCCAAGCCGAGGAAGATGCACAACGGGCACTGGAGGAAGCCGCGGCAGAGGAGGCTGCTGCATTGGCTGCGGAGGAGGCCGCGGCTGCGGCTCTCTTGGCGGAAGAAGCCGCTGCTGCGGATGCTGCAGCGCGTGCCGAAGAGGCTGCTGCCCGGCAGGCGGAGGCCGCCGCACGTGCCGAAGAAGCTGCAGCACGCGAGGCAGAGGCCGAGGCAAGCCAACCCGATGCGCCTGAGGAACAGGAAGCCCCTGAGGAGGAGGTGCAAGAAGAACTTGAAGAGGAGCCCGTGGTCAACGTTCCAGAACCACAGGTGGTCCCTGAGGAAAGAGAGGACAATTCTGGTGCTTTGTTGGAGGCTACGGAAGCCGAGTGGAAGCGCAAGCAAGACCAACTTGAAGCCGATCGCAAGGCACGTCAAGCCCAAGCCCAGGCCAGGGCAAAGAATTGGTCCCAACGGGCCAGCAACGCCGAGGATGAGGCCGAGGCTTACTACCGAAAGGCCCTTGAGTCAGAGCGTCAGGCCACGGCCGCTGACGTCCAAGACGTCAAGGACGGACAAATGATTCAGTCGGAGAGATGGAAGGCAGAGGCCGCAGGACGTGCCCGCAATGCCCGCAAAGAGATGATGTCCTTGGACAATGGGACACGAACGGCTTTGGCCCGGGACATCGACCTGCCTTATGAGGGGAGAGAGGCAGAGCATCGCCGCAAGCGGACTGCAAGCTGGGATGAGCTGGAGTCGTTCAAGCGCGCCAACCAGACCCGGCAAAACACCCAGGCCCAGGCAGTCAAGAACAGGGGCCAGAGTGCTTTGATGGAGATGGACATGAAGGTGGCGGCGTCCAAAGAGCGCGGCTTTGATTTGTCCTTGCCTCCTGAAGACCGTGACATCCCACAAGGGGTGCACGAGACGAGTTACGAGATTCAAAATGGTTTGGTCATCATGCGGACGGTCCGCGACGGAGATGTCGTGCAGCGGTACCGGAAAGTGGTCATGAAGACCGGCACCTATTACTTCTGCGGGGACCAAAGCATCACCAAAGACCGCTGGATGTTGGAAACCAACTTGTCCTTCGACTGATCCATGGGGGGGACCCAAAAAGCAGTGTTGATCACCCTCGTTTTGCACGTTGTGGTGCTGGGGGCAATGGTGGTTGTGCCCGTCAGGGAAGGTCTTTTGCCCAGCGAAATCTTTGCGGAGGTCGCCATGGTAGATGCGGAAGATGACGCCACACAAAGACAGTCTTTTGAAGAGCAATTGCAAGAGAAGATGGCGCAGCGTGTGGCGAATTTGAGGGCTGACGCACAAGCGGAGTCTTCGTCGGAAGCCCGGTCCACTTCGTCAGGTCTGGACGAGGCCCAACTGGAAGCCCAAGTTGAAGCCGAGTTGCGGGCCATGGAAGAGGCGGAGTTTGAAAGGCTTGCAGCGGAAGAAAAGGAATTCGATACCGCCGGCGAAGCCGCCATGGAGCGGCAAGAGGTGGGGGAGACGTTTGAGGCATGGGATGCGCAATACGATGGGCTCGTTACGGTTCGCTACAGTTTGAAAAATCGGTCAGGTCGGGACTTGGACGTGCCGGGTTACACCTGTGAAGGCGCCGCCCAAGTGGAGGTGGCCATCGAGGTGTCCCCCACAGGCCAGGTCATGGAGGCAACTTTGGTGAAAGGAGATGTGGAGAGCTGCTTTGGACAGGCCGCCTTGAAGAGCGCGCAAAGGGCGAGGTTCAATGCCGATGCGCAGGCGCCACGGCGCCAGGCCGGGAGGCTGACTTACGTCTTCGTGGCGCAATAACGTAGCTCAATAACGTGGAACAAGCTGGGTGACGCCGTCTTATGCCCCGGCGGCCTGTTGGATGTAGTCGCTGAGGTAAAGGAACTTGGGTGCAAGTCCACCTTCCAGGGTGGTTTCCGTGGCATTGGTGAGCATGTTGTCCCGGTCTCCGCCGACGAGCAGGGGGACGACGTGCGCGAGCAGGTCTTGACCAAATCCATGGCTGGCATCGCGCGGCAGCTCGCACGGCAGGTTGTCCACCGCCATGACGGTGACAGCTCCTTCCGCATCGAATGCCACAACAGATTCCGAGTGGGGGTCGTAGCCGTAGAGCGGGTCGGCAATGGTGCTAGGGCGCAACGTGCAGGCCACAGGGCCGTCGATGTCGCAGCTGACATCGGCCACCACTTCGATGCGCCAGTCCGGGCGTTTCATGTCGTCACGGGTGAAGAGGTAAGGAGATCCTTCCCCCCAATAGTGGCCCGCGATGTACATGTCCGCCACCTTGGCGTAGGGAAGGAAGGTGCTTTTGAAGTCGGTGGGGTCCGCGATGAACGCTTCCATGTCAAAGGGCCTTCCATCCTTGTGTGCGTTGTATCCCTCAACATCTAGCCGACAGAAAACAGCCTCGTTGAAGGTCTCGCCGAGAAAGGCTTCGGGATGGACTTCTCGGAGCCCGATGGAGGTGAGCAGTTCATGCGCCCCCATGCCCACGCGTCCTCCACCCGTCAGGACGAGCTTGAGGTCGGACGGCAGGTCCACGGCTTTGGCATGCTCTGTCATCTCCTTCAAATGGGCACAATCGATGGCTTTGGGCAAATGAAAGCTGTTCTTGCGCATGCCCCAAGCCCGAAGGGCGTTGTAGGCTCCCACGATGCCAGCCCAGCGCCCAAACCCAATGACGCGGCTTCCGTTGGCGCGCTTGATCAATTCGTAATCGATGAGGCGAATGCGCTTGTCCACAACGGCCTTGAGCAGGGGGGCATTGTAGGGCTGGAGTTTGTACGTGTGGCTGAAGAACAAGTAGGTCGTGTCTGAAATCAACTGGTCCACAGGTACTTCCTTGACGCCCATAAGCACGTCGCACCCTTGGTCGACGAGCGAAGGGACCACTTCGATGCCAGCCGCTTCGTATTCTGAGTCGGGGATGCGCCTGACGTCGCTCGATTCCACCACCAACTCTACGGTGGGGTACAATTTGCGCAGGGAAGCACATTGCTCGGGGGTAAGGGGCACCCGCTGGTCGGGGGGCATTTTCCCTTCTCTGACGACTCCAATCTTCATGATTCAAATGTAGGAGAGGCGAGGCGTTTTGATGCAGCACTTTTTGCCAGATCCAAAGATTGTTGCGGCAGAGAAATGGGTTGTACTTTCACAGTCCGCCTGATGGGGTGGAGGTGTTCTTTGATTTTTGGGGCCGATTTTGGATTTGACAGCAAGATGACCAAATCGGGGAAGCATGTCGAGCCTTTGGAGATGTGGCTCGTGAATCTCAAATCTCCAGTCAGAAATGACAACACTTCCTACGCGCTCGCAGCCTAATCGACTCAGTCGATCGGCCTAATTCCAGTCATTAGATGGCGGAACGAGCTATCCAGTGGCGACGTACGGACCCTTTCGTCGTCACAACGGGTATCAGGTAAATGGGACTAGCTAAAGGTGGGTCCGACACCCGGCGCGAATTTTACTGGACTACGCTGTTTGGTGGACTGCTCGTGGTCAGCCTTCAGCCGACAATCAATCACGAGATAAACATGTAGAAACTTCGCTTTGGCCTTGTTTGGACGGGGGTTCGACTCCCCCCGGCTCCACAAGTAAAGTGGACTTGATCCATTGGATCTTGAGGTTGTGAAACAACAAAGCAACTCTCGATGTCACATTTTCGTGTTGTAGGGTATAGTTAATAGGTGATGGCTGTAGTCGAAACACTTTCAATTCATGGATCCAAGCTTCGCCTTTTAGGCTTGGCCGTTTGTTCAGCGGTCACGTTTTTGTCGTGTACAAAGGAAGGATTTGACATCGAGTCAACGACAGTCCACACCCCGCCGCCTGACACTCTCTACGTTGTTGACTGCCCCAACCTCTGGCTCAATGTCGGAGAC
>CALKGQ010000044.1 GCA_938085425.1 uncultured Flavobacteriales bacterium
CCGCCCACAGGAATCTCTTTTTCAATGCCTTCCACGCGGATGTTGGCGTACTTCATGCTTTCGATGACGTCCAAATTCACGATGTAGCTTCTGTGAACCCTCACAAAGCGACGGTCTGAAAGCTTGCGCTCGACCTCCTTCATGGTACTGTGGATCGTGTACGACTCTTCTCGCGTGTGAACCACAACATAGTCCTTGAGCGCCTCCACAAAAAGGAGGTTTTCATGCTTCACACGGATCAGACGGCTGCGGTTCTTCACAAAAATAACCTCTGCATCCTCCTTGTGCTCGGCCATGCTGCGGAGAAAGTCCGCCTCCGTCTTGAGCTCCTGCTCTTTGGAGTGTTTGTGCAGCGCCATTTCCACAGCGGTCTGGATGTCCACTTCTTTGAACGGCTTGAGAATGTAGCCGTGGGGCTCGGCCAGTTTGGCCTGAGACAAGGTGTTCTCGTCTGCATAGGCTGTCAAAAACACCACGGGGATGTCGAGGTTTCTCTTGATCTCTTCCGCAGCCGCGATGCCGTTCATCTCCCCTTTGATCATGATGTCCATCAAAGCCAAATCGGGTTTGTGCTTCAACGCCATTTCGATGGCCTTTTCACCGTTGTCGGCGGTGGCCACGACGTTGTATCCAAGCTTGTCGAGACAACGCTCGATGTCCTTCCTGACGATGCTCTCGTCCTCCGTCACCAAAATGTTGATGGCCATGGGTTTGATTTGCGGTTGTGGGTGGTGGTTTGCGGGACGCTAACTCACGCAGATGGGGTAAATCTAACCAAAAAGCTGCAGCCCTTTCGCCCCTGGTCTGTGCTGGTTACCACCAACTCACCGTCGATTTGTTCGGTCAATGCCTGGACCAAATACACCCCCAACGAATCGTTCTTGGAAAAGTCCATCCCTTTGGGCAAGCCGACTCCCTCGTCGGACACCTCCAACTCAACGCCTCCGCCTTCGGTGTGCTGAATGCGAAGGGTGATGACCCCTTGGGGTTGGTCCGGGAACGCATACTTCAATGCGTTGGACACCAGTTCATTGGTGATCAAGCCACAAGGAATGGCTTGCTCCAGGCTGAGGTACACTTCGTCGAACACCGTCTGCAACACCACTTCGCAATCCGACCGTGAATAGCTCTGAATGAGGTTGGCGCTGAGGCGCTGCAAGTACTCTGCAAAACTGATGTTGGCAAAGTCGGTGTTCCGATACAACGACTCGTGGATGAAGCTCATCGTGGCAATGCGGTTGGTGCTTTCCTCGAGGAGGTTGAGGGTCTCAGGGTCCTTCACAAAGGATTTTTGAAGGTTCAGCATGCTGCTGATGACTTGGAGGTTGTTCTTGACACGGTGGTGCACCTCTTGAAGCAACACCTCCTTCTCCTTCAATGCGCTTCGAATGGCACGGTCGATTTCTTTCCGCTCGGTGATGTCGTAGGCGATGCAGCTGATTTCCCTCTGATCATCTCCCAGTGACACCGGGTTCAAAAACACTTGGTACCAGCGGCTGTCACCATGGATGGTCTTCAATGGAAGTTCAAATTGCTGAGGCTTCCCTTCCATGGCCCTCAAGAACAAGCGCAACTGGCCTTGGTAAGGCTCCTCGTCCACCACCCTGGAAATGTCCTCAATGAACGATCTGCCACCGTCAAACGTCAACCCAAAGTCGTATTCAAAAATCTCCTTGAAATTCTTGTTGAAGGCATTGACATGGTCTGCGCCGTCCATGGTGAACATGATCATGTTCTCTGTGGAGTCGAAAATCGATTCGAGTTTGGCACTTTGCGTTCGGGCCCGAGCTTCGTGCAAACGCATGTCTGTGATGTCCAAGAAGATGCCCCTGACATTGGTGGGTTTGCCCTGCTCGTTGTGCTGAATGGAGGCGCCCCCCAGCATGGTCAGTGTTTCTCCGTTGGCCGCAATGAACTTTCGCTCTTCCCGGCTTCCTTCCAGGGCCTTCATCCAAGTTTTGCCTCGACTGGGCAATCCTGGTACGACATCGTGCACTGTTCTTTTGGACAACTCCACCTCGGAATACCCCAAAAGTTCATTGAACGATGGGTTGGTGTAGGTGAAAAACCCTTGGTCGTCCAATGTGAAAATCGCATCGTTCGCCCCCTCCAAAATGGCACGGTACCTCGCTTCACTTGCTTCCAAAACCTCTCTTGACAGCTTCGCTTCTGTGATGTCACGGCCCACAGCCATCGCCCCAAACGTTCCCTCTTCTTCGTTCTGAAGCAACGCCACCGTCAAATACATGGGAAACACTTCTCCGTTCCTTCTTCTTCCCACGGTTTCGCCTGAGAAATTCCTGTCTTCAAGGAGGGACCCACGAACGCGTTCCGCCTCTGTTTTGGTCGAGACAAAATCCAGGAATGTGTAGGCGAATGGATCTTCCCCCATGTCCAACCCAAACTCCACCGCAAAGGCATGGTTGTACTGGGCAAGGGAACCATCGGGTTCAAAGGCCACAATCATGTCGATGGAAGATTCAATGATCGACCGGTTCAAACGTTCTGTGTCGGCAAGAAGCTTTTGGGTGGCCTTGTGGCGCTTGATTTCCTCCTTCAACAAGTGGTTCGCCTCCTCTGCCAAAGTGGCGCGCATTTGTTCTCGAACCAATGCCACGCGTGTGCGCAAATCTGAAAGGGTGACTTGCACTGCGGCAGAGCGATCGTGGAAGGACAATGTCATCCGAATCCCCACCTCCACCATTTCGTCTGTGCCAGACTTCATTCTTACCTCCCTGTACGGTGGCCTCTCCCCTTCTTGCACCCTACGGATGTCTTCTTGCAACACCGCTTGGTCGTCTTCGTGAAACAAGGACACAAATTCCTCGTCGTACACTTCGTCCTCCAAGCGAAGGCCCATCAAATCCAACACCCCAGGGTTGCTGTACTTCACCTTTCCCTCCACCATCAACAACAAACCAATGGGACTGGTTTCCACAAGCATTCTGAACCGCTCCTTCGTTTGAAGCAAATCCAGTTCTGTTCTTTTTCGTTCGGTGATGTCGTAGACCATCAACACTGTTTGGTTGGTGGTCGTATCTGTTGATTTGGTCGCTTCAAGGTGGATGATCGCACCTTGTTGGGTGGTCCCCTGCAACTCCACCCGAGAACGGGCAAACTTTCTCGCACCCAATCGCTGCCAATCCCTTGTGTTCACCAAATCCATGATGTCTTGCCCCACAGGCAATTCCTTCCAGCCAAACAAAATGGCGAATTGCTCGTTGGCATCCACAATCTCTGTGCCGTCGAGAAATGCAATCCCTTCCATAGCATGCCTTGCCAAGGACCTGAATCTTTGTTCGCTGTCGCGAATGACCTGTTCGTAAACAGTCCGTTCGCTGATGTCCCTGATTTGGACCATGATGCGTCCGTCTTCCATGGGAACTGCCTTCCATTCGGCATCGAACATGGATCCAGTCAAGCGCCTTGCAACACAGCGCATCTTCGCTGCCCTCCCTTGGAGCACCCTCTCGTGTTTGGATTGAAAAAGGCCTACTTCATCTCCTTCCAATGACCACAATCCTTCTTGGGTGTCCCAAAAGCTTGTTACCCCTGGTTTTTTGGAAGACCAATCCAACATTCTGCAGGCCTGTGAATTCCAAGCCACAGGCTCTTTGCCTTGGACCAAAATCATGGCCTCTGGGCAAGCTTCCAGAAGTTGCAAATCGGTTTTTGTCATGGCGTTATCTCTTCAGTTTGCCATCGCGTCGCCTGTCCACTTTCGAACCATCGATCTTACGAAGCTTGCCGTACTTGTAAAGGTACTCGTGAAGCAGCACACCTTCTTGATCGTAGGTCCTCCACTTCTTGTGTTTGACACCGCTCTCATACTTTCCTTCCTCTGCCTTGGCTCCTGACGGATGAAAGTACTTGTGTTTCCCAACGGGTTGACCAAAGGCATATTCCCCTCGAAATCGAGGAGATCCATCCCCATAGCTCTCGGTCCAAATGCTGTCCTTCTGCCCAAACAAATAACGGCCTTCGATCTGATCGTCGTTGACTGAGATACGCCACAACCCCTCCCTTTCCCCATTTTCATACCTGCCTTCCACCAGAGATTGACCCAAGGTGTCCAATTCCACGAACAACCCATTCAATGCACCATTGCTGTACTCCTCTTTCCTGTGAATGTCCCCTGTGGCGTGCCACCATGTCCAAAGTCCATCCAATGCCCCTCGGTCGTATTTTCCTTCTTGCTCTTTGTCACCATTCTCTCTGAAGAACAACCACAACCCCACCCTTTGATCGTCTTCGTATGTGCCACTTGTTTTGATTTTGCCATTGGGCCAAAAGGTCTTCCATGGTCCATTCTTTTTCCCATTCCTCTTCGTGATGCCCTCGGCCACCAACTCGTCCTTTTCAAACACGGCCCCTCCAATCAAATTGCCTGATTCACTGAACGACCGACTCACTCCTTCTTTGAGACCATCCACATAGGTGGTGGTGGAAGCAAGGGTCCCATCGGCTCGCCTGGTTTCTTGCACCACAATTTCAGGGGCTGCATTTTGGGTTTGAACCACCAAAGTCCCCATGTCATATTCCAAAACTTCCACGACCGAGCCCCTTGCGTCAAAGAATTGGAAAAAGCCATGTTTCAACCCTTCTTTGAAAAAGCCAGTCTCCAAGACACGGCCTGATGAGTGAAACATCTTCCAAGGTCCCGTTTTTCTTTCGAGTTCATCAAACCGATTGAAAGATTCAGAGGCCACCAATCGATCGTTTTTGAACCACCTGAACCCATGCGGAAGTCCATTGAGATTGAATTGCACAGATTTTCCCTCCCTCTTGTCTTTTTCATAAAACAACTCCCATTGCGGCTGTCCGTTGGGATGAAAATGCACATGGCGTCCCTCCTTTGTCCCCTGCATCCAGCTCAATGAGTCTGTGAGAAGATCATTGTCCCAAAGCACCTGAACACCAGATTTGGTTCCTTGGTCAAATGTGGTTTCTTCCGACAGTTTTCCATTGGTATAGAAGGACCATTTGCAGTGTGGTTGATGATTTTTTCTTTCCCCTTTACTCAAGAGCACACCTTGATCCGAATAACTCGACCAGATGCCTTCCGGTTGGCCATCCACAAAACAGCCCTCGCTTGCGACCACTCCATTTTCATGCTGAAAAGTCGTCCAAACACAATCTTCTGTATTTTTTTGAGTCCAGCCCAAAATGGGTTGTCCACAGCATACAATGATGAAATACTTTTTTAAAAAAGAGAGAGTAGTTGTAGTAGGCATGTGGATGAATGGGAAAACTAACGATTGCAAGCCTTGTTTTTCGCGTTGTTCACCGACCATTCACAAAAATGATTCCGAATTGTGCAATCCAATCGATTGAAGGTCAAAAGATGAGATCGGTTTTGCACATGTTGTGGACAGCAGTTTCACGCAACAACTTCTGTTGTTTTTCAATGTGGACAAGGCTGTGAAAACGGTCGAAAACACGTTCGGAAAAACACCCAAAAAGATTTGGTCAGGAAGGTGGTTGTGTGGCTTAGGTGAACCCCACTGCAATTCCAAAAAAAGTTCTCGTGAGATGTCGACAGCGTCATGAACGGTCATTGTGGGTATTTTCGAACCATGATTGTAAGCATTGGATGTGATCACGCTGGTCCCGCGTTGAAAACACGAATTTCGGCCCATTTGGCCGCCAAAGGACATGAATTGCTGAACAGGGGCACAGATGGATTGGACAGTGTGGATTACCCCGATCATGCGCACGCTGTGGCCGACGATGTGGGCACAGGAAATGCGGAGCTGGGCATCTTGATTTGTGGATCGGCGAATGGTGTGGCCATGACGGCCAACAAGCACCAAGAGGTACGCGCGGCCATTGCATGGACGCCAGAAGTGGCAGCACTTGGCAGGCAACACAACGATGCCAATGTGTTGTGCATCCCTGCACGGTTCGTCTCCGAAGAGATCGCCATGGAAATGGTGGATGTGTTTTTGGCTTCTGAATTTGAGGGGGGACGGCACGGCCGAAGGGTCGGCAAAATCGCGTGTGCGTTGTCGCTGTTCTTGGTGGCCATCGCTGGGGTGTTGAACGCCCAAGGCGAGGCGAGGTTGGAAGCGGTGAATTTGGATGAGCGGCAAATGAAGGTCCACCTGAGCATTTTGGCCAGCGATGGCTTTGAGGGACGTGAAACAGGAGAACCAGGCCAGCGCCGTGCTGCACAATACCTCGAGGCATACTATGCCTCCCTTGGGTATGAGCCATGCAACAAGGGGTCCTTTTTTCAAAATGTGCCCTTGGTGAACACACAGATTCGAGGAGGTCAAATGATGGTGCTTGAGGACACCTTGGAGTTGGTGGACGATGTTTTGGTCTACCCAGGCTTGGACGTCACAAACTGGGAGTCGGAAGGATTGACGTTTGTCGGGTATGGCATTCAGTCCAAGCAATGGAACGACTACAAGAAATACAAAGGAGGTGGAGCAGTGGTTTTTCTAGACGGCGAACCCACCGACGCGCAAGGGGTTTCTTTGCTCACCAAGGACGGAGCGGCAAGTGAATGGTCAAATGGCCTTCAAAAGAAGCGTGAAGTGGCACAAGAAATGGGTGCAGAAGCGGTCATTGTCCTCTTGGAAGATGAAGTGTACGACGTTCGAAAAAGCCGAATGAAGCGTTGGATGTTGCGCAAGTCAACTTCGATCGACAGGGAGAAAGATGGAGAAGGCACCAACCTTCCGACCTTTTTTGTGCGTGGATCGGTTGCAGACGGTTGGTTGGTGGGAAGCAAAATCAATTCTTTGGTGGATTATGGCCAAAGGATGAAAGAGAAGAAAAAACCAAGCAAAGCAACAGCTCTTATCCCGGAGTGGAATGCAAGCATCGACCAAATCAAAGGCAGCTACAAAGCAGAGAACGTGATGGCTTTCTTGGAAGGGGCTGACCCCGAGTTGAAAGACGAGGTGTTGGTCATCACCTCACACTACGACCACGTGGGCATCATCGATGGAGAGGTGCACAACGGTGCAGACGACGACGGGTCTGGGACGGTCACCGTGATGGAATTGGCGCGACAGTTTTTGGAAATGAGCAAACGAGGGCTTCGGACGCGCAGGAGCATTCTGTTCATGAATGTCGTGGGCGAAGAAAAGGGTTTGTTGGGGAGTGAATACTATGCCGATCACCCTGTGTTTCCGTTGGAGAACACAGTGGCGAACCTCAACGTTGACATGATTGGACGGACGGATGCCGAGCACCCAGATGACCCTCGCTACGTCTACCTGATTGGCAGCGACAAACTAAGCTCGGACCTGCACAACATCAGTGAGCAGTGCAATGAGTCGTTCACGAACCTCGATTTGGACTACACGTTCAATGCGCCAGATGATCCCAATCGATATTACTACCGGAGCGACCACTACAATTTTGCCAAGAACAACATCCCAGTGATTTTCTATTTCACAGGCGTCCACGAAGACTACCACAAACCAGGCGACGACGTGGAGAAAATCATGTTCCCCAAAATGGCGGAAATCGGCAAGCTCGTCTTCCACACAGCTTGGGAGGTAGCCAATGCAGAGCGCCGCATCGTGGTGGACAAGGTCAACGATTTTCCAAGCGACCGCTGAGGAGATCGAGCTGTTGTCGGAAATGGGCTTTCTCTAGGGCATACCCCTCTCCTGTTGCAGGTCCGTGGAACCCATTGTGGACATGTGGCGTCCCTTCCGCAGGCCAAAACACGGTGGTCGGAAAACTCTTCAACGTGTCCACCATCGGAAGAACACTGGAGGCATAAGCCTTGCTGGCCCTTCCCCCCAAAAGAACAGGCCAACTCAGGCCCAAACTTTTTTGGTACGCCGTCAACCTGGGGAGTCCGGCGGCGCCAGTGGTGCGTTCAAATGCAAGGCTGACAAATGCAAGCTCAGGGTAGTCAGGCTTGAGTTCTGTCAGCAGCCGCGCCTCATCCATGCAGTTGGGACACCACGTCCCCATGATGTCCAAGACCACCCCTTTTTTGCCTGACGCCTTCAACCGCTCCCCGTTCCAAATCACGGTATCGCCTGACACGGCGACGCCAACAAACCAAAGGGAATCACTGGCAGGCGTCTGTGTCCCCACCTTCCAAGTGCTCAAAGGGCCATCGTGTTGTTTGGCAGCAAAAGAGGTGCGGTAGTGTGTTCCCGACAAAAATTCGCCGTCCACAAGAGAGTCTCCTCTCAGTTTCGCCTCAAAACGAAAAAGGTGGGAGCCATCAAATGTGCTGACAATCAAATAGTTGTCCTTAAATGTGCCGGCGAGGTACCTGTAGTCCCCAGTGGGTGTGGAGATGGTCGCGTGGACAGAATCGCCCAAATGATTGAGGATCAACCAACCTTCAGAGGAAACCCAATGGCTTGTCGTCACTTCACCCTCATACGGGCTGGTGGCGGGGATTGGCTTCAACACCAACGGGACCACATAGTCGACCCCCCTGAGGGAGTCGGTCCAGCTTCCCTCCCACCGCTCTCCCTGCCAAGCACCCGTCCAGGTGCCGTTGAAGACAGGGATGTGGTAAGATTCATTGCCAAGATCTTCCAGGGCGATGCGCTCCACTCCATTGCAAATGGTCCAGGTGGATGCGGTCCGGTGTACGAGGATTTCTGTGGGCGGGGTCGTCCCAAACGATGCCACATACTTGATTTCCGGGGCTTCTGTCCCACATCCAACGAGCACCATCGCGGAAACGACAAGAGACCACACCAAACGCCAAGAGCGCCCACGGGGCGCTCTTGTGCTGCAAATGAGACATGTCTTCATGCCTCCAAAGTACGTCGAAGTGAACCTTTACAAATCAAACTTGATGCCTTGTGCCAATGGCAGGTCGGCGCCGTAATTGATGGTGTTTGTTTGGCGGCGCATGTAAACTTTCCAAGCGTCGGAACCGGACTCTCGCCCTCCGCCCGTCTCTTTTTCACCCCCAAACGCTCCGCCGATCTCCGCACCTGAAGTGCCAATGTTTACGTTGGCAATTCCACAATCGGAACCAGCAGCAGACAGGAATCGCTCCGCTTCACGGAGGTTGTTTGTCATGATGGCAGAAGACAGTCCTTGGACCACTCCATTCTGCATGGCAATGGCCTCGTCAAGGGTGTCGTAGGTCATCAAATAAAGGATGGGTGCGAACGTCTCGTGTTGGACAATGGCCAGGTCGTTGGTGACTTCCGCCATGGCGGGTTTCACGTAGCAGCCGCTTTCATAGCCAGCACCGTCGAGTCGCCCCCCTGCAATGAGGAGACGTCCCCCCTGCTCCACAACAGCCTCAAGCGCCTTCTCGTACTGTTGCACAGCGTCTTGATCGATGAGCGGTCCCACGTGGTTGTTTTCGTCGAGCGGGTCGCCAATGCGCACCTGCTTGTAGGCTTGCGTCAACTGGTCGCGGACCTTGTCGTAGATGCTTGAATGGATGATCAAACGCCTTGTGGAGGTGCAACGTTGGCCACAAGTGCCAACAGCCCCAAACACCGTGGCGGGAATGACCATCTTCAAATCGGCCTCTGGGGTGATGATGATGGCGTTGTTTCCACCCAACTCCAAAAGGGACCGACCCAGTCGGGCGGCCACTGCTTGGGCAACAATCTTTCCCATGCGGATGGACCCAGTCGCCGACACAAGCGGGACGCGGCGGTCGGCAGTCATCAGCTCACCCACCTTGTAGTCCCCGTTCACCACACAACTCAAACCCTCGGGGACATCGTTGGCCTGGGCCACTTCATTCCAAATGTTTTGGCAAGCCAAAGAACAAAGCGGGGCTTTTTCAGAAGGCTTCCACACACAGACGTCCCCAGAAATCCACGCCAAGGCGGTGTTCCAACACCAAACCGCCACGGGGAAGTTGAAGGCGCTGATGATGCCCACCACGCCCAATGGGTGGTACTGCTCGTACATGCGGTGGTTGGGGCGTTCAGAATGCATGGTCAAGCCATACAGTTGACGGCTTTGGCCTACTGCAAAATCACAGATGTCAATCATTTCTTGCACCTCGCCCAAGCCCTCTTGGTAGCTCTTGCCCATTTCATAGGAGACCAAAGCTCCCAAGCTTTCTTTTTTCGCACGCAAGGCGTCTCCAAATTGGCGGACCACCTCCCCACGCAATGGAGCCGTCCATTTTCTCCACTCGACGAACGCCTCAGAGGCAGCCGTCATGACCTGCTCGTAATCGTCGGCCGTGGCAGAGCTCAACGAAGCGATCCGTTTGCCGTCCACAGGTGAATGGCTTTCAATGTTGGCCCCCGAGCCAAAGGATTTGGCGCCAATCATGACGCCTGGGTTGTGGTCTTTGATGCCGAGGTCGGCAAGGATTTCTTGAATGTTCATGGCGGCGCAAATGTAGGGGTTAGCGTCCCAGATATACCATCAAAACACTGAGGTCGGATGGGCTGACCCCGGAGATGCGGGAGGCTTCTCCAAGGGTGTTGGGTTTGCGGTCAGACAGTTTTTGGCGTCCCTCATAACTCAGGGAGGTGAGCTTGTGAAAATCAAGGTCAGCAGGGATGCGCAAATGGTCGAGCTTGCCCAAGCGGTCAGCCATGTCCTGCTCTTTGGCGATGTAGCCTTCGTATTTCACTTGGATCTCGACTTGCTCAAGGACTTCAGGGCCATGCGGCGCACAAACCTGCTGCACCGAGGGGATGTGTTCCTGCATCCCGCTCAAATGCACATGGGGCCGCGAGAGGATTTCCTGGGCACGCACCGCATGCTTCAGGGGGGAGGATTGAGCTTCCTCCAAGGCGGGAAGCGCATCGGCGGGAGGGATGCTCAGTTTTTGAAGCCCCTTACGCAGTGAAGAAACGCCTTCAAGCTTCTTTTCCAAGGCTTGCATGCGCTCATCCGAGGCGAGACCCAGATCGTGGGCCATGGGGGTCAACCGTTCATCCGCGTTGTCTTGTCGAAGCAGGATGCGGTACTCGGCACGAGAGGTGAACATCCTGTAGGGTTCCTCTGTGCCTTTGGTGACCAAGTCGTCGATGAGGACGCCGATGTAAGCTTGGCTGCGAGAGAAGGTGATGGGCTCTTTGTTCCACGTGGAACGCGCCGCGTTGATGCCGGCCATGATCCCTTGGCATGCCGCCTCTTCGTATCCTGTGGTGCCGTTGATTTGGCCTGCGAAATACAGCCCTGGCACCAGCCTGGTTTCGAGACTGTGCTGGAGTTGGGTGGGAGGGAAGTAGTCGTACTCCACAGCATACCCTGGCCGAAACATTTTGGCATGTGCAAACCCTGGAATCTTGCGCATGGCAGTGAGTTGAACATCCTCTGGAAGGGAGGTGCTGAATCCATTGACATAGATTTCGCAGGTGTTCCAACCCTCTGGTTCGACAAACACTTGGTGTCGGTCCTTGTCCGCGAAGCGGTCGATTTTGTCTTCAATGCTGGGGCAGTAACGTGGTCCCAAACCCCTCAGTCGGCCGTTGAACATGGGGGACCGATCAAACCCCTCTCTCAGAAGGTCGTGAACCTCGGGAGAGGTGTAGGTGATGTGACACGGGATTTGACGTTGGATGGGGTGCTTGGGCAGATAAGAGAAGCGTCCTGGGGATGCATCGCCTGGCTGTTCTTCCATCTTGTCGAACTGCAAGGACCTGCCATCTACTCTTGGGGGCGTCCCCGTCTTCATGCGTCCGCTGTCGAAGCCCAACTCGACCAGTTGCTCGGTGATCCCCATGGAAGCCCTTTCGCCCGCCCGCCCCCCCCCAAATTGCTTTTCGCCAATGTGCATCAAACCATTGAGGAAGGTTCCGTTGGTGAGCACCACCGACTTGGCGCGAATGGTCATGCCCAAGTTGGTGCGAACACCCACGCAACGGCCTTGTTCAACCACCACTCCGACCACCCCGTCTTGCCAAAAGTCGAGGTTGGGGGTTGCTTCCAGCATCTCCCGCCAAGTTTGGGCAAAGAGGTTTCTGTCGTTTTGGGTCCGAGGGCTCCACATGGCCGGCCCTTTGGACTTGTTGAGCATCCTGAATTGGATGGCGCTTTTGTCAGAGACCAAACCCGAATACCCCCCCAAGGCATCCACTTCGCGAACAATTTGGCCCTTGGCGATTCCCCCCATGGCGGGGTTGCATGACATTTGTCCAACCACCCCCATGTTCATGGTGACCAGAAGGGTGGAGGCGCCGAGGTTGGCGGCCGCGGCGGCGGCCTCGTTGCCTGCGTGGCCGGCACCCACAACAATGACGTCGTACGATTGGATCATGGCGCAAAGGTCGGTGGAACCGGGCTCAGTCGGATTGTTCCACGTGGAACATCTGCAACGCTTGGTCCTCTGCAGCGCGCATGAGGGCTTGGTCTTTGGGGTCTTTGTCTTTGAATCCAATCAGGTGAAGGAGGCCGTGGGCCATCACCCGTCGCAACTCATTTTCAAACGCAACACCTTGATTTTCAGCGTTTTCGTAAACTCTTGGAAACGAAATAAGCAGGTCTCCGGAGAGTTGCTGGCCATCGCTGTTGTCGAAGGTGATGATGTCCGTCAGGGTGTCGTGGTCGAGGTACTCGCGGTTGTATTTGAGCAAGAATGCGTCAGAGCAAGACACAATGCTCACGTCGCCCAAGGCACATCCGTGAAGTTCAGCGACAGACTTGAGCCACGTTTTGGTGGCCCTTCGTTGGGAGACGCGACAAGGGGTGTCGCCGTCCACAAAGACAATCATAGGGTCAGGCGAGGACCTCGTTGAAGGTCAGCACCACAATGCGGCCCTCGTCCTCGAAGTCACATTCGTCGGCCAAGTGGCGCATCAAGAAAACGCCTCGGCCATGCGGCTTTTCAATGTTTTCCGGCGCTGTGGGGTCGGGGAGGTTTTCGTAATCAAAACCAGGCCCCTCATCAGTGATTCGGAACACCAAACTCTTCCCATCCACAGCACACGAGACGCCAACGGATTTGTTCAAATCGAGTTTGTTTCCATGGGTGATGGCGTTGTTGACGGCCTCTGTCATCCCAATCAGTACGTTGCCGTAGTGTTCTGGGATGATGCCGTGCTCGGTGCTGATCTGGTCGATCAAACGCTCCACAACGGCAATGTTTTCAGGCTTGGACTCGAATTTCAGTTCTGGAAGGGTGGTGGTCATGGCGTCAAATCGGGTTGTGGGCTGCCGGGATCGAGCTCCAAAGTATTGAAATAATCGTTGACACGCGAACGGTAATAGGGAAGGAGCTCTGCCGGCACGGTGCGCATCAATTCAAGTTCGTTCATTTTTTTGCGGAGGTATTCCGTGGCCTGGGGCGGTGTGCCCTTCAATCCGCGGTCTCCTTCTTGCGAAGTTCGTTCTTCTTTCTCTCCGCGAATGCGCTCTGCATTCTCAGCTTCCAACAACCTTGTGATCAAATCTTGTTGTCTTTGGAGGGTGGCTTCGTCCAACTGCTTGTTGACCAAATCCCTCTCCATTTCCTCCATTTCTTCGGCAATCTTCTGCATGTCATTGCCATCTCCGCTGCCGTCTTCGTTGAGTTTTTTGGCTTTTTCTTGCGCCATTTTTCGGAGTGCGGCTTGTTGTGCCGCCATTTGAGCGAGCCCCTTGCTCATGCCGCCAGGGGCCTTTTCCCCCACCTTGCCTTTGTTGCCATTCTCCCCCATTTGCTCCTTCATCTGCTCGAGCTTTTTGCCCAAGGCTTGCTGCATTTTTTTCATGTCCCCGGCTTTTGGAGAAGGGGAGGGGTTGCCGGAGCCCCCAGGCTTTTCACAATTTCCAGACCCCGGTTGCTTCTGTGCTTGCTGTTGCTGCATCTGCTGAAGGGCTTCGTCCAAGAGGAGGGCCAAGTTGTTGAACGACGTCATGACATATTGCTGGTTCATCGCGATGTCGGCGCTGAGTCGATCTCCAAATCCCTCCAATGCCTTTGTCATGTGCCTATTGACCAAGCCAATTTCCCGGTTCACTGCTGAAGCGAGTTGGGGAATCCTCATGCTCAATGCAAAGAGGCTGTCTTCCACCATGACAGCATCGTCCTTCAATTTTCTTTGGGTTTGTCCATGGCCCACGTACCTCGGGTCCTGTTCGTCGGTTCCCTTGAGGTCGGCCATCAAACCCTCTTCGTCAAAGGACAAGGTGAGGATGTTTTCCAACAATGCCCGCAGCGACTCCATGTCCTCGCTTTCTGATTCTTCTTCAGCTTCAGCTTGCATGGCCTCCATTTGTTGGGCCATTTGCTCCATTTGCTCGGCGGCGCTTTGTTGGCTTTCAGATGCTTTCTTGTCTTTTCCCTTTTCCAACTGCTCCGCACTTTTTTCCATCTCTTCCTGGATGGCCAACTCTTCTTGCTGGCTGTCCATCATGGGGTTGGGGTTCTCCAGTTCTTTGTTGTCTTTTTGGAGCTCCTTGAGGTCTTCGCGAAGGGCATCAAACGCTTGGTTAAGGCTGTCTTGTTTGGCCTTGAGGTCTTCGGGGTCCATGAGCCCCAAATCGGTCTCTTCTGCAAGCCGCTCTTGCTCTTCTGCGAGCTGCTTCAAATTATCGATGGTCTCGTCCATCTTGGTTTCCCATTCCAATTGACGGAACTGTTCAAGGGCACGGTCCAACTCCTTTTCCATGGCGTCGTGGCTCAATTCCATGTTCTCGAGTTGCTCCTGCAGTTTCTCGGGATCCATTTCTTGCATCAACTCCTCCATTTGCTCGTAAATCTGGCGAAGCTCTTCACTCATGATGTCATTCATGAGTTTTTGGAGTTGCTCTTGCTTGTCCAAAATGCGCTCTTCCTGCTTGGAGAACTCGTTCGCGCGTTCGTCTTTGCGCTCGTTCTCTTCCTGCATGGCCTCCAGTTTTTCCTGAAGTTCTTTCTGTTGTTCCATGAGGTCCTCCATGGCCTGCCGGTCTTGCCAAGTCATTTCTCCCTGTTCGCGAAGACGCTCTTGCATGGCCTCCATGGCCTCCCGCAATTCGGCGGCTTCTTCTGCAGCATCTTGGAGGTCGTTCTCGATGGAGGCAGCGGCTTCGTCCCGTTCAGCGAGAATGTCTTCTCGGCTTGGCGCAGAAATTTTTGTGGTGGTGGACCGGACCATTTTGGCACCGTGAACTCCATCGTTGTCCCACAATTCGAACCAGCACTCGAGGACGTCCCCTTCTTGCCAATCGAGCCCATCCATTTCCCAGGTGTGGAAAAAGGAATCCTGTCGGCCTGAGGGCACCTTCAACTCAACCTTCCCTTGCATGGGAGGGGGTGGGCTCAACGCTTCGCTGGCCAGAAGATCTTCAGGTGAGCTGTTTCGGGGACGTTGCTTGGCAAAACGCCAAACAAAGGTCAGTCTGCTGAATCCGTAGTCGTCTTGAACGGCGCCCGTGAAATGCCGAAGCTTTCGCGAGGTGCTGTCCACAACCTCCTCCACCTTGATGGCGGGCTTGATGTCGGGGATGACCCGCAGACGGTG
>CALKGQ010000045.1 GCA_938085425.1 uncultured Flavobacteriales bacterium
TCTTCACCCTGAAGCCCGGGTGGCGGAATTGGTAGACGCGCGCGACTCAAACTCGCGTTCCGCAAGGAGTGTGGGTTCGATTCCCACCCCGGGTACTTGAAAAGCCTCGCGAAAGCGGGGCTTTTTTCTTGACCAATGGACGGCCACAGCCATCGTAACTTGTCTGCATGAAGACCCTTTGCTTTTTTGTGGCCATGGCCGCCTTGACTGTTTCAGCGCAGATTGACGTCAGTGCCGACGACCTCCCCCAGGGGGGAACAAACCACACCTTTCAGAACCTGGAGCCTGAGGCGCTTTTTGACTATGCTTCCTCTGGACCCGGCTGGATATGGGATTTTTCATACCTAGGTGTGACGGACTCGACGGAGGTTGTTGTGGAGGACATCGGAGAGGCTTCCTTTGGCGCCCAGTTTGTCTTCAATGGTTTTGACCCCAATTACCAAGCGGATCATTTCTACCCATTTTTGGCCATTCCGGACTTTGGAGAGGAGGGGGGTCTTCCGGTTGACCTTGAAGAGGTCACGGGGTACCACCAAATCGACAACGGACTCTACACGCAGGTGGGCCTGGGGTTGTCTGTTTCGGGCTTTGAAATCCCCGTGGCCTTTGAGGATGTGGACGAAGTGCACCCCGTGCCCCTGACTGCGACATCGACGCTGCAGTCGACGGCTTCGTACGCCGTTGAAGTGCCTGCGACACTGTCCTATCTGGTGAATCAAACGAGGGATTCAGAGGTCGACGGGTACGGAACGCTGTTGTTGCCCGACGGATCTTCCCATGAGGTGCTGCGGCTGCGGACCACGGTGATGAGCGAGGACAGTGTGTACGTGGCGGCGCTGGAACAGGGTTTGGCCTTCGAGCGCGAGACCGTGACGTATCTCTGGCTCGGCGATGGCGGCATGCCATGGATGGAGGTGTCCACGACATTGGGCATTCCGACGGTGATCCGCTACCAAGGCTCCGCCCCTGCAGGAGATGTCAACCCGGACGGGATTTGGGAGGCGTACCAAAGGGATGATTGTCTTACACTGGGCCCCAATCCGTTGCCTTTGGGAGGTGTGGCTCTTTGGAGAGGGCATCTCGGCGCGGCACAACCCATGGCCTGGCAGGCCTTTGACTTGCAAGGATCTTGCGTTGCTTCAGGAAGGGGTCGCAATGTGGCCACCCAAGGCTGGTTCCCTGGCGTGTATGTGTTGAAGGAGGGCTCGACTGGCGCCACCAGGCGTCTCGTGGTTCAGTGAGGAAGGCGGTCCCGCACCGCACCGTAGACATAGACCCCAAGAATGCCTGAAAGAATGGCCAAGAGCATGACCGTGGTGCCACTTCCTACAAGGGCGTAAAGCGGCCCTGGACAGGCACCCGTCATGGCCCATCCTAGGCCAAACAACGTCCCACCTGCGTAGGCAGCGATGTGGTTTGGGGCTTTGTCTTTCAGCTCGATGGGGTTGCCGTCGAGGCTTTTGGCCCCAGAACGACGGATGATGAAAACACTCAGTGCCCCTACCACCACGGCGCTTCCGATGATCCCGTACATGTGAAAGCTTTGGAAGGCGAACATTTCTTGTATGCGAAACCAAGAAAGGACTTCTGCCTTCACAAGGATGAGCCCAAAAGCCACACCCAAAACCAATCCGATGACATTTTTCATGAGTTGTTGGGTCAAGAGAGCAAGAGAGGAAGAAGCCCCCAAGAAACGAGGAGGCCGCCTGTGAAGAATCCAAGCACGGCAATCAGTGAAGGCCATTGAAAATGACTCAGGCCCATGATGGCGTGCCCGGAGGTGCACCCGCCCGCGTAGCGCGTGCCGAAGCCCACCAAGAAACCGCCGCCCAAAACCATAAGAAGGGTCTTCCCTTGCGTGAGCTGGTTCCATCCAAACAATTCCTTGGGGTGTTGTCCTGAAAGGTCCGTCAACCCCAATTCCTGCATTCGTGCAACGGCAGCATCGCTCAAGGCAATGGCTTCACCCGTGGAGAAGAAAGCCGCTGCAAGGAAGGCACCGATCATGATGCCCAGCACAAACAACAAATTCCAAGACTCCGCCTTCCAATCGTAATCAAAGAAGGGAAGTGAGTTGGGCACCAGGGCGGCACAGGTGTGCCGAAAAGAGGAGCTGACACCAAAGGTTCGGTTCAGAAGAAGAAGGTGAAGGGGCACCATCAACCCAATGATGGGTCCAGCGATGTACCATGGCCATGGTTGACTGGCCCATTCGACGAATGCGTTCATGTCTTCCAAAATACGCTTTTCGAGTGGAACGTCGTTTACCTTGGAGGCATGAACCCTAAAAACTCCCTCCTCTTTGTGGTCACTGCTTGCATGCTGCCCGCCGCTTTGCATGCCCAATTGACGGCGCCAGAATTGAACCAGGGATACGCCTTGACCTATGGCACGTCCACCACACAACCTCAGGGTTGGGATTGGAGTGGACAAACGTCTTTGCAAAACGCTGCCATCGATTTTGTGCCCATTGACAGCACGGCCTACGCGCCTCTTTTTCCTGAAGCGTCTTTCGCTCAAGTGAACGCAGCCACCAATCCCCCAACCTACAGCATGTTTGACTTTTCAAATGGCGGCATGGATTTTTGGGGAGTTCTCGATGGCAACGTTTCCATCCCATTTTCCGAAGCCCTGACGTTGGTGCCGTTCCCGTTTTTTGCCAGCGACACGCATGCCGACAGCTTGTCCACGGTTTTCACGGTGCAAGGGTTGGAAGTGCACAGGACGCAAGGGGTTGCATCTGAGGCTGTGGCTTGGGACACGTTGTGGCTGCCCGGGGGGGTGATGATGCCCGAAGTGTTGAAAGTGAATTGGCGCGTTACAACGCGCGACAGCACATCGGCTTCCGACGGGACCCTGATTCAGGATGGCGAAGCCTATTGGGCACAAGACTTTCCTCTTCCAGTGGCCCAGACGTACACATTCACTGAAATCATCGATGGCGACTCCAGCATTGTGTATGTGGGGTCTGAATTTTTGTTGGATGCGGTGGCCAATGTGCCTGATCGTCCTTTGCCCGCTGTGGCCTTGACGTGCTACCCCAACCCCGCCATGGAGAGGTTGAACATCGCCACGGAACCGGGAACATGGGTGGAAGTCAGAGACGCCACTGGAAGACAGGTGCGTCGCCATCGGCAGCTCTTAGAGGTGGAGGAATTGGACGTCGCTGCTTGGCCTGTCGGCCTGTACTTTGTGTCCAACGGCTCCACCACTCAGCGCATCATGGTGTTGCACTGAACCCTCCTTAGAGGTCAGTAGGCACGGGCCGTGTTGCCTTCCATGTAGTAGACAAAGGCTTTGTTGACGACGCGGTGCCCCCCCGGCGTAGGGAAGTCCCCTGTGAAGTACCAATCCCCCAAGTGGTCTGGACAAGCTCGATGCAAGCCCTCGACACTTTGGAAGATGATGCGCACCTCCGCAGAGACATCTTTGGGGGTCAACAATTGACTGATGCGCTCGCTGATTTCTTCGTCGGAGAAGGGCGCGTAAATGGCCTTCACTTGGTTCACGTTTTCACCCAAGGGAAGGGTCAATTGGTGCCGGCAAGCGTCGTAGGTTTCCTCCAACACGTGTTCCATATTCCGGTCCTTCAACAACGACACTGCGGCCTGGAAGGCCACAAAATCCCCCATGCGTGCCATGTCGATGCCGTAGCAATCTGGATAACGGATTTGTGGGGCGCTTGAGGCCACCACAATCCTCTTGGGCCCAAGGCGGTCCAAAATGCGGAGGATGCTTTTCTTGAGCGTGGTGCCGCGGACAATGCTGTCGTCGATCACGACGAGATTGTCCACTCCGCGCTCCACCGTGCCGTAGGTGATGTCGTAAACATGGGCGACCAAGTCGTCGCGTGAGCTGTCTTCTGTGATGAAGGTGCGCAGTTTGGCATCCTTGATGGCCACCTTGTCGATGCGCGGGCGCTCCAACAGGATGGACTCAATCTCGGCATGGTCGGGATTTGACCCAAGGCCTTTGATCCGCGCAATTTTGCTTGCACTCAAATGGTCTTCGAGTCCTTTGACCAAACCGTAAAAAGAAGCCTCAGCAGTATTGGGGATGAAGCTCGTGACCGTGTGGTCCAAATCGTGTTCCACAGCCTCCAGCACACGTGGCACGATGGTCTCGCCAAGCATTTTTCTTTCCTTGTAAATGTCGGCATCGTTGCCCCGGGAGAAATAGATGCGCTCGAAGCTGCAAGCTTTTCGTTCAGCCGCTGCTCGGATTTCCTCGACATGGGCCTTTCCGTTGCGACGAACGATCAACGCTGACCCAGGAGGGACTTCTTGGATGCTGTCGGCAGTGACGTTGAATGCGGTTTGGATGACGGGCCTTTCAGAGGCCGCCACCACCACTTCGTCGTCTTCGTACCAGTAAGCGGGGCGGATGCCATTGGGGTCGCGCATCACAAAGGCATCCCCATGCCCCAGCATCCCACACATCACGTACCCGCCATCAAAGTCTGAGCTCGCCTTCCTCAAGACTTGCCCAAGGTCGAGGGTGTCCGCGATGCGCTCTGAGATGGTTTGGTTGTCCAAGCCCTTCTCCTTCAAAGCGTCAAAACGCAGTTGGTTTTCTTCGTCCAGAAAGTGACCAATTTTCTCCAAGATGGTCACGGTGTCCGACTTCTGTTTGGGGTGCTGGCCAATGTTGACCAGCACATCGAACAGTTCGTCGACATTGGTCAGATTGAAGTTGCCGGCGGCCACAAGGTTCCGTGTCCGCCAATTGTTTTGGCGTAGGAAGGGGTGGCAATTTTCAATCTCATTCTTCCCAAACGTTCCATAGCGGAGGTGGCCCAAAAACAACTCCCCCGTGAAGGCGTGGTTTTCTTGAAGCGCCACGGTGTCCCTCAAGGAGGACGCTTCGAGGTCTTGGAACCTCCCCATGATTTTTTGGAACAAATCTTGGATGGGGCGCGAATCGATGGACCGCATCCGGGAGATGTAACGCTTGCCTGGATTGACGTCGAGCTTGATGTTGGCCAACCCGGCACCATCCTGGCCTCGGTTGTGCTGTTTCTCCATCAGCAAGTACATCTTGTTGAGCCCGTAAAACGGGGTGCCGTACTTCTCCACATAGTGCTGCAGAGGCTTTTTGAGGCGCAGCATGGCGATGCCACACTCGTGCTGAAGGAAATCGCTCATTCGCAGCCAAAGTTAGCGACAGGGAAGGGAGGTTCAGGAGCTATTTTTGAGCCATGGAGGGTCAAGAATTGAACACCCAAGAGCGGGAACGCATTCAGCAGTCGTGGGAGGCCGCTGATTCCGTCCAATCTCACCTCGACGCTCTGCTTTTGGCCACCCCTCATCCTGTTGAAAAGGAGGCGCCTCATGACAAGTACCTCCCCATCAACCAGTCCAGGGTCCGACGGATTCGGAAACACCTTACCAAAGTGGGGTTGAACGAAGGGCTTTTGGAAGCCATTTCAAAGGTGGCAGCTGGATCGCGCATGCTGGTGCTCAATGAATTTTGGTGCGGCGATGGGGCCCAAATCCTGCCAGTTCACGAGGCTGTGGTGGCCCTTTCCGAAGGGGCGCTCGAAGCGCGGGTGCTTTTGCGTGACCAGCATGATGAAGTGATGTCCATGTTCTTGACCAACGGCGCAAGGTCCATTCCCAAGACAGTGCTTTTGGACTCCCAATGCAGGGTCTTGGGCACATGGGGCCCAAGGCCATCAGAGGCGATGGAATTGGTCCGCCGCCTGAAGTCCAACCCAGAAACAGCCCCGACTTACAACAACGACCTGCACAAGTGGTATGCCCACGACCGACAGCATGCCATCCAAAGGGAGATGGCGGTACTTTTGAGGCATGCCCAAGGAGCTTGAGCCCGAAGACTTTTACAAGACCCCCGAGGGGTTCATTGTCTTTACGGAAACATACCACCGGAAACGTGGTTATTGCTGTCAAAGCGGTTGCAAGCATTGCCCCTACGGATACGACAAGCGCACCGGACGGTTCAAGAAAAAAACGACATGACCATGACCCCATCGGAATTGCAAGCCAGCATCAAGGAAGGCCTTCCCAACACCCTTCCTCCTGCCACATCAAGGCACCCTGAATGGAGCCATGCCCCTGTGCGAAAGGACATCTTGACGGACAAGGAAAAAACCCTTGCCCTGAAGAACGCACTCCGTTATTTCCCTTCCGACCAGCATGCGGTGTTGGCCCCAGAATTTGCACAAGAATTGAGGGACTACGGCCGCATCTACATGTACCGCTTTCGTCCCAAACACCCGATGAAAGCCTATCCATTGGATTGGTACCCCGCCCAGTGTCAGCAGGCGGCGTCGGTCATGCTCATGATCCAAAACAATTTGGACCCTGCGGTGGCTCAGCATCCGGAAGAACTGATCACCTATGGAGGGAACGGTGCGGTGTTCCAGAATTGGGCGCAATACCGTTTGGCCATGCAATATTTGAGTCAGATGGAGGAAGACCAAACCCTCGTCATGTACTCAGGCCATCCGATGGGCCTCTTCCCCTCGAACAAGGAGGCCCCGAGGGTGGTGGTCACCAACGGCATGGTGGTGCCCAATTACAGCAAGCCGGACGATCTGGAGCGGATGAACGCGATGGGCGTCAGCCAGTACGGTCAAATGACGGCGGGGTCCTACATGTACATCGGGCCACAAGGGATTGTGCACGGCACCACCATCACGGTCCTGAACGCAGGGCGGATGATCGACCGGAAACGCGGAAAGACGAGTGCTTCGGACGGGTTGGCTGGGAAGCTCTTTGTGACCGCAGGCCTCGGTGGAATGAGTGGGGCCCAGCCCAAGGCAGCCAACATTGCAGGTTGTGTGTCCATCACTGCGGAAGTCAATGCTGCTGCGGCACACAAACGCCACGAGCAGGGATGGGTGGACCATTTGGTCACGGACTTGTCGGAGTTGGCCCAAAGGGTCCGCGCATCGGTTGAGGCCAAACGCGCAGAGTCGTACGCCTACCTCGGAAACGTGGTCGATGTTTGGGAAACCTTGGACAAGGAGGGCATTTTGGTGGACATGGGCTCCGACCAAACGTCCCTTCACAATCCGTGGGCCGGAGGATACTATCCCGTGGGGTTGACCTTTGAGGAGGCGAACCGCATGATGGCAGAAGACCCTGACACCTTCAAGACGCATGTTATGGACTCCCTCAAGCGACATGCGGATGCCGTGAACAAACACACCGCCCGCGGGACCTATTTCTTCGATTACGGCAATGCTTTTCTGCTCGAGGCCGGAAGGGCAGGCGCGGACATCATGGGACAGGATGGAGAGGGCTTTCGATACCCGTCCTATGTCCAAGACATCATGGGCCCCATGTGCTTCGATTACGGATTTGGCCCCTTCCGATGGGTGTGCAGCAGCGGAGATCCTGCCGATCTCGATGCCACGGATGCCATTGCGGCGGAAGTGTTGGAGCGCTTGATGGTTTCTGCACCTGAGGCCATTCAGCAGCAGATGCAGGACAACCTTCGGTGGATCCGCGAGGCGAAATCCAATGGCTTGGTGGTGGGTTCGCAAGCGCGCATCCTGTATGCCGACGCCCATGGACGTGCCGAGATTGCCTCGGCCTTCAACGATGCGATTCGGTCGGGTCGCTTGAAGGGGCCTGTGGTGCTGGGCCGCGACCACCACGACGTGAGCGGCACCGACAGCCCGTACAGGGAGACCTCGAACATTTACGATGGCTCGGCGTTCACTGCGGACATGGCGGTCCACAACTTTGTAGGGGACAGCTTCAGAGGGGCCACTTGGATCAGCCTTCACAATGGCGGTGGCGTGGGGTGGGGCGAAGTCATGAATGGTGGCTTTGGCATGCTTATCGACGGCAGTGAAGACAGCGAGCGTCGCCTTCGCGCCATGCTCCATTGGGATGTGAACAACGGCATTGCCCGCAGGAGTTGGGCGAGGAACGAAGGGGCGCAATGGGCGATCGAAAGGGCCATGGAGGCCGAGCCCAAGCTTTGCGTGACCCGTGCGCACCTCGCCGACGACCAACTCGTGGAGGAGGCACTGTCCTGAAAAAGGAGTTCGGAAACACAGGAAACGTTTTGGGAATTTTTAGTTTCCTGTGCGCGCATTGCGTTGTAATTTTGCGCTCCCTTGAAAACGCAACACACATCTGACGTCCTCTCAGCGGAGTCCACGGACCCCAAGGCAGAAGAATTGTGCCAACGTTGTGCCCAGCTTTTTTCCCGCTTTGGGATCAAGTCGTTGAACATGGATGATTTGGCCAAATCGTTGGCTTGTTCCAAGAAGACTTTGTACAAATATTTCCGTGACAAACGGGACCTGGTGACGCGTTCTCTTGGCGCCCACATGGACGTGTTGGAGGGGCAAATGACGGATTTGTTGCAAGCCGAGGGCAACGCCATCGACCATGCGTTGGAGGACATGGAGAAGAAGCACGCCATGCTGTCAGCCATGAATCCGAGCGTGCTGTTTGACTTGAAGAAATACTACCCAAAGGTGTTTGAGTCCACACTTTTGAGAAGGCAGGCCATGGTCCGCACCATGCTGGTGCACAATGTTGAACGGGGCATGGAAGAGGGGTTGTACCGGCAGGACCTCAACATTGACGCGGTGGCTGACATGCACATCGCCTTGGTGGAAGACATGGTCCGTCAAGCCCAAGACGGCACCCTTCAAAGGCCCCTGGCAGAGCACTTTCAAGCCTTGTTTCAATACCACATACGAGGCATCGCCAGCCCACGCGGCCTTGATTTCCTTGAATCCAAACTTCACCCCCACCCATGATGATGATAAGCAGTGACCTTGCGCGGCATACCGCCGCGACCCTTGCCACCGCCTTTTGGGCATGCAGCGCCTCTGCGCAGATGCCCCTGAGTCTCCAGGAGGCCCAGGACCAAGGCGCGGAGCATGCCTACGCCATGCAGCGCGCGGAATTGGATGTGGAGATGGCCCAACGGGACATCAAGGAACTCTTGGCCACAGGTTTGCCACAGGTGAACGCTGCCATTGACTTCAACAATTTCTTGGACATCCCAACGCAAGTGGTGCCCGCAACCTCCTTTGATCCGGGGGCCATGGAGGACCAAGTTTTGGAATTTTCATTCGGGACCACCCAAAGCCTGACGGTGGGCTTCAGCGCCACACAATTGGTGTTCAGCGGCAGCTACCTGGTGGGATTGCAAGCGGCGAAGGTGCTGGCCAAGGCCAAGGACATTGCCGTGGAGCGCACCGAGGTGGAAACGCGACAAGCTGTGGCCGAGGCCTATGGGACGTCACTTGCTGCGGCGGCGAACGTTGTCACCTTGGACCGTGCCTTGACCCTCGTGTCCCAGACGGAGCGAGATTTGCGTGCCATGGCCCAAGAAGGGTTCATGGAGTCGGTGGATGCCGATCAAATGTTGTTGACACGGCAAGCCATCGAGCAGCAGTTGTCGACGGCGCGGCTGCAAGCTGACCTGTCCGTCAAAGTCCTGTTGTTTCAGTGTGGATTGGACATCGACACGGAAGTCGTGCTGACGGACAAGCTCGCGGACCTGACGGTTCAGTCAGTGCCAGAAGCCATCCAGTCGAACCTTCAAGTCGGCACCCTTCCATCCATCGAAGAGCAGCGCCAGTACGTTGCCCTTGCAGAGTTGGACGTCAAGAACAAAAGGGCAGAGGGACTGCCCCAGATAGCCGCATTTTACAACTCCAGCTCGCAGGCATTCCGCGACCCGGATTTCCCTGTTTTGGCAGAACAAAACAATTGGTACCCCAACCAAATCTTGGGACTGTCCTTGAGCATGCCCATTTGGACAAGTTTTGGGGGACGACAGCGTGTGAAGAAGGCCCAGCTGAAGGTGTTGAACGCGCAAACAGGCATGGAGCAGATGACGGCAGCAGCGCGGCTTGAATTTGACAACGCCAAGGCCGGTTTTCTCGATGCTGAAGCTGCCCTTCGCAACGCCGAGTCCCAGAGAGATCTGGCCGCCCGCATTTTGGACCGGGTGGAGTCGGCCCACAAGGAAGGCGTCCGAAGCAGCTTCGAACTCAACACAGCCCAAAATCAACTCATCGAATCAGAAGGCAACCTCATCGGCGCGCAGCTGGCCTGGTTGACCGCCCAACAACGTTTGATCGCATCCAACCCTCAACCATGAACTTGACAACGACCTATGCAGGACGGATGTTGGCCGCATTGGCCATTTCCGTCGGACTGATCCAATGCGGCGCATCCGATGCGCCTGACGGAAAAACCCCAACCCAAGAAGAAACAGGAGCTTACACCCAGGTGAGCGTTCGGGACATGCAGTGGGTGCCCTTCTCCCACAGCTTTGCCGTGCAGGGCAATGTGGAGACGGACAGGGTGGCCAACGTGTTGGCGGAGTTTCCCGGCGTCGTAGAAGAAGTGCTTCGAAAGGAAGGTGACCAAGTGGCCAAAGGGGCTCCGTTGGTGCGCATCAACACCGATGTCTTGGGCAAGCAAAGGGAAGAACTGCTGACCCAACTGGCCTTGGCGCAAACGTTGTTGGAACGTCAGGAGCGACTTTGGAGCAAAGACATTGGTTCAGAAGTGGATTTGTTGCAGGCACAAGCAGGCGTTCAATCTCTCGAGCGGAGCTTGGCGACGTTGGACGAGCAACTTGACAAAGCGGTCATTCGCGCCCCTTTTTCAGGCGTGTTGGACCGGATTTTCTCGAATGTCGGAGAGATGGCCGCTCCACCTATGCCGGTGGTGAGGGTTGTGGACTTGAACGACTTGTATGTCCGTGCATCCGTGAGCGACCACTACGCAGGAGCCCTCTCCGAAGGCCAAGAAGTGCGTGTGGAAGTGCGGGGCATGGAGGAGGGTCTGGAAAGCCAAATCCGCCGTGTCGGGCAATACATCACTGCGGCCAACCGCAGCATCGATTTGACGGTGGACTTGCCCAAGGGCACACGAATGCTTCCCAACATGGTGGCCACCGTGCACATCACAGATTTGGCGCTTGACAGCGCACTGACCCTCCCCGCCTCTTTGGTGCAACAAGACGCCAGTGGACAGGACTTCGTGTATGTGGTCCAGGATGACGTGGCCCAGAAGCGAAGCGTGGTGTCTGGCATGATGTCCGAAGGCATGTTGTTGATTGAATCGGGCCTGAATCCAGGAGATCAAGTGATTGAGCGCGGAGCGACGCGCGTCATTTCTGGGGAACGGGTGGAGTTGATGGAATCCTGAGCCCCCATTGTCATGAGTGAATCGACCCCAGAAACCACCCCCGAGGTGAACGGTCCCAAAGCCAAGGGCGGGACCTTGAGAGAGTTTGGCCTGACAACCCTGAGCATCCAAAACCGGACGACGGTCTTTGTGCTCATTGCCATCATCACCCTCTCGGGCATCAGCAGCTACCTGTCTGTGCCCAAAGAAGCCTTTCCTGAAATCGTGGTGCCTGAGATTTTTGTCAGCACGGCGTATCCCGGAAACAGCCCCACCAACATGGAGAAGTTGGTGACGCGTCCACTTGAAAAGGAAATCAATTCGATTTCTGGCATCGACGAGATGACGTCCACAAGTGTGCAGGGTTTCAGCGCCATCGACATCAAGTTCAATTTTGACGTCACCCCAAGTGAGGCGCTTCGAAAGGTGAAAGATGCGGTGGACAAGGCCAAAGCGGACCCCGACTTCCCCACCGACCTGCCCGCGGACCCCAGCATCATGGAGATGAACTTCAGTGAATTGATGCCGGTCATGAACATCAACCTCAGCGGGGATTACCGGCTTCAAGACCTCAAGAAGTACGCGGAGTACTTGGAGGATGAAATTGAGGGACTCCCTCAAATCAGCAAGGTGGACATTCGAGGGATCAGCGACAAAGAAGTCGAGATCCAAGTGGACCACCTTCGCGCCCAAGCCATGCAGGTCAGCTTCAACGACATCTCCGGCGCCATTGCGGCAGAGAACCTGACCATTTCAGGTGGTGACTTGCTGATGGACGGCGTGCGACGAAGCGTCCAAGTCGAGGGAGATTTCACGAGCACCCAAGAATTGGAAAACGTCATCATCAAGGCTGAAGGAGGGGACATTGTCCATTTGCGCGATGTTGCCGAGGTGTCCTTCGTTGAAAAAGAACGAGAGAGCTATGCCCGCGAGTACACCAGGCCCGTGGTGTCTTTGGACGTGGTGAAGCGGGCGGGGGAGAACTTGCTGGAGGCGTCGTCTGCGATCAACGCCATCATCGACCAAGCCCGTCAGGACGTGTTGCCAAGGAACCTTGGGGTGTCCATCACCAACGATCAAAGCGACATGACGCAAACCCAATTGGAGGAGCTTCAGAACTCCATCATTTTTGGGGTGCTGTTGGTGGTGGGGGTGCTGTTGTTCTTTCTTGGACTCCGGAATGCTTTGTTCGTGGGGGTGGCCATTCCGCTCTCCATGTTCATGAGCTTCTTGATCTTGAATTCCTTGGGGGTGACGTTCAACACCATGGTCCTGTTTTCGCTGGTGTTGGCCCTGGGCATGCTGGTGGACAATGGGATTGTGGTGGTGGAGAACGTGTACCGATTGATGGATGAAGGCTACAGTCCCTACGATGCTGCGAGGTATGGCGTGGGAGAGGTGGCATGGCCCATCGTCGCTTCCACGGCCACCACATTGGCGGCCTTTTTGCCCCTGGCCATGTGGCCTGGCTTGATTGGGGAGTTCATGAGCTATTTGCCCATGACCTTGATCATTGTGCTGGGCTCTTCCCTCTTCGTGGCGCTGGTCATCAATCCTGTGTTGACCTCGGTGCTGATGAAGGTGGGCGAAGAAAACATCAACCGCCGCAGAACCCATCTGGTCTCAGCCATCTTGGTGGCCGTGGGCTTGGCATTCTTGGCCCTTGGCGCCACAGGATTTGGGAACATTTTGGTCTTGGCGGGCATCTTGACACTGCTGAACACTTACCTGCTGTACCCAGCGACGAGAATGTTTCAAAACAGGTTTTTGCCCCGGCTGGAATCGGCCTACGAGCGCTTTCTGACCTACGTTCTAGGAGGACGACGTCCGTGGGCCTTCTTCTTTGGCACTGTGGGAACCTTGTTCTTGTCCATCGTGTTGATGGGGGTGTTGCCACCCAAAGTGCTGTTCTTCCCCGACAACGAACCCCAATACCTCAACATTTTTGTCTCCAAGCCCATTGGCACGGATCTGGAGAGCACCAATGAGGTGGCCAAAGACGTGGAGACGCGCGTGATGGAGGTGCTCAACCGAGACGTTTTCAAGCGCCCCAACCCCGACACGGGGGAGGAGGAAAGCTTCATCGTGAACTCGGTCATTGGCACCGTGGGCAACGGAACGAGCGACCCGAATGAAGGTCCACAACTGGGCCCAACGCCTCACAAAGCGCGGATTGTGGTCAATTTTGTGAAGTTCCAAGACCGCCGCGGGCTGGCCACGGGGGAGGTTTTGAGCGCCATCCGAAACGAACTCAAAGGCTACCCCGATGCGGAGGTGGTGGTGACCAAAAACTCAGATGGTCCGCCCCAAGGCGCCCCCATCAACTTGGAGCTGACAGGAGACGACTACGACGAGCTCCTCACGGCATCAGAAGATGTTCTGCTCTACCTGCGGACGAAGCAGTATGCAGGCGTGGAAGAGTTGAAGATTGACGTCGACAAGCGCAAGCCTCAAATGCCGGTGGAGATCGACAGAGAGAAGGCCAGGACTTACGGCTTGAGCACACGCGACATCGGCTTGACCCTGCGCACGGCGTTGTTTGGCCGGGAAGTGGGCACCTACAAGGTGGGAGAAGACGATTATCCCATCAATGTCCGATTTGCAGAAGAATACCGTCACAGCAGCGATGCATTGATGAACCAGAAGGTCATCTTCCGAAGCCAAAGCGACGGACAGATCAAGGAGGTTCCCATCAGCGCGGTGGCCACAGCGAGCCGCTCCACCACCTTCAGCGCGGTGAAGCGAAAGGACATGGAACGGGTCATCACCATCACCTCCAATGTGTTGGAGGGATCCAACCCGACGGAAATCATCTCCAACATGGAAGCCGACATGAAAGAGAGCCTGGCCCTGCCTTCGACTGTGCGTTGGGCCTTCACGGGCCAGCAAGAAGAGCAAGCCAAGGAGATGGCTTTCCTCAGCAAAGCCCTTCTCATTGCGTTGTTCCTGATTTTCCTGATCATCGTCAGCCAATTCAACAGTGTCACGACGCCTTTCATCATTGGGTTCAGTGTGGTGTTCTCCCTGATTGGGGTGCTGCTGGGCTTGGTCATTTTCCAAATGGAATTTGTCATCATCATGACGATGATTGGCATCATTTCACTTGCAGGCGTGGTGGTCAACAACGCCATTGTGTTGATCGACTACACCAATCTTCTGCGTTCCAGAAAACGTGAAGAGTTGGGGTTGGGTGGGGACGAATCCTCCATGGAGGCCACCAAGCTTCCTTTTGAGGAGGTGAACCGTGCCATCATTGAGGGCGGGAAAACCCGTCTGAGACCTGTGCTGTTGACCGCGATCACCACCGTGTTGGGTCTTTTGCCTTTGGCCATTGGTTTGAACATTGACTTTGTGGGGCTGCTGACCCAATACGACCCCAACATCTATGTGGGCGGTGACAACAATGTGTTTTGGAAACCCATGAGTTGGGCCATCATCTTTGGGTTGACCTTTGCCACTTTCTTGACCTTGATCATTGTGCCGGTCATGTATTGGTGGATCGAGCGCACCACCTACAAATGGGCAGGACGTTCCGTCGAGGCCTCAGCGTAACATGACGCGCTGAACGCGGGGGCCGAGCCTGGTCAGCATCTCATACGGGATGGTGTGGGCTCGCTCCGCGCATTCCTCGAGCCGCAAGTCTTCCCCCCAAAGGAGGACTTCGTCGCCCGCTTGAATGTCCAAACCCGTGGCATCCACCGTCATCATGTCCATGCACACCCTTCCTACGGTGGGCAACAAGCGGCCTTTCCAATGGACCTGGCCGCGTCCATTCCCAAGGCTCCTTGGGTAGCCGTCTGCATAACCTACAGCGAGCACTGCCAGCGTTCGGGCATGCCCTGCGGCGTCTGTCCAACCATACCCCGAGCCTTCTCCGGGCGGCACATTCACCAACCGAGACACCACCGACCGAAGTTCCAAGACGGGCGTCAGGCCCAAGTCCAAAGCGCCGGTGCCCAATCCATACATGGACAACCCCACACGGATCCATTCGCGGAGAGGCGAAGGACGTTCAGAACCGAGCAGATCGTTCACCCTTGTCGTTCCTGCAGAATTCAGAATGTGGGCAGGCACCCCAGGGTAATGCTTTGCGGTGCGGGATTGAAAACGACTCAGCTGTTCTTTGGTGGCTGCGTCGAGGCTTGGATCGTCCGCTCCGGCGAGGTGGGACATGACCGTGACCAAATCCAACGTACCGTCCTTCAAAAGGTCGGCCGCGGCTTCATCTTCGTCGGGGGTCAACCCCAATCGGTGCATGCCCGTGTCGAGCTTGAGGTGCACTGGCCAGCCTTTCACGTTGTTTTCTTTGGCCCAAGTCTGGCCCAACTGCAGGTGGGCGAGCGACACGATTTGGGGCTCCAATTGATGTGCATGAAGGGTGTCGAAGGTTCCTGGGTCGGGGTTGAGCACCAAGATCCGAGACAAGATGCCCGATTCCCTCAGTCTGACCCCTTCTTCTGCATACGCCACGGCCAACCAGTCCACCCCTTGGCCTTCGAGCAACCGGCCCACCTTCACAGGGTCGGTTCCATAGCCCAAGCCCTTGATGACTGCCACCACCCCCCGTGCTCCGGCGTGTGCTTTCAGGCGACGAAGGTTGTCGACCAAAGCCGAGGCATTCAGGGCAAGGGTGGTCACGTGTCTTGTGGGGGCGAAGGCTTGCACAACCGACCCTTGCCTTTCGTGGGAAGAGACCTTCCACAAAACGTGTCCGCGCCCCAAACGGGAGGCCGCCTCCAAAAGGTCGTTGGCGTTGTCATAGAAGGCAACCTCTTTGCTGGAACCGATGGCGTTGAGTGCCTGTTGAAAGTGTTCTTTCCATTCGCCGGACCACTTGGGCACCCACATCCAGACTTGGGTGCAGCGCGAACGCCCCACCATTTCAGCCAGACGTTCGAGGCGCTCATGTGGGGGCAACCCTGACTGTGCCACATCGCCGAGCACTGCAAGTCGGACCTGCTCACCGATGGAGGCGTCCAATGCCCCCAACGCCACATCCAATGAGCCGAGGTCATGGCTGCAGTCGTCTTGGAGCAAGGTCCCCCCTTGCGGCCGGGGGATGCTGGAAAGACGGCCGGTCACCCGTTGGAGTTGGGCGACAGCGTCGGGCAATTCTCCTAGGGCCGTGCCATGGTGAAGGGCCACCAGGCAAGCTGTCAAGGCATTGTGGACGGAGGCCTCGTCCAAGAAAGGCAGCGTCAGGTTCGTCGATTGGTCCTGAAAGAAGCACTCAAAGTCTCCCTGGTCCCCGACGGTGTTTACTTTCAAAGCGGCGCTTGAGTCCGGTTCGTTCAACGACCAAGTGATCGCCTTGGCCTGGAGATGGTCTTGTGTTTGGGACCGCAAAGCTTCCGGCATGAACACTCGAGAGCAGGAGGCGAAGAGTTGGCATTTTTCGCTTGCCAAATGGGCGCGGTCTTGGAAGTTTCCCAGATGGGCATCCCCCAAATGGGTCAGGACCCCTTCTGTGGGCTGGATGCAATCAGCCAAATGGGCCATTTCTCCGGGCTCGCTGATCCCTGCTTCCATCAACGAAAGGTCATGGTGTCCATCCAACGACCAAAGACTCAAGGGCACACCGAGCTGGCTGTTGTGGCTCAACGGACTTCTGTGGATCGCCAGGTGAGAAGGAAGGATTTGCGCCAACCATTCTTTTGTGACGGTCTTCCCATTGCTTCCTGTGACGGCCAAGACAGGCCCTTTGAATTGGAGGCGTTGGTGCTGCGCCATGGATTGCATCACGGACAACACTTTGGGGACCACCACCACGTCGGAGTTGGCACACCAAGCTTCCTCTAGGTTGGGTGCGTGGCTGACGACAAAGCGTCGAATCCCAGCAGCATGGGCCTCCTTCAAGTGGTCATGCCCGTCGTGCCATGGACCACGGAGGGCAAAAAACACGGAGTGTTGCGGAAGGGGGAGCTTGCGGCTGTCTGCGGACAACCGAAGGATCGAGTCGTTTGGTCCGCCTTTCCAATGCGTTACCGCATCCGCGAATGTGTCCATCCATTGACGCCACGCGTCGACGGTCCATCCGCGTCCATTCATGCAGACGTGGTTTCATTGGCTGCGACATACGCATGCCGGGCCAGAGGGATGTAGCGGTCTTGGGCCCCAAGTTCGACCTGATCCTCTCCGCCGGCAATGCGGTGAGAGAAATGGGCGGAACGCCCCGTCTCCATGCACACGGCATGGAGCTTGGTCACCTCCTCCGCGAGTGCAAGGAGCTGTGGCATGGGGCCAAAAGGCCTTCCTTCGTAATCCAAATCCAATCCCGCCACAACCACTCTGTAGCCTCGGTTGGCAAGAAGATTGCAAACCTCAGGGAGGCCATCGTCAAAAAACTGTGCCTCGTCGACGGCCACAAGGGCCACTCCCTCCAAGCGCCCAGGGACCTTTTGGCTCGCCTCTTCCACATGTCTCAACAATTCTTGGCTGTCTGAAACCACGGTCGACGCCATGGCGTTTTGGTCGTGGCTCACCACCTCCACCTTGTCGTACCGCGTGTCCGTGGAGGGTTTGAACAGGGCCACGGGGAGCTTGGCGATTTGCGCACGTCGAATGCGCCGCAACAACTCCTCGGTTTTGCCGGAGAACATTGGGCCGCAAACGACTTCAAGACGGCCCTCCCCTGCGGGGAGGCCTTGTGGGGCAGAGAATTGGTCGCTGGAATGCATGGAACGGCAAGTTAGCGCCTCGGAGGCTGTAAGTTTGAGGCCATGAAGCGGAATTCTCGAAGTCTTGTTCTTTCATTGTGCACATTCCTTTGCCTAGGGGGGTGTGTGCAAACGCCAGGTGAGGGAGGACGTGGTAGCATCGTGGGGCATATCCAAGAGGAGGCCCGCCTGGTGCTCACCAATCCATCGACGGCAGCAGCGCCCTACGCGGCCACCGACCACGATGTCTTCCTGATCTATGGGGAGAACATTGGCCCAGATGATCAAGTGGAAACCAACCACCAAGGCGACTTTGTGTTCCCTTGGTTGCGTCCTGGGGATTACACGGTGTACACTTACAGCAAGGACACCTCCGGCGTGGTGCCTGCGCGCGACATGGTGGTGCTTCAGGCGGTCACCATTGAGTCAAACACCCAAACGGTCACGTTGGACACCTTGACGGTGTTTGACAACATCTGAACGCGCCGTGCCTCGTTTTCTTTCTTGCATCTTGTCCGCATGGTTGCTTTGCACGGTGACCCCTGCGAGTGGGCAGAGCTGGATCGTGGCAGAAACGTCCCAAAAGTTGCCGCGACAATGGTCTTGGTCGGTGAAGGGCCAGTTGCGCACCCCTGCGTCCTCATGGACATGGAACGAGGGGATTGTCGATCTTTCCGCGCGACGAGGGTGGGCAGCCTTGCCAGGCTGGTCTTTGGAAGGACAGTGGCGCACCCAATGGAACTGGCCTGTTGAAGGAGGCTGGACGCAAGGCTGGCGTTGGGCGCTGGCAGCGAGATGGAAAAAGGACATAGGGGACCACGCAGTGGCCATGCGTCTTCGCCACCAACAGGGTGGAGATTGGATGCGTCCTTGGGACCGTGCACGGTGGCGTCTCAAAGCCAAGTGGACGCACGATTTGCCAAAAGGTTGGAAACTCATTCCTTCGTGTGAAACCTTCTGGGGTGCACAAACGCTGATGGAGGGAACCCAACGATGGGAGGCACAGTCGTTCAGGGCCAGGCTCTCGATCGACAAAAAAGCTAAGAAGCGAAGGAAAATCACCGCAGGGTACCAATTCCAATCTGCCCTTCGCGATGCGGGACAACCTGTCGAACACACCTTGCTTTTGATGTGGCAGTGGACTTTGAAAAAAAGGAAGCCTCCAAAGGGCGGATTGGACTGAAGGCAACAAAATGATGGTACAAACAAAACTTTGTCCACCAAGACGCTTGGGTTCTCCACAACATTTCCTATCTTCGCACCCCCAAAATTTGGGGAAAACCAACAACGCAACCCGTTCGCTGTGGATACTTTGAGCTACAAAACGCGTTCCATCAACAAGGAGAACGCAGACAAGAAGTGGTGGTTGGTCGATGCCGAAGGTCAAACTTTGGGCCGGCTTTCCACGCAGATTGCTGTCTTGCTTCGCGGCAAGCACAAGACCAACTTCACCCCCCACGCCGATTGTGGCGACTATGTGGTGGTCGTGAATGCGGAAAAGATTGTGCTGACCGGCAACAAGATGGAAACCAAGGAGTACATCCGATACACAGGCTACCCAGGTGGCCAGCGTTCCCGTACCGCAGCAGAGCAGTTGAAGCGCAAGCCTTACGCTGTGTTGGAAGACGCCGTCAGAGGCATGCTTCCCAAAAACACGCTCGGACGTGAGCTCTTCCGCAACTTGCACGTGTATGTCGGACCCGACCACAAGCAAGAAGCCCAGCAACCTCAGCCATTTCAATTGAACGCCTAATGGACGTCATCAACACTTCAGGCCGTCGCAAGAACGCGGTCGCCCGCATTTACTTGAAGCCCGGCAAGGGCGCCGTGACTGTGAACAAGCGCCCCGCAGCGGAGTACTTCACCACAGGCACCCTCCAGTACAAACTCAACCAGCCTTTCTCCATCACGGAGACAGAAGGTCAGTACGATGTGAATGTCAACGTCTTTGGCGGTGGCATCACCGGCCAAGCAGAAGCCATTCGCTTGGCCATGTCCAAGGCGTTGATCGAAATCAACCCCGAGTGGAAGTCTGCCTTGAAGGCACAAGGACTTACCACCCGTGACCCACGAATGGTGGAACGGAAAAAGTTTGGTCAGAAAAAAGCACGCAAGAAGGAGCAGTTCTCCAAGCGTTGATCGCTTGGGAGGAGCCTCCTCATTTCATTTCAATATTCGTTTAGCATCCAAACGTCTGGGACCTGTCCTTCAGCTACCCAGTCGTTGCTTACAACAGGAACGTAAACATCATGTCAAGAGTATCTTTCGATCAGTTGCTTGAAGCCGGCTCACAGTACGGCCACCTCAAGCGCAAGTGGAACCCCCACATGGCCCCCTACATCTTCGCAGAGAAGAAGGGCATTCACATCATTGACCTCCACAAGACTGTGGTCAAAGTCGATGAAGCTGCCGCCGCGATGAAGCAGATTGCCAAAAGCGGCAAGAAAATTTTGTTTGTGGCGACCAAGAAACAAGCCAAGGAGGCTGTTGCAGAGCGCGTCAAGGCTGTGGGCATGCCCTATGTCACAGAGCGCTGGTCCGGTGGCATGTTGACCAACTTCGCGACCATTCGCAAGGCGGTTCGCAAGATGAGCACCATTGACAAAATGGAAAAGGACGGAACGTTGTCCACCATGTCCAAGCGTGAGCGCTTGCAGGTGAGCCGCCAACGCGCCAAGCTTGAAAAGAACTTGGGCTCCATTTCTGATTTGACCCGCATCCCTGCAGCAATTTTCATTGTGGACGTGATGAAGGAGCACATCGCTTTGGCTGAGGCCAAGAAGCTGGGCATTCCGGTATTCGCCATGGTCGACACCAACAGCGATCCGCGCAAAGTGGACTTTGTGATTCCGGCAAATGACGATGCAACCAAGTCCATTGTGGCGGTTGTGGACGCTGTGGTGGAAGCTGTGGCAGAAGGATTGAACGAGCGCAAGAGCGACAAGGCTGCCGTCGAAAAGCAGAAAGAAGATGCCGCCGCCGCTTCAGCAGCGGAGGAAGCTTCAGCAGCGGAGGAAGCTCCAGCAGCGGAGGAAGCTCCAGCAGCGGAGGAAGCTCCAGCAGCGGAAGAGGTGAAGGAGGAAAAGCCTGCAGCGAAGAAGCCTGCAGCGAAGAAGCCTGCAGCGAAGAAGCCTGCAGCGAAGAAGCCTGCAGCGAAGAAGCCCGCAGCGAAGAAACCCGCAGCGAAGAAACCCGCAGCGAAGAAGCCTACAGCGAAGAAAGAAGCGGACGCCACAGACGACAAGACCGAGGCGTAATTCCCGCCCCCAGACACTGAACATTTTTCCAATCAACC
>CALKGQ010000046.1 GCA_938085425.1 uncultured Flavobacteriales bacterium
CGCCTTGCCTTTTGGACGTCCAAGACGAGGAGGGCAGAGGTTTGCCAGGGGCCACGGTGTGGCTGGACGGCGAGCCGGTTGGCACCACCAATGTGCAAGGCCAATGGCTTTGGCATCCCCAAGTGGCGAATGGCACGGAACACGTTCTTGAAGTCACGAGCATCGGCTTTGACCCTGTGAAGGTGGTCCGTCAATGCGCCCAAGGAGAAAGTTGGTCTGTGGTGCTCACGCCCAACACCGTCGCCCTTGGCGGCGCCACGGTGGTAGGGGGATTGAAACCCATGACCACCAAAGCGAGTCCCATCCAAACCCAAGTCATTTCTGGTGCAGCGCTTCAATTGGTGCATGCCCAAGATGTGGTGGAGTCCCTCGATTTCACCAACGGGGTGCGTGAAACGGTGGGGTGCGGCATTTGCGGGACCAATGACATCCACATGAATGGCATGGAAGGTGCCTACACCCTGGTCCTCATCGACGGTGTTCCGCTGCTCGGAGGTTTGGCGTCCGCCTATGCGCTCGATGGCATTCCAGTGAGCATGGTGCAACAGGTCGAGGTGATCCACGGTCCTGCAAGTGCCCGATTTGGCAGCCAAGCTGTTGGTGGGGTCATCAATGTCGTGTTGTCCCCCTTGCGCCAGGGGCAGGCCAGTTCCATGGTCCGATGGGACACCCACGGAAGGGGTTTGGTTGCGGCCAGCGGCTCGTTTGGGGTCCCCGAGAGCATGTGGCAGGTGGGGGTGGATGGCCTTCATTTTGCCCGGAGAATCGACGACAATGAGGATGGAATGACGGACGCACCGACCATGGATCGGGTGGTCACGACGCTGCGGCACCAGGGCATCAAGGAGCGCCGGCGTTCCCGGATGACGTTGCGGTTGTTGGGGGAGCAGCGCTTTGGCGGGGCATTGGACTTTCAAGAATCCGACCGTGGGACGGACAAGTCCTATGGTGAACGCATCGATCTGTGGCGTTCGGAGTGGCTTTGGGGGAGCTCGCCGCGTGCGGGGAAGGGCATGACGTTTCAGGGAGGCGCCTCCCACCACCGGCAATCCTCCACGTACGGATTGACCTCCTTTGATGCGGAAGAATTCACAGCCAGTGTGGATGCCTACTCTTCTGGCCATTCATGGGCAAAAGGACAAAGCGTGCAATGGGGCACCAGCCTGTTGTGGGACGTGTACAGGGATGAAACGCTAGCCTCCTCCGACATGAATGTTTGGGTGCCCGCGGTGTATGGGGAGTATTCAGGATCGTCCAATCAAGCGGAAGGGTCCCCCAAATGGTCGTGGACCCATGGGGTGCGTGTGGAGCGGCCCAGCGACCAACAATGGGTGGTGGCCCCGCGCGTCAATGTCAAGTGGTCGCCTCATCCCCTTTGGGACGTGCGCTTGAATTCGGGCAGGGGGTACAGGCGTGTTCACCTCTTCACGGAAGAACATGCCGCCTTGGACGGTTCGCGTGAGGTGATGCTTTCAGAGGGAGGACTGAACCCAGAGTCGAGTTGGAATGTCCATGCGCATGTGGCCAAGACGGTGGGCAATGACTTGTGGTCAGGGACTTGGACACTAAGTGCCTTTGGCACCCTCTTCACCGACCGCATTTATGCGGACTTCGACAGCCTTCCGAATGCCATTTTGTACCGGAATGTCGAGGGACTAGGATGGAACCGTGGGGTCTCTTCAGATTTTTGGATGACCACCTCCAATGGATGGAGTGTCACCGCCGGCATGACGTTGCTCCGTTCCGAATTGATTGAAAATGGCATGGATGCGCCCCCTGGAATGTGGCGGTTGGGGGAGGGGACTCCCATTGAATTCGCCCCGCGTTGGACTGGAAATTGCACCCTTGGTCGACGCACCAAAAACGGCTGGAACTGGAGCGTCGTCGCGCAATCGGTGGGCCGCATGGCCTTGCCCTATTACGACGATGCAACGTCCTTGGAAAGCGACCCATACGCCCTGGTGCATGCCTCTGTGCAAAAGGCCTGTTTTCCGAATTGGAAAGGAGTGCACAACATGACCTTGGGGGTCCAAAATGCCACGGGCACCCGTCAGCCATCGCCCATCCTTGGTGCCGGTGAACCGTTCAGCGAGGCATTCGATGCCTCTCGTGTGTACGGACCCATCGAGGGTTGTCGGTTCTTTTTGGAGTGGGCTTGGGCCCTTTGATGGTCACTGGACCCAACGCATTTGCCCCACTTCCAAATCAAAAGCTTGCGCTGTGCCGTCGTACTTCATCCACCCCATCCTGAGGATGTTCTGGAAGTCGCTTTGCGGATCGACCGTTCGGAGGTCCCCCATTTGGGCTTGACTCCATTGAAAGTCCTTCACATCCACTTCGATGGTTCGCCATTCTTCTGAAACGTCCAGTGTGGCGTAGGCGTATGGCATCCACCAGCGCTGTGAGGTTTCCAGGGTCACTTTGAACGGTCCGCCGGTGCCGCGGCAGGTCACTTCGAGTCTTTGCAATCCGCGCAAATCCTGCTCACCCCATGGACTGCGAAGGGAAGCGAACCCGCCATTGTTTTCCAACCGCGTTTGTCCTTTCCATCGGAAGCTGCTGTCTTGCCAGGTCACAGTCCCTTCAGACATGCCGCCCATCACCCCGTCGTTCAATGGGACCCAAGGGAGGTCCATGTCCTTGGAAAAGGAGATGTCCAAGGTGGATGCATTGGAAGGAGTGGTGCTCACGCGAGAGCAAGAAGTGCACAACAACGTCGCCATGATGGTTGGAAACAACTTGGAAGTTGGGGACTTGAAAAGTGAGAATGACATGTGTGAAGAACAGAAGTCTTCACAGATGGTTCAGCTCCACGTTGCCTTGGAGGTAGGTGCGGGCTTGGCCTGAGACGAGCACATGAAGAGGGAGTACTTGGCAGTGCAAGGTCCCTCCTCGTGCTGAGCGTTGTTCTGCCACGAGTTGGGTTTGGCCCAAACGCTCTGACCAATAGGGAGCTGAGGTGCAGTGTGCAGAGCCTGTGACGGGATCTTCCAAGATGGTGGCTTGCGGGGTGAAAAAGCGAGAAACGAAATCGCAGTCTTCTCCTGGGGCGGTCACGATGACGCCTCCGGTGCCCAACTGGATGCGGTCGAACAGGTCCCGTTGGATGTGCAAATTCTCCACTTCAGAGGCATGGTTGTAGACCAAAAGGTAGTCCCTTGATTTGTGCACTTCAACGGGTTTTGTGCTCAATGACTCTTCCAATTCAACAGGCAAAATGGCGTGTTCAGGAGCACGGTTGGGCAAGGTCATTTCGTAGCCGTGCGTCGACCGTGTCACCACAAGTGGACCGCTGAGCGAGTCGAAGGTCACTTCGTTGAGTTCAGGATGAAGATGATGCAAAACGACATGGGCGGAGGCCAAGGTGGCGTGTCCGCAAAGGTCCATTTCAAGGTCGGGGGTGAACCATCTCAAATGGAATCCTTGCGCTTGGGGCACCAAAAAAGCCGTTTCTGCCACAGCATTTTCTTGGGCAATGGCCAACAGAACGTCTTCTTCCAGCCAATTGTCCAAAAGCATCACACAGGCGGGATTGCCCTTGAAGACTTCGTCGGTGAAAGCGTCCACTTGGTAAAGGGGAATGTGCATGCTTGGAAGGTACATCCTTCTCTCATTTTCATTGCATTCGGCGTACTTTTAGATGATGAAGATTACTCCTGAGTCCTCTTGGATTTGGTGTTTGTGTTCGTTGTTCGTCTGGACATCGGAACTTCCTGGATTCCATGCCCAAGACTCCACTGAGTTGGAGGTATCTGCCATTGCAGAGAATCTTACGGTCCCTTGGGATCTGGTCTGGGGCCCTGACAACCACATTTGGTGCATGGAGAAATCGGGACGAATCACTCGGATCCACCCTGATTTGGGACAAGTGGAGGAGATTCATCAGATCCCCGGCGTGTATCAATCTTTTGACAACAGTGGTGCACATGGGATGGTTTTGCACCCAGACTTCCCCGTAGAGCCATTCATTTACGTGAATTACACGTACGCGGAATACCGAGGCCGTTTGTCCAAATTGACCTATTCGTTGGCTTCGGAATCGGTCGTGAAGGAGGAAGTGTTGCTCAATGAGTTGCCAGGCAACATTTCCCACAATGGAAGTCGTCTTTTGGAGGGGCCTGACGGTTACTTGTATTTCTCTACAGGAGATGCATTTGTAGGGTGGATTGCCCAGGAATTGGATCGTTTGGGTGGCAAGGTTTTGAGAATGGATTGGAATGGTGACCCGGTTCCAGACAACCCTTTTGACAACTTGGTGTACAGCTACGGCCACCGCAATCCTCAGGGCCTTGTCTTTGCCCACGACGGTCAATTGTATTCCAGCGAGCATGGTCCAGCCAATGATGATGAGGTCAATCGAATCGTGGAAGGAGGCAATTACGGATGGCCCTTGATTGAAGGCTACTGCGATACTCCGGAAGAAGAGGAGGCATGTGAATCCATCAACGGGATGCCACCACTTGCTGTTTGGAGTCCCACGCAAGCCCCATGCGGGTTGGCGTATTTCAATCACCCCTCCATTCCTGAATGGTCCAACAGTTTGCTGTTGTGTTTTTTGCGCGCGCAGCAATTGAAAGTTCTGGCGCTTGATGGTGGAGGGGTCGCCGTCGTGCAAGAAGAGATTTATTTTAAGGAAGAGCTTGGCAGGCTGCGGGATGTATTGGTGGCCCCAAATGGCAGGGTCTTTTTGGCCACTTCCAACCGTGAAATCAACGGGTGGGACTATTTGGCACAAGACACTGATGACCGTATTCTCGAGGTAAGGAATGTCGATTACGTTTACGAGGAAATGCCTGCTTCTTCTTTGACTGAATTGTTTTTGAACCGAATTGTGGAGCAATCGACAGAAGAGCAAGCCATTTTCCCTCAGCCGGCTGATTATCAGGTTCATATACTGATCGACAAGGAAGCGTCAAGTGCCAGCATTCGGATGTACGACATGTTGGGCAGGGTGGTGCTTGAGGCCATGAAGACGGAAGTCGAGGTGGCCGGAGCCCTGTATTTTCCTGTTTCAGACATTTCGCCTGGTTCTTACGTTGTAGAAATTGCCACCAACAGTGGTCATCATTTTGCGAAACCGTTGATGATTCGAAGATGACGCCTACTTAGGTCAAGGCACCCAGCGTGCCGTACGCACCACAAAACTGGTGTCGTTCAACGCCGCCAGGAACGCCAGCAAATCGCTGCGTTCGGCAGAAGTCAAGTCGATGGGGAACACCCTTGGATCTTGGTTGGGGTTCCCCATTCCCCCTTTCGCATAATGGTCCAAGACCTCGTCCAAGGTCGACAGCGAGCCATCGAACATGTAGGGCGCAGAGAAGGCAAGGTTCCGCAGGCTAGGCGTTTTGAACTTGCCGAGGTCGGCAGAGTCTAGGGTGAGTCGATAGGCCCCCGGGTCGGGGTTGTCCCGATAAAGGCCAATGTTGTGGTTGGCAAAATCAGTCAGCCACAGCCCGCTGTGGCAACTCTGGCATTGCAGGTTGTCAAAGAGGCCTTGCCCTCGTAGGGCGGACTCGCTGAGTGCAGAGGAGTCGCCCAAGAGCCAACGGTCGTAGGCGGATTCTCCTGAAATCAGGGTGCGCTCGAAGGCAGCGAGGGCGCGCGTCAGCACATAGGCGTCGAATGGACGAGCAAAGGCCTCCTCCGACAAGGCATGATAGCCTGTGTCTTTGGCCAGCTCCGCCACCAAGGTCATGAGGTCCTTGTCGAATTCATGTGGCTCTTGCAGTGGCGCCAGGACCTGTGTTTCCAGGCTGGGGATACCTCCTTCTCGGTGGAACCGAGGTTGCCAGGCCATGTTGAAGAGGGCAGAAGCGTTCCGAAACCCCGGTGCACCGCCAGTGCCCCGTGAGACCGCCAAGCTGTCGGCCATGGCGAACTGTGACAAGTGACAGCTGGCGCAACTCACGTCGTTGGCGGCTGAAAACCGAGTGTCGTGGAAGAGAAGCCTCCCCAATTCCCATTTTGCGGCATTCAATGGGTTGTCAGCCGGTTCCTCAAAGGCTGGGAAATGCGCAGGAAACTCCACCAATTCCGACAAGGAGAATGGGGCTGTGTCGTTCGCGTTTGGCGCGCTGCAACTGGCCCATCCACCAATGATCGCCAGGAGGCATGCCGCCATGGCAACTCGGGAAGGGGGAAAGCAGAGGGGACTCATGTTTGGCAAGATGGCAAGAATCCGGGGGAGGTTGCACATGGTTGTATTTTTGTCCCCAACATTCAGACCATGTCATCTCCCAAAGTCCACGCCATCTTGTACGTGTTCCAAGTGAACAAAGGCCAGGAAACCGCCTTCGAAGAAGCGTGGTGCGAGGTCACCCAAGAGATCCATCGATTGTGCGGCAGCAAAGGCTCCCGTTTGCATGCTTGGGTGGGAGGAACCTACTGGGCATATGCGCAGTGGCCCAGCCGTGAGGCCCTTGAAAATGCGGAAATTGAGGGGCACCCGACGCTGATGGAGGCCCGTCAAAAAATGGTGGCTGCCTGCGAAAGCATGGAGGTGTTTGGCGAGGGCAACGTTGTCCACGATTTGTTTGTGAACTAAACGGCCAGCGAGGGGCACCCATCCAAAAGGCGGGACTACCTTTGCCGCTTCTTTTTGACCCCCCTTTCCATGCGCATCGCCCTCTTTGATTTTCGGCAAACCGTCGACTACCGCCTCGAAGTTCTCAGTGGTTTGACAGTGGCCATGGCCC
>CALKGQ010000047.1 GCA_938085425.1 uncultured Flavobacteriales bacterium
GGTAACGTCATCAATGGAGATGTGTTGGGATCCCTCGAATACGCCTGCAAATACGCGGGCACCAAGGTGATCCTCATCCTTGGACACACCTCCTGTGGGGCTGTTGGCGCCGCGTGGCAAGGTGTCGAGGATGGCAACATCACAGGCTTGCTCGCCAAAATTCAACCGGCCGTGGACCAAACGAAGGCCCAACATGGAGAAGAAGGCACCCCAGAAGTTTTGAACGCCTGCGTGGCCCAAAACGTCGTGCAAATGTGCGATGAGGTACGTGCCCAAAGCAGCATCCTGGCAGAGATGGAAGAAAAGGGGGAAATCATTCTCGCAGGAGGTGTGTACAACGTCTCCACTGGCAAGGTCTCTTTCACAGGCCAATCCGCGTAACTTCCACGCCATGCCGCGGCTCTCAGCCTTCTTGTTTTTGACCCTTTGGGTGATCCTGCTGATCGCCCCAACTTCGCTATGCTCCTTGGAAAACCAGGAGTGGAAGGCAGAAATGGAGTCCAATGAGAAAGAATCAGAGGGTGAAGAGTGGCAATTGGAATGGGACGAATCCATGCTCGAAGACCTGCCGCTGGGCATTGGGGTCCATGCTCCAGCCTTTGCGTGGCAAAGACAGAATGAAGGTGCGTTGAACCGCCTCGTTGACGGGGGCCTGCTTGACCCCCCCGAACGGCACAGTTGACGAATGACGCGGGAGCATTCCCGCATTGCGCTCCACGGCGCGTCCTTGTCTTTTGTTGTTGTCCCACGAATTTCATTCCAATGTTCAAGCATTTAGGGCGCGATTTGCCCTCTTCCATTGTTGTTTTTCTTGTTGCACTCCCCCTCTGCCTTGGCATCGCATTGGCCTCCGGAGCGGCACCCATCGCCGGCGTGATCGCCGGCATCATAGGCGGCATCCTTGTCGCCCCCATCTCAGGCAGCCATGTCGGGGTATCTGGCCCAGCGGCGGGCCTGGCTGTGATTGTCTACGACGGCATCCAAGAAGTCGGTTTTGAGGCCTTCCTCCTCGCCATCGTCATCGGCGGTTTGGCCCAATTGGTGTTGGGCATCGCCCGTGCTGGGGTCGTTGGCAAATACTTTCCTGGCAGTGTCATCCAGGGCATGCTCGCGGCCATTGGCATCATCATCTTCATCAAGCAAATCCCTCATGGCCTCGGCTACGCTGGAGCTGAAGGCACGACCAAGGCTGACAAGGTGTTCGATGTCTTGCTTTTGCTCGGAGACAACATGGCCTACGCCGCACCCACGGCCATCACAGTCACAGCTGTATGTCTCGGCATTCTCATGCTGTGGGAAACAAAGTTCATGACAGCCCAGGCGTTCACCAAGGTGTTGTCAGGATCCCTCATCGCTGTGCTGGCGGGTGTGGTGGTTCATCTCTTGACCCTGGGCGGCGATGCCGCTCTGACGGCCAAACAACTGGTCGATGTCCCCACAGGTCACGCGTCAAACGGCATTGACCCCAGCACTTGGGGCTCCCTGCTCACCTTCCCCGATTTTTCGGCGATCGGCAACAGCACGATTTGGATTTTGGGGGCAACCATCGCAGTGGTGGCGAGCCTCGAGACCCTGTTGTGTGTGGAGGCCACTGACAAATTGGACCCCGAGAAGCGCATCACCCCCACCAACCGAGAGCTGCTCGCACAGGGCGTAGGCAACACTGTCAGCGGATTGATCGGCGGTTTGCCCATCACCCAAGTGATTGTGCGTTCCTCGGCCAACATCCAAACAGGCAATGCCACCAAAATGAGCGCCATCCTCCACGGTGCATGGCTGATGGTGTTTTTCTTGCTGACCCCCACCCTTTTGACCTACATCCCGCTGGGAAGCTTGGCTGCTGTTTTGTTTGTTGTGGGCTACAAGTTGGCCAAACCAGCCACCTTCAAGCGCATCTACGAGAGCGGCATGAAGCACTTCATTCCCTTTGTCGTGACCATTTTGGCCATCGTCTTCATCGACCTTTTGAAGGGCCTCGGCATAGGCCTTGTGGTTGCACTCTTGTGCAACAAGTTGATGTCTGACAAATCTGAGTGAAGCCCCTCCCAGGGGGTCGGGTCATTCCTCTTTGGCTCCCTGGGTGCTTCGCCTCAGCCTGTTCAACTCCTGGTCGTCCAAGGACCTGTATTGGCCCACGGGCAAGTCCCCAAGCTCCACGTGAATGATGCGCGTGCGCTTCAACCTTCGCACCCGATACCCCAGGGCTTCACACATCCTGCGGATTTGGCGATTCAACCCCTGTTTGAGCACAATCTTGAAGGATTGCCTTCCCGTTTGCTCGACTTCACATGGCAAGGTGACGGTGTCCAAGATGGCGACACCCGCTGACATCTTCCCCACGAAATCATCTGTGATGGGTTGGTTGACGGTGACGTGGTACTCCTTTTCATGACCATACCGTGCCCGCAAGATGTCATTGACAATGTCCCCGTCGTTGGTCAGGAAAATCAACCCCTCGCTCATCTTGTCCAGGCGCCCTACAGGATAAATGCGTGTTGGAAAATTGATGGCATCAATGATGTTGTCCTTTTCCCTGCGCTGGTCGGTGGTGCAGACGATGCCCACAGGCTTGTGGTAGGCAATGACGATGCGCTCTTGATCGTTTCCAGCCACCACCTCACCGTCGACAGCGACCTCATCTCCCGGCTGCACACGTGTCCCGAGTTCGGGCACTGCGCCATTCAGGGTGATGCGTCCCTCTTCGAGAAGCTTGTCCGCAGCTCGACGTGAACAGTGGCCTACCTCACTGAGGTACTTGTTGATCCGAATGCCGCGCGGTTGAGAGTCGTCCATGAACTGTCAAAGGTCGTGAAGAGTCGGCATTGGGCCAATCCGTCCCGTAACTTCGGCACATGAATCTCGCAGACAGCAAGAGCTCTCCTTTCCACCTCTCTTCCATCCTTCGAGAGAAGAAGGAAAGTGAGGTGCAACAGCTCAAACGAGAAGCCAGGGCTTTCCTTGACGACATGGCCGCCGACTCTGTGGCGAGCAAGTGGATTCCAGATGTCGTTGAACGCTGGAGGCAGATTGAATCTGAAATAGATTCAAAGGGTTTCTA
>CALKGQ010000048.1 GCA_938085425.1 uncultured Flavobacteriales bacterium
GGAGACGGCTACACAGAAAATGCAACCTTGCATTCGGACACGTTGTGCTTGTCCGAGGCAGACGGCCAATGCATGCAATTCGAGATTTTTGACACCGCAGGAGACGGCCTTTGCTGTGGGTTTGGAGAAGGATCGTACACCGTGACCTTTGGTGGGAATGTCGTGGCTTCTGGAGGTGAGTTTGGTTCCAGCGCAGGTGGTTTCTTCGATTGCGCACCCGGCGAAACGTGCAACGATGCCATCCCTCTGACCGCGGCCGACTTTGGCATGGTGATGTCTGAAGGCGACTCGTACTGGTATTCTTTCACTCCTGAGTCCAACGGGATGTACACCTTTAGCTCTTGTGGCAATGAATGTGACACCCGTCTTTACATCTATGATTATTGCCAAATGGGCAACTTCGACGACACGAACGAAGGCTCGATTTACTACGACAACGACCAAGGAGGTTGCGGAAACGAAGCGCAGCTGACCGTTTTGCTGGAAGAAGGGGTCACCTATTGGGTCCGTTGGGCCTCTTTTGACGGCCCTTGCAACGAAGCATGGAACTGGGAATTCGGCTTTGGTGGACCTCCTGCTGGGTGCACAGATCCCGAGGGATGCAATTACAACCCCATGGCGGAGCTTGACAATGGATCCTGTGTCTACCCTGGGGATCCTGACTGCAACGGCCCCGATTTGGTGGTGAGCGCAGAGGCCATCGTGAACAGCTTGCAGACCCAAGTGATGCAAGTGGATGAGAACGACTGCTACATCGAGGAAGGCTGCTTGAATGGGTTTGGTGCAAGGGAGTTGGTGCGGTTCACCACCCACATTCTGAACATTGGTGACTTGGACTACTACATCGGAGTCCCGAGTGAAGGAGGCGGGAACAACCAATTTGAGTGGGGGGATTGCCACAACCATTGGCACCACAAGGGGTACGCCAAGTACGATTTGTTCACGCTGGACGGTGGTGTCATTCCCATTGGATTCAAGAACGGATTTTGCGTGATGGATCTTGAATGCAGTGGCCTTCCACAAGAATTTCCAACAAGCGGAGGGGGAGCGGCGCAATACGGTTGTGGCAACATGGGCATTTCGGCGAAGTGCGGCGACATTTACAGCTCTGGACTGACCTGCCAATGGATCGACGTCACAGAGGTCGAAGACGGGACCTACTACCTTCTCGTGCGTGCCAACTACGATTTCATCCCCGATGCTTTGGGCAGGGCGGAAAATTCCTACGAGAACAACCATGCGGCAGTGTGCATTCAGCTCGACCGTACTTCAGGTCAACTTGAAGTGGAGACAGTGGAGGGATGCGAACCTTTTTACGATTGTGCGGGAACCTTGTTCGGCACGGCCGAATCCGATTGCAACGGGGATTGTGGCGGCACGGCTTTGGTGGGAGACTTGGACAACAATGACGCGCAGGAATACGCCGATGCGGTGCACTACGTGGAAGGCATTTTGGGGAACGATTTGACGCCCGCTCCATGCAATGACATCGACCAAGATGGCGAAATCACGGTGAGCGATGCAGCGTTGATGTCGCAATGCCAATGGTTCAACACCGCGCATGAACATCCGGACAGTTCCGGTTACCACCCCAAATGTGACTTTCCCGTTCAAGAGATCCTCAACATTTACGACACCGTCCATTTCTCGGTGGAGAATGTGAATTGGGACATGAACTACTTCGATGTCCATGTCATGAATCCCTACAACCGCATCGTGGGCTATGAACTCGACTTTGCAGGCGTGAGCATCAGCGATGCGGTTTCGCTTGCAGACCCCTTTGCCTTCGACATCACGCCTTCCTTCGTGCCAGGAGGCGCCAAGGTCATTGGACTGAGTTACGACGGATCTTCATGCCCGAAGAACCTCGAATTTGTTCCGCTGCTGAGGGTGTATTGGTCCGAGGCATCGGAGGAGGTGTGCATGGCAGAGGTCATTGATGTGGTCAATGACGATTACCAAAACACTCTCCACACCATCATGGATGGTTGCGTCTCTGGATGGAACGCCGTGGATGCGCAAGACGCCATGTCCATCTCTCCCAATCCCGTCACAGGCTCGAGCATCGTAAAGTTTCCATTTGGCAGCTGGACCATGGACATCATGGACATCCAGGGCAGAATCACGGAATCGCGAGAAGTTTCGGGCCGCAGGGCCATGATCGCAGGAGAGGCATTGGTGCCAGGATCCTACATCGTGCAACTTTCAAATGAACAAGGTCGCCTTGTTTCTCGTTTTGAAGTCCAATGACACAGAGAACATGCAGCCATTGACACATTTCAAAACGCTGGGGCTGTTGGCCCTTGGATGCACTGCAGCATTTGCTGCAGACGCTCAAGTGGTGATCAACGAGTTTTCGTGCAGCAACTATTCGCTGGGCATTGCTGGGAACAATGAGGACTTTGTTGAGTTTTACAATCCGGGAGTGACAGCAGTGGATTTGGGCGGCTACTTCTTGAGCGACAACGTGAACAACGTCGACAAATTTGAGATTCCCGGAGGTACTGTTGTCCCAGCTGGAGGCCATCTGCTTGTCATGTGTTCCGGAGAGGGAGAGCTGCTCACCAACTTGTACCTCGGAGGATATTTGAACACCAATTTCAAAATCAACCAATGCCAAGGAGAGTCCTTGGTGTTTGCCGATCCAGCTGAAAACATCTTGGAATCCTATTCCTTCGTCACGGACATTGGCACCACCCAGGCTGACCACAGTTGGGCGCGAAGCACCGATGGGGCTTCAAATTGGGAGATTTGTGTGGCCCCATCTCCAGAGACAGCGAACGGTGCGGACCCCTTTGACATGTACACAGGGTACGCTCCAACTCCTACGTTTGACGTGGAATCGGGGTACCATGTTGGGGCCATCACGGTTTCACTTTTGGCACCTGCTGGCTTTGACATTTACTACACTTTGGACGGTTACACCCCTACAGAGGGAAGTGCATTGTACACAGGCCCCATTGATTTGACGGAAACGACGGTGGTCAGAGCCGTTGCCTTTGATCCAAATGACGATGTTCCTCCGAGCAAAGCGCCGAGCTACATCGCGACCAACACGTACTTTTTGGGTGCAGATGCCCACTCCATCCCAGTGGTTTCCGTCAGTGGCAATGGGCAAGAGGATGGTACCTGGGGTTGGGGTTCAGGAGAAGCTGCGCATGTTGAGTTTTTTCATTCCGATGGCACGTTTTGGGTGGAAGC
>CALKGQ010000049.1 GCA_938085425.1 uncultured Flavobacteriales bacterium
GTTCGCATCGCCCACATTCCATTGGCGGTTGGCGTAGTTCACACCATCCGTAATGGGCGCACAGCCCTGACCGATGATGTTCTCAGTACCGCTGTTGACCACCCACAGGTATTCGAAGCTCTCTGAGACATCTGGCAACACTATGGAGAAGGTTCCGTCACCGTTCGCATCTGCAATCGGGCCACCATTCGGATCCCATCCCCACCAAGGACCGGTCATGCGTACGACACCATCCGTGCCACCGCAGACGGTCACCGTCAAAGTGACATTGGTGGTCAGGGTTTGAGCCTCCGCGTTCAAAGCGTCTGAGGTTGTCGTCGAAGTCAAGACGGCGGGCCAAGCTGCATTCGAGCCAGCTTCAAAAAGATTGCTCGATAAAATGGCAACGTCATTGCCTGACTTGGCATGGGTGCCAAATGCGAACAATGAGAAACAAAGGAGTGCTAAAAATCGCATGAGAGATAGAAATAAGGTGATGAGGCGTCAATTTCGGAGCATTGATGTACAAAGAGCTCCAACTCGCCGGAATCGGGAACCATTTTCCCAATCCAAATATAGCGTACGCAGCGGAAACGTGTCGATAGAACACGATTGAATGTCCCATCATGCTGCAGTGCAGATGGTCAAGTGGTCCTTTGGCGGCCGTGCCCCCGCCTTTTCTACCTACAACCTTCAAATGAGGAAAAAAAAAAGCGCCGGCATACGCCGGCGCTTTTCATTCGTTGTTCGCTTGAATCAGAGATCTGAGCAAGCCTGTCCAAAGGCCACCAGGAAGTCCAAGAGGTCAGCTGAACCAATTTCACCATCTCCATTGGAGTCGTATGGGCACCCGCCGCCCGAGCAAGGCTCAAAGTCACACGAGCCGTCGTCGTTGTTGGCGAAAGGATTGTAGTTCTCAGCAGAGACGTCGGTGCAGCCAGAGAACACACAAGAACCATCTTCGAGGGTATTCGCGGCATCGTAGTTGTCGGCACCAGCGTAGGTACAACCTGTGATGCCTGTGCAAGAGCCGTCGTCGTTGTTCGCCTCAGGGTTGTAGTTCTGCGCATTTGGGTTGGTACAGCCACTCACCACACAAGAACCATCGTCGTTGTTCGCATCGGCATTGTAGTTGTCAGCGGCAGGGTTGGTGCAACCACTGATGATGCATGAGCCATCGTCATTGTTCGCGTCAGCATCGTAGTTGTCAGCTGCTGGGTTTGTACATCCGCTGATGATGCATGTGCCATCATCGAGGTTCGCCTCGTCGTTGTAGTTGTCAGCTGCAGGGTTGGTGCAACCACTGATGATGCATGATCCATCGTCGAAGATGGCTCCGGCATCGTAGTTGTCTGCCGCAGGGTTGGTGCAACCGGAGCAAGAGCTATTGTCTCCACCGCAAACGCCACAGGCGTCAAGCTGCAAACAAGAGCCATCCTCTTCCGTGGCATTGATATCGAAGTTGCATGAAGCATTGTCCGTGCATCCATTCACTTCCAACTCATCGCACACACCATCCCCATCCGAGTCGTTGAGGCAGCCGTCGCAATCATAGAATTCTTGTGCGAAAATGCAATCGCCATCGCCTTCGGCATTCTCATCGTAGTTGCAAGCCAATGGGTCATTGCAACCTGCACCTGCTACGGGGAAGGTCAAGGTCATGCCCGATGCGTAAAAAGATTCTTGGTCCGCATCACGGAATTGTACGTTGATGACTGCATCAGTGGTTCCAGAGGTCGTTACCTGGCCCAAGAGCACACGGCCATTGATCGGCACTCCCTGCCCATTGTTCCCAGGAACAATGAAGATGGAACCCCCGATGAAGGTGTTCACGACGAAATCACCACCGTTGTTCCAGTCGGAAAAAGCAGTGAGGGCAGGATCGAAGGCAGAGTTCAATCCGTCGTCATCTCCGGGCTCAGCTCCAATGGTCCACCATGTGTCATATTCCAAAGAAGGGAAACTCGCGAAGAAAAGAGGATTGATGCCTCCACCAAAATCACCCCCTACTCCGTCTTGATAAAATCCCGCTTCGCCGACCAAAGACCAGGGCTCAGAATCAGTGCCATAGACCGCTGTCACTTCGACATCTGAAGATGCGAAATTTGCGTAGATGCGGTAAGTGGACTCTCCCGTTCCCAGTGGATCGGAGGAAACAATATCGTAGCTCAAACCAGTGGCCAAGCCACCACCAAAGGTGCACGAACCATCGTCCTCGTTCGCAATTGGATTGAAGTTGTCTGCGTTGGCATTGGTGCATCCGGGAACGGGAACTTCAGGGAATGACAAACTCAAAGCCTCTGCATTGAATGTGTCTGCATTCGCGTTGTCCCATTGGAAGTTCATGGTCAAGTTCACAACACCATCTGTGGTGAATTGGCCCACCAACACGCGAAGGTCATTGCCAGCCACGGCATCCGCACTTTGTCCGGGAAGCAAGAACCACGAACCACCGACAAAAGTGTCAACCACGAATCCGTCGCCAGCGGCAAAGGAGGAGAAGTAAGCATCCATGCCTACCTGCTGCACGTCACTTGTGCCATTGGAATCTTCAGAACCAATTGTGAACCAGCTGTCATATTGCAGCGTTGGGAACGCAGCGTAGAAGGCTGGATTGATCGTTTGGGCCAAGTTCGCGCCCACGGCATCTTGGTAGAACGAAGTGCTTACACCCACAACCATTGGGGCAGTCTCAAGGGCGTAGACCGCCACAAGCTCATCCGTAGGGTTGTCGAAAGAAGCGTAAACGCGGTACGTTGTGCCCTGGGCTGTCTCTGCGACAGTTTCATACTCCATTCCCACCAAGTTGGCAAAGGCCAAGCTGGTGGCGAACAGCATCACAATTGAGGATAGAATGTGCTTCATAAGATAAGATGTAATTAAGCGATTGCCACGGACCCTTTGTCGGCCCATAAAGGCGATTGAACGAGATAATTTGTCCTAAAATACATCAAACGGCACAAACCGACGACTTTTCGAACACAAATCTTCTCCACCACCAATCACCTCCTCTGCGGGTCAACCGCGGATCAAATCCACCAGCGATTGCGTGGAAGCGTCGTGCGGCACCTCGGAAGACTTGCCCTCCAATTCTGGCAACAAAGCATTGGCCAAAGCCTTGCCCAACTCCACGCCCCATTGGTCAAAACTGGCGATCCCCCAGATCACGCCCTGAATGAATATCCTGTGTTCGTGGAGCGCGACCAACTGCCCCACCGAAAAGGGAGACAATTCGTCGAACAGGAAAAACGTCGAAGGCCGGTTCCCCGGAAAGTTCCGATGAGGCTCGTCGTCTTCAGCGTCTTTGCCCATGAGAAGGGCCTCGGCCTGGGCCACCGCATTGGCCAAAAGCTTGTCGTGCATTTGAACGTGGCCGCTGGTTGGCTTTCGGAAGGCAATGAAATCCACAGGGTGAATTTCCGTGCCTTGGTGCAAGAGTTGAAAGAAGGCATGCTGGCTGTTGGTCCCAGGTTCACCCCAAACGACAGCTCCGGTGTTCCAGGACACAGGTTCACCTGTACGACCCGCACTCTTTCCGTTGCTCTCCATGTCAGCCTGCTGAAGGTAAGCGGGAAGCCTACCAAGATCTTCAGCGTATGGAATCACAGCATGGGAACGCATGCCCAAATGGTTTTGGTTCCAATGGCCCAACAAGGCCAAAACAACCGGAAGATTGTTCTCCAATTCGGATGACTGTACATGCTGGTCGACGTGTCGAGCTCCCTCCAAAAATGCCTCAAAATGCGTCCTCCCGACGGAGAGCGCAATGCACATGCCCACCGGTCCCCACATGGAATACCTGCCTCCCACCCAATTCTCAAAGCCAAAGGTTCGGTCCAATGGCACCCCAAAAGCTTGCGTCGCATCGAGGTTGGTGGACACCGCCACCAAATGTTGGTCCAGGTCCAAATTCGCCTTGCGCAACCACGACTTCGCAATTTCCGCGTTCGCCATCGTTTCTTGGGTGGTGAACGTCTTGCTGACAACCACCACCATGGTTTTGGCAGGATCAAGCTGTTCCAGCACAGATTCAATGTGCGCCCCGTCGACATTGCTCACGAAATGGGCCTTGGGCCCAGATGCAAATCGGCGAAGGGCCTTGCAGGCCATCGCAGGCCCCAAGTCAGACCCGCCAATGCCAATGTTGATCACGTCGGTCACCGTACCCTGGGCTTTCTTCTCATGCACCTCATCGACAAAGTCGAGCAAACGACCACGGGTGGCCAAGACCTCGTCCATCACCCCTTTTCCATCCACTTGATAGCCATCCTCCGGCCGACCGCGCAGTGCCATGTGCAATACCGCTCTTCCCTCGGTATGGTTGATGGTTGCGCCGGAAAACTGGTCCTCGATGGCTTGCTTCACCCCCGCTTCTTCAGCAAGAGAAATCAGTCCATCCAATGTCTCCTTGTCCCATCGCTGTTTGGACGCATCCAAATGAAGCCCATCCAATTGCCATGACAGCTGGTCCACCCGAAGAGGGTCCTGTGCCAACGCCGACCTCACATCCATCCCTTCTTGGGAGACACGCAATTTCTCAAGTCCCCTCTCTGCCTCGGATGCATCCAACCGAAAGGAACGCCAATCCGTGGAGGGGGTCATGACGTTTTGGCTTGAGCTCCTGTGGCATTCAGATCCCCAAAAGCCTTGGTCAAGCGGGCGACAAAAGCCTCTTCTCCCTTGCGCAACCAAACCCGAGGATCGTAGTGCTTTTTGTTGGGAACATCCGCACCATCAGGGTTCCCGATTTGGGCGCCGAGATAAGCCTTCTTCTCCTCCACGTAATCCCTCACACCAATTAGGAAGGCCCACTGCATGTCCGTGTCGATGTTCATTTTGATGGTGCCATAGCCAATGGCCTCTCGGATCTCCTCCACGGAAGACCCGCTTCCACCGTGAAAGACAAATTCAACCGGTTGAGGCCCCGTCCCAAAGACCTCCTCAATGTGCTTTTGGCAGTCGTCCAAAATGCTGGGCCTCAACTCCACATTGCCGGGCTTGTACACCCCGTGCACATTGCCAAAGGCGGCTGCGATGGTGAAGTTTGGTGAAATGGCTGAAAGGACCTTGTAAGCCTCTGCCACCTCCTCTGGCTGGGTGTACAGACGGCTGCTGTCAATGTCGGTGTTGTCCACGCCATCTTCCTCACCGCCCGTGACCCCCAACTCGATTTCGAGGTGCATGTCCATCGCGGACATGCGCTTGAGGTAGGCGGCGCAAGTGTCGAGGTTTTCGGAAAGGCTTTCTTCGCTAAGATCGATCATGTGCGAACTGAAAAGCGGCTTTCCTGTTGACTTGAAGTGGCGCTCGCCTGCGTCCAGCAAGCCGTCCACCCAAGGCAAAAGTTTGCGGGCGCAATGGTCGGTATGAAGAATAACGGTCACACCATACGCCTCTGCCATGGTGTGCACATGGTGTGCTCCAGCCACAGCACCAAGGACCGCGGCCCCTTGGTGGTCCATTGACAAGGATTTGCCAGCATTGAATTTGGCCCCGCCGTTGGAGAACTGGATGATGACCGGGGCGTTCACCGCCTTGGCCGTCTCTAGCACGGCATTGATGCTGTTGTTGCCAATGACATTGACGGCGGGAAGGGCATAGCGATGGGCCTTTGCATGGGCCCAGACGTCGGACACTTGGGTGCCAGTCAATACGCCTGAGGGAAATTTCGACATGATCGACATGATCTTGGTGGTTTTGAATGCGCAAAAATACCTTGCTGCACAACGCCATCCTAACTTCAGGGTGAAGGCGCCACCAACCACTGGGCACCTTGGTCCAACAGCGCCACACTCTGCAATGCAATCTCTGCCTGAGGCGTCCCCGGATGCAGGGCTTCTGTCCTTAAGTAGGCGCGGCGGGCCAAGGACTTGTCTTTCAAGTGAACGTCGTAGACATAGGCCATCATCAAGGCACAGTCTGGCCTTTTGTCAAAGGCTGGGAATCCATCGTGGACGTTTTGGAGCTGAAGGACAGCCAATTCGTATTTGCCAGCATGCACCAGAAGATCAGCCCTACGAAAAAGTGCTTCTGGCGCAAACGCATCTTCAGGGAACAACCGGGCAAAATTGGCATATTCGGTCATCAAGTCTTGACGGACCTCTGGGTCCAGAACCATCGCCTCAAAAGCCCGACCCTCGAGGTCATGGATACGGTCGCGCAGCCCCTGCTCGGAACAGCCTGAAAAAATCAAGACAACCCACATGATGAAGCCCAACCCCAAGCTCTGCATCAGCGTCTCCGAGATTTGGGGAATTTCATCTTGTAATCCACGGGAACCTTCCCCAACCCAATGTCCCTCAATTTGCCGTGCAAAAGCAACCGTTTTGTGGCAGGGACGTGGTCGGGGATCATCTTTCCATCGAGATGGTCATTCTCGTGCTGCACGATCCGTGCTGCAAGGCCCTCAAGATGCTCTTCCACCAAGTTCCATTCCGCATCGTAGTATTCCACCCCGATCCGCACAGGGCGCACCACTGGCTCTCTCACTCCCGGAATGGACAAACAGCCCTCTTCCATGCTGTCAACTTCTTCGGACAAATCAAACAAGACCGGGTTGATCATGACACGTTTGAATCCAACACAGCCTGGGTCCCCATTTTCACCCTCCCCAAATGGAGAGCCATCGGCCACAAACAACCGCAAAGACAGTCCGATTTGGGGTGCTGCCAAGCCAACGCCATCTGCCTCGTACATCGTCTCCCACATGTCCTCCAACAAGCCCGAAAGATCGGGGTGGTCTTCAGCCACTTCTTCAGCATCCTTCTTGAGAACAGGGTCTCCGTAAGCCACTATGGGTCGAATCATGAGACAAAGATACAAGTCCACCCGTCACAGGCTATCACCTGTGTACCTTTGTCCCATGTCGCAATTGCACACCATCCCTGAGGCCATTGAAGCCATCCAACGCGGTGAAATCATCATCGTTGTGGACGACGAGGATCGCGAAAATGAAGGGGATTTCCTCATCGCCGCGAGACATGCTTCGCCCGAAGTCGTCAACTTCATGGCCACGCATGGTCGAGGCCTCATTTGTGCCCCCATGCTCGAGTCGCGATGCGATGCTCTCGGTCTTGACCTGATGGTCAAATCGAACAACGCCGCCTTTGAAACGCCATTCACCGTCTCAGTGGATTTGATGGGACAGGGATGCACCACAGGGATTTCCGCCAGCGACCGTTCCAAAACGATCCAGGCATTGATTGACCCTGCCACCTCTCCAGATGCCCTAGGCAAGCCAGGTCACATCTTCCCGCTACGTGCCAAGCCCGGAGGTGTTCTGCGCAGACCCGGTCACACGGAGGCTGCAGTTGACTTTGCGCGGCTGGCTGGTTTTGAGCCTGCAGGAGTCATTGTCGAAATCATGAACGAAGACGGCAGCATGGCACGGTTGCCTGAGCTCGTGAAATTGGCGGAACAACACAACATGAAGCTGGTGTCCATCGCCGACCTCATCGAGCATCGTCTGGCCCATGAAAGCCTGATTGAACGAACCGCTGAAGTTTCTCTGAACACGTCTTTTGGACAGTTCAAGGCCATCAGTTTTCGACAAACCACCAATGAAGTCGACCACTTGGCATTGGTGATGGGGGAATGGAATCCTGAGGATGCGGTCCCCGTGCGGGTGCATGCATCGAGTATGGTGGGCGACATTTTCCAAATTCAAGATTTTGGGAAGGGGCCGCAGTTGCATGCCGCCCTTCGCCACATCCAGAAAGAAGGCAAAGGGGTGATCGTCTACTTGAACAAAACAAGGCAAGGCGGCGGGCTTGCGGACGAACTGACGGCCTATGCCAACCTTGCCGCGGCTAGAATGGAAGGAACTTTCCCCAAGTTGGACTCCAAGGACAGAGGCATTGGCGCGCAAATATTGCGGAATCTCCAAGTGACGAACATGTCGCTGCTGTCCGACTCACACCATGCCAAAGGAGAGGTCGGTTACGGCCTTGTGATTCAAGAAGTCGTGGCCCTGACTTGAAGGGGTTCGAAATCATTGTGCACAAAAAAAGGCTTGCAATTGCAAGCCTTTTTTGGATAAGAGCGCCGCGTTTAGCCTTCCTTCTCTTCGCCTTTGGCGTCGTCCTTTTTGAACTTGGAGTACTTCTGACGGAACTTGTCGATTCGTCCTGCTGTATCCACAAACTGAGCCTTTCCGGTGTAAAAGGGGTGGCTCTTGTGACTGACTTCCACCTTGACCAAGGGGTATTCGTTGCCGTCCTCCCACTGAATGGTTTCTGACGTCTCTGCAGCCGACTTGCTCAAAAATGCATACTCGTTGCTCATGTCTTTGAAAACAACAGCGCGGTAGTTGTCGGGATGGATTCCTTCTTTCATGGTCACTTCTTTTTGGGAGCGCAAATGTACAAAAGAGTATACAATTCACCTAACGACGCTCCATGCCGTACATCAAACTTTGTCCTTGGCAACAATGCCAATTTGACTTAACTGACAACCAAAGGTGAAAAATAGACTTGACAAACTCAGCAAAAATTGAAGTTTGCTTGTTAATTTCGGGACGTTAAAGTGAGTTTGGCGCAAGCCAAGCATCAAGTGATAATTTGGTTAAGTTGATCCCGCTCCGAAACGTCGGAGCGGGATTTTTCTTTCACTTTTCCCCATATCGTTGGGGAAAGACAAGCCCTCACAACACTTTGAGGTCTGCAGACGCATCGGACCTTTTGGCCGTGATCACTCCCATCCTTCTCCCCTTCTTGGCCTTTCTGTTTGCAACCATTGGGCAGCCTGCGCCTGTCGCTGAGTGGAGCGCAGAGCGAATTGACGATCGACAACAAATCCTCCAACTGGATCTGCTTGGCGTTGAAAAGGTGGATTTGGGCAAACTGTCCATTTTTTCAAGTCATGCCAACACGCGCATTTCCCATTACGAAGGGGTCTCTGATTTTGACAAACATTGGAAAGAGAATGCATCATGGCATTGGATGTGGTCCCAAAATCCCCAAAACGTGTCCGTTCAATTTTTGGTGGAGTCGATCGGATCCTCTTTTGGCAAAGACGAGGCCCTGACCATCATATGGGAACAAGTTCGAGGCGGCGAGCGTCATTCATGGACCTTGGGATCCCTGGCGCTTGATGCCCAAAATGCCCATCCAACCCATCAAACGCCAAAGGTCCGACGCCGGGCCTGGGAGTTGGACCCATCTACTGTCATGGTTTCCCTCGACATCCAAGATGTGCCGCAAGGGGCCTTTGTCAAGTGGTCCGAATACGTCCCCGAAGGATGCACCTGCGAAGTGCTCGAACACGATGAAAGCTCGCTTCGGCACACCAGCAATACTCAAGTATTTCTTTGGTTTGAAGTCGCTGCCCAACGGACCCTCCAGCCCACATATCGATTGACATGCATGAAAGGTATGGTTGCACGTGAATTGACGTTTGACGGGACTTTGGAATATGCATTTGGAACAGAAAGCAAAACGTCCCATATTGCACTTGTTGAATGGGAGCTCCCAAAGGAGGTCCCGAATGAAAGCATGGAACTGAATCAATCACCTGACAAACAGTCAGTTGAAACCTCTACGGGTCGTGCCGCAGAGTCTACAACCGATGACAAGAGTCGTCGAGATGTGCGTTACGCGGTCCAATTGTTGGCCAATCACCGTGACCTCAGCTCAAACGAACTCGCTGTCCATCTTGGTTCCAACATTTCCCACCACATCTTCCGACACGAAGGATGGCGCAAGTACCTGACCGATGAGGTCGAGACGTACTCTGACGCCCAAACCCTTCGTTCTGAAATGTGGACCACCACTGCAGCAAAGGACGCCTTTGTCACAGCCTCGGTGGAAGGAGAGCGCATTTCTGTTCAGGAAGCTCTGCTGTTGTCGAACCAAACTTGGACTCCCTGACCATGTCACCACGCGCAACCGATTGGAATTCTGCCGTCCAGGGCTACAACGACTACTTGACGTTGGAGCGTGGGTTGAGCAAGAACTCTGTCATGGCGTACATGAGAGACATTCGACAGTTCATGCAGTTTGCCCACGGTGAAGAAGGTGTCAAGGCACCAATGGACATTGAACTGCCTCACGTCGAGCGCTTTTTGGGACATCTCTACGACCGTGGCTTGGCCCGAAACAGTCAGGCCAGAATGTTGAGCGGTGTGCGCAGTTTCTGCAAATATCTCCGGATCGAGGGCATCATGGACTCCGACCCCATCCAATTGATTGAAGCACCGCGCCCTGAACGCCGGCTGCCTGATGTCCTCTCCGTTGGAGAAATTGAAAGCATCATCGGTGCCGTGGACATGAGCCGACGGGAAGGTGTGAGGAACAAGGCCATGCTCGAGGTTCTTTACAGCTGTGGCCTCAGGGTATCCGAGTTGATTGATCTTCAAATGTCGAAAGTGGATTTGATCGACGGCTTGGTCCGAGTCATTGGCAAAGGCAACAAAGAGCGCGTCGTTCCCATCGGACAGCAAGCATGTGATTCCATCGATGACTATCTGAGCCATTATCGATCCAACGTGATTCCAATGAAGGGGCACGAGGATACACTGTTTTTGGGCAGACAAGGGCGCAAAATGACAAGACAGATGGCCTTCACCATGCTGAAGCGAAGTGTTGTGGCGGCAGGGATCCGCAAAAACGTGAGCCCACACACCTTCCGTCACAGCTTTGCAACACACCTGATTGAATCAGGCGCCGATTTGAGGGCTGTGCAAGAGATGCTTGGACATGCTCAAATCACGACGACTGAAATTTACACGCACCTCGATGGCCGCTTCCTGAAGGATCAGGTCAACCAGTACCATCCCAGGAGCGAAGAGGCTGAGAACAGCCTTGCCGACGCGAAGTCTGGCAAAGAATCGTAACCTTTACAGGCATTGCAAGTGCAAATGCCAATTGGCTGCGGCCTCTTCCAACATCCTTTGTGGCGAATCCAATGTTGGCATGGATTGGCCCAAAAAGACCAAGGTTTCTTGAATGACTTTCCCTGCCTCTGAAACGTTCACTGCGGGAGCCTTGGTTTGTTTGGACAGCTTTTGTCCTTCTGCATTTCGACGCACAGGGAGATGCACGTAACCCGGAGCAGGCACCTTCAAGGCTTCTTGGATGGCCAAATGTGCCGCGGTTGAAGCCATCAAATCCTGGCCACGAACCACATCGGTGACCCCCTGTGACACATCATCTACGACAGAGGCCAAGTGGTAAGCCCAATGCCCATCGGCACGTTTCAACACCACATCGCCGACAGCAGACCTCAGGTGGCATTGAGGGCCACACCCGCCATCTTCCCAAGCCAATTCTCCTTCTAAGGGCATCTTCAACCTCCAAGATCGGGCCTCCAAACCGACGGGAAGCCCCTCACGACAAGTTCCTGGGTACACCTCCAACCCACCCGAATCCGTCAAGTCTTTTCTGGTGCAAATGCATCCAAACGCATCGTCGTTTCCCTTCAAAGTATCCAGTGCTGAGGCATAGGCATCATGTCGATCACTTTGATGCATCACCTCCCCGTCCCAATGAAGGCCCATGCCTTCCAAAGTCCTGAGGATGTTGTCGGCAGCGCCAGGCACTTCGCGGGGAGGATCCAAATCCTCTATCCTCACCAACCACTTCCCTCCACGGGAACGGGCTTCCAAGAAACTACCTATGGCCGCCACCATGGACCCCATGTGAAGGCGCCCCGTCGGAGAGGGGGCAAACCGCCCGACGTACGGACGGACTGGGGTCATCCTCGCGTCAATTTCCTGTACTTGATCCTCTTGGGGCCTTCATCGCCCAGGCGTTTCTTCCGATTCTCCTCGTATTCGCTGTAGGTGCCTTCGAACCAATACGCCTGACTGTCGCCTTCAAAAGCAAGAATGTGGGTGCAAATGCGGTCCAAGAAATACCGGTCGTGGCTGATCACCACGGCACATCCGGCAAAGCCTTCCACTCCCTCTTCTAGGGCCCTCAAGGTGTTCACATCAATGTCGTTGGTGGGTTCGTCCAAAAGAAGCACATTGGCCTCGGTCTTCAATGTCATGGCAAGGTGCAAGCGATTGCGCTCTCCCCCGGAGAGGACCCCGCACTTCTTTTGCTGATCGGAACCGTTGAAATTGAACTTGCTGACATAGGCTCTGCTGTTGAAGAGCTGTCCCCCAATTTCGATTTGCTCGTTGCCGCCTGAGACCACCTCCCAGACCGTCTTGTTGGCGTCGATGTCTTGGTGACGCTGGTCCACATAACCAATTTTGACAGAGTCGCCCATTTCAATCGTTCCGCCATCGGCAGACTCCTCCCCCATCATCATTCGAAAAAGCGTGGTCTTTCCCGCTCCGTTGGGGCCAATGATGCCCACAATCCCTGCAGGTGGCAGTTGGAATGTCAACCCTTCCACGAGAAGCTTGTCGCCAAAGCCTTTGGTCAAACCCTTGGCTTCAATCACCTTGTTGCCCAATCGAGGGCCGTTGGGAATGGGGATGTTCAAACGCGCATCCTTCTCCTTGGTGCCTTCGGCCAACATGGTTTCATAGTTGTTGATCCGGGCTTTGTTTTTGGCGCGCCTCCCCTTGGGGCTCTGTCGGATCCAATCCAACTCTCTGTCCAGTTCCTTGCGCCGCTTGCTCTCGTGCTTTTCCTCCTGGGCGAGCCGCTTGCTTTTTTGTTCCAACCATGAGGCGTAATTCCCCTCATATGGAATGCCCTCTCCACGGTCCAACTCCAAAATCCAACCGGCAACGTTGTCCAAGAAATAGCGGTCGTGTGTGACGCACAGCACCGTGCCCTTGTATTGCTCGAGATGTTGCTCGAGCCAATCAATGGACTCTGCATCGAGGTGGTTGGTGGGCTCGTCAAGCAAGAGAACATCGGGCTGTTGCAACAGCAACCTGCAAAGCGCCACACGACGACGCTCTCCTCCACTCAACTCTGAAATGACTTGGTCGTCTGGAGGACAGCGCAGCGCATCCATCGCTATGCTAAGCTTGGTGTCGAGTTCCCAGGCATCCAGCGCATCAATGCGGTCTTGCACAGCTGCCTGCCTGTCCATCAACTTCTGCATTTTTTCTGGATCATTGAGGATCTCTTCCTCCATGAATTTCATGTTGATCTCCTCGTATTCTTTGAGGACGTCGACAATTTCCTGTGTGCCCTCCTCGACGATCTCGCGCACGGTTTTGGTCTCGTCCAAATCTGGCTCTTGAGAAAGGTACCCCACGGAATATCCGTCGGACCACACCACCTCACCCTGGTAGGCCTCGTCGAGGCCGGCAATGATTTTCATCACGGTGGACTTTCCAGCGCCGTTGTTTCCAATGATGCCGATTTTGGCCCCATAGAAAAACGACAAGTAAATGTCTTTGAGGATGTGCTTGCCGGTGGGGGTCGTTTTGTTGACCCGCACCATGCTGAAGATGACTTTCTTGTCGTCCGACATGGGGAATGGAGTTGCAGTGTGAAAATAAAGGCGGAGGGCAGGACAAAGTTAGGCCCTGGCCTCTCCTTGAACCAAGGTCAGGACAGTGATTTCCGGTGGCATGCCCACCCGGCCAGGAAAGCCCAAGACGCCAAAACCGCGGTTGACGTGCAGATATTGCTTCCCTTCCAAGTACAAACCTCCCCAACGCTTGTAGCGGAAGGACGATGGAGACCATTGGATGCCAAGCCATGGGATTTCAATGCCCAGCTGCATGCCGTGGGTATGACCGCTCAGGGTCAACTCCACGGGGGCCTTGTCATCCATGACCATGGACTCAAAGTGGGTGGGGTCATGGCTCATCAGCACGGTGAACCGATTCGCCGCATCACTGTCTTGAAGTGCCTGAGACAGGTCCCCGCTTTGGCGAAAACCTCGCCCCCAATTCTCCACGCCTGCAAGCACCATGGCATCTCCTTCCTTTTCCCAGAGGACATGGCTGTTGTCCAACATTTGAAAGCCCATCTGTGCCTGAAGCGACTTCAACTTGGCAATGCTTCCCAAACGCTCCTCCTTGTCGTGTGGTCCGTAATCGGCGTAATCGTGGTTGCCCATGATGCTGAATTTTCCCATCGGCGCCTCCAATGCCGCAAAGGGCTCCACCCAAGGCTCCGCCTCGTCGGCCCAGTCGTTCACCAAATCGCCAGTGAAGAGGATGACATCAGGCTTGAGCTCGTTGACCTTTTTCAATGCCGTCAACACCGGTTCTGGGGTGCCTTCAAAGGATCCGAGGTGGGCATCGCTCAATTGCACCACCCGCAAACCGTCAAAGGCTTTGGGCACATTGGGGTGCGCCACCACGAGTTCCCGCACTTTGTAAGCGTACTTGCCACGCAGGATGCCGTACGCCATGCCAAAGAATGCAAGGACTCCTGCTCCCTGTGCCAAGTGATTCAAAAATGAGCCCCGCGCCATGGCACCAGCAGTGGACTGACCAGACACCTTCAACCACGTCCAAGCACCCAATGCCCTGAGCTCATCCAGCAATTGGACCACCGCCACGAAGACTTTGGGAATGGACACCGCGAAGGTGATGCTCAGAATGGTCCGGAGCAACACAGGGTGGGTTTCCCTCCAAGAGGGCCACAACAGCACAGCTGCCAAAAAAGAGGTCCAAAGAAGACCATGGCCGCCCCACCACACCATCCTTGCCGTGGGCCACCAAGGCTGCCCACTGTAGGCCTTCCAAATGGCCCTGTAAGTGAGCGATTCGAGGAGAAAGAAGACCATGACCACAATGGCCATTCCAATCAAAAATCGTTCGAGCATAGAGGCGTAGAGAGTTGGACGTGGGCAAAGGTACCGGTCCGCGCAACGGATTGTTCAACCTTGAGACAACAAATCGGCGAGAACGTCCTTGGAACTGTTGAGATCCAATGGCTTCAGTTCTTGACCATCGATCCAAGACAAAGAACTGCGTCGCAATTCTTCCTTTGAGAGACGCGCCATCACTCGTTCAACACCCCAAAGGTCATGTGTGGCCAAAAAGACGCCTCCTCCCCCTCCTAAATGCACTCTCAGCATGGACCAAAGTTGTCTTTGAGCATGGACATCGAGGAACGCAGTGGGCTCATCCATCATCACCCAGGTCTCGGTTTGCAACATGGCCCGTGCCACCATGACCTGTTGCGCTTGGCCATCACTCAGTTCCGTCATTCGCTGCCCCAACCAAGGCTTCAAAGCTGCATGCCAATCGGCCGCCCTGGAGACCTCACCCGAAAGTGCGAGCACTTCTTGAACCTTCAAGCCCACTTGTGAAGGAGGCTTGGAGGGTACGTAGCTCATTTTGCGCACCCAGTTGGCGTCCGAAGGGAGAAGAACACCCCCTTGAGCGTCCTTCAAGAACACCTCACCTTCCAAGGCAGGATGAAGGCCCAGAAGCGTGCGCAGCAGTGTGGATTTTCCTGAACCATTGCCCCCCAAGACCACATGCAAGCCCCCTGCCTGCCATTCCATCTCAGGAGGACAAGAGAACAGTGAATGTGGGCCGTGGCCAACTTCCAAGCGATGTGCCTTCAGGTTCATGACCAGTCGTGGGTTCGTTTCCAAAGTACGCTCAGCACAATGGGTGCCCCAAGAAAGGCCAGCACCGCATTCAAGGGCCAATGGTGCATCAAAATCGCGTCCGATCCACGGACGACTCCGTCGGCAAACAATGCCAAGATGCCTCCCCAAAGGGCCACCCCCCACATCATGTCCTTGTGGGCCCTGGATCGATGAAAAAATCGGTACACATGAGGTGTGGCCAGCCCCAAAAAGGCCAAAGGACCGCACACAGAAGTGACCCAACCCACCACCAAGCCTGCCAGCAACAAGAGCTCCCATTGGAATTTGTTGGGGGGAACCCCCATGGTCGTGGCCAAGTCTTCGCCGAGCAACCAACTGTCCAACCACATGTGCCTTCGCAACAACCAACCTGCCGTGAACAAAGTGAGCAGCCACATGGCATTGGCTTGCCATAACGAAGCCTTGCCAAACGTCCCCATGCCCCAGAAGATGTACGCCTGCAATGCCTCCGCCGACGCAGTAGACTCCAACAAAGTCACCAGCGCACCCACCGCATAACTCACCATCAGTCCAAAGACCAACGTGGTGACAGGAGACGCAAATTTTTTCGAGGCCACGACGATCAGCAACAGGACGACCATGCCGCCGGCACTGGCCGCCATCCAAAGAGGAAGTCCCCATCCGGCAAGGACAGAAAGCGCAACACCCAATGAGCCTCCAGAAGTGATGCCCAATACCCCGGGCCCTGCCAACGGGTTCCGAAACCATGTTTGCATGACCATCCCGAGCCATCCCAGCAAGATGCCTCCCGACATGGTGGCCATGGCCCTGGGGATGCGGATGTCCCAAAGAACCCTTTCCATCAAACCACCTCCCCCATCTTTTGTCAAAGCTCCAAGCCACTGTGGCCATGACATTGGCACCTCCCCAAAGGCAAGATGCATCCATGCCAACGCAAGCATCAGTGACCATGCCAGCCCTCCTCCCCATGTCGGGTGCAACGGTCGGTGCCTCATGGAGTCGCAGTGGCTTGGCCCAAGGGCAAACGAGAAAAAAGCCCATGCGGTGATTCCTCGGCGCCTTCCACCAAGGCCTGAACATCGGCCAGCACCCATTCCGGGTGCACCACAACCTCACCAAAATAATCGCACTTGGCCGTGTTGCAGGCCCAGACTTCACCGGCAGCATCCATCAATGCTGCATGCCTCGGGTCTTGCGCCAACAAATCGTCCACCCCAAACGTATCGGGGTCAAAGGTGACCACCACCCATGCATCCACAGCTGAAGCATGCATCAACACTTCTTCCAAACTCAAGGCCACATTTTCATGGTCGTTGGTGGCTTGCAGCCCATACTCGCCTCCTGCATCTCGAATCCACTGCGCCACGAAAGAGTCATGGCCTGGAGCGTGCCACACTCCGTCCGCCACACTCCCTGTCAGGATGCGCTTGCGGGGCCTTTCAGAAACGGCCGTCGCCATCAAATCCTCATATGCCTTTGCCACCTTGTTGAAGTTAGTTTGGCCCGATGCCGAGTCCCCTGCCATCCATGCCAGAGGCACCATCCACTCGGTCCTGCCCAATGGATGAGGTTCCAAGTATTCTGGAATGGGAATCAGCGGCCAGCCTCTTGTGTCGAGGTCATATGCCGGACTGGAAAGGATGCCGCCTGGGTCCAACGAAGCGATGCGTTCGGGGTCCAATCCATTTTCCCCGCCAACATCAGTAATCTCGTGCTCCGCCACCCATGACAGGATCTCTTCAGAGCGCAAATAGCCTATTGAATTGCCGCCCCTCCACTGGGCCAACCCCGCTCCTGCATGAAGCAAATGAACGTGGGTTGTACTTGTGGTCACAAGGCCACGGGTCGTATCCAGTTGGACCATCCGCATTTCTTTCGACGTCGCCGCATCATGCGCTTTGGAAACACAAGCGAGGGCTTGGCCGGTTCTGGGGTGTCGAATCCACAAGGCCACATGACCATTCTCCTTTTGAACCCACTGGAAACCCTGTGCGAATTTAGGGGCCGCAAGGACCTTCCAGCCGTCGGGCAAGGATGCATCGAACTCGGAGGAGACGGAAGTGCAACCCAGCAAGATGGCCGAGACTGCAACAAGCAGGGATGCTGCCATCGCTGTTGGACTGCAAAAGCTGCGACGCTTCATGGACCCAAAGGTACGGGCCTTGCAGTACCTTCGGGTCATGGCTACCGACAAAGACTTGGCCCACAACCTCAACGAGGACCGCATGCGCATGAGGGTGGCCGATTTGGAACGATTGCTTTCAAAAGTGCGTCTCGGTGGCGGCACCGCCCGCAGAGACAAAGAGCACGCGAAGGGAAAGTGGACTGCACGAGAGCGTTTGGACCGGTTGTTTGATCCAGGGACAGAACGCATTGAATTGGGGGCATTGGCGGGTCATGGGATGTACGAGGAGCATGGTGGATGTCCCTCCGGAGGGGTGGTGGTTGAGATGGGACGCATCCATGGCACCCTTTGTCTCGTGGTCGCCAACGACGCCACTGTCAAGGCTGGGGCATGGTTCCCCATCACCGGCAAAAAAAACCTTCGGGCACAGGAAATTGCGTTGGAAAATCGGGTGCCCATCATCTACTTGGTGGACAGCGCAGGGGTCTACCTCCCCATGCAAGATGAGATCTTCCCCGACAAAGAGCACTTTGGTCGCATGTTCCGGAACAACGCCCGTCTCTCCTCTGAAGGCATCCCACAAATCGCTGCCGTCATGGGAAGTTGTGTCGCCGGCGGTGCGTATTTGCCCATCATGAGCGACGAAAGCATCATTGTGGAAGGCACAGGCTCCATTTTTTTAGCCGGGAGTTATTTGGTGAAGGCGGCCATCGGGGAATCCATTGACAACGAGACCCTTGGAGGGGCCCAAACACACGACGAAATCAGTGGCGTGACCGACTACCGCTGTGCGGATGAGGCGGAAGCTTTGGCGCACATTCGGACACTGGTGTCGCATTGGGGAGATTTGGGACCCAAGGCAGGGTTTCAAAGGGAAACGTCGGCACCGCCCAAGGGCCCCAAACCCAGTGCGGTCCTTCCAGATGCGCGAACGGAACCCTACGACAGCTACGAATTGATCGCCTCCTTGGTGGACGGTGACAGCTTCACAGAATACAAAAAGGGGTACGGAAAGACATTGGTCTGCGGGTACGCCCGAATGGACGGGTGGAGCGTCGGCATCGTGGCCAACCAAAGGGCCATGGTCAAGAGCAAGAAGGACGGCCTTCAGTTCGGAGGCGTCATTTACTCGGACAGCGCAGACAAAGCAGCCCGTTTCATCATGACCTGCAACCAACGCAATGTGCCATTGGTCTTTTTGCAGGATGTCACTGGCTTCATGGTAGGCTCCCGTTCAGAGCATGGCGGCATCATCAAGGACGGCGCCAAAATGGTGAATGCAGTGGCCAACAGCGTGGTGCCCAAATTCACCGTGGTGGTGGGGAACAGCTACGGAGCAGGCAATTATGCCATGTGCGGAAAGGCCTACGATCCCCGGCTCATTTTGGCCTGGCCTACGGCGAGGATGGCGGTCATGGGTGGCACGCAAGCTGCCCAAGTGCTGCTTCAAATCGAGAAAGCGTCTTTGGCCAAAAAAGGCGAAGAAATCACCCCTGAAAAAGAAGAGGAGTTGCTGGGCACCATCACAAAGCGCTACGATGACCAAACCGATCCGGTGTACGCGGCGGCCCGCCTGTGGGTCGATGCCATTGTGGACCCAGAGCACACGAGGACATGGATCAGCATGGGCATTGAAGCCTCCAACAATGCCCCAGCACCTGCGCCATTCCGTCCTGGTGTGATGCAAACGTAAACGCACAATGATTCGCCTGATGAAGTACCTCTCCTGTTGGGTCGTGACGTGGGCCTTGCTCACCTCCTCCCTCGATGCGCTGGCCCAAGACCGGACGCAACGCAGAGCCATCCAAGATTCTCCCCTTGCCTATGCCCTCTTCAATGCAGAAGGAGAGCCTCAATCGTGGGGACAAATCATGGACGCTGTGGCCACCGCCGACGTGGTGTGCTTTGGTGAACTCCATGACGACGCCATCATGCACTGGCTGCAAGCTGAAATGGTGAGGGACTTGTTGGACCGAGGACTGGAACCCGCATTGGGCGCAGAGATGTTGGAGGCTGACGACCAGCTCATCCTTGACGAGTTTTTGACGGGCATTGCCAATGAAGACAAATTCAAAGCTGCAGCGAACCTTTGGCCCAACCACTTCACCGATTACCATCCCTTGCTCGAATTGGCCAAAGAGCATCAGCTCAAGGTGGTTGCCACCAACGTTCCTCGGCGTTACGCGTCATTGGTCTACCGGGAGGGGTTGGAAGGGTTGGCGCAGCTCAGCGACGACGCGAAAGCTTATTTGCCGCCTCTTCCCATCCCCTTCGATGTGGATTTGCCTGGGTACAAGGCCATGATGGACATGGGCGGCGGCCATGCGGGAGAAACCCTGCCGATGGCCCAAGCCATCAAGGACGCAACAATGGCCCATTTCATCTCCTCTCACTTGCCTACTGACGCACCATTCATTCATTTCAATGGTGCCTACCACAGCCAAGACTGGGAAGGCATCGTTTGGTATTTGAAAGGTGCCTTGCCCGAATTGAACATATTGACTCTGCATGGCACCAGTCAAAACCAAGTCCTTGAGCCAGACAGTACCGCATTGAACCGCGGCGATTTCCTTTTGATCACCCATGAGCGCATCACGCGGACCCATTGAGATGCCGCCTTTATTCCCTTTGTCATGACCCCAACATTTTCTATTTCTCTCGGTCGTTTCTCTCTTTGGACGATGGTTTGCCTCTGTCTTGCCAGCTGTGCCGACTCCCCCAAGACCTACTACGGAGCTGTGATTGACACCGACGGGGCCTTGGATGGGCAGGCCATCCGAATGGCGCTCCACGAGCAGGGCCGTGCACAGGTGCGGATGGAAGGCGAGATTGCCGCCACATGCGCCAAAAAGGGGTGCTGGATGGATGTGGTGTCTGGAGAAGACACCGTGTTCGTGCGTTTCCAAGACTACGGGTTTTTCGTCCCAACTGAGGGCGTGGAGGGCAAACGCACCGTGGTGGAAGGAGAAGCTTTCTACGACACCTTGACGGTGCCCATGCTCAAACATTACGCAGAAGATGCTGGCGAACCACAAGCCTTCATCGACGCCATTGACACACCGGAATTGCGTTTGGCCTTCACAGCCACCGGGGTCATGATTGAGGACTGATGCGCCAACCACTCAACATCATCGGGGCGATTTTGCCCATTCTTGTCATCTTGGCGGGATGCGGCAACGCTTGGTCCCCAAGTCCCACCTTGGCCCCCAACCAACCCAATGGGTCCTCCCCCCTCGCTTCTGCCATGGTGGCGATGGATGCGCAATTGGTCCAAACACTTGACGCGGTGATGACAGACTCCAGCCATTCGTGGGAAGGGCGTCGACTGATGTCACACGATTTTCTGGCATTGGCCCCTACTGCTGCCTCCATGATCAATGGGCATTTTGAAGCACAGGCGCCGATCTATCATTTGGCCATTGAACAGTTCAATGCCTCCCCCTCCGCCAAGCATTACAATGAGGTGGTGGCCTCCTGCACGCAATGCCATTTGGGCACTTGTCCAGGACCTCTTGACCGGATCGCCAAGCGAGAAATGCGCGAAGATGGATCTTAAGAGAGGCTGTCGTTGAGCATGGAAAGATGGGACATCATGGCCTCCACAAACGGCCGGATGCTCTTCTTCTCTGCGTCCCCGAGGGCCTGCCCTGCCAACACCTGTGCTTCCAAGACGTCTTTTTCATCCGTAACAGACTCCACCTGTTCAAGCAAGGTGGTTCCCTCCATGGCTTGTCGATAGTCCCCTGCACAAGCCACCTCTGTCACGAGGGACAGCCGACTCTCGCAGGTGAATCCACAACTCCACAAAAAAGCAAGCACATCTGCCGCGACGTGCTGAAAAGCTGTATCGCCTAAGGCGTCCAAAAAAACATCCTCTGCTGCCGAGATTTTCAAAGAGCCCAAAAGGTCTTGCATTTCCTCGCGAAGGCCATCTTCAGGTCGGGCCGCAAAAGCCGTCAACAATGGCAGAATGAAACGTTTGTCCCCTTTCTCTCGGGCATGCTTCAACGCCTTCTTCACCTTGGCGTCGTCTGTACTCGTCAAATCTTGGAGGGCCTGTGTCATCTTGTTTGGATTCAAAGCGCTGCAAAGGAAGGGCCAAAACCTGCCCGGTCGCAAGCCTCCTTCAATTCGGCCACCATCATGGCAGTGGCGCCCCAAAGGATGTGGCCCCTTACTTCACAGCCTGGGGTTTCCCAAACGCGGCTCCCGACTTGCACCTTTTGAGAAGGCCAAGGCTGGTCGGCACCGGGGAGGTCATCAAGTGGCAACAAAAGCACGTCCGCAACCTCCGTAGCCTGCAACAAAAAAGCCGGCGTGTTGGGAGACCAAGCCACAAAAGGTTGCACCCAAAACTGGCTTGGGGGAATGAAAAGCGAGGTCAAAGGCCCGAGGACACGAGAGGGGTGAACGGCCACACCCACTTCTTCCCTGCATTCGCGCAAGGCCGTTGTCAACAAATCCCCTTCATCGCCAGGCTCTTCAGCCCCTCCGGGAAATGAGAGCTGTCCGCTGTGCGGGGAGCCATCCTGGGTCCTGAGCATCAACACCACGGACCATCGCCCGTCCTCGTCCGGACAAAGCAATGCCACCACACCAGCCTTTCTTCCATGGCGTGACTCCTCTTCTGAAATGGAAGGTCGGCCAGGAGGGCAAGCCCTGCGCTGTGCCTTCCAGCCAGGGGCCTCCCCGCTTTTGAGCATGGCCTGGATCGAACGTATGGCTTCTGGGGACTCCATGTGCACAAAGGAACATCAAAGGCTGTTTCTTTGTGCCATGAACATCCATGTGCTCGGTCAGGAACTTCAATTCCCCCCTGTGGCGGAAGCGGCAGACCATGGCTTGTTGGCAGTGGGCGGCGACTTGTCCAACGATCGCCTCCTCGCCGCCTACAAGCACGGTGCTTTTCCTTGGTTCATGGAAGAGGACCCCCTGCTCTGGTGGGCTCCGGAGGAACGGGCTGTTTTGCCGTTGGATGCATTGCGCATATCCAAAAGCATGAGGAATGAATTGAACCGGAACCGTTACCAGGTCACCATGGACCGTGCCTTTGACCAAGTCGTTCGAAGATGCCAATCGGCACCTAGAGATGGAGAAGGGACTTGGATCAGCAACGACATCGTCCAAGCCTATCAATCGTTGCATGAGTTGGGGTATGCCCACTCCGTAGAAGCTTGGAAAGAGGATGTCTTGGTTGGCGGGCTTTACGGAGTGTCTCTTGGCCGAATGTTCTTTGGCGAAAGCATGTTCACCGACGCAACAAATGCGTCCAAGGTGTGCTTCGTGAAATTGGTGACATGGCTCAAGCAGCGTGGATTTGGTCCTGTCGACTGCCAAATCATGAACCCACATTTGGCCTCCATGGGTGCGGAATCGTGGCCACGAGAGGCCTTTCAGAAACAATTGGACCACTTTCTTGCTGCTGGCGCAACATTGCAAGGCAAGTGGACCGAATATGCCTCCGAACTTTGACCCCAACATGACCGGCGAGCGGCCACATCATCGAACTCCCCCACACCCAGGGTGCCAGCGTGCGCCATGGAAGGTGGCCCTGGCCCGTGCGGTTGTTCGCATGTTGGGTTGGCAAATCCGTGGCAAGTTGCCGCCCCAATTTTGGCGCTCCACCTTGGTCGTTTGGGCGCCAGAGCCCTGGCAACTCAAAGCCGTCACTTGGGTCATGCCGATGAAGGTGGTCTCGATGCAAGCCTCCCCAGAGGATGCTGAATCGAGAGCCAGTGAAACCCTGGAACACTTTGTCCACGGCAAAGCCGTGGCCACAGCCACCAATGGCAGCGAAGCCGACCTCATGAACATCCAGCAAGCCGCCGCAGAAGCCAAAAGCCGCCTTGCACTTTGCGCTTGGGAGCCCCGAAGAAGGTTTGTCCATGTGCATGCTCCCTTCAAAACGTCCGCTTTTGCAGACCGGGATGTCCACTACATGAGGCGGTATTTCCGCTATTTCATGCAATCAAAACACTGATCGCGAGGACATTGAAATTTGTTTGAACATGTTGTCCACAATTGCCCAAAACCCGTTCAAAACGCGTTGAAAACGGGGAGGACATTTTCGCACATTGCTTGGAGAAAACTTCCTTTCTTGTGTGCAGAACTTTTTCACCTCTCAAAGCCTGATCCATGAATTCTCTTGACAAGTACGACCACATGATTCTGGACATCATCCAGCAGCACAAAATCGAGAATCAATGCCACATTCGCCTCGCGGTCTTGGAACGTAATTTTTGGAAGCGAATCGAAGAGGACACCGACCTGCATGTTGGCAAGGCGCGCATTGGAGAGCGCATCACCAACCTTTACTTGGATGGCCTCATTCAAAACAAAGACGGATACGCCTTGACGAAAAAAGGACGCGAGCAGCTGCCGCACGCCCCATGGAAGCAAGAAGTAGCCGCGGGCTGATTGACGCGAAGTCTTCCAATGAAAAAGGCGACCCTAGGGTCGCCTTTTTCATGCACTGAATGGCTTTGACTCAACGCTTCAAGCGCCTAGCGTTACGATTCCTCCAAGATCTCGAGACCTGGGAATTTCTCCTTCCAGTACGCCAATTTGCTCTGGTCGCGCACAGTGATCACCGTGCGTCGGTCCAAGCGGACCTTGATGTTGGGCTGCAACTCCTTCGCTGCCTTTTTTCTTCTTGCCATAAGGATCTTATTAGGTGCCAGTGTAGCACATGCCAAAAGAACACCTTCCACACCGAAAATGTTGCCTGTTGTGCAAAAAGTTGTGCCTCTCGTTAAGGAATCTTGTCGAATGGACTCATTTGGAGACGCTGGGGACAAGCCGGCCCGAATACCACGCGATGTAGCCATAGCAAAGCATGGGCAGCAGAAATGCCAAGGCAAAGCCTGATCCATCCGCAATGGCACCTACTGCCGGTGGGATGAAGGCCCCTCCCACAATGGCCGTGCAAAGCACACCTGAGCCTTGGGGCTTTCCATCTCCGAGATCTTCAATCGCCAAGGTGAAAATGGTCGGAAACATGATGCTGTTGCAGAATCCTACCCCAAGCAAAAGCAGGATGGCCGCAACACCAGAGCTTGTGACTGAGGCAACGATGAGGACCAGCGCCAACAGCGCGGCCATCGACAACAAGCGGAACGGCTTGATTTTCTGCATCAATCCCGAGCCCGCGAACCTGCCAAGCATCGCTCCTCCCCAATAAAAAGTCAACAAAGCGCCCAGCACTCCCTTTGCGTCCAACCCGGAGACATCCACGCCCTTGATCATTGCAGCAACACCCGCCATGGCACTCAGGACGCTGCTTGACTTGATTTCCTCCACGATGTCCAAAGACAATCCGTAGTTCACCATGTAGGAACCAAGGGCCACTTCAGCCCCGACGTACACAAAGATGGCAATGGCGCCAAAACGAAGCTTGGGGTTGTTCAAGACCCCCAAATAACTTGCCTCACTTGTGGCACTCTCCCCCAAAATTTTGGGGAGTTTGATGGCTGCAACAATGCCTGCCAAAACAAAGAATGCCAGCGCGAGCATGACGAATGGCACCTGAACAGCCGAGGCCTCCGATTGATAATAGGCCAATCGATCTGCGCTGCCCAAAGCACCAATCTCCTCACTTCCTAGAATTTGATCCCCCAACAAAAAGCTGGCAGCCACAACAGGTGCAATCGTGGTGCCAAAAGAATTGAACGCCTGAGACAGGTTCAATCGAGCAGAGGCAGATTCATCGGGGCCCAACACACTGATGTAAGGGTTGGCTGCCACTTGCAGGATGGTGATTCCACCGGCCACCACGAAAAGGGCCAACAAAAACAAAGGATACATCCGGGTCGCAGCTGCTGGATAAAACAACAAGCACCCCATGCCAGCGGTGGCAAGGCCCACCAAAATGCCACGCTGGTAGCCAATCTTGGAAATCAAGTTCCCCCCTGGGATGGACAGCAAACCATAGGCGGCAAACCAGGCAAATTGAACAAGACCAGCCTGGAGGAAGGTCAATTCAAAAACTTCTTTGAGCCGAGGAATCAAAGCGTCGACCAAGACAGTGATGAAGCCCCACATGAAAAACAAGGATGTCACCGCCACAAAAGCACCCCGCAACGAGCGACCAGCAGAAGATTGAGTCATGATTTCAGAATCAGATGTTTAACGCATCAAGTGTACGAAGCCCCGAAACTCTTGGGCTTCAATGTCAAATCCAGTGGCTTTGATGACCCAGTGGTACACACCATTGGCGGCAAAATGGGTGCCGCCGTCCACATCCCCTACCCAAGGGGAGTCCATGTCCGTGGAATGGTGCACCAATTCGCCCCATCGGTTGTAAATCCAGATTTCATACAGACGGATCTGTCTCCCTGTGATTTCAAACGCATCGTTGAGGCCATCGTTGTCAGGCGTAAAGGCGGAAGGGATGTAGAACAACACGTCCCCAAAGACATCCATGACCGCATCGTCTGAGCAGCCAATGTCCGTGGTCACAAAAACCTGGGCCTCATAAGTGGACAAGCCATCATAGGTGTGTGTGGGGCTCTTTTCGTAAGCCACATTGCCATCGCCAAAGTCCCAAGCATAGAAATAGGCATTGTCGAAGGGCTCGGCGGGGTCCACCAACACGTCGAACTCATACGTGTCATCGCCCATACTCTCTCGCACAATGGTCGACTTCACTGTTTGGACATCCACCATGGTGGATTCAAATTTGGCATAGTCACAATTGTCCACCACCACCACCTCGTATTCCGTGCTGACGTCAGGATCCACGATGTGGATCAAATCCTCATCCGTGAAGTCATCCCATTGCAATTGAAATGGCGGCTGTCCGCCCTCTATCTCCAGCTCCAAAACTGCAGAAGCCCCGTTGCAAAGAAGGGTATCGTTGGGCATCGTCAATTGAAGCTCATCGTAGGGGACGTCAAACAGGCTTTGCAAATACACTTCCCTGCCACATCCGTCTTCCATGTAAACCTCCATCAAGGAACTCGTCAAAGAACCATACGTCACGCATTGTTCATCCCCAAAATCAACACCGTTCACTGTCCATTGGTAATCCACTGGAGGATAGGAATAACCTGGATCCTGCAGCAATTCGATGCACACTTCTGCCGTTTCATCACAAGGAACTGTGACCAACTCGGGCATGATGGCTTCAAACGCAGGCGTGTCGTAAATGATGATGGTGATCTCGCTCTCAATGGTCCCACTTTGCACTTTCAACACGAGCGTCTCTGTGCCTTCGTCGAGGTTGTCTTGGGGGACTTCAAACGTCAGTGAAATGCCATATTCTCCAACAGGAACGGCTGCTGAACTTGGCAATCCCAGCAAATCCTCGTTCAAGGTGGCCTCAGAACCCGGGGCTGCAATCAAATCAAACGGGAAAGG
>CALKGQ010000050.1 GCA_938085425.1 uncultured Flavobacteriales bacterium
TGGGTGTTCCTCCACGGTCAGCCAAACGCAATATGTGCGCGACACATTGTCCAAACTGACGCCCGAAGAACTCGACCAGACCCTCGTCATCCTTCCAGATGGAAGCAGTTTGGGCACCTTGCTTCAGGCCCTTCCTGAACAACCCAACGGCATCAACGTGACCATGGGTTTGGCCCTCCACGAAACCCCAGTCCAGTCCTTTGTGGAGCAGTTGTTTGGCATGCTTGAAACCGACAGCAAGAGCTGGAGGCTGGAGCAAATCCAAGCCCTTCACGCCCACCCTGTCATCCACCAAGCTTATGGCGACAAGGACCAACGGTGGCGAGAAGGGCGTGCCATGCACCGCATGATCAAGGGCCACAGGGCCTGGATCCAAGCCAAGGATTTTGTGGAAGAAGGTGCGCCTGAATGGGGCGACGTGATGGAAGGCTTGGGGACCTTGAGGGTGGAGGATGCTTCTGCCTTCCTCCATGCCATGTCCCACTGGGCCAAGGAACTGGAGGGACGCCTGGAAGCGATGCCTGCACTTTTGGACCTCAAAAGAGAAAGCAAACCTCAAGAGGATGCTGCAAGGGCCCTTCCATGGATCCCCGCTGGATGGCGAAGGTTCCGGACGGTGTTGGCGGTCTTGGAAAGACTGCAACAATCCCATGGGCCCATGAAGAGTGCGCGTGAAGCCAGGGCCATGGCACGAAGGTTGTTGCGCCAAGAACGAATCGACTTGCTTGGAGAGCCCAACCAAGGACTGCAAATCATGGGATTGACCGAGGCGAGGGCATTGGATTTTGACAGGGTATTGGTCCTTGACATGAACGAAGGCATCGTGCCCCAGACTTCCATGCCTGACAGCTTTCTTCCCCTCGACTTGAGGGCATCGCTGGGCATGCCGGGACCGCGAGAAAGGGAAGCTCGGTATGCATACCTGGTCCACCGCATCTTTCACCGGGCCCGTGAGGTGCATCTATTGCACCGCAGCAGCCCCGACCGAAAGGACGGAGGCGAGCCCTCCCGCTACCTCATGCAACTCGAGGGGTCCTTCCACAAGAAAGACGGGACACCTTACCTCAGCGTTCAACCCATCATCCATCAACTCCCCTTGCCCGATGCCCGGCCGGAGATGAGGCCCATGACCGTCACGGACGTGATGCGAAAGCGTTTGTCCACTTGGGCCGCCGATGGCATGTCCCCCAGTGCCATCAACACCTTGTTGCAGTGCCCCAGGAATTTTGCATACAGGTACCTCTACAAAATGGGGGAAGCCACAGAATTGCAGTCTTCGATGGAGGCCAGCACACTGGGGAGTGTGGTGCACTGGGTGATGGAACATGGCTTGAAAGGGGCACAGGGTCATCTCTTGACAACAGGACATTTGGACCACGTCGCCGCATCGATTGACACCCTTCTGGAACAGGCTTTGGAAAGTGAATACAATGCCTCTTTGGTGCATCGGGGAGAGAATGTTTTGCAGCTCGAAATTGCACGCGCCACCATCCAAAAATTTCTACGTCAAGAGAAAGGCGAATTGGCTTCCGGGACGCCAGCCCCACAGATCGTCGAACTGGAGCAGAAGCTCCGTTCCGACCATCCTGGAACCGCCTTTGGGACCATGGCTTTTCGTGGGATTGCCGACAGGCGCGAGACGGTGCGAGGTGTGCCAAGGGTGGTGGACTACAAGTCGGGGAAAGTGGAGGCAAAAGAACTCAAGCTCAAGGGAGATTGGACGGCGCAACTCGAGGATGGCGACAAACCCAAGGCATTGCAATTGATCGTTTACGCCACCATGGTTTTGGCCACCTTGACCCCTGAAGAGGGGGAGAAAGGTGTTTTGGCCGCCATCCGTTCTGGCAGGAATGTGCGGGAGGGATTGCTCTCTCTTCGCATCGAAGGCGAACCGTTGATCCTTCCACATCACGCAGAAACATTTGTCCATTGGTTGGCCGATCGATTGACCGAGTTTGCGGCCACGGAAAATGTCTTGGAGCACAAATCGGACGCCAAATACTGCGAACATTGCGTCGTCTTGGATCCTACGGACAACTTTTCCTTCTGATTTCCCACGAACTTGCACCCCATGGGCATCGTCGCCAAACAATCTGCACGCAACTCCCTGGCATTGGCCACAGGACTCGTCTTGGGTGCGGTCAACACCATGTTTGTGTTGCCCAAGGCCTTCGAAGGGTTTGAAGAAGGATGGGGCCTGTTGCGCATTTTGACTGCATGGGGCACCATCTTGGCCCAAATCTTGGCGCTTGGCACCCCTGGGGCCATCCTTCGCTTCTTGCCGTCGGCCCAGGGCGATGCCCAACGCGAATCCTCCATGCTGTTCACTTTGTGCGTGGTGCCTGCCATGGCACTGGGCTTGTTTGGCGTGGGGGCGGCTTTGGTCCCTTCCACATGGCTGACCAAACTCGACGCCAATGCCGGATGGTTGCTTCAAGACCGAATGGGGGCCTTTGTCCTCATGGCGGCCGCCTACCTCGCCATGCTCTTGCTTCGGTCTGCCTTGATCCACCGCATGCGCACCGTGCACGTCACCCTCATCCAAGAAGTTTGGCTCAAAGGGTCCTATTTGGCCCTGGCGGTGTTCTACTTGATGGGGCGCATGCCTTTTGAAACGTTCTTCCGGTGGTTTCTCATCACGTATGCCGCGGCAGTGGTCTTCATGTTCATCGAGGCCTTCGGAGCCGGCGTGCGCCTTGGGACACCCAACCTCAAAAAGGATGCCCGTCCATTCATGGAGTACAGCCTCTACGCGTTTTGGAACAGCAGCGCGAGGGTGGTGTCCAAAAACCTCGACTTCGTGATGGTGGGGGCGCTGCTCGGATTGGCCACCGTCCCTCGTTACACCTTTGCCTTCTTCATTGCCACCGTGGTGGCCATGCCCACGAGGGCCATGGGCCCCATTTTGCGGTCCCTGACGGCCAAAGCTGTGGCGCAGGAGGGACCTGAAAAAAGTGGAGGCCAACTTCAACAATCCGCACGCGTTCAACTCGCCATCACGGCTTCTCTGCTGGTGGCGATTTGGTCTGGGATGCCATGGCTCAACCAGGCACTTCCCGAAGGCTATCAGGGCCTGCAGTGGGTCGTTTTGGCGGTGGGGCTGACCTATGTGGCAGAAGCTTCAGGCGGGACGGCTGGACCCATCCTTCAATTTTCGTCGCGCTACAAGCTGGCCCTGCCCATCAATTTGGGCCTTGTCGTCATGACTGTGGCCACGAACTCTGCCTTCATGCACTGGCTCGGCTGGGGCATTGAGGGCGCCGCCTTGGCCACGGCCATGACGGGGGTTTGGAACATGGGATGGCGGACGAGCATGATGTGGAGGCTGTTCAGGATCCACCCCTTCTCGAAGGCATGGTGGACCGTGGCAGGCCTCGCCCTCCTTGTCGGTGCAGCATCACACTTGGTTCCAGTGCCCGCAGCGCTGGGCTGGTCCAAACTGATGTGGCTGGGCGCGGCCTTGTCGGCAGGTGGCGCAGCCGGCGGAACGGTATTGACCCTCGCATGGGCCACTGGAGGCCTTCCTGAGCTGACCCAGGAATGGAACAAGCGTTGGTCGTAAGGTCTTACTCGGTGACGCGGTACCACTCTTGCGTTCGGAACAAAAAGAGGATGTAGCCACGGACCTTCAACACGTCCATGTTGCCGTCTTCAAACCACATTTCGCAGTCGTAGACGCTTCCTTTTTTGGGGTCGCAAATGGTGCCATCCTCCCACTCCATTTCTCCATCTTCCTGCATGCCACGAACGATTTCCATGCCAAGCACGCGCTTGTCCTTCCTGTCGTCGTCGCATTTGTCGCAATAAGGGTCTTGGTCTTCATCGGGCAACCTGAAAAGTTCCACTACGGTGCCATAGAACTGTCCGTCCCGTT
>CALKGQ010000051.1 GCA_938085425.1 uncultured Flavobacteriales bacterium
TTTGGTGGGGAAGAAAGCCTGCCTATCTTTGCCCCCCGATTGGCCGTGAGGTCATGTGGGATGGCCTTGTAGCTCAACTGGATAGAGCACCTCACTACGGATGAGGAGGTTTGGGGTTCGAATCCCTACAGGGTCACAAAAAAGTCCACCATGAGAGGTGGGCTTTTTTTATGCTTGAAAGGATCGTGGCGCATGAGACCAAGGCAGACACCTTAGCTGAACACTGTCAAAAATATTATGTATATATTTACGACCACCAAAACCCTTCGCCATGCGTCTGCTTTCTTTTCTCCTTGCCTTGGGCGTTTCCTTCGGCTCTTGGGCCCAAACCTCCCAACCTTTCCAGCCTGACGCCAATGGCGATGGCTTGATCAACAACGGCGATCTCCTGTCGTTTCTGACAGTGTACAACACACAGTGGGGGCCAGACCTGACGGTGCCATGCGATTATCAAGGAACCCCTTTGGAGTCCTTTTTTGCGCAAGCCGTCAGCGGGGATGTGACCTTGGATTCTCTCTACTTCGCCTACAGCATCTACGACAGCGCAGAAGTGTTTATGCCCGAATGTCCTGAACCCGTGACCGTCTTCAACCTTGTGGAGCGTTCTGGGGTCATCCGTGAGTTTTCGCAGTCGGTGACTGCCGATGGCCGAATGATGGTGTCCTCAGGCGAAGAGATTGATGGCCACTATGTGTTCTTCGACTTGCGCTACAATCCCGAGTTTGCCGTGTATTCCATGGAGTTTGGCGATGCCGCCATTGTGGCTGAATCGGCGCCATTCTTTGGCGGTCTGTGGCACTATGCCAACGACCACATTGGGTTGCCGTTGCCTTCGACATGGACCCTCGACGAGTTGGGGATTCACTTTCCGGCGTATGCTGGCACGATGAACGAGTACGGAGACTTTCAGTTTGTCCCTTACTGGAGCGCTGCAGAGTAATCGCCTTTGGGGATCAGTTTGAAGGGCTAGGCAGGTGCTGATCCAAAAGCATCAGCATGGTCGCACATGTGGCAGCCCCAAGTTCCAGTTCCCGTTTGTGCACGTTTTCCCAAACGTCTTGGCTGCTGTGGTGGAGGTCAAAGTACCTCTGTCCGTCGGGCACAAGACCCACCAGGAGCGGCCTGGGCTCCAGTGTCTTGAGCGGGCCAATGTCCACGCCAGCACCACCCCGTCCAAAATAATGAAGGTTGTAGGGTTCAAGGGTCGGCGCCCAAGACCGAACCATGGCCACCTGCAGATCTGGACCGTCCATGCGCACGCCGCGTGGCACGAACCCGCCTGCATCTGATTCCATGGCGGCGACATGACGCAGTCCAGCTTCGTGCTCGGAGGCGGCCATTTCAGCATATTTCTTGCCGCCTCGGTTGCCATTTTCTTCATTGATGAACAACACGAAGCGAAGCGTTCGATGCGGGGTGTAACCGATGGCCCGGAGGGCGCGCAGGGCCTCAAGGGTATGGACCACCCCAGAACCGTCGTCGTGGGCTCCCTCGCCGATGTCCCACGAGTCCAGGTGCCCCCCCAAGGTGATGATTTCGTTGGGGTGGGTGCTCCCGCGCCATTCCCCAATGACATTGCCTTGCATGACCTTGCCGAGGTCGGCGCAGTCCATGCGCATGCGGACGACGACGGTTTGGTCCCTTTCACGCGCCTGGGCATAGGCTTTGGACAAGGCAGAGGCATCCACGGTGGAAAGCGCGGCTGCGGGAATGCGCGAAACATCTTCTGCATAGCGCATGGAGCCGGTGTGGGGAAGGGTGTCCAAGGCATGGGTCAGGGAACGAACCAAGACCCCCACAGCGCCCGCCTTGGCGGCGGCGACGGCGCCATTGCCCCTTTGGTCATAGGCCCCGCCATAGGCCGCGCCAGTGTTGATCAACAAAGGGTCCATGGCCCTGTTGAAGAGCACGATGTGGCCCGTGGCATCCAACGTGTCCAACGCGTCCAAATGGCGCACCACCAGAAGAGGACCTTCGATGGTCTCCCCAGCTGGGGTGGGGTCGGACCCGCCCAATGCGGTGATGTGCAGGGCCATGTCTTGTCCGTTGGGCAAGATCGCATGGGCATCTGCCACACTGCCACGGGTCCATGAAGGCACCTCCACAGGCATGATGTAGGTGGTGTCTGCACCGTGGTCGCGCAAGACATCGAGCCCCCAATCCATGGCTTGTTGTGCGCTTTTAGAGCCACTGAGCCGGTGGCCAATCTCCTTGCACAAATGCCTCAGGTTTTCATGGGCTTGGGCATGCATCAGCACTTCGTCAAACACCTGACGAATTTGGACGCTGTCCCGTGCGAAAGTGGTGTCCGTTGGACCTTGTGCAAAGGAGGCACCACAGAAAACAACGGCCACCAAGGCGACCACCAGGGATTTTGCTGAAATCATGATGCAAGGTAGCCGTCCGATGTTGAACTTCGTTGCATGAACAAGTGGGACGAACGCTACAGGAGCCATGACACCGTCTATGGGGTGAAGCCAAATGTGTTTTGGGCTTCTCAGCTGTCTTTGCTTCCTGCGGGCAAGCTGTTGTTGCCGTGCGATGGAGAAGGAAGAAACGCTGTGTGGGCCGCTGAGCAGGGCTGGGACGTTTCAAGCTTTGACATGAGTGAAACAGGGGTGGGCAAGGCGCGGAAACTGGCCTCCTCCAGAGGGGTGTCCATCGAAGCAGTCACGGCCAACGCCTTGGAGGTGTACCACGAGGCATCATTTGATGTGGTCGGCTTGATTTTTGCCCACATGCCGCCTGACGTGCGGTCGGCATTCCACGCACGGGCATGGTCGTGGGTGAAACCCGGTGGAAGGCTGATCGTCGAAGGGTTTCACGTTGACCAGCTCGGCTTGGACTCAGGCGGTCCCAAGGTGCGCGACATGCTCTTCGACGCCACCACGATGTACAAGGACCTCGAGCTCGACCATGGCCAGATTTTGTGGAATGCACGTTGCGATCAAGTGTTGGACGAAGGCCCCTTCCATCAGGGACCGGCCGTCACGAGCCAATGGGTGATTGAAAAAGAAAAGGCGACATGAGGCAGTTTTCACCAGGCCAATTGGTCAAGTTTTTGAATGAGGTGGGAAGCGCCACCGTTCTGCGTGTGGAAGGCAGCCAAGTGGTGGTCACTGACGAAGATGGTTTTGACCGCACCGTCGAAGCCCATGAGTTGATTCATGCACCAGACCCAGAAACGGAAGCCAAAAAATATGGGGACACTGTCCCTGATTTGGCCAAGCTTCTTGCCCGCGAGGTGGGAGAGACGCGCATGAAGGAACTTCAGAAGGACTTCGATGTGCGTTACGCCAATGCGCAGGCCACCAACATGTCGAGGCGGGACGCCCACATGGAGGTGGACCTTCATATCCATGAATTGGTGGAAGACCAAAGTGGCCTGCCCGACCGCGCCAAGATCGCCATCCAAATGGACCACTTCGACCGCATGATGGACATCGCCAAACGCGAGAAACTTCGGCGCATTGTGTTCATCCACGGCGTAGGGCAGGGGGTGCTTCGTCACCAAATCCGCACCAGCCTGGACCAGCACCATCCCGACTGTACTTTCCGCGACGGGGATCCCCGGCGATACGGCTCGGGGGCCACTGAAGTGTGGCTGGGCCAAGACGCGTGGCGCCGGCCTCAATGATCAGTTGCGCCCGCGTCGCCTGCTGGGGTCGCGGTATTCTCGCCGTGAACCCTCTTCGTCGTTTTGGGCGGCCACGTCCTTTTTCCAGTGCCAGCGCCCTTTTCTCCACTCGAGGGCATCGTAGCTCAAGGTTGGCCCGTAGAAGGCGTATTGGCCCCTGAAGTCTGGACTTTCAGGCGCGAGGTGGTCCATCACGATACGCACAGGAGAAGATTCCACGCGCAAGGTGGCCTGCACGGCATTGGCATAGCGAAGCACATGGCGCTTGCGAAGTCCTTGTGGCATCTCAAAGCGGGGGCTCCCAAAGCGCACCCGTCCATTCCTCGTTTCTAGGGTTTCTGCCCACTTTCGCGTGGTCAGAGCATCGGCGCCATCCCAAGCGAGCACCGTGTAGACAGGTTTCGACTTGTCGTACGTGACCACTCCAGCATAGTAAAGCCCACCTTGCCAGTGGTCGTGGCGGTGGATGCGGTTGTCGTCGGTGGGGTCGGTTTGCGTGTCGTGGGCCAAGGCCGTCCATTGGTACCCAAGAGGGGCTTTGCTGTCGGCCACGGCCACCCACCCGCCGTAACGCTGGGATTGGTCGTCCAGCTCTACGTTCCAGGAGTACACGAGCAAACGCTCTTCGCCTTCGCCCAGGTCGACAACGGCTTCGTTCCAAAGGGACCAGTCCACGTCCATCAAGCCTCCTGCCTCTGCCGCTTGGGCCCACAAGTCTTCGATTTGCGCGTGCAACGCAAGCCGGTCGGCTTCACTGGTGGCTTGTCGCAAACTTTGGTGGGCAGCTTCGGCACGCGCCAGCTCAGGCGATTGCGCGCGGCTTGTCAAAGAGGCCGCCATCCCTCCCATGAAGAGGAGAAAGGCCCAAGTGGGGAAGAGGGGGGACTGCATGGGAATCGAACGAAGAAAATCGCGGTTTCTTACAAATGCATGAAGGCCTTCTTGGCCAGCAGCAAATCTTCCGTCTCTTCGTGGTCAGGGTCGTCCACACAGCAATCGACAGGACAAACAGCCGCACACTGCGGCTCGTCGTGGAAACCTACACACTCTGTGCACTTGTCGGTCACGATGTAATAAAGGTCAGGGCTTCCAGCGTCGTGGGTCTCGTCCGCATCCACCACTCCGGCAGTAGGGTGGGTGCCGGACCCACTGAATCCTGTGCCTTCGCTGAACTTCCAAGTTGCACCGCCCTCATAGATGGCGTTGTTGGGGCATTCTGGTTCACATGCACCGCAATTGATGCATTCGTCTGTAATCATGATGGCCATCGCAGGTACCTTTGGGATTCAAATGTACAACGCCAACAATCTCTTTTCCTCTCTTGTTCAACTTGGGCAATGGCTTCTTCAGGAGTCGGCCCGTGAAGAGGCCCCCCAGGCCCTTGCCGAAGCGCGCAATGGCTGGTTTGTGCAGGAAAGTGTCGCCATGGCCTTGGAGGCGCATGGTCAGGCTTTGCGAGAAGATCGCCTGCGTGGGTGGCAAGCTCAGTACCACTGGCCGGACCAGGTGACAGGAGCAAAGGTGGGTCTCATTTTGGCGGGCAACCTGCCGTTGGTCGGTTGGCACGACATCATGTGCGCCATCTTGGCCGGCCATGACGTTCACGTCAAATTGTCCCAAGACGACGCGGTCCTTCCCAAATGGCTGTTGTCGAAGTGGGCTGAACTGGAGCCATATGTGGGCAAGGCCGTGACCTTCCAGGATGGATTGATGAAGGGCATGGACGCTGTTGTGGCCACGGGAGGGGCCAATGCGGGGCGCTATTTCCAGGCCTACTTTGGACATCTTCCCCATCTCTTCCGAGGCCAGCGCACGTCAGTGGCAGTTCTCGACGGTGAGGAAACCTCAGAACAACTTGAAGGTCTTGGGAACGATGTGTTTGCCCACTTTGGCATGGGATGCCGAAGTGTGACCAAGCTTTGGCTTCCCGAAGGCTTCGACTTGGACCGTTGCTTTGCGGCTTGGGTCGGCTGGGGACGTTTGGCCCAACACAGCAAGTATGCGAACAATTATGACTACCACAAAGCGGTGTGGTTGCTCAACCGGGAGGAGTTGATTGAAAATGGATTTGTGATTGTCAAGGAAGAGCAGGAAGCATTGGTGTCGCCCATTGGCACGCTGTTCATTGAGCGGTACAAGGATGCCCATGAAGTGGCCATTCAGCTGTCCCGGCGTGCGCAGGAGCTTCAAGTGGTGTCGGCACGGCCTGGAGGAGAGGCGTCCATCGCCTTGGACGCCCAACCTGCCTTGCGGGTGGTCGCCTTGGGCGACAATCAATTCCCTCAACTGGGGGACCACGCCGACGGGGTGGACACCATGGAATTTTTGTTGGGCCTGTCCGGGGCAGGTCGGAACGCGTAATTTTGCGACATGAGATGGAACACGATGACGGCGGGTGCTCTGGTGGCAGCATGCATGGCCTTGACGGGATGGTGGGGATGCAGCACTGAGGTCGATCTGACAGCTCCTTACGACAGCATTCCTGTGGTGTATGGCCTGTTGGAGGTGGATGCAGACACCCAATGGGTGAAAATCAACCGCACTTGGCTCGGCGATGGGAACCAATTGGTTGCGGCCCAAATCCCCGACAGCTCCGAATACCCAGAAGGGAGTGTGACGGCCAAGATCGTGGAGTTGATTCCTTCGGAGTCCGGTGAAATTGTGGGGAACGAGCTGGCGACAGGGGTGGAGTGGATGCTGCAGGACACGGTCTTGGAAAACAAAAGCACCGACGGCATCTTTTTTGGCCCGTCCCAACGCGTCTATTTTGCCTCGATGTCTGAGAGGGCCCTCCGTGAAGACCGATGGTACCGCTTGGAAGCCCTCCTTCCTGATGGCAGTGAATTGAAGGCGACCACCACAATGGTGCAATCGAGCGCAGGAAGCATCGAGCGTCCTCCACCCAACTTGAGCTCCTACCAAATGGGGTTTGCGTCCGTCAATCCCGATGGTTCTGCAACGTACCCATCGTTTCCTTTCCGTTGGACCTCTGCCCCAGGGGCGAGCCGCTATGCGGCCTCTTTGAAGGTGAACTTTCAAGAGAGGTACTACGCCGACGACGAGTTGACCCTCCTGGACAGCGTCCGTGACCGAACGATTTCTTTGTCTCTCGGCACACGGCAGTTGAACAACCCCAACAACACCCAAACGTTGGAAGAAAGCTTCAGCGGAGAACGCTTTTACAGTGAGCTCGCCACACGTCTGGAGGTCAATCCGCGCATCCGTCGCGTCCTTGGTTACTACGACGGCGAAACCCAAATCGAGCGTGCTTTGGACTTTGAACTTCAAGTGGCCAACCAAGACCTTGCCATCTACCTCGATGTCAATGAGTCGACCAACAGCATTGTCCAGGAACGGCCGCTTTGGACCAATGTGCAAGGAGGCATTGGATTGTGGGCGTCACGCACCACTCTTGGCGTGTACAACCTCGGCTACCTCAAGCAAACCATGCAGCACCTGCAAGAAGGCGACTTGACCGCAGCCTTGAATTTCTGCTCTCCCAGTCCGCTGAGCGACTACAGCTGCGACTGAGCCCAGTCCACGGCCACAATCCGCAGCCCCATGTGAACATGTCGGCGAAGGTGCTGTCGGCGATGGCCCAGATGTGCCCATCTTGTGACCATGGATCATGTCATGACTTGCACCACAGAGCGTGCCACTTTCTCGTGGGCTTCAGGAATGTGTACGGTGGAACACAATGCGAATTGCATCTTGGACGAACCCTCCGCCCGTCGCATCGAGTCGGACCGAGACTCTGCTTGTCCCGAACATCGAGGCACAGTGCTGCATCTTGTTCCTTCAGACATCGACATGTTTGACCAAGACGTTCTTTCGTTTTGGATGGGGGCCGAGGCGTCTGAAAGCGTCGTGGCGCGCGCCGCTGTGGTGCCCTCCGGATTGACGGCATTGCGTCACCACATCCGTTGGATGTTCTTTTCTTCAGAGGTTCCCTTTCGTGTGTTCAGAAATCCCCAAGTGGCAAAAGGCTGGTTGATCGATTGCTGGCTGCAGCATCAAGAGGGACTTCACTCGGAAGTGTCAGAAGGGGCTTGGTCCTCTACTGTCTGAACGCCTGACCCCTCCGGCGTCCGCTGCCAAGGCCATTTCCATTGGAACGATCGGTGCCATCGAATCCCAATGCCTTGTGTGACGGCATTCGAAACTTGGGCATTGCCGTTGGCGGCTTCGGAAAACCCGGTCAACTGCAGACTTTTGTTTTCCTTGAGGTTGTACAAGACACGCACATTTTGGATGTGGGCTTCTCCCAACTCCTCTTGGGTCAATCCCCTTGACCCCAATGCCCCTTCCACTTCCAACTTGTCGTCCAAAAAGCTGGCCTTGAGGGCGAGTTGAAGGGCATCCTGCGTCGTTGAGGGATCTTGTAACTCTTGGCCAGTGCCATCGTAGGAAATGCCGATTTCCAAATCGTCGTTGATGCCACTCAACCACCTTGAAAGCTGGGAGGTCAGCACATCGATGCTGTTGGTTTGAAAGCCCAAAGAACCCAACGCCAAAGAGTTGACTTGGGAGGGGAGGAATTCCTGCAAACTGAGCAGGGCAATGGCCTGGCTGGTGCGTTCGGTTTCGTCCATCAATGCACTTTGAAGGGCAGCTTGGACAACATTCTCTGCTTCTGGCGCCGCAAGATCAAACCCAATGTCTGGCAGCAGCATGTCGTTGCGGAGATGAAGCACCACCTCGATGGTTTCATTTTGGTTGCCTTGGCCGCCCAATTCTCCCACGAGGGGAGTGACATTGGCCCTGGTGCGGTAAGTGGCCTCAAGGTCCATGGATCCCTTGTAAGGGTCGCCGTCCCACCTCAAGACTCCTCCTGGCTCCAGCTCAAACGTCTTCCGCAAATAAGGCCCCAAGGCAAAATCGTATTGGCCTTCCACCACCGCCAATTGTCCTGCCAGCTGGATGCGGTCCCAGTCTTCCAAGGTCAGGTCCAGATGGCCCTGTGTTCGTCCCACCAAGTTCGCGTCGTTTTCAGCGTCTGTAAGAAGGGTCACTTGTGCCTCCTCGGTGGCTTCGATTTTCAATTGCAGAACAACGCCCAAAGGAGGTTCCTCACGCTTGGCCTTCCCTTGCGCAACCACCGCTGGATCAGGAAGAGAGGCAAAGGAGAGGAAATCTTCCCAACTTTCTTCGGAAGATTCATCGAGGCTCATTTTGATGTCGGTGTCGCCGAGCACCTTGGCATCTGCCATCACTGTCACTTGGTCCCCCCACCAAGAGACATCCACTTCCCCTTGTCCGTCAAGAACTCCGTAGAAGGGGGCGTCGAGCGAAGGAGGGAGATTCAAGATGCGAAGGGGCTCCTCCATGTCGGTGCAGCTGATGTCCAAGTTGATCTGGTCAAAACCTTCGTGAAACAAGGCCCCCACGACCTGGGTCTCATGGCCTTGTTCATCGGTCAATGTGGCCTGGTCCATCAGCACGGCATCCGGCAGGATGTTCAAGGTGCCGTCCAACTGAAACGCGGTGCCCAGGCTCGGCACCTTCACCTCAAGTGCATTGAGGTTGGCCCGCCCTCGAACAGAAGGCTCCAGGAGGGAGCCATCCCAAGCCCCAACGACATCGAATGTGCCGTCCAACCCGACCACGTTGGTGTCCACCCAAGCATGCACCCATTCGGCAGGGATTTTTTGAAAACTGAAGTCCAAAGGGAATAGGGGGCCGGAGGGTGCGGTGAGTTTGCTCCGACCTGCCAGGGTCCCCCAATGTTGGTCTTGCCCCGCCCAGGCCGTGGCTTCGTACGCCCATTCTGGACCAACTGTCTGGGCCTGCGCTCGGATGGTCTGTGCTTCCATGGTGGCCCATCGTACATCAGACGCTTCCATCCCGCATCGGAATGCCGGTACAGAGGCGAGACCAGCAGGTTGCTGCCAAACGACGTCTCCGTGCATGCCCAATTGGCCCAAGTTGAGGCCCCAGTGACGCTTTGCCCAAGACAGCGCCCCTTTCCCGCCAGCCATCGACCAGGTCAACTTGCGGGAAGCAGAGTCCATCTCGGACCTGCACTCGAACGATCCCAGGCTGCCCTGCAGTTGAAGGTCAGGGGGGAGGAGGGCATGCTCTTGGGGCCGCCACTCCAGCGGGTGCAACAATGCGATGTCCAGCAACTCTGTCGACTCCGCAACGAGGGAAGCGTCCACTTGGGCCAAACGACACGTCCAAGATTCGTTTGAGCTTGGTGTTGCTTCGCCCTTGAGGTGCAGATGTCCGGCGCCCGTGAGTGTTCCATGCATGTCCACATGCCAGGCAGTGTCTGCGGAAATCTTGACGTCCAGCGCAGCATTGCCCGCTGACAGCAGGGAAGACAAGGACCATGCGTTTGGCTGTCCTTGCAGCTTGGCTTGCACAAAGTCCAGGCGTTGGCCAAAGAGGGTCATCTCTCCAGCATCGAAGTGACCGTCGAGGCCCTGCTGATGAACGCTAGCCGCGAAACGGACGGTGTCAAGGACTTCGATGTCTTTGGGCAGGGCATCCCAAATGGCGCTCTTGGGGGACACTTCTGCCTCGATTTCACCCACAGGCCAAGTCCCACTCTGCAAGTTCATCAATCCTTCCACCCAAAGG
>CALKGQ010000052.1 GCA_938085425.1 uncultured Flavobacteriales bacterium
CTCGACTTCGTCCGGTTGTGTCCATTCGACTTGAACGGGCAGGACCCAAACCTTCCATTCCTTCAAAGCCTCCAAATGGTCGGACAGCCGAACCGCATCTTTGGCGGTGGTCAAGAGGTTATGGACGCCATGGGCTTCCCCAAAGGCGAGCCAAGCGCCAACGTCAGCCTTGGAAAATGGATGGTGATCCGGGTAGTGCGCACAGGCGGCAAGGGCCACCTTTTGTCTTTGCAAGGTCTCCAAAATACGGTGTGGCTGCGCCGTTCCTGTGACGAGAAGAAAAGGCGAAGTGGGGGAAGTGGGGGCTGATGCAAGGCCGCGTGCTTTGGGCGTGTGCCAAGGGATCGGGGGGGAAGACACCATAGCCCGTTCCCAACACGGAACGTCAAGGTCTCGGGGTGGCATGGCACCTTGGGGCCTGACATGAACGTCGGCGCTTCGCATCCGAACGGGCACATCTCGCCACGGCCCTGCGGGCACGAGGCGCGTCCAACCCCATCCCCGCCGGGGCAAGGGCCTCGATTGCAAGACCATCAGGAGATCGGGACGAAGGGCGCGGTGTTGCATGCCGTCGTCCAAGATGGCGACCTTCAATTGCGGTCGGTCAGCCTTCATCTTTCGAAGGCCTTCGGGCCGATCGGCGCAGACCGCGACATGGACGTCAGGGAGGTCTTTCTGAAGCATCCAAGGCTCATCGCCGACTTCCTGCCAAGTCGCCGCCTCATTGGCCCAAACGAAACCAGCCGTGGACCTTCCGTGCCCTCGGCTCAAGATGGCGACATGGTCCGCACCAAGATGGGACGAGAGGCGTTGGGCAAGGTCCAAGGTATGCGGCGTTTTGCCCGTGCCGCCCAATTCGAGGTTGCCCACCACTAGGGAGGGAAGGGCGCCCTTTTGGCTGCGCAGGATGCCCACATCATAAAGGGCGTGACGAAGGTGCAAGACCAAGGCCCAGATCCACACCAAGGGCAACCACCATGGCCCCACAAGGGGATGGCCATGGGACACCCTCGCTTGGCCGTGCGCCACGCGCACGGTGCCGGGAAACTGATAGGGAAACTGTACCTTCGGGTCCATGGAGAACGGCTTGAAGGTACGTGACATCGCCGGTTGGCTCGAGACATGGGCGCCCAAGGCACTCGCAGAATCCTATGACAATGTGGGGTTGTTGGTGGGCCACCCAGGGGACGAGGTGACCCGTGTGCTGGTGTCCCTCGACTGCACAGAGGAGGTGGTCAAGGAGGCAGAGGAGGCTGGTTGCCAGATGATTGTGAGCCACCATCCTGTCATTTTTGGGGGGTTGAAGCGCCTTCAGGGCGCATCCGACGTCGAACGCACGGTCATGCGTGCCGTAAGGAGCAACATCGCGTTGTACGCCATCCACACCAATTTGGACAATGTGTTGACTGGGGTGAACCACCAACTTGCGAAACTTGTGGGATGCGTTCCTGACTCCCTTCACATCCTTCGCCCCATGGGTGCAGGTCTGGAAAAATGGTCAGTCTTTGTTCCTGAAGCCCATGCGGAGGCGGTTCGGGTGGCCATGGCGGACGCTGGCGCTGGCGCCATTGGGCGTTACGACGGCTGCAGCTTTTCCTCCAAGGGCGTGGGGTCGTTCCGTGCGCTCGAGGGGGCACAACCCCATGTGGGGACCCCTGGAGAGCTTCACCGCGAGGCAGAGACCAAATTGGAAATGGTGGTGCCCAGCACCTTGGCGTCGGAGGTGGAGCGCGCCATGTTGGCGGCCCATCCTTACGAGGAAGTGGCCTTTGACCGCCTGGCCCTTCAACAAGAGAGGTCCGATGTGGGCGCAGGCATGGTGGGCACGCTGGCCCAACCCATGCCATGGGAGGCGTTTTCGGACCATGTGAAAGAAGTTTTGGGCTGCCAAGCCATCAAACACACTGCCCCTGTGCATGCCAACGTGCAAAGGATCGCGGTGTGCGGAGGCTCAGGGTCCTTTTTGATAGGCGATGCCAAGCGTGCCAAGGCCGATGTGTACATCACATCCGACATCAAATACCACGAGTATTTCCAGGCAGAAGGCCGCCTTCAGCTCCTTGATGTGGGCCATTATGAGAGCGAATGGCAAACGAGCTCCTTGATTGCCAGCAAAATCAACGAGAAATTCCCTAATTTTGCGGTCCGTTTGTCCGGAATCCGAACAAACCCTGTTTCTTTTCGCTGAACCCAAGACCGATTCTCCATCGCATGGCCAAGAAAAAATCTCCGAGCACCGCTGAAGACAAGTTGCGCGCCCTCTTCGACCTCCAGATCATTGATTCCCGCATCGACCGCCTCCGTGTGGTCCGGGGTGAACTGCCTTTGGAAGTCCAGGAATTGGAGGACGAGCTCGAAGGCCTCCGTGCCCGACTCGAGCGCATGGAAGAAGACAACGACCAGGTGAACCAGCGTGTGTTGGCCTACCAGATGCAAATCAAGGACAGCCAAGCGCTCATCGACAAGTACACCGAGCAGCAAAACAACGTCCGCAACAACCGTGAGTTTGAGTCGCTCTCCAAGGAGATCGAGTACCAAACCCTCGAAATCGAGTTGTGCGAAAAGCGCATCCGCGAATGCAAGGCCCAGATGGACCAAAAGGCGGAAGGCTTGGACGGCACACGTGAGCGCTACAACCAACGTCAAGAAGACCTTGTGGCCAAGCAAGCAGAGCTCGAAGCCATCATTGCAGAGACGCAAGCCGAGGAGGAGCTTCTCCAAAAGCACAGCGACAAGACCTCCAAGGGCATCGACGACCGTTTGGTCCATTCGTACCGCCGCATCCGAGGCGCTGCCAAAAACGGATTGGCGGTGGTCCCCATCGAGCGTCATGCCAGTGCAGGGACGTTCATCAAGATCCCACCACAACGTCAGATTGACATTGCCCAGCGCAAACGCATCATCGTGGACGAGCACAGCGGCCGCATCTTGGTCGACAAAGAGCTTGCCGATGAGGAGTTGCTGCGCATGAACAAGCTCTTGGACAAGGAGCTGGCCAAGCTCAAGAAGTAAGAGAGCAGCAGGCCGATTGGCCCACAAAAAAGCCCGCCATGCAGCGGGCTTTTTTGTGCGTCAAAAGTCCGTGGTCACAGCCTCAAGCCCGCCCCCACCACCAAGGCACTGGCCCTTCGGTCGAGGGTGCCAGGGGCTTCGTCGCTGAAGGCCCCCATGAAATAGTAATCCTCTTGGTGCCAGGCGCGGCGCCATGCGGCACTGAAGTGGACATTGCCCACCCTGTAACCAGCCCCCACACTTGCGTGGTAACGCGTGGCATTGGCATAGATGGCATCTCCCGCAAAAGGCGAAGTCGTCATGCCGCCCCCCAAACGGATGCGGCCTTGCTTGGCGTCCCCCACGCGGAGTTCCAAGCCTGCGCGGCCCGCGTGGACCACTTGGTAGCCATTGTCCACGGCAAGGTTTTCCGCTTCATACTCGTAGCCCGAGGAAAGGAAAGTGTTCGCGTCGCCCAATTCACCGTTGCGCATGTCGCTGCGCACATAGTCCGCATTGACCACCCCCATTTTGCCCATCAAAAAGCTCGCACTGGCCGTCAGCCGCGAAGGGGTGAAGACCAAATACTCGATGTTGGAAATGGGGCTGCTGGCCGCACCTTCCGTCCCGTCCAACCAGCTCGTGCGCACCGTGGTGCTGTAGGTGTCCAGCAAGGTCATGCGGCTGCGCGATTGATAGGCCAAGCCCACCCTGAGGGCTTTGGTCACCCTTGCCAGCACCCCCACCCGCACCAAGGTGCCACGTCCTTCGATGTCCAGTTGTTCTTCGAAGCGCCATTGGCCCAATTCAGATCCTGAAGCCACGGGCGTCTCTTGGTGGACAGACCGCTCCTCAAATTGGACCTTGGGCAGCCCCAAGGTGACGCCGAGGTAAATCTTGTTTTGGTAGGCGGTGGCGAAGGCGATTTGGGTCTCGGCCATGCGTCCTGTCCGGTCGATTGTGCGCTGCACATTGACAGGACCTTCCACGGAGGAGGCGTAGAGTGCGTCGTTGTCGGGAACGAGCAAGCCAGAGCGCCAAGCCAAGGAGGCGCCGTAGGCAAAAATGTCGCCGTTGTCCAAGGCGTCGTCTGTCGATTCGTAGCCATAGATGGCTGCGTCGTCCAAGGCCTGACCCACAAACAAGGCAGAGAGGGAGGATTCAGAGGGGACGCCGTTCACGGACACCTTTTGGGCAAAGGGCATGCGGTTTTGGTGGGAGAAGGCCACCGTGAAGAAGGGCCAATCTGCATCCACACTCGGGTACGTCAAGGCGATGCCCACGTTGCTGATGGTCGACGCAAAGCCTGTGGCCTCTTCCTGACGTGTGTTCCATTGGGCGGTGGTGCTGGCAGCGTGAAGTCCTGCGGTGACCGACAAATCGCCTCTGCGGTACATGCCCAGTCCGGCAGGGTTGATGCCCAAACATCCCAAGTCGGCGCCCAAAGCGCCAAAGGACCCCCCCATGCCCATGACACGCGTGGACCCAAGGGGGTCCACCCAGCTGTATCTCAGGACATCTGTTTCATTTTGGGCACGCCCCTGAAGGGCAAAACCCCACCAGAAGATCCCCATGAAGCCAAGGGGCAATAAAAAGCCTGCGCGCATGGCTCAGCGGGGAGATTGTCCTCCGCCCCGACCAGAACTGCGTCCAGAGCTGCGCCCTGAGCTGCTGCGTCCAGAGGACGAGCCAGAACTCGGACGGGTGCTCGAGCCCGACCGCGATCCCGAAGTGCTGCCACGGGAAGTGCTGCCGCGGGAAGTGCTGCTCCTTGAAGAATTGCTGCTTCGGGTGGAGCTGTTGCTCCTCGACGTCGACGAGGGGGACCAATTGCTCCTGCCCGAGGACGATGAGGAAGAAGGTCGCGTGGAAGGCGACGTGGTCCTGGAAGACCCCGTGGCCGATGACCGGGTTCGTGCATTGGAAGTTCGCGCTGTTCCGGCCGCCGAGGAGGCGTTGGAAATGGACCGCCAAATGGTTTTGGGCGCCTCTGGTTCACCGTTGCTGCCCGTGGCCTCTTCCGATTTGTTGGTCAACAAGCGTCCGCCACCTCCATTGGAGTTGACCGAGGTGGAAGACCAAATGGGCGTCCGTGGCGCCACCACCACAGGCGTGCCCGTGTACAAGTCTCCTCCGGTGGTGTTGCCCAAGCCCGTGTACGTGCCAAACCCACCATAGCCACCGTAACCGCCATAGCCACTGCCCCAACCATAGGGGTTGGACCCATAGGGGCTGTAGCCGTAGGGGTTGGCGCCATAGAGGTTGGATCCATAAGGATTGTAGCCATACGGCGAGCCCATGGGGCTTCCGTAAGGGTTGTAGGGGTCGTAAAAACCAGGCTGGTAAGGAGCGTACCCTCCGGCGAAGCTGTTGCCAAAGGGATCGTAGGGGTTGGGGCCAAATCCACCCGCGCCGTAAGGCGACATGTAACCGCGAAGCATGGAACGTCCCCGCAGGCTCTGCGGCACGTACCCAAAGTTGCTTTGGAACGCATCACCTCCCCTTCGTGAGGGCGCCTGGAAATCTTGGTTGTCGGCATCAAACCCGGCTTGCTCGTAGGCGAAGGCCAAGTATTCAGCATCGGTGACAAATTCTTCGTTCTCCGTCAAGTACAGCTCGTCATCTTCCAAATGAGAGGTGTGCTGAAGCAAGCTGCCGCACCCTGCCATCAGGGGGGCAATGAGCGCCAGCCACAGCCAAGTGGAGGTGCGTGAGGGGGGAGGGGGAGAGGTGGTCTTCATGTTCCGTGGTTCAAGGTAGCACATTCCGTAGTTTTGTGGTGCCTGCGCTGACGCAGACGATACAGCATAAACCATACCAAAAATGGCCAGCAAGCTCACTTCACGCGAAGAAGACTACAGCAAATGGTACAACGAACTCGTTGTGCAGGCGGACCTTGCCCAGCACAGCGATGTGAAAGGATGCATGGTCATCAAGCCCTACGGCTTTGCCATTTGGGAGCGAATGAAGGACGTGCTTGACGGCATGTTCAAGGAAACGGGGCACGTCAATGCCTACTTCCCCTTGTTCATCCCCAAAAGCTACCTGAGCAAGGAAGCGGCCCACGTGGAAGGATTTGCAAAGGAGTGCGCCGTGGTGACCCACTACCGACTGAAAAACGACCCCAACGGTGGCGGCGTGGTGGTGGACCCCGACGCCAAACTCGAAGAGGAGCTCATTGTGCGTCCCACCTCGGAGACCATCATTTGGAACACCTACAAGGGGTGGATCCAGAGCTACCGCGACCTGCCTCTGCTGGTGAACCAGTGGGCCAATGTGGTGCGCTGGGAGATGCGTACCCGCTTGTTC
>CALKGQ010000053.1 GCA_938085425.1 uncultured Flavobacteriales bacterium
GATAGCCTAAGCTCACTGCAAGGCTAGTATGCCCCATGGCTTGCTGCAGAACCGTCAGAGAGCCTGTACGCTTGTAGATCTCTATGGCTCCAGTGTGTCTGAACGAGTACAGCGTTTGGTTCGGTTGTAAGTGCTTAGAACGCTTCCTGTACTTCCCCCACAGCGTCTTGAAGTAGTCAGGGTTGTAAGGAGTCTCGCAGCCTGTGAAGATGTTGTCAGTGTGTCCCCCACGTTGGAGGTGCACTGCGATTTGTGGGTTTAGAGGGACGATTCTGTTCCTACCACTCTTGTTTCTGTGGCCTGACAGCGAGATGAAGCTCATGTCTTCGGAGAAGTCCCCCCACGTCAGTTGACGGATCTCTTGGTGGGGACGCAGCAAGCAACCGTAAGTGAGCAAGCAGCACAACCACAGATTCTCGTTGTACTCACGGATCTCTGCAAGGACAGCTTGTACATCGTCGAAGGGCTTGTGAAGCGTTGGCTTCTCTTTCTTCTTCTTGATGAGCCCTGCAGGGTTGGACAATCCGAGAGGCGCCATGAGCTTGCTTAGGATGCTGGCAATGTGCTTGAGTTCGTGGTTGTACGATGAAACGGACAGGTCGAGAGACACCAAAAACGATCTGAGGTGTGAGTCCTTGACATCCGACAGCTTGAGCGCTTGGAGTCCCCTGCGCTGGAGGAAATTAATGAACCGGCGCTGAGTCAGTTGCAGCGCCTTTGTGTACATCGTGGTGAAGGCAGGATCAACGGTGAAAGACCTCACCGCATCGAGCGCTCGAATCTCGTCTTTGTCGACTTCAGCACCCCATCCCTCTCGGAGTTTGCCGTGAATGAGGTAGCACAGATCCTCAGCAGCTGCTTTCCTGATGCTCAATGGTAGCCTGTTGGGGTCAACATCCAAGTCAAACGCTCGACCACTTGAGTAGCGGTGACGCTTGCCGTTGAGCTGAAAGGAAATGAAGAATCGGCCTTGCTTGTTGTGCTGCAAGACTGGAATGGAAAACGAATGCATCTGGGCACACTTTGTGCCACACATGAGAAGACTCGTTCCGAAAGTGGTTGATTGAGAGGGACTTGAGTTGTGTTAACCTCTTGCATGCCATGCAAGCGCTCTAGCCAGCTGAGCTATACCCCCATTGAATGTTCCGCGTGTCATCAGCCGCTGCTGAAACGGACGGCAAAGATAGGTTGTTGGCTCGGCTTCTTGCAAATCCTTTGCCAACAAAGCAATCCCGCCTTTTCATGAATCTGTTCACTTAGTGGTTTTGACGCCAATCGTGCAAGCTTGACAAAGTGGTGAGCAACCCTTCCAGCTGGTCCAAGGGAAGCATGTTCGCGCCATCGCTCAGGGCCTTGGATGGGTCAGGATGCGTTTCGATGAACACCCCGTCCACACCCGCCGCCACAGCCGCGCGCGCGACCGTGGAGATCAACTCTGGACGGCCACCGGTCACCCCACTGGCTTGGTTGGGCTGCTGAAGGCTGTGGGTCAAGTCCATGAAGGTGGGCGCAAAGGCCCGCATCTCGGCAAGGCCACGCATGTCCACCACCAGGTCGCCATACCCGTGCATCGTGCCGCGCTCGGTGACCCACACCTTGTCGTTGCCTGATTCCTTCACCTTCGCCACCGCGTGGGCCATGGCGCCGGGCGACATGAACTGGCCCTTCTTGATGTTCACCACTTTGCCTGTCAAGGCTGCTGCCACGAGCAAGTCGGTTTGACGGCACAAAAAGGCAGGGATTTGAAGGATGTCTGCCACTTCCGAAGCCGTGGCAGCCTCCTCAGGAAGATGGATGTCGGTGACGATGCCCACGCCCAGCGAGGCTTTCACTTGGCCCAAAATGTCCAAGGCTTTGGCGTCCCCAATGCCAGCAAATGAGTCCAAACGCGAACGGTTCGCCTTCCGATAACTCCCCTTGAGGTGAAAGGGCAACCCAAGTTGAAGGCACACCCGTTGCACCTCGCGGGCCACCTCCATGGTGGTCTCGAGGCTTTCTACGGCACACGGGCCGGCCAAAACGTGAAGTGGCTTGTGGGCAGAAGCTTCCATGGTTTGCAGTGGATTCAAAGGTTCAAGAACCCGTCGTTGGGGCGACAGGTGCGACTTGGGGAAGAGGTTTGCGAAGGTCGCGGCTGGGCAATCCCATGAATCGGGACCAACCCGCACCTGGCAACCGTTGCAGAGAAAAACGAACGCCTCGTCCGTACGTGTTGGCCGCCACCTCTTGCCCCCAAAACCAACCCGCCGGATCGTCCACTTCCAGAGAAAGGATGCGTTTCTTCGACACGCGAAGCTTCAGCCATGTCACAGGCCTTGGGCCGCCCCAACCCCCCGTTCTGAAATCGACCCCAAATGCCAACCGCTTGCCAGGAATCCAACCCACCCCCAGGGTGTATTCAGAGGAAGGCATCCAACTGCCTGCGCGCACCTTGGCGCGGATTTGGACATTGGGAGAAGGCCACCATGTCAGCGCTGCCTGAACCCTGGAAGGCAGCATCATCATTCGACTGGACGCACTGTCGCTGACGAGCAAAATGCTGTCCAACTGGTATCCGGTATTGCCGTCCACCACGTTTTGCCAGGTCAACCCCGGTCCATTGTCCATTCCGTCGTCGATGTACGACGTCAAAGGGACGGAGAGGCCAGTGGTGGAAATTCCAGTGTCCACAAAGGCCACCATGCCACCTGCGGGTTCAAACAAAATGCCAATGTCTCTGAAGTCCACATGAAACTGCAAGGGCCACATTTCTGATGTCAGTGGCAAAGCCCCGCTGATGCCCACGCCGTAGGCGGGAAGGATTTGGTTCCATGCAAGGCCACTCGTGTCGGGCAATTCGTCCAGACTTGCCAGGGCATAAGAGAGGACATTGACTTGCATCGAATCGGCCCCTTCTGAGACCCAAAAGGACCCGTTGGGGATGCCCCACTCCGCCCCTGCCATGCGCTGGACGAGGGACAATTCAAGACGCTGCCTGGTCTGGGTGTTCTCCATCCCCAAAGAGAATCGGTTGAACGCCCCTGCACGGACACCTGTGCCATTCAAAAGATCGACACGGCCCGTATGGCCTGCGTTGCCCAGAAAGGCAAGCTCCATCAATTCCTTGCGCCACAACGAACTCACCAACACTTCGCTGCCAAACGACCCCGTCAATGCCCAAGAACCCTCGCCCAGCGGGCGCGTCGTCCAGCGCTTCGACCACCCGACATCCACCCCCATCCCGCCAAGCGCAGGATGCAGGGCCAAGGCGTCTTGAAAAAAGTTCCGGGACAAGAAGCCGCCTTCCATGAAGGTTTGGATGGTTCCAGACGACAGGGCGTTGCTCCTTTGGCTTCCCCACATTTCCCACTCCCCCATTCCCCGTTCCACAGGAGCCTTCAAATCGGCCACCAAGGATTGGGCATGAAGCATCGGAAGCGCCAAGCAGACGAGGACTGAGCTGAGGAACATCCTGCGCATGAAACCGTGCATCAGCCTCATTCGTTCTCGATTTCAATGGTTTGGGTGCCCTCCAACCGGCCTTGCACACGCACACGCTCAAACCCAGTGAAAGGTTGAGGTCCTGAGGTGTTGACGGACAAACTCACGGCCACAGTGCCTCCTGGTTCGACCATCTCAGCATTCAAAGGCAAACTCAAGGTGGCTTGGCCATCCAAGTCCGCCCAAGCATCGCCCGGAGGCAACACCAAGGTGTCGCGGTAGACCACCCCGTCAAGGCGGTCGTAGGTCACCTCTCCTTTCACCTCCACCGGGAATGAATTGGAGAAGTCCAAATGCAAGAACCCTTCAAACTTGGGAAAGTCCTTCAGCCCTTCCAAATCAAACGTGTCGGTCAGCACCAGCCCATTGACCCCCAATTTCAGCGGCACGCGCAGCTGGTACCAAAAGGTGGGCGGATACGCCACGTCCCAGCGGTCAATCAACAAATCAGAGGTGTTGATGGGGTTCAATTCCATCCGACCGGCCACATGCAGCGACCTTGGAAACGTCTCGAGCAAGTCCAAAAAGGTCGACCCCGGTGCGCCAAGGTCCAAGGACCATTCTGCAGGCTGTGGGATGTCGTTCTGCCAGATGGCGCGCGGGATGAGGTGACCAGCAATCAAGTCGCCCTCCACCAGTTCATCGTCAAACTGCATGGTGTCGATCGACAGCAAGAAGTCCGCGCCCACCGTATTGGTGAAATGCAACGACGCCTGGGTGCCTTCCAAATCAATGATGGGCTCAGGCAAAGGAATCGTGTCCAGCAAGTCGACATCTGCAGAGGTGGACTCTTCATAATTGCCGAAGTAACCCGCCAAGGAAGACACCGTCAGCCCCTGAAACGTCAGGGAGATGACAAGGCTGTCTTCCGCCTGCACGATGTAAAAGCCCTCATTGTTGAATTCGCCGGCCACGGCAAGCAGATCGATGTTCAGGGCATTGAAGTCGTACCCCTCGTTGTCCGTTGCGCTGAACGCATTTGAGAAATCGAAGACCGCACCCGTCAGATCGAGCGATTGGCTGGCCACTCCTGCTTGTTCCTCGTCAGCCCAAGGCACCTCCAGCCCAAACCCCAAAGGTTCCCCTTCCATGAGGACATCTGGGAATTGGTAACTCAAATTCAACTCGAATCCAAGGCTGTGCTCCACCTGAATCAGCACGGATCCGGAGGTGACCTCGGCCTTGGTCAATGCCACGCCTTCTTCTGGCGCCACGTCAAACTCCAGAACATCGGAAAGGGCCACAACATTTTGTCCCGCAACTACTGGAAACCCATTGGCCTCCAAGCCACCGCCCTCTCCATCGTAGCGGATGCGAAGGGTGGAATCCGGAAGGGTGGACAAATCGGTCCAGTCCCAACCATCCAAGGTGTCCACCAGCACAAAGTGGGCAGGATTGCCTCCTGTGCCTGGCTCGTACAAGGAGTCGGGCACCACATCGGCCCAAGACACCTGGTCGTCAAGGATGGGGAGATGGACATCCGACTCCCAAGAGACTGGATTTTGACAGCCCCAAAGGGCCACGACCAGGGCAAAGCCAAGGGCCCATTGCCATCGTACGGTTGTGAATGTTTTGCGCATGGAGTTCACCGAAAGTTACAAGGGAAGGACCATGGATTCACCGGTTGGAACCGAAGGATGTCCACAGGGCAAGCACGGCAGCCACACTCATTCCAGCACTCGGCCACACCACCGACCAACTCCAAGGCTGGGATCCGTGAATGGCGGGCAAGACCCAAGTGGACAACAACGCAAGAACACTCCACGCTTGGGCCAAATGCCGAAACCAGGCCGGAAGTGTCGGTCCAGGTCGGCGGCCCAATGCCCTCCAAAGCACGACGCACCCCAGGGACGTCCAGAACAAATCGGCATTCCACCAAGTGTCCCGGTGGTCCGTCACCCCTTGCATGGCAACAAAGAGCAAGGTCATCGTGGTGGTGAGTGCGCCCCAGGCCACGAGGCTCAAGCGCCTCGCATGTCGCCAAAAAGGCGCTCCTCTGTGACGTGTGGCAAAGAGCAACGCCATCCAAAGTGCCAACGCCCACGCCCACCTCGAAGGGGCGTGACGCCCCGAATGACCTTCAGGCAGGCCAGCGCGCCAGGCACCCTCTGCCGGATAAATCAACTCCCTCGGAAAACACAACGGCTCTCCATCCAACGTCATGCCGTCCAATTCGGATGCGAGGACATCGGGCAAGAACGCATGGCCACAGGAGGGCATCGATTGCGCAGCCTCGTGGCCCAAAATGAGCTCCATCCCCCAACCCGTCCATGGCAATCCACCCATGAAAGGGCGCAGAGCCTCCAAATAGGTGCTGTCTGTCGGAGAACAATTCGTCACAAAGCGGTCGCCAAAAACGTCTTCCAAAACTGCAATGACTTTTGTGGCGCAGTTGTCCCGGAAGAAATCGTAGGCGTAGGTGGCATGCTCAGGCAAGGCATTCTGTTCGAGATGCGCTGCCAGGAGCCGGACATCCTCTTCGCCCAAATGCAGGACCTGTTCCTGCAGTGCGCGACCCTGACGCAAGTAGACATTTTGGAACCGCGGGTAGCGCTCCACCCCCAGTTTGTAATCCATTCGCCCCTTCACAAAGCGCACGTAGAAGCCCTTGTTCACCACAAACGTGCCGTAATTGAAGACCAAATCCACCCCGGTGTCCAAATCCTTGAGCCGGAAGGCGGTGTGCCCAAAGGCCGCATACAATTCCGCCCCGGGGCTGGCGGTCAGAACGGAGAATTGCGCCTCCGGCGACAGGGATTCCGAGAAAGGCGAGGCGACGGCAGAGCAGGCAGCCGCCATGCCGCAACATGCCATAGACACCATCAGGGCCCAAGACCAAACACCTTCCATCACCTTGGTGGCTGCACCCCAAAGCCAAACGTCCTTCAAAGCGCCGTCTGCGTTCTTCCGCACATGGACCTCCAGCACGCCTCCTGGCGCATGCACGGTGCGCTCCATGACAGGGCCTTCCTCTTCCCTCATGTCGGAAAGGGCGGCTGCGACCACGCCCGTTCCGCAGCTGAGGGTTTCAGCTTCAACCCCACGCTCGAAGGTCCGCATGTGGAGGTGGCCCTTCGTCGTCCCTTGGGCAGCCACGTTCACATTGCAACCTTCAGGGGCATACCGCTCATGATATCGGATAGGATGGACCGCCTGAGGAAGCGCCAAGTCCTTGACATCTTTGGCCGCATCCAACCATTCGACATGGTGGGGAGACCCGGTGTCGACGAAGAAGGCGCGATGGGCCCCTTCGAGTTGCGGGGCACAAGCCACAGGTGTGGCCGCCACATTCATGGAAATGCCGGGGCATCCATCGGGTCGAATGCGCCCTATGTGGCCGCCATCGACCGCTTGAATCTGAACTTCGTGGTCCATGGCATCCACGGCTCCTTGGGCTTGCGCCCACGCCAGGGCACTGCGGGTGCCGTTGCCACAAAACGAGCGGGATCCGTCGGGGTTGCGAAAGTCCACATGCAGGACATTGGGCGCGCCCAGATTCACCACAAGCACCCCATCCGCCCCTACGCCCTGTTCGCGGTCACAGATGCGTTCGATTTCAGCGGGGTCCCAGTCCGAAGGCAGGACGCCATGTTGGCGTCCATCCACAAGGACAAAGTCGTTGCCCGTGCCTTCCCATTTTTCATACTTGAGACCCACAGCACGAAGGTAGGGTGAGCCCGGCAGGAAGTGGAGGACCCTCCCCCTATCTTTGGGTCATGCCGCAACCTGCGCGATCCACCGCATCCAAAGGACTGCTCGAGGCCTACAAAACGGCCCGCACAGCGCGCGCCATGTCCGACCTCTTTGAGGAGCACGCGCGACTGACCGCCAAATATGTTCATGCCTGTTCGCGCGGACATGAGGTCATCCAAGTGGCCGCGGGACAGCGCCTTCTCCCCCAAGACTATGTCAGTTGCTACTACCGAGACGACAGCCTGTTGCTGTCCATGGGGGTGACGCCCAAGGAGCTGATGCTCCAGCTTTTTGCCAAAAAAGACGACCCCTTTTCTGGAGGGCGAACGTACTACAGCCACCCCAGCCTCAACCGACCTGGCCAGCCCAAGATCCCACACCAGAGTTCAGCCACCGGCATGCAGGCCATCCCCGCTGCCGGCGCAGCCATGGGGCTGCAATACCTGCGTCAAATGGAACTCCCTTCCCAAGCCGTGAAGGATGGCAAAGCAGCAGGACTGCCTGAAGTGGAAGCCGTTCCGGGCATCTCCTTTTGCAGCATTGGCGATGCGGCAATGACAGAAGGCGAGGTCGCCGAGGCCTTTCACATGACCGCGCTGAAAAGCCTGCCCATGGTTTGGCTGGTGCAAGACAACGAATGGGACATCAGTGCCCACAGTTCCGAGGTGCGCTTCGGGGACGCGACGACCTTCGCCAAGGCCTTTCCCGGCATTGAAGTGCTCTCTGTCGATGGCACGGACTGGGGGGCCTGCGACCAAGCCATGGCGCATGCCATCGACACGGCACGCCGCGAGCAGCGGCCTTTCCTGATCCACGCCAGCGTTCCGCTTCTTGGCCACCACACCAGCGGCGTGCGCAGAGAATTTTACCGCGACGACCTGGAGGAGGCCGCGGCGAACGACCCCCTCCCCAAATTGGAGGCCGCCCTTCTCGAAGCTGGCACGGAACGCGGCGCGCTCGACCTCTTGCATGCAGAAATCGAAGCCGAGGTTCAGGTGGCCTTCGACGAAGCGCGGGCAGCCGACGAACCTGACGTGTCCGACCTTCTGCCCCATCGGTTTGCCCCTGCTGCTGTGTTGGAAGAACAAGGCACACGCCACCCCGAGGGTGGAGAATTGACCTTGATGGTGGATTGCGCCTTGCATGCCATGCAGGAAATCATGGAGGACCACCCTGAGTCTCTATTGTACGGCCAGGACGTGGGGGCGAGGTTGGGAGGCGTATTTCGTGAAGCGGCCACATTGGGGACCAAATTTGGCGACCACCGCGTCTTCAACACCCCCATCCAAGAAGCCTTCATCATCGGCTCCACGGCAGGGATGAGTGCGACCGGTTGCCGGCCCATCGTCGAAGTTCAGTTCGCCGATTACCTCTGGCCTGGATTGAACCAACTCTTCACGGAGCTGAGCCGCAGTTATTTGCTGAGCAATGGTCAATGGCCCGTGTCCTCCCTCATCCGTGTGCCCATCGGGGCCTACGGAAGCGGTGGACCTTACCACAGCTCCAGCATCGAATCGGTGCTGGCCAACATCCGCGGGGTCAAGGTGGCTTACCCCTCCAATGGCGCCGACTTGAAAGGACTGCTCAAATCGGCCTACGAAGACCCCAACCCTGTGGTCGTGCTTGAACACAAAGGGCTGTACTGGTCCAAGATCCCAGGCACGGAAACGGCAAAAGTGGTGGAACCCGACCGCGACTACCGCGTCCCCTTGGGTCAAGCCCGACGTGTCGTGGAGGCTGACGACACAGTGCTGCGGGAGCATGCATGTGCCACCATCGTGACCTATGGGCGCGGCGTTCATTGGGCCTTGGAGGCGGTCCAAGCGTTCCCGGGCCGAATCGACGTCATCGACTTGAGGTCCATCCAACCTGTGGATTACGAAACCATTGAAGCCAGCATCTCCCGAACCAACAGATGTCTGGTCCTGACAGAGGAGCCCGTGGCACACAGTTTTGCCCAAGCCCTTGCAGGCCACATTGCCTCGCGTTGTTTCCGTGAACTCGACGCCGCTCCAAGTGTTTTGGGCAGCATGGACCTGCCCGCCATCCCTCTCAATGAGGCTTTGGAAGCTGCGGTATTGCCCAATGCCCAAAAGCTCGAAGAGGCCTTGGCATCGTTGTTGCATCTTTGACCCCATGCATCGACTGACGCTCTGGTGGGTCCTCACATTCTTGGCATCCAACACGCTCCTCGCCCAATCGGATGGGTTCTCGGGGCGCTTCGTGCTGGAGTGCCGCCCCTCTTCGCCGCAAGGCTACTTTCCTTCTGAAGGACTTGAGGTTTGGGTGGATGGCCCCCAACGGGTCAAAATTGTGGAACGCAGTGCAGAAGATTCACTCGTCACTTATTTGCTGGGGACCAGTGTCGTCAAGGAATTTCGTTGGTTTGGGGAACGCATCGCTTTGGCATCTGAGCGGCCCATGCCTGCCTTCACCTCCCCTGTCCGTGGGCCAGATGGCACACCTCATCCGCCCATGCCCTTTCCGCCTTTGGGAGAGGAAGGGGCTTTTTCATGTGGAGACGGTTGCTCCTTCTTCGCCACCACAGCTCAGTTTCTCCCCATCGACCCCAGCCGTTTTGGGCCACGCGGGGATTTGCATCACGTGTGGACGGTGCCTGCAAACGTGCCTGTGATGTCCTCCAACGCATTCCTCGATCGGTACCGCATCGACCCGCCAGAACAAGGCTTTTACCACTGATTGCAAGCACTTTGAACCCCTCTATGGGCGGCCCATCACCTTGGATAGTGCGGAAGTGAACCGCTTCGATGAACTTTTGTTCTATGGTCATCTCCTCCATGGGCACTCCTTCCACCATCACCATCAAGCATGTCGAGCGCTTGGGGCCCAAAGCGGTCCGACTCACCCTCGACCCTGGTGCTGGTGCCAAAGAGTGGCCCAACATCCCTGGTGGCTACATGACCTTTTGCCTTCCCTGCGGCGACCCCCTTTTGTACCGCTCGTACAGCTTGGTGCAAGCGCCCGACGCGGTGTTCCCCCAAGTCGTGGTGAAGGAAACGGGAGGCTCACGGGGCAGCGCCTTCGTCAACCGGCAATTCAAATCGGGTATGGAAGTGATGGCCTATCCACCTCAAGGAAGGTTTTTCCCCACTCACTGGGATGAAGAACCCATTCACGCGGTGATGTTCGCTGCCGGTGCAGGCATCACTCCGCTTTACAGCGTGATGCAGCATTTGCTCGCCTCTCCTTGGGACCACGAAATCACCCTCTTCTATGGCAACCGCGGGGTGTCTGACATCCTACTGCGCGACGAACTTGAAGCTTTGGCCGCATTGCCCCAAGTGAACATCAAACACATTTTGACGGACGAGAGCTTGGACGACGAGTTGTACAACGGACGCATCAATGCATCTAAGGCCATGCTCCTTTGGAACGAAGTCGTCACGGACTTGCCCACCAAAGCGCTGGTGTCTGGACCCGTCGGCATGAAAAAAGACGTACTGAGAGGTTTGGATTTGGCCGGAATCCTGGCGGAAAACATCCGTGTGGAGGATTTCCATCACCCCCCCCATTTGGAGGCAGCCTCTGCCCAATCTTGTTCAGTGACAGCGACGATGGGCAGCCAAGAAGTGACCTTTGACTATTGCCCCCAAGAAGAGAGTTTGGTCGAAGCGATCACCAGCCGGGGAATCGACGTCCCCGTCTCGTGCAGAGGTGGCTTGTGCGGCAGCTGCAGCGCCACAGTGATCGAGGGTGAGGTGGCTCTGGAACACAACTATGCGTTGACCAACAAGGAACGAAAAGACGGGATGGTCCTGTGCTGTCAAGCTAGGCCCGTGTCGGACCACATCAAACTTTTCTTCAAGGGAGACCAATGAACTTGTGGGTCTGCAAGGACAGACGCCACTCAGGGTCCTGCTGGACCTTGTCAATCACCATGGACATGACTTCTTCCCTGCGGTCCCACTCCGGCTGAAGAAACTTTGCGGTGCCGGGGGTCAGCTTCTCTGCATGGCCTTCTGCCCATGACAAGTCGTGCTTGTTCACCACCACCACCTTAAGCTCGTCGGCTTCTGCGTACCATTCGGGACGGCACTCCTTGAATTTTTTGGGACTCAAAGTCACCCAGTCCCATGATCCGCTGAGCGGGTGGGCCCCACTGGTTTCCACATGGGTGGCCAACCCTGCGGCTTGCAACCGCTGTGTCAAAGCATCTAGGTTGTGCATGCAAGGCTCTCCTCCAGTGACCACCACCAAGGACAATCCCGAATCCACAGCCTCCTTGACAAGGGTTTCCACCTCGACTTGAGGATGGGCCTCGACAGGCCAGCTCTCTTTCACATCGCACCAAGCACACCCCACATCGCATCCCCCAAGGCGGATGAACCAAGCCGCATGGCCCGTCCAAGCGCCCTCCCCTTGCAGGGTCGGGAACCGTTCCATGACAGGGTATGTCGCCGGTTTCGTCATGCGAGTTTGGCGTCCAAATCGAAGGCTGAGGCTCCTGTGATCTTGGCGGTCACAAAATCGCCGATGCGCAAATGCCCATCGTGTTGGATGCGCACCTCGTTGTCGACATCAGGGCTGTCGTACTGCGTCCGGCCGACCCACAACCCATCCTCTAGACGGTCAATGAGGACCTTCTCGGTGCTTCCGATGCGCGCGACATTCAAAGATTCGCTGATGCCGGCCTGAATGTCCATGATCCGCTCCACGCGGGCCCGTTTGACATCCTCAGGCACATCGTCGGTCATGGTGTAGGCGTGGGTATTCTCCTCATGACTGTAAGTGAAACAGCCCAAACGGTCAAACCGCATGCGCTCCACCCAACCTTGCAAATGCTCAAAATGAGCCTCCGTTTCCCCAGGGAAACCGCAAATGAGGGTGGTGCGGATGGCGATGTCAGGCATCCGTTGCCGGATGGCATCGATCAAGGCATCTGTCTTCGCCTCTGTGATGCCTCGGCGCATGGCCTTGAGCATTTCATCCGTGCCATGCTGCAAAGGCATGTCCAAGTAGTTGCACACATTGCTGCGCTCCTGCATGACGTCCAAGACATCCATTGGAAAACCGCTGGGGAAGGCGTAGTGAAGACGGATCCAGGCGATGCCTTCAACATCGCTGAGGCGACGCACCAAGTCCGCCAATTTGCGCTCCCTGTAAAGGTCCAAACCATAGTACGTCAGGTCCTGGGCAATCAAAATGAGTTCTGACACGCCCTGTGCTGCCAAGCTCTTGGCCTGGGCCACCAAGTCCTCCATGGGGGTGGAACGGTGCTTGCCGCGCATGAGTGGGATGGCACAAAAAGCGCAAGGGCGGTCGCACCCCTCTGCGATTTTGAGGTAGGCATAGTGTGCAGGGGTCGTGAGCAGTCGCTCGCCCACAAGTTCTTTCTTGTAATCGGCCCGCAGGGTCTTCAGAAGCCTTGGCAGTTCTCGGGTCCCAAACCACGCGTCCACTTCGGGGATGCCATCTGCCAGTTCGTCTTTGTACCGTTCAGACAGGCACCCGGTCACATACACACGGTCGACTTGACCCTCCTCCTTCGCCTGCGCAAAGCGGATGATGGTGTCGATGCTTTCCTGCTTGGCCGCTTCGATGAAGCCGCAGGTGTTGACCACGACGATGCCGGCATCGTCTTGCTTGGACTCGTGCTCCACCTCAAAATCGTTGGCGCGCAACTGGGCCATCAGGACTTCGCTGTCGTAGATGTTCTTGGCACAACCAAGGGTGACCACGTTGACTTTGCGGGGCTTGAAGGATCTGGCTCTCATGGGTTGGTTTCAAAGGATTCAGGCAACAGACTGTCGACGAACTCCATGGGGTGAAACTCTTGCAAATCCCCCATTTGTTCCCCCACACCCACAAATCGAACGGGCACTTGAAGTTGATCGGAAATCGCCAAGACGACACCGCCCTTGGCCGTTCCATCAAGTTTGGTCAGGACCAGTCCTGTCACGTCCGTCACTTCCGTGAAGCGCTTGGCTTGCTCCAGAGCGTTTTGGCCTGTGGAACCGTCCAACACCAACCACACTTCATGGGGCGCCTCGGGAACCACCTTGGACATGACGCGTTTGATCTTGCCCAATTCACTCATCAAATTGACCTTGTTGTGCAAGCGTCCAGCGGTGTCGATCAGAACCAAATCCGCCTTTTGGGCCACTGCGGACTGAAGCGTGTCAAAGGCCACAGCCGCTGGATCCGAGCCCATGCCTTGGGCCACAACTTCCACCCCCACGCGTTGCCCCCAAACTTTCAATTGGTCCACCGCAGCCGCACGGAACGTGTCTGCGGCGCCCAGCATGACCTTCAGGCCTGAAGACTTGTAACGGTGCGCAAGCTTCGCAATGGAGGTGGTCTTTCCCACCCCGTTCACCCCCACGATCATGATGACATGAGGCTGTCCGTCGCTGGGTGGCACGCGGTAGGCGGTGCTGTCCGTCCACGCGCGGTCTTCGTCCTTGGTGATCAGCCCGAGCACCTCCTCCCGCAGCATGGTCATCAATTCCGACTGGTCCACAAAAGCCTCCCAAGTCGCCCTCTTGCGGAGCCTGCCCAAGATGGCTTCGGTGGTGTCGACGCCAACATCAGACAAGATGAGGGCTTCTTCCAAGTCTTCCAACAAATCGTCGTCGATGCGACGCTTCCCGGTGAAAACCCGAGAAATGCGTTCCATGACACCCTGCTTGGACTTGGCCAAGCCCTGGTCCAGGGAGGCCTTCTTCTCTGAGCCAAACAGGCGGTTGAAAAATCCCATCAGTGGGGTTGGATTGAGTGAAATGAACAAAAAAATGGGCCGGATTCACGAGGAAACCAGCCCATCCGAATGCTTTGATTGGGAGTGATGTCTCCTCAGTTCTTGGCGAACCAAGCCTTCACATCGTCGTTGTGCACCACCTCTTCTTTGAACATGTACGCGCCCGTCTTAGGGCTGCGCACCATTTTCATCACCTTCGTGTGCTGACGACCACCTCCGGTCTGCAGCGATGCTACTGTCTTCTTAGCCATAGTTGCTGAATTTCAGGGGTTAACGACTGGTTACTTGATCTCTTTGTGCAAAGTTGACCGACGAAGAATGGGGTTGAACTTCTTCACCTCCATGCGGTCGGGTGTGTTCTTGCGGTTCTTCGTGGTGACGTATCGAGACGTGCCTGGCATGCCAGATTCTTTGTGCTCGGTGCACTCCAAAATCACTTGAACGCGGTTTCCTTTCTTCGCCATAGTTTCCAGAATTGGTTTGCAAAGATAGCGAATTCTCCCGTTTGGCGCAACGCCTTTTGCACACCCTTGCGTGAAGAAGCCTTTCTGCCCCACAATCCCAGCGCTTGTTGGGCGTTTAGATTCGTAGAACCCATGGCGAAGAACACCCTACTCTCCGACAAAGATCCCGAATCTCCCTCCACCGGAAGCAAAGGAAAACGCAAAAAGCGCACTGCAAGAGCCTCGGCTGCCAAGAAAAAGGCTGGCCCCAAGGCGGCTTGGTGGACCACCCTTCCTGGCATCCGCCAGGCCAGAGAGGCATGGGGGGATGAACGGATCCGCACGGTGGCCGGACTCGTGTCCCTCGCCCTGTCTTTGGTCTTTGTCCTCGGCATCCTCTCCTCGTTTGTGACCGGCCGATTGGACATTCGATTGATCCAAAATGCAGCCAACCCAGATGCGCCGGAGGCTTACCACAACATCCTCGGAAGTTTGGGGGCCCACATTGGCTTTTTCTTTGGGCGGCAAGGATTGGGTGCCGGTGCCCTGGGCATCCCCTTTCTGCTGGGGCTTTTGGGCCTTCGCTGGTTGACGGAGCGCAGCTACCTCCCCTTGGCCAAGACCTTTCGATTGACGGCTTTTTTGGCCTTGTTTGCCCCTTGGACGCTTGCCTTCCTCACCCAAACCACCCCTGAAGGAGTTGCCTTGGCCACGAGCGCCCTCGACGACCACATCATTGGGGCGAGCGGTCTGTGGCTCCTTGGGAAGTCCATGCACGTTGCTGGATTCACTGGCTCCGCTGTGTTCCTGATCATCACCGTGGCCGTGATGATGGCCTTCAATGCGCCGAGTCTTTGGAAGGGCATCGGGCACCGGGTGGGTGCTTGGTTCAATTCTGGAGAGGAGGCCATGATGGAGGAGGACGCCCAAGACGAGGCGGCCGTGCAACAAGCGGCATCTTCATCCGAGGGCCCCACCGCTGAAACCAAGCCACCAACCTCCTCATTTGCCAACCTGTTGGTCAAGCGGGATGCGCCGTCAGAGGAGAAAGCGCCGGAGGTGGATCAGGAGGCGCCTTCTGCAGAAGCACAAGGCACACAAGACCCAATCGCCTCGGACTTCGAGGCTGCGCCGCAGCAGCCTGTCGAGGATGTCCCCTTTGAGGTGCAAACGCCCGAACTGGTGAATGAACAGGTGGCCACGCCTGCACCAGAGCCGGAGCCAGAACCCTCTGAGGCTCCCGTCGGAGACGAGGTGGAGTTTGAGGTGAAGGAAGTGCAAGAGGAAGAGACCTTGAGCAACGAAGAATTGAAAGACCTGTCTGAGGAGTTTGGCGAAGAGTACGACCCCACGCTTGACCTCGGGAGGTTCCAGCTCCCCAACCTCGACATGCTTGTCAACCACGGGGACGGCAAGCACCGCGTGACGGAGGAGGAGTTGACGCAAAACAAGGAGAACATCCTCCAGACCTTGGCCAACTTCAAAATCGAGGTCAGCAAAATCACTGCAGAAGTTGGGCCGACGGTCACGTTGTATGAAATCGTTCCCGCGCCAGGCATCCGCATCAGCAAAATCAAGAACCTCGAGGACGACATCGCCTTGAGCCTTGCCGCACTTGGCATCCGCATCATCGCTCCGATCCCAGGGAAGGGCACCATCGGCATCGAAGTGCCCAACTCCAACCCCGATGTGGTGAGCATGCGGACGTTGATTGCCAGCGACAAGTTTCAGAATTCAGATGCCGCCCTGCCCATTGCCCTTGGCAAGACGATCAGCAACGAGACCTACGTGTTCGACATGGCCAAAATGCCACACCTGCTCATGGCCGGTGCCACTGGCCAAGGAAAATCAGTAGGCCTGAATGCGATGCTTGTGAGCATGCTCTACCGCCGGCACCCGTCGCAGTTGAAGTTTGTTTTGGTGGACCCCAAGAAGGTGGAACTCACCCTCTACAACAAGATTGTGCGCCATTACCTCGCACAGCTCCCGGACAGTGAAGATGCCATCATCACCGACACCTCGAAGGTGGTGTCCACGCTGAACAGCCTGTGCGTGGAGATGGACCAGAGGTACGAACTGCTGAAGGCTGCCCAATGCCGAAACCTCAAGGAGTACAACGCCAAGTTCGTCAAACGCAAAATCATTCCCGGTGCGGCATCTGGACACCCAGACAACGGTTCGGAACTGCACAGCCAAGGCCACCATTACATGCCATACATCGTCTTGGTGGTGGACGAGTTTGCCGATTTGATCATGACGGCAGGCAAGGAAGTCGAAACCCCCATTGCCCGCCTGGCACAATTGGCCCGTGCCATTGGCATCCACCTCATCATCGCCACCCAACGTCCATCGGTGAACATCATCACAGGCACCATCAAGGCCAACTTCCCTGCGCGTGTTGCGTTCAGGGTGACCTCCAAAATTGATTCGCGCACCATCCTCGACGCAGGAGGCGCAGATCAACTCATTGGAAGAGGGGATTTGCTGATGAGCACGGGGAACGATCTCATCCGCCTGCAGTGCGGATTTGTCGACACCCCTGAAGTCGAGGAAATCTGCGAATTCATTGGGTCGCAGCAAGGCTACCCCACCTCCTACACCCTCCCGCCTCCTCCAGCTGAGGCCAGCGGTTCAGGAGGATCCCTCGAAGACGATGAGCGCGACCCCATGTTTGAAGATGCCGCCAGGGTTTTGGTGCTGCACCAGCAAGGCTCGACGTCTTTGCTTCAGCGAAAGCTCAAGCTGGGCTACAACCGTGCAGGTCGGTTGATCGACCAATTGGAGACGGCCGGCATCATCGGCCCCTTCGAAGGAAGCAAGGCGAGAAAGGTCCTGGTGCCCGACGAAGCAAGTTTGGAACAGATGTTGCAGTCAAGCTCCACAACAACCGAGTAAATTTGTCCCATGCGGAAGATCTCCTTCATCCTTTTTGCCCTGGTTTTGGGCTTTGCCTCCTCCCCCACCCTGTGCGCCCAGGACCCAGACCTCCTGCTGAACCGCTTGAGTGAAAAAGCCCAGACCTACAGCGCGTACGAAATCGCATACTCCAGCACCTTGGTGGACTTGAAGAACGATTTTGAATTGACCCAGACGGGCATGGTCCAAATCGAAGGCGACCGCTTTCACCTTCACCTCGGGGACTATGTCATCTACAGCGACGGAGAAACCGTGTGGACCTTCGAACCTGAAATGAACGAGTGCTACGTCGACGACATGGAGACGATGCGCGAAGAAGGCATGGACCCCTCCAAACTGTTCACCGTCTGGGAGGAAGATTTCCGTCGCGAATGGATGGGCAGGGCGCAGGTCGAAGGGAAGGATTGCGCCCACGTGAACCTCTACGCCGGGGAAGACAAGCCCTACCACACCTTGCAGCTGTTTGTGGACGATGCAGCCATGGAAGTGACACGCATTGTGATGAAAGGACGTGAGGGAAGTGATGTCACCTACACCGTGACCTCCTTCTCCACCACCTTGAAGGTCACGCCTGAGATGTTCATCTTTCCCAAGTCAAAGCATCCAGGTGTCGACATGATCGACAACCGGATCTGAGCACAACGCCGTTCATTCAGAATCCCGCAGGGACCCGTCTGGTGCGTAGGTGTCAGGGAACAAGTTCCTGTATTCTGCTGGCACCGGAATGACCTCCTCTGTTTCTGGGTCCCAAAACAGCCTCGGCACAAAAGGCGCCATAGCAGGCAGCGTGTCGAGACGCGCCCATTCCAATTCATTGAACCGGTGCAAGGTCCATGTCTCGTTGTGCCACGCCCCACCTTCCTCCCGCTGATGCCAAACCAATGGAGTGAGCAAAGGCTGCACCCAATCCTTGACGTGGGGATGGCGTCGTACACCTGCGTCCAGCACTGCATCATGGGCAAGTCGGGCATATTTCCCCGGCTCGCTTCCTGTCAAGGCCCTGTACTTTTCAAGGGTGACGCGCAAGGATGAATCTCCCCATTGCACCTGGCCAAAAAGAGGCAGTGTTGCATGCCAACGCGACATCAAACCGCCATCCACAAAGGGCATTTCCGCCAATTCAGGATGGCCAAACAAGACGAAGTCGGAACTGTCGTTCATCTGAAGTGCCGTTTGCAAAGCGGCCCACATCGAGCGCGATGAACGCCCTGCCACGGAAACAATCACATTGCGCGCGTAGGGCGTCACATGGTCCGCCAGCCTCCCGACAGAACGTGAACTCGCCGTCACGGTGTCGATCAATGCAAACCTCAAAGAGTCGCCCTCAAGCGTCCACTTGGCGCGTTGAGCTGCATTGAACTTTGCCTCGAAATGCGTCTCCAAGTCGGCATCGCTGCCGCCAGTCACCACGAGCATGACACGGTCGGTGTCGTGTGCCGCCGACACCCATTCGGCCAACCGCTCGGCCATCGCCCATTCGGAAGCCATGGCTTGACGAACCGCACCTCCACGCTCCACGTATCGCTCAGGCTGTTCCGTCAGCAAGACGTGCTCGCGACCAAACCGGTCCACCTTGGGGGCTGCCACGCCCACATTTTCGCGCATCAAAGGGCCGACCACAATGTCCGCCCTTGCGATTTGAAGGTTGGAAAATTGAAGATTCCCCAAAGAATCTGGGACTTCATCCACCACCTCGACGTGCACGGGCACTCCGGCCTCGGCCAATTGACCTGCCGCCAGCTCCACCCCATGCAGATGCGCCAAGGCAATTTCTCTCAAACGCTGTGCGCGTCGGGGCAACTCCCCTCCAGCCACCGTGTCCACTTGAAGTCCAAAAGGAAGAATGACCAAATACTCAAGGGTGTCCACCCTTCCAGAATCCACAGGATCCCCCCAGATCCCCTGCGCATGCGTTCCGCCACCAAAGCCCCACGAAAGGAGATAGAGGAGAGACAGCGCAAAGGCCTTGGCGGTGTGGTGTTGGTTCATTCCCATTCGATCGTCGCGGGGGGTTTGGAACTGATGTCGTAGACCACCCTGTTCACTCCACGCACTTTGTTGATGATGTCGTTGCTCACCTTCGCCAAGAAATCATAAGGCAGGTGACACCAATCCGCGGTCATGCCGTCGGTGCTGCTCACGGCGCGCAAGGCCACAGCATTCTCATAGGTGCGCTCATCGCCCATCACGCCCACGCTTTGGACGGGAAGCAAAATGGCCCCCGCCTGCCAAACATCGTCGTAGAGCCCCGCGTCGCGTAGGCCTTGGATCCAAATGTGGTCCACCTCCTGCAGGACGCGAAGCTTCTCTGCCGTGATGTCGCCCAAAATTCGGATGGCGAGCCCTGGCCCGGGAAACGGGTGCCTCCCCAAAATGCGTTCCTTGATGTTCATGGCCCTTCCGACCCGGCGCACCTCGTCTTTGAAGAGAAGCCGCAGCGGCTCGACAACTTCGAGCTTCATGTAATCGGGCAGCCCCCCCACGTTGTGGTGGCTTTTGATGGTGGCCGATGGTCCGCCTGTCGCACTCACCGATTCGATGACATCTGGATAAATTGTCCCTTGGCCCAACCAACGGGCCCCTTCCACTTGTTGTGAAGCCTCGTCGAAGACTTCGACAAAGACACGGCCGATGGCCTTGCGCTTGGTCTCGGGGTCGGACTCCCCGGCGAGCGCCTCCAAGAATTGATCGCCTGCGCGGATGCCACGCACGTTCAATCCCATGCCTTCGTAGTCCACCAAGACCTGCTCGAACTCATCCTTACGGAGCAAGCCGTTGTCGACAAAAATGCAATGGAGCCGGTCCCCAATGGCCCGGTGCAAGAGCTCCGCGGCCACCGTCGAATCCACCCCACCACTCAAGCCCAAAATCACGCGGTCCTCGTCTCCAATTTGTTGTTGCAGGTCCGCCACGGTCGATTCCACAAAGTTGTCGGGGGTCCAGGATCCCGAGCATCCGCAAATGCCCATGACATAGTTCTTGAGCAGAATGGGGCCTTCTGTGCTGTGCCACACCTCGGGGTGGAACTGAATGCCCCACACCTGTTGGGTCTTGGACCTGAACCCTGCATGCTCCACATCGTTGGTGCTGCAAATGACTTCGTAGCCGTCACCAATGCTCAAAATCGTGTCCCCATGGCTCATCCACACTTGGGAGCCAGCCGTCATGCCACGCAACAAGTCGTCCTCTTCATTCAATTGCGCCAAGTGCGCCCGTCCATACTCTCTCGTGTCGCTCGCTTCCACCTTTCCGCCCTGGGTTTGGGCCAAATACTGCGCGCCGTAGCACACCCCAAGCAAGGGCACCTGCCCCACGATGCTGGACAGATCGGGGTCCGGGGCCTGCGCGTCGCGCACGCTGTGCGGACTGCCGGACAAGATGACCCCCTTGCATCCCTCTGGAAGGCCTTGGTAGGCATTCCACGGAATGATTTCAGAGTAGACATTCAGCTCGCGCACGCGTCGTGCGATCAATTGGGTATACTGTGATCCAAAGTCGAGAATCAAAATCCGTTCCTGCATGGGGCAAATGTATCGAGGGCGTCCCGCGTCAAGCGTCCCGAGTGGGTGCTACTTTTGCACGGAATTCTCACGTTTCGCACATGCCACAGTCCACGCTCTTCCCCCATCTCGCGCACCGACGCATCGTTCTGGCGAGCCAAAGCCCACGGCGACGTGAACTCATCGCCATGTTGGGGCTTCACGTGGAGTGCTTGGCAAGGGATGTCGACGAATCATGGCCCTCGAGCATCGAAGGGCCAGAGGTCGCCGAATTCGTGGCGAGAAAAAAAGCCTTGGCCTACCATGACGTGCTTGACGCGGACGACGTGCTTGTGACGGGAGACACGGTGGTGGTGCTCGAAGGCAAGGTGTTGGAGAAGCC
>CALKGQ010000054.1 GCA_938085425.1 uncultured Flavobacteriales bacterium
GACGAGTCGATCGTGTTGGAGCGCAAGCCCGACCCCTCCGAGCCATTTTCAGGATTGGCCTTCAAGATTGCCACTGACCCATTTGTGGGGCGTCTTTGTTTCGTGCGTGCTTACTCTGGTCAATTGCCAGCGGGCTCCTACGTGAAGAACACACGCTCCGACAAGAAGGAACGCATCAGCCGGATCTTCCAGATGCACTCGAACAAGCAGAACCCCATCGATGTCCTCGAAGCAGGAGACATCGGGGCTGTGGTTGGTTTCAAAGACATCCGCACGGGCGACACGTTGTGTGACGAAAAGGCACCCATTGTTTTGGAGAGCATGAGTTTCCCCGCTCCTGTGATTGGCATCGCCATCGAGCCCAAGTCTCAAGCGGACATGGACAAACTGGGAACGGCCCTGAACAAGCTTTCTGAAGAGGACCCAACGTTCCAAGTTCACACCGACGAAGAGAGTGGTCAAACGGTCATCTCGGGCATGGGTGAATTGCACTTGGAAGTACTGATCGACCGCATGAAGCGCGAGTTTGGTGTCGAGTGCAACGAAGGCCAGCCACGTGTGGCTTACAAGGAGGCGATTTTCGCCAGCACCGACCACCGCGAGGTTTACAAGAAGCAGTCTGGTGGCCGCGGTAAATTCGCCGACATCATTGTCAAGCTCGGACCATCTCCTGAGCCTGAAAAGGAAGGACTGGTTTTCAAGAGTGCGGTCAAGGGCGGAAACGTTCCAAAGGAATTCATCCCATCTGTGGAGAAAGGCTTCAGAGAGGCCATGCAGAATGGCGTTCTCGCCGGCTACCCGATGGACAGCATGTACGTCGAATTGGTGGACGGCAGCTACCACAACGTGGACTCCGACCAGCTCTCGTTCGAGCAGGCGGCCAAGTTTGCTTACCGCAACGCGGTGAAGCAGTGCAGCCCCAAAATCTTGGAGCCCATGATGAAACTTGAGGTTTTGACCCCAGAGGAAAACATGGGAGACGTGATTGGCGACTTGAACAAGCGCCGTGCGTTGATTGAAGGGACAGGCGAACGCGCTGGAAAGACCATCGTGAACTCTGCCGTTCCATTGTCAGAGATGTTTGGATATGTGACAGACCTGCGCACGCTCACTTCGGGCCGCGCAACCTCGAGCATGAGTTTCAGCCATTACGCTGAGGCACCGAACAACATTCAAGAAAAAGTCATCGAAGACGCCAAAGGCTAATCCATCAAGTCATGACGCAAAAAATTCGCATCAAGCTCAAGTCTTACGACCACAATCTGGTCGACAAGTCAGCTGAAAAGATTGTCAAGACTGTGAAGTCGACTGGCGCGGTGATCAGCGGACCTGTTCCGCTCCCCACGCACCAGCGCATTTACACGGTGTTGCGTTCACCTCACGTCAACAAGAAAAGCCGTGAGCAATTCGAGTTGAGCTCTTACAAGCGTTTGATCGACATCTACAGCTCGTCTTCAAAGACGGTGGATGCCCTCATGCGTTTGGAATTGCCCAGCGGAGTAGAAGTAGAAATCAAGGTCTGATTCCCATCAGACTGAATCATAAAAATTCAATCACCATGCCCGGACTCATAGGGAAAAAAGTAGGCATGACCAGCATCTACAGTGCCGCTGGGAAGAATCTCCCATGCACAATACTGGAAGTTGGTCCTTGCGTCGTGACGCAAGTACGTACCCTCGAGCGGGACGGCTATGAAGCCGTTCAACTTGGTTACGGCGAGCGTTCCGAAAAGCACACTTCGAAGGCCATGCAAGGTCACTTCAAGCGTGCGGGTGTCACTCCACAGCGTCGTCTGGCGGAGTTCGATGCCTTTGAACAGGAACTTCAAACAGGAGACACCCTCCAAGTGAACGATGTGTTCGCAGAAGGAGAGTACGTCAGCATCAGTGGCAAGTCCAAAGGAAAGGGCTTCCAAGGTGTTGTCAAACGCCATGGTTTCGCAGGTGTGGGTCAAGCGACCCACGGCCAGCACAACCGTTTGCGTGCCCCCGGTTCCATTGGAGCGGCCTCTACGCCAGCCCGTGTCTTCAAGGGCATGCGCATGGCGGGTCAAATGGGCAACTCACGTGTGACCATCGAGAACCTTGAAATCCTCAAGGTGTTGCCCGAAGAGGGCTTGCTCGTGGTCAAAGGAGCCATTCCGGGACACAAGGGTGCCACAGTCGTCATCCGAAAGCCTGAAGCATCATGAAATTGAACGTTTACAGCAGCAAAGGTTCCAAGACGAAAAAGTCTGTGGAATTGGATGACCAGGTGTTTGGCATCGAGCCAAACGATCACGCGATCTACCTGGACGTCAAGCGATTCTTGGCCGCGCAGCGCCAAGGAACCCATGACTCGTTGGGCCGGTCCCTCGTGACAGGTTCCACGCGCAAGATCAAGAAGCAGAAAGGCACAGGTACTGCCCGTGCGGGAAGCATCAAGAACCCACTCTTCCGAGGAGGAGGTCGTGTTTTTGGTCCCGAGCCACGTGACTACACCCAGAAGCTCAACGGCAAGTTGAAGAAGTTGGCGCGCAAGAGTGCGCTGAGCTACAAGGCCAAGGGTGAAGGCATTACGGTGGTGGACAGCATTGACATGAAGGCACCCAAGACGCAAGATTTCTTGGCGGTCTTGGAGGGATTGAAGCTCGCGGACAAAAAGACCTTGACGGTCTTGCCCGCAGCTGACGATGCAATCTACCGCAGCTGCAGAAACTTGCCCAAGCACAGGGTGATGACGGCTTCTGACGTGAGCACGTACGACATCATGAATTGTTCCAACTTGGTCTTGGTGGACAACGCCCACGAAGTCATTGAAGGGATGCTTAAATCTTAAGGCCATGTCGAATACACTCATCAAGCCCCTCATCACCGAGAAGATGTCCCTCGACACCGAGCAAAACAACAGCTATGGTTTCGTCGTGACAGATGGTGCGAACAAAATTGAAATCAAGAAGTCAGTCGAAGCCCAGTACGGTGTGACGGTGACCTCTGTCCGCACCTTGCGTGTGGACGGCAAGTCACGTCAACGATTCACCAAGACAGGGGTGGTCCGCGGACGCACCAATGGCTACAAGAAAGCCATCGTCAGCATCGCTGAAGGTCAAACCATCGACTTCTACGACAACATCTAAGCCATGGCACTCAGGAAATTCAACCCGATTACCCCAGGCATGCGCCACAAGGTGCTCTCCAAATTTGAGGAGATCACCACGGACAAGCCTCACAAGCCATTGTTGGAGCCCATCAAGAAATCTGGTGGCCGAAACAACGACGGCAAGATGACCATGCGTTACCGTGGAGGCGGGCACAAGCGCCGCTACCGCGTGATTGACTTCAAGCGCAACAAGCACATGGAAGCCACAGTGCTGACTGTGGAATACGATCCAAACCGTACCAGCCACATTTGTTTGGTGGAGTACAAGGATGGAGAGAAGCGTTACATCATTGCCCCAGAAGGATTGAAGCCAGGAATGGTGATCCAAAGCGGCAAGGAAGCGTCCCCAGAAGTGGGTCACGCCATGTACCTCTCCGACATTCCTTTGGGAACGATCGTGCACAACATCGAATTGCACCCTGGTCGTGGAGCCAACATTGCACGAAGTGCAGGCTCATATGCTCAGCTTGCAGCCCGTGACGGCAAGTACGCTGTCCTCAAAATGCCTAGCGGTGAGACCCGCCAGATTTTGGTGACTTGCATGGCTGTCATCGGTTCTGTTGGCAACAGCGAACACAACCTCCAAGTCAGCGGAAAGGCAGGACGCAGCCGCTGGTTGGGACGCCGCCCACGTGTACGTGGTGTGGTGATGAACCCTGTCGATCACCCCATGGGTGGTGGTGAAGGTCGCTCCTCGGGTGGCCACCCACGCTCGCGGAATGGCATCCCCGCCAAAGGCTACAAGACGCGCAACAAGCGCAAGGCCTCCTCTAAGAACATCATCGAACGTCGGAAGAAGTAAGTCATGGCTCGTTCACTCAAAAAACCACCATTCATCCACTACAAGCTTGCACAGCGCATTGAAGCCATGCAAGCCTCTGGAAAGAAGTCCGTCATCAAGACCTGGTCTCGCGCAAGCATGATCACTCCGGACTTTGTGGGTTTGACCATCGCCGTGCACAACGGACGTCAATTCATTCCTGTTTTCGTGACTGAAAACATGGTAGGACACAAACTCGGCGAGTTTTCGCCGACGCGTACCTTCCGTGGTCACGCAGACAAAAAAGACAAGAAGCGCTGAGTCATGGGAGCACGTAAAAGAATCGCCGCAGAAGCCCGCAAGGAGGCGCTGAAAAGCACCGCCATTGCCAGCTTGAACAACTGCCCAACCTCACCTCGCAAAATGCGTTTGGTGGCGGACACTGTCCGCGGGAAGGATGTATTTGAAGCACTCAACGTGTTGCGTTTCAGCGCACGTGAGGCGAGCCTCCGTTTGGAGAAGCTCTTGCTCTCTGCCATCGCCAACTGGGAATCCAAAAACGAAGGTCAGCGTCCTGAAGAGGCCAATCTGATTGTTCGTGAAATCAAAGTGGACAGCGCACGCATGTTGAAGCGTTTGCAGCCCGCACCTCAAGGTCGCGCGCACCGCATTCGCAAGCGCAGCAACCACGTGACCATCATTGTAGACAGCGCCAAGAACTAATCATGGGACAGAAGACGAATCCGATCGGCAATCGCCTTGGTTTCATCCGCGGATGGGACTCCAACTGGTATGGCGGCAAAGACTACACGGAAAAGCTTGTCGAAGACGACAAGATCCGTACCTACTTGATGGCCCGCTTGCGCAAAGCAAGTGTGTCGAACATCATCATTGAGCGTACGTTGAAGCTCGTGACCGTGACCATCAAGTCTGCACGACCTGGTGTGATCATCGGCAAGGGTGGTTCAGAGGTGGACAAGCTGCGCGAAGAGTTGAAGAAGTTGACGGGCAAGGATGTCCAGATCAACATCTTCGAGATCAAGCGGCCCGAACTCGATGCCCGTTTGGTGGCAGAGAGTGTAGCGCGCCAAATCGAAGCACGTATCAGCCACCGTCGCGCCATCAAGATGTCCATCGCCAGCACGATGCGTCTGGGTGCGGAAGGCATCAAAATCAACATCGCCGGCCGTGTGAACGGCGCGGAGATTGCACGCAGTGAGAGCTACAAGGAGGGGCGCATTCCACTCCACACTTTCCGTGCAGACATCGACTACGCGTTGGTGGAGGCACACACGACTTACGGAAGAATCGGCATCAAGTGCTGGATTTGCCGTGGTGAAGTTTACGGCAAGCGCGACTTGTCTCCTGTTCCACCTCAAAAGAAGGACCGCGGCGACCGTCGCGGTGGGGCACCCGGCCGTCGCCGTGGTCCTCGTTCCTGATAGAAAGCCAAGCTGAATAGTCATGCTACAGCCAAAACGTACCAAGTTCCGCAAAATGCAAAAAGGCCGTGTCCGCGGCCTCGCATACCGTGGAAGCACAGTGGCTTACGGGTCATTTGCCATCAAAACGATGGAGGTGGGATTCATCACCTCTCGTCAGATTGAGGCCGCCCGTATTGCCATCAACCGCTACATGAAGCGTGAAGGACAAGTGTGGATACGCATTTTTCCGGACAAGCCGATCACGTCCAAGCCTGCAGAGGTGCGGATGGGTAAGGGTAAAGGTGCTCCCAGCCACTGGGTGGCTCCTGTTCGCCCTGGCCGCATCATGTTTGAAGTAGACGGTGTTCCAATGGAAACCGCCCAAGAAGCGTTGCGCTTGGGAGCTCAAAAGCTTCCCGTCAAGTGCAAATTTGTCGTTCGCCCAGATTACGCAGGATAATGATTGCCATGACTGAAATCCGCCAGTTGTCCGACAAGGACCTCCAAGAGCGCATCACCATTGAGCGGGATGCACTGGCCAAGTTGCGCTTCAACCACACCATTGCCGGACTTGAGAGTCCCAAGGCATTGTCAGAGAAGAAGCGAGACATCGCCCGTTTGTTGACAGAACAAAATGCGCGTAAAAACGCCAACTAAGAGAACCATGAGCAACGAAGCAACGACACGCAACCTCCGCAAGGACCGAATCGGCACTGTCACGTCCAACAAAATGGACAAGAGCATTGTGGTTTCAGTGGAGCGCAAGGAGAAGCACCCCATGTATGGGAAATTCCTCAAGCGCACCAAAAAGTTTGTGGCCCACGATGAAGAGCAGACATGCAACATTGGGGACACCGTACGCATCATGGAAACTCGACCAATGAGCAAGCGCAAGTGCTGGCGATTGGTGGAGGTCATCGAGCGCGCGAAGTAATACAAGGGAAAGTAAAAGAACCATGATCCAGCAAGAATCCCGAATGAAAGTCGCTGACAACAGCGGAGCGAAGGAAGCCCTTTGCATCCGTGTGTTGGGAGGTACCCGTCGCAGGTACGCCTCCTTGGGCGACACGGTGGTTGTCGCCGTCAAAAGCGCAACCCCCAACGGAACGGTGAAAAAGGGTACGGTTTCAAAGGCCGTAGTGGTACGCACAAAGAAGGAAGTCCGACGCCCTGACGGGTCGTACATCCGCTTTGACGACAATGCCATTGTCCTTTTGAACGCCACCAGCGACATGCGTGGCACCCGTATTTTTGGTCCTGTGGCCCGCGAGCTGCGTGAGAAGGACTTCATGAAGATTGTTTCACTCGCACCTGAGGTGTTGTAAACCCCGAGACATGTTCAAAAGAGTAAAAGTCAAAAAGGGCGATACAGTCAAAGTGATTTCCGGCGGCAACCGCGGCAAGGAAGGCACGGTGCTGGCCGTCGACCGCAAAACTGACCGTGTGGTGATTGAAGGTGTGAACATCATCACCAAGCACGTCAAGCCTAGCCCTACCAACCCTCAAGGAGGTGTGACCACTGTGGAAGCAGGAATTCACATCAGCAATGTGATGGTGGTAGACGGAGCTGGCAACGCGACCCGTGTTGGACGCCGCAAAGGCGACGACGGGAAGCTTGTTCGTTTTTCTAAGAAAACCAATGAGGAGCTGAAGTGATGAGTTACATTCCAAGACTTCAAACCCAGTACGCAGAGGACATTGCTCCTGCTTTGATGAAGCAGTTCGAGTACAAGTCTGTGATGCAGGTGCCACGCATCGTCAAAATTTGCCTGAACCAAGGATTGGGCAAGGCTGTGGCCGACCGCAAAATGGTCGACACTGCGATTGGCGAGATGAGCACGATTGCCGGTCAGTTGGCAGTGCCAACCATGTCCACCAAGGACGTGTCGAATTTCAAACTTCGTAAGGGCATGCCCATTGGCGCCCGTGTGACCTTGCGTCGCGATCGAATGTTCGAATACCTCGACCGCTTGATTGCCGTGTCTCTGCCACGTACGCGTGACTTCCAGGGCGTCAAAGCCAAGGGCTTTGACGGCCGCGGCAACTTCACCTTTGGCATCAAAGAGCAAATCATTTTCCCAGAGATCAATCTGGACAAGGTGAAGAACATCAACGGTATGGACATCACAATTGTGACAACAGCCAAGACGGACGCTGAGGCGAAAGCCCTGCTCGAAGCCTTCGGTTTTCCATTCAAAAAGAACTAAGCAATGGCCAAAGAATCCATGAAAGCCCGCGAGCGCAAGCGTGAACGTCTTGTGGCGAAGTACGCAGCCAAGCGCGCGGCATTGAAAGAAGCTGGAGACTGGGAAGGTCTGCAGAAGTTGCCCCCAAATTCGGCGGCTGTGCGTTTGCACAACCGCTGCCAAATCACGGGACGGCCCCGTGGTTTCATGCGTCAATTCGGCATCAGCCGTGTATTGTTCCGCAAAATGGCCTTGTCTGGACGCATTCCAGGCGTGAAGAAGGCAAGCTGGTAATCCGAACCTGAGAAGACATGCATAGCGATCCTATATCCGATTACCTCACGCGCATCCGCAATGCGCAATTGGCCCGTCACAAGGTGGTGGAGATTCCGGCTTCCAACGTGAAGAAGGAGTTGACCAAAATCTTGTTCGACCAGGGGTACATCTTGAACTACAAGTTCGACGACGAAGGCCACCAGGGCAACATCAAAATTGCCTTGCGTTACGATGCCAAGTCACGTCGTCCTGCCATCACTGAAATCAAACGCTACTCCAAGCCCGGACTTCGGAGGTACGCAGGATCCGGCGAGCTCCCTCGCATCCTGAATGGCCTCGGTGTCAGCATCATTTCCACAAGCAAGGGGATGATGACCGACAAAGAAGCCCGTCGTTTGAACGTGGGTGGTGAAATTCTTTGCACCGTATACTAAACCGTCATGAGCCGAATTGGAAAAAATCCCATCACCGTTCCCAGTGGAGTTGAACTCTCCATCCAGGGCAACGTTGTGACTGTCAAAGGCCCCAAAGGGGAGTTGACGCAGGAGGTGGACGAGAAGATTTCGTTGGACTACACGGACAGCGTCCTTACGCTGAGCCGCCCCAACGATGACAAGGACATCCGTGCCAAGCACGGCCTTTACCGCGCACTGATCAACAACATGGTTGTTGGTGTGTCGGAGGGCTACAAAGTGCAATTGCAAATGGTAGGTGTTGGTTACCGTGCTTCGGCGCAGGGCCAACAGCTCAGCGTAAGCCTCGGTTACAGCCACCCCATCATCATGGAACTTCCCAAGGAAGTCAAGCTGGAGGCTGAAACGAAGAAAGGTGAAGCTCCTTTGGTCACGTTGTCGAGCCACGACAAGCAATTGTTGGGCACGGTGGCAGCCAAGGTTCGCTCCCTTCGCAAAATTGAGCCTTACAAAGGAAAAGGTGTTCGCTTTTTGGGTGAGCAGGTTCGTCGCAAGGCGGGCAAAACTGCAGCCAAATAAACTGAAGTCATGGATACGAAAAAGAAAGCCAAAGCCCGTTTGCGCATCAAGAGCCGCGTACGTGGTCGTGTGCAAGGGACCACGGAGCGTCCACGTCTTACTGTGTTTCGCAGCAACAAGCAGATTTATGCTCAAGTCATTGATGACTTGGCCGGTCGCACCTTGGCTGCTGCATCTTCCCTTGGGACAGATGCCGCCAAAAATGCAAAATTGGACCAGGCCACAGCTGTGGGCAAAATGATCGCGGAGAAGGCCCAAGCTGCAGGCATCACCCAGGTGGTGTTTGACCGCAATGGCTACCTCTACCACGGTCGCATTCAAAAACTCGCTGAAGCCGCCCGCGAAGGTGGTTTGAAATTCTAAAGCCATGGCACAGAATCAACGTCAACAAAAAAGAGGTGGAAACCGTGACCAGCAATCGCGTACCGGTGATCCAGACCTCAAGGACCGCCTGGTTGGGATCAACCGTGTGGCCAAAACGACCAAGGGTGGTCGTACTTTCAGCTTCAGCGCCATCGTCGTCGTCGGTGACGAGAAAGGCAAGGTGGGACACGGGCTCGGCAAGAGCCGTGAAGTGGCCACCGCCATTCAAAAGGGCATCGAGGATGGGAAGAAGGACATGATCAACGTTCCACTTGTGAACGGAACCATTCCTCACTCTCAAGAGATGAAGTACGCTGGAGCCCACGTGTTGATCCGTCCCGCTTCTCCTGGTACAGGAGTCATTGCTGGGGGAGCCATGCGTGCTGTTTTGGAGAGTGCTGGCATCAAGGATGTCTTGGCCAAGTCGTTGGGTTCGTCGAACCCTCACAACGTTGTCAAGGCGACCTTCAACGCGCTCAAGGAACTCCGCAGTGCAAGCGACATTGCTCAACTGCGTGGCATTCCTGTCACCAAAGTATTCAACGGATAATCCTTCGGGTCATGGGCAAAATCATCATCACTCAAGTACGCAGTGCCATCAACCGCACCAAGCGTCAGAAAGAGACCATCAAGGCTCTTGGATTGAAAAAGCTACACAATCCAGTGGAACACGAAGCCACCCCCCAAATCATGGGCATGGTGCGCGCCGTCGGTCACTTGGTCAAAGTAGAACAGAAATAAATCAACCAGCACACTCCTATGAATCTAAGCAATCTTACCCCTGCCTCAGGATCTCGGAAACAGCGAAAGCGAGTTGGTCGCGGAGAGGGTTCCGGTCACGGAGGCACTTCCACACGCGGTCACAAGGGCGCCAAGTCGCGCTCTGGCTACAAATCCAAAATTGGATTTGAAGGTGGGCAAATGCCACTCCAACGTCGTGTTCCGAAGTTCGGTTTCACCAACCCCAACCGCGTCGAATACAAGGGCGTCAACTTGGACACCCTCCAAGAGCTTGTTGAGAAGAAGAGCTTGAAGGCAGTGACACCTGCGGATTTGGTCGCCAATGGATTGGCGGGCAAGCACGACTTGGTCAAAATCCTGGGACGCGGCACATTGTCTGCTGGTGTTGAGGTATCAGCTCACCAGTTCAGCAAATCAGCCACCGCTGCCATCGAGGCGGCTGGTGGAAAGTGCGCAACCATTGATCTTCACGCGAAATGAGGTTCTTTCAAAAAATAGGTGACATCTGGCGCCACGAAGAGTTGCGCAAGAAATTGGGCATCACACTCGGTTTGATCTTGGTGTACCGCCTTGGGTCCTTCATTGTGCTTCCAGGTGTGAACAGCGATGTGCTCGCAGAACAGATGAGCCAGTTGGGCTCAGGTGGTTTGGGCGACATCTTGTCCCTCTTCACAGGCGGCGCATTCACACGTGCGTCCATCTTTGCCTTGGGCATCATGCCTTACATCTCGGCATCGATCATCATCCAGCTGTTGAGCATTGCGGTCCCCGCAGTCCAGAAGCTGCAAAAGGAGGGTGAAAGCGGACGAAACAAAATCAACCAGTGGACGCGCTTCTTGACCATTGCCATCACCTTGGTGCAGGCTCCAGGTTACCTCGCATCCACCGTGGTCAGTGTGCCCGGTGTGGTCCAAAACCCCGACGGGTTCTGGTGGTTCTCGGCGGTGACCATTTTGACATGCAGCACCTTGCTCATCATGTGGCTCGGCGAGCGGATCACGGACAAAGGTGTCGGCAACGGCATTTCCCTGCTCATCATGATTGGCATCATCGCAACGTTCCCTCAGGCGATCGTTCAAGAGTTTGCCCACCCTGACACGACGTTGTTCTTCTTCCTCGTGGAATTGGCTTTCTTGTTGATTGTCATCGGTGCGAGTGTTGCACTTGTGCAGGCCATCCGCAAGGTGCCTGTTCAAATGGCCAAAATGCAGCAAGCAGGAGGCATGTTGCCCGCTGGCGAAGGAGCGAGGAGCTTCATCCCTCTGAAGGTGAACAGTTCGGGTGTCATGCCCATCATCTTCGCACAAGCCATCATGTTTGTGCCGTTGTACATGACCCAAAGCGAGACCTTCCAAGGAAGCGAAGTGTTGCAGTCTCTCAGTGATTTCAACGGGTTGTGGTACAACGTGTTGTTCTTCCTGATGATTGTCATCTTCACCTACTTCTACACGGCCATCACTGTGAACCCCAACCAGATGGCAGACGACCTGAAGCGCCAGAACAGCTTTGTTCCCGGTGTGAAGCCAGGCCGTCCGACGGCTGAATTCCTCGACGAGGTTTTGTCGCGGATCACATTGCCGGGTGCCGTGTTCTTGGGACTGATTGCCATTTTGCCGGCCATCGTGTTTCAATTGGGATTGACGAAAGCACAGACCTTTGCCATTTTCTTCGGAGGAACTTCTCTGTTGATCATGGTCGGGGTGATACTGGACACCCTTCAACAAATCGAGAGCTACTTGCTTTCTCGTCGTTACGACGGTTTGATGAAGAGTGGCAAAATGCGTGGACGCCCACAGTCGCCTGTGGGGGGAATCGCTGGATGACATTCGAATGAGTTTGGGTCGACGAGTCCGGATCAAAACGGACGAAGAGGTCGAACTCATTCGGTTGAGTTCTTTGCTTGTTGGGAGAACGTTGGCGGAAGTCGCTGCCCGGGTTGAACCGGGAGTGACAACGCTCGAACTCGATGCAGTGGCCGAATCATTCATTCGGGACCACGGTGCAGAGCCTGGCTTCAAAGGGTATGGGGGATTCCCCAATACGCTTTGTATGTCGGTCAATGACGCTGTGGTGCATGGCATCCCGAATGACATCCCATTGCAAAATGGAGATGTGGTTTCAGTGGATTGCGGTGTGTTGATGAATGAATTCTACGGAGACAGTGCCTACACCTTTGAGGTGGGGGAGGTGTCTGCTGAAGTCCATGCATTGCTGGAGGCCACGAAGGAAAGCTTGAATCTCGCGATTCAGCAGGCCGTCGTAGGCAAACGCATTGGCGACATAGGTCATGCGGTTCAGCAATATGCAGAGGGTCTCGGTTACGGCGTGGTGCGTGAGTTGGTGGGTCACGGTTTGGGAAAGGAGCTTCACGAAGCCCCAGAGGTCCCCAACTATGGCCGCCGCGGAAACGGGCCCAAGCTCATGGATGGGATGGTTTTGGCCATCGAACCCATGATCAATTTGGGAGGCCGAGAAATCGGCCAAGATGAAGATGGTTGGACCATCGTCACCCGCGACGGCAAAGTCAGCGCACATTTTGAGCACGACGTTGTCGTGCGACACGATCAAGCAGACGTTCTCTCCAGCTTCAAAGACATTGAAGAAGTTTTGAATAAGAAGAATACGAACAGATAAAGAATGGCGAAACAAACGTCGATCACACAGGATGGCACCATCTTGGAAGCGCTCTCCAACGCGCGCTTCCGTGTCGAACTTGAGAACGGGCACACCATCATGGCCCATATCTCTGGCAAGATGCGCATGTACTACATCAAGATTCTGCCAGGCGATCGCGTGAAGGTCGAGATGAGCCCTTACGATTTGAGCAAGGGACGCATCACATTCCGGTACAAGAAATAAAAGAGAGCATCATGAAAACTCGCGCATCCATCAAGAAGCGTACGGCCGATTGCAAAATCGTTCGCCGGAAAGGACGTCTGTACGTCATCAACAAGAAGAACCCTAAAATGAAGCAGCGTCAGGGTTGATCCTGACACTGTTTAAAACACGATCACATGGCACGTATTGCTGGTATCGACATCCCCCGCAACAAGCGCGGAGTTATTGCACTGACTTACATCTTTGGCGTTGGCAGAAGCCGCGCAGCCAAGGTGTTGGCGGACGCTGGAGTGGACGAAAACACGAAGGTGGAGGCTTGGACCGACGATCAAGTCGGCGCCATCCGTACTGCCATCGCCACAGGCTTTAAGGTGGAAGGTGAGCTTCGTTCAGAAGTTCAGCAGGACATCAAGCGTCTGATGGACATCGGAAGCCAACGCGGCATCCGCCACAGAAACAGCTTGCCTCTTCGGGGCCAGCGCACCAAGAACAACTCTCGCACCCGCAAGGGGAAGCGAAAGACTGTCGCAAACAAGAAAAAGTAATCCTTAGGCAGGCTGCCTAAGGTTTTGGGTCCCAAGGGGCCGATCACCTCCAAATTCAACGACGATGGCCAAAAGCGTCAAAAAGAAGAAGAAAGTCAAAGTGGAAACACAGGGCCAGGCCCACATCCACTCGTCTTTCAACAACATCATCATTTCCTTGACCAACAATACCGGTCAAGTGATTTCCTGGTCAAGCGCAGGGAAAATGGGATTCCGTGGTTCCAAGAAGAACACGCCTTACGCTGCACAGTGTGCAGCAGAGGATTGTGGCAAGGAAGCATTGGAGTCTGGCTTGAAGAAAATCCGCGTGTACGTGAAAGGTCCTGGGCAAGGTCGCGAAAGCGCCATCCGGACGTTGCACAACATGGGCATTGAAGTCATGGAAATTGTGGACGTTACTCCACTTCCTCACAACGGGTGTCGCCCTCCAAAGCGTCGTCGCGTTTAATCGTCGTTGAACCAGAAGAAATCAAGATATGGCACGTTACCGCGGACCCAAATCCAAAATCACCCGTCGCTTCAAAGAAGCGATTTTTGGCCCAGACAAGGCGCTTGAGCGCCGTCCTTATGGCCCAGGTCAGCACGGCAATACCCGCCGTCGCAAGAAAGAATCGGAATACTCTGTGCAGCTCGCTGAAAAGCAGAAAGCCAAGTACACCTATGGCATCTTGGAGAAGCAATTCTCCAACATGTTCAAGGCTGCCAACGCCAAGTCGGGCATCACAGGAGAGATCCTTCTCCAGTTGTGCGAACGTCGACTTGACAACATCGTGTACCGATTGGGCATCGCCCCAACGCGTCGTGGTGCACGCCAATTGGTGGGCCACCGTCACATCACAGTGAATGGTTCCATTGTGAACATTCCTTCGTACCGTCTCCGTGAAGGAGACGTCGTGGGTGTTCGTGAGAAGAGCAAGTCATTGGAAATTGTATCCGCATCGCTTGCGAACAACAGCCAAAGCCACGATTGGCTCAACTGGGATGCGTCGAAGATGTCCGGCACAATGATGAACATTCCATCACGCGATCAAATTCCTGAGAACATCAAGGAGTCTTTGATTGTCGAATTGTATTCCAAGTAATCCTCCAACCAAACAGATCATGGCAATTCTCGATTTTCAGCAGCCTGACAAGGTCATCATGCTCGACTCGACGGACTACAACGGCAAGTTCGAATTCCGTCCTTTGGAGCCCGGCTTTGGATTGACGGTTGGCAATGCGCTCCGTCGCATTTTGCTCTCCTCGTTGGAAGGATTCGCAATCACCAACCTCCGTGTGGAGGGTGTTGACCACGAATACAGCACTGTCAAAGGCGTCGTCGAAGACGTGACAGAAATCATTTTGAACCTGAAGCAGGTCCGCTTTCGCCGTCACATCGAAGACACCGACCAAGAGACGGTGTCAGTGACGCTCAAGGGACAAAAGACCTTCACCGCAGGTGATCTTGGGAAATTCACCAGTGCTTTTCAGGTGATGAACCCCGACATGGTCATTTGCAACATGGACGATTCCGTGCAGCTCAATCTTGAGTTGACCATCGGAAAAGGCCGTGGCTATGTTCCCGCAGAAGAAAACAAGCGTGAAGACGCTCCCATTGGCACCATTGCCATTGACAGCATTTTCACGCCCATCCGAAATGTCAAGTACGACATTGAGAACTTCCGTGTGGAGCAGCGCACCGACTACGAGAAGCTCATTCTTGAGTTGGACTGTGACGGATCTGTTCATCCCAAGCAGGCATTGCAAGAGGCCGCCAAAATCCTCATTCACCACTTCATGTTGTTCTCCGACGAGAAGATTTCTCTGGAGCCAGAAGACAGCAATGTCGAGGAAGAGTTTGACGAAAGCAGCCTCCACATGCGTCAGTTGTTGAAGACCAAGCTTGCAGACATGGACTTGAGCGTCCGTGCCCTGAATTGCTTGAAAGCAGCTGACATTGACACCCTCGGCGACCTCGTCGCTTTTAACAAGAACGATCTGCTCAAGTTCCGCAACTTCGGCAAGAAGTCATTGACCGAATTGGAGGAACTTGTCGAAGGCAAGAACCTTGCGTTTGGCATGGATGTGAGCAAGTACAAACTCGAATCTGAGTAATCATGCGCCACGGAAAGAAATTCAACCACCTCGGCCGTAAGACAGCACACCGCAAGGCCATGCTGTCCAACATGGCGTGCTCTTTGATTGAGCACAAGAGAATCACCACAACAGTGGCCAAGGCCAAGGAACTCCGGAAGTTTGTGGAGCCTTTGGTCAACCGTTCCAAGGAAGACACGACGCACAGCCGCAGGGTGTGCTTCAGCTACCTCGGAAACAAAAATGCTGTCACAGAGTTGTTCCGCGAAGTTGGTCCCAAGGTGTCCACCCGCGAGGGCGGTTTCACTCGGATCATCCGCACGGGCAATCGTTTGGGTGACAATGCGGACATGTGTCTCATTGAGCTTGTCGATTTCAATGAGATCTACGGCAACGAAGAGAAGAAGAAAACCCGTCGCTCGCGTCGCGGTGGCGCCAAGAAGGCGGCTCCTGCGACTGTGGCTCCAGCTGTGGAAGACGCAGTTGTGGTCGAAGAGACTGCGGCTGAAGAAGCTCCAGCAGCGGAGGCCGCTCCAGCAGCGGAGGAAGCTCCAGCAGCGGAGGAAGCTCCAGCAGCGGAGGAAGCTCCAGCAGCGGAGGAAGCACCAGCAGCTGACGAAGACGAGAAGAAAGAAGACTGAACGTCATCAGACGATTGAGAAAAGGGGAGGCCAATGGCTTCCCCTTTTTTGTTGGCATCATGTGGAAGAATGCCCAAGATGAGTTGGCCCATAGGTGGGGACAACCGAAGTGAGGATGCTATCTTCGCCGCATGGTTCACACCCCTCTACCTGAAGATTCGGCCCTTTTGATCCTGGCCGACGGCACAGTGTTCAAAGGCAAAGCTGCAGGAAGCCGAGGCACAAGCTTTGGTGAGATTGCCTTCAACACTGGGATGTACGGATACCAAGAAATTTTCACAGACCCAAGCTACCACAAGCAAATCGTGGTGATGGCCACTGCCCATGTGGGCAATTACGGGGTCCACGAGGACGACACGGAATCCGACGGACCCCGAGTGGCAGGCGTTGTCGTACGCAACTTCTCCTCCGTGGCCAGCCGGCCTGGAGGGCACGGTACGTTGCAGGATGATTTGGAAGGGCACGAAGTTGTGGGCATCCGCGACGTGGACACACGCGCTCTGGTGACGCACATCCGAGAGCATGGTGCCATGAACGCTGTGGTGTCGAGTGATGGGACGGAGATCGAAGAGTTGAAGCGCAGGTTGTCGGAAGTCCCCTCCATGGAAGGCATGGAACTGTCCAGTCAGGTCAGCGTGGCGGAGGTGAGAGAGTCCGGTCAGAATGGCGGCCACCGTGTGGCCTTGTTGGACCTGGGGGTGAAAGAAAGCATCGTTCGTTGTCTTGTGGACAGAGGGTGCCATGTCAAGGTGTTTCCTTGGGACAGCCAAGCCTCGGATTTGTTGGCATGGAATCCAGAAGGGATCATGTTGAGCAATGGACCGGGCGACCCCGCTGCCATGCCTTCGGTGGTGAAGGTGGTGCAAGCGCTTGTCGAAACTGGATTGCCTGTGTTTGGCATTTGTTTGGGCCACCAAGTCCTTGCCTTGAGTCAAGGTCTCCAAACAGAAAAGATGTTCAATGGCCACCGCGGCGTGAATCACCCCGTGAAAAACCTGATCTCTGGCAAGTGTGAAATCACTTCACAAAACCACGGTTTTGTGGTCAGCCGAGACGTGCTTGAAAACAGCAGCGAGGTGGAAGAGACCCATGTGCATTTGAATGACCAAACGGTGGCTGGCATCCGTCTGAAAGGACGACCAGTGTTCAGTGTTCAATACCACCCTGAGGCTTCTGCTGGTCCTCACGACAGCCGTTACTTGTTCGACGATTTCGTCGCCAACATCGCAAAAGAGAAATCTGCCGTTCTGCAATGAACAACGGTCTATCCTGGGACGAAAGTCCCTCAATCCCTAAAGGATGAGTTACATTGATTTTGTACATGCCCGCCAAATCTTGGATTCGCGCGGCAACCCCACTCTGGAAGTGGAAGTAGGAACGGGAGACGGATCCTTTGGACGCGCAGCCGTGCCATCGGGAGCGTCCACCGGCATCCATGAAGCCGTGGAGCTACGAGATGGCGGAGAAGCTTGGATGGGCAAAGGCGTGGAACGCGCCGTGTCCCACGTCAACGTCGAGATTCAAGAGGCGTTGGTGGGCATGGATGTCACAGACCAACGCATGATCGATGAGACCATGCTTGACCTCGATGGCACAGAGAACAAGGGCAACCTTGGTGCGAATGCCATTTTGGGGGTGAGCTTGGCCGTGGCCCGGGCGGCAGCGGATTGCTTGGGATTGCCCTTGTACCGCTACGTCGGAGGCGTGAATGCACGCACCCTGCCTGTGCCCATGATGAACATCCTGAATGGTGGATCCCACGCGGACAACAAAATCGACATCCAGGAATTCATGGTGATGCCTGTTGGGGCGGAGACCTTTACGGACGGGCTGCGCATGGGAACGGAGATTTTCCACCATTTGAAAGGTGTCCTCCAAAGCCAGGGCCACAGCACGAATGTGGGCGATGAAGGCGGGTTCGCACCCAACCTCGGAAGCAATGAAGAGGCTGTGGAAGTGGTGCTTCGGGCCATTGAAAAAGCGGGGTACAGACCTGGCGAAGATGTGCTCTTGGCCATGGATGCTGCGGCGTCGGAGTTTTACGACAAGGAGAGTGGACTGTACAAGTTTGAATCCACCGGGGAAAACCGTACGGGTTCAGAAATGGTCGAATTCTGGAAAACCTGGTGCGACAAGTACCCGATTGTGTCCATTGAAGACGGCTTGGACGAAGACGACTGGGCCGCTTGGAAGCAGCTCACGGACGTCCTTGGCGATCGGGCACAGTTGGTTGGCGATGATTTGTTTGTCACGAATGTGCGTCGCTTGTCGCGTGGGATTGAGGAAGGAGTGGGCAATTCCATTTTGGTCAAGGTGAACCAAATCGGCACCCTTTCAGAGACCATAGACGCTGTATCCATGGCCCATCGCTCGGGCTACACATCCGTCATGAGTCACCGCAGCGGAGAAACCGAGGACACCACCATTGCCGATTTGGCGGTGGCGTTGAACACCGGCCAAATCAAGACCGGTTCTGCAAGTCGCTCCGACCGTATTGCCAAGTACAACCAGTTGCTGCGCATTGAAGAAGAACTTGGCCCCAACGCCCAATATTTGGGGGTGGCGTTTCGCTGATTCTTGCAAAGTACAATCATGAAAAAGGCAGGCCACAGGGCCTGCCTTTTTCATGTCCTAAACCTTCCCTTACATGCCCATGGGCAGGTCATCCGTCTTTCGAGACACCAGGTCCCAACCAAGCACCAATTCATGGGTTCCACCTGCGTAGGTCCGAATGTCCGAGGCGGTGAAGTCACGGGTGTACCCAATCCTGAATTGCTTGTTGATGCGGCATTGGGTCAGGAGGGTGAAACTGCTTCCCGTTCGGTAGCCCAACCCCAAAGTGTAGGTGTCCTGCACAGAAGCGACCAAATTGAGGTCCAGAATGGAGGGGATGCCTGGGGTGGAACGGAACAAAATGGAGGGAGACAGGGACAGCCAAGCATTGGGCTCCAGCTTCATGCCCGCTTGTGCGTAAGTGTGGTTTCGATAGTAAGGGGCAATGCCTCCGTCCAATGCCTCGTCAAAGACAAAGAGCATGGGCGCCGAAAGGCCCACAAACCATGACTTGTGACGGAACAGCATGCCAAACCCAAACCTCGGGATCCAAGCACTGAGCTGTGTTCCTTGGTACACAGGGTCACTTGGGTCGATGAGGTCCACATCGCCCAATTGTGCCCGGTATTGAAGCAACCCTCCGCGCAGTCCAAAGCTGAGGTTGGAGGGGCCCATGTCAAGATGGTAGGCTGCATGGCCGGACAATTCAAAGGTGGAGGTGATGCCAATGGCATCGACGGACAGCATGCCGCCTGCGCCGAGTTCACGGTTGGCCAAGGCGCCATGTGCAGACATCAGGCTGGTGCTGGGGGCACCGTCAAATTCGACCCACTGCAATCGCTGCATGGCCATGGTTTCCCAAGTGCCTTGAGAACCGGCATAGGCGGGATTGACCAACAGCCCATTGAAAAGGTATTGTCCAGTGAGAACATCCTGCTGCCCTTGCATGGAGGAGGCCATGCCAAGCATCATCGTCCATGCAAACGCACAACGGGCGAACAGGGAAGGAGTGAAAGGAATCATGATTTTGATATTCAGGAGTTTCTTCAACGACGCAAATCAACAGATGCACGGTAAGGAGTGCCATTGGCTTCGAACACAACGAAGTAAGTGCCCACTGGAAGCTGAACACCATTGAGGTTGGTCCCGTCCCAAGGCTGTGTAACGTCATTCGATTCGTAGACCACACTGCCCCATCGGTCATAGACGGTCAGCGTAGTGTTGGTCAACCAATCGCAAGGTGGTATGCCCAACTCAGGTCCGGCATTGCGGATGAGGTAGAGGTCATTGAAGTTGTCGTTGTTGGGGGAGAATCCAGTCGGCAATTCAGGAACAGTTGGGGGCTCGCTGATCACCATGGTTTGGTCTTCCGTTCGTGCATTGCCGCAAGCATCGGTCAGGGTGATTTGACGAAGCAGGACGCAGTCAGGCCCTGTGCAATCTCCGCCTTCGAAATTGTCCTCGCAGCTCCAAGACCAGTCGTTGCAGAGGTCTTCCGCCTCCACCATTGCGTCCTCGCATGAAGGGATTTCACTTGTGCAGAAAAGCTCAAGCGAGGGCAGCGGAGCCAGCAGTGAAGGGGCCAGTGTGTCCTGCCATGTCACCGTGTAGCTGCTATCGATCCCGTTGCCACATCCGTCCTGCAAGGCATAGGTGTAAGTCTTCTCCCAAATGCAATCGTCGCCGCTTTCGACCTCGCCCAAGAAGTCGAATACCAGCTCACTTTCTGACGATGCATTGTCCATTGCCATCAATGAATCCAGTGGGAAGGCTTCCAGCAAGCTGTCGCAACCCACCACAACATCCTCGGGAAAATTCAACCATGAAGGAGGCTGAACGTCTTCCACAAGGATGGATTGCTTCACGGCAGTGGCATTTCCACAAGCATCCATCACGTCATACGTCCGCTCGAGCAACATGGAGCCAGGGCAATACGTTTCGATGGTGTCGGTGGTGCAAAGGATGTTGACGTCGTTGCAGTTGTCCATCCAAACGACGCTGTCCTGCTCGCAATCAGGCACCAAATTGACATCTTGGAGCAAGAGGTCTTGCGGCCATTCGGTGACCACTGGGGCAACACTGTCGACGAAGGAGATGGACTGAACCCATGGTGAGGTTGCATTGCCGCAAACATCAGTCGCAAGCAAAGTGCGCTGGATGACAATGTCCGAGGGACATGCGCCCGCCAGGGTGTCAAGCTGCTCGGACCAATCAAAGGGGTTGTCGTCCAATGCTTCGGGAAGCACAGGCACCCAAACATCTTCACATGTCAATGCCAAATCAATTGGCCACCCCGTCACTTGAGGTGCATCGTTGTCGTTCAACTGGACCATTTGTTCCACCTCTGAGTGGTTGCCTGCCAAATCTGTGACAGACCACGTGATGGCAACCATGTCCACACAGGGTTCAGTGGCTTCCACGGTGTCCACTTCATGGCTGTAGATCAAATTCTCGACAGGCGTGCAGCCATCTTCTGCCACAATTTCGCTCTGCCATGCCTCGAACAGGAAGGGGGCACCCAGCGGCAGGACTGCATCTGCAGGTCCAACCAAGATGCTGGGGGCCAAACCATCCAGAACTTCGATCACTTGGATGGCTGAGTTGGCGTTGCCACAACCATCGGTTGCCAACCATGTCACCTGCAAATCCCATCCAATGCCTTCTTGGCCTTCGAGAGTGTCCAATTGGGCTGTCAAAGTGACACCAGAGCAATTGTCGATGGCCATCGCAGAGTCCAACACTGCCGGAGCGTTGCATTCCCATGTGGTGGTGTCTGGGACGAATGTGAAGAAGGGGGCCACTGAGTCAATGACTTGAATGGTTTGGATGTGCTCGGCCTCATTGCCGGCATCGTCCCATGCAGTAAAGGTTCGAAGCACGACATTGTTGCCCGAGCAATCCCCCTGAATCAAACTGTCCACATGCATCCATTCAGCGATGCCACAGTCGTCGGTGATGTTCACAAAGGCGACGGGCAGTGCTTCTGTGCAGGCGACCGTAGTGTCCGTCGGGGCCAGCAAGAACATTGGTGGCGTCAAATCTTGCACCGTCACAATTTGTGAATCACTCACTGCGTTGCCAGCATCATCTGTCGCCACGAAGGTCCGCACCACTGTGTAATTGCCGGTGGCGCTTCCCAGGGTCGTTTCTGAGGAAACCTCTACGGTGACTGTGCCACACAAATCCTCGGCTGTCGCCAAATCCGTAGGCAAGTCTTGATCGCACGCGATGGTGATGTCGGCAGGCACAAAGCTGAATGCTGGCGGGACATGGTCCACCACGACAATGGTCTGAACCGAGTCGGAAGTCAGGGCATTGCCGGAAGGATCCGTCGCAGTGAAGGTCCGCACAAGGGTGTAGTTCCCTTGTCCCACCCCAAGGATGGTGTCGGTGTCCACTGCAATGGTCACCTCTTCGCTGCAATTGTCGTTGGCTTGGGCCTCTTCCAAAATGAGTGGCTCCGAGCAGTTCACTTCGAAATTTTCAGGAATGAAAGTGAATGCCGGTGGGGTGGTGTCTTCAAAGGTCACGACGTAGCTGGTGTCAGCCGAATTCCCGCAGGCATCCGTGGCTTCAAAATGAACGACTATGTCGAAGTTTTGGCCATTGATTCCCGCCAAAGTGTCAAGTTCGGTGGTGACCGTCACCTGTGAGCAGTCGTCTGTGGCTGTGGCCAGGGAGTCGGGCATGGGTTGGTCACATTCCAAGGTGACGTTCATGGGGACCACGAGGAAGGAGGGAGGAGTGACATCAACCACTTCAATGGATTGGCTCCGGATGGCCTCGTTTCCTGAAGCATCTGTGGCAGTGAACGTTCGGGTCCAAACGCCAGACCCTTCGCAGACCCCAGGCTCCCACGTTAGGTCAACTGAAACATCGGCCGTTTGGCTGCAACCATCTTCTGCTTCTGCGAAGGTGGTGTCCAAAGGATCCGTGCAGGTGATGGTTTGGTCCTCCGGGAAACTTGTCCAAACGGGCGCGGCACTGTCCACCACCGTCAAGGTTTGCGCATGTACATTGACATTGTCGCAGTCGTCCGAAGCGATGAATGTGAACACCACCTCGTAGAACCCGTCGTCGGGGACCCCAAGGGTGTCTGCTGACCAAACCAACGAAGGTGTCGCACAGTTGTCAGTGAAGGTTGGAAGGACCACCTCATAAGTGTCTGTGCATTCAATGGTCAGGTCCTCTGGAAGGCTCGTCCAGACAGGAGCTTCGTTGTCTGTCAGCTGGATCACTTGCACTGCATTCGCCGTATTTCCACATTGGTCAAATGCAGTATAGGTTCGTAACAGCTGGGCAATGGGCAAGGTGCATCCCCCGCTGATTTCTTCATCGTTCCAAATCAACGTCACATCCTCAGAACAGGCGTCTGACACCGATGGCAATGGGATGTTGTTCAGGTTTTGAGAACATGCCAAATCGACGAATTCTTGCCATTCGATGACAGGAGAAGTGGTGTCCACTTGGGTCAGGCGTTGTGTGGCGACTTCAACATTGCCCGCATCGTCTGTGGCGGTGAAAGTGCGCTCCAAGATGAGGAGCTCCCCGCAAATTCCTGGAAGGGTGTCGGTTTCCAATTCTACCAAAACGGTTCCACAGTTGTCTGCAACCTCAGGCATTTCTTCTGGCCATGACAAATCACATTCGACATTGGCATCAGATGGAAAGAAGACAAAGATCGGCGCTGTGGTGTCTTCCACGGTGATGGTCTGTTGGGCCTGGCTGCTGTTTCCAGCATCGTCTGTGGCGGTGAAGGTTCGCACGACGGTGTAGTTGCCTGCGGCGTTCCCGGGGATGGTTTCGCTTGTCACCTCAATGGTGACCTCTCCGCAATTGTCCGTCGCAGAAGCGTCGTCAAGAATCAAGGCGTCAGAGCACTCGCTGGTATAGTCCGAGGGCACTGAAGTGAACTCCGGCGCCGTGGTGTCCACCACGTTGATGGTCTGCTGTGCCTGGCTGCTGTTTCCAGCGTCGTCCGTGGCAATGAAAGTGCGCTCGATGGTGTAGTTGCCTGCCGCGTTCCCGGGGATGGTTTCGCTGGACACCTCGATGGTGACCTCCCCGCAGTTGTCCGACGCAGAAGCGTCGTCGAGGTTCAAGGCGTCAGAGCACTCGCTGGTGTATTCTGACGGAATGAAGGTGAATTCAGGACCAGATGAGTCTTGGACTGTGATGGTCTGCTGTGCCTCGGTGCTGTTGCCAGCCTCATCGGTAGCCGTGAAGGTGCGAACAACCAAATAGTTGCCCGCTGCATTCCCTTGAAGAGTCTCCGTTGAGATGACAATGTTCACCTCTGCGCAGTTGTCGAATGCTTCAGGTTCCATCAAAATCAAATCATCTGAACATTCGGAAGTGTAGTCGTTGGGGATGAACGAGAATGTTGGAGAAATTTGGTCGAGAACTGAGATGGTCTGGGTGGCTTCGACTGAATTGCCTTGGGCATCCGTGCTCACAAAAGTCCGCTCGACAGTGTAGACACCTTCTGAATCAGAGGGGATGAAAGTATCAAAATGCACCGTTGTGGTTGCTGAGCACAAGTCACTGACCAAAGGAGCTTCAAAGGGAATGGGTTGCTCACAGGACAATTCTATGTCCTCTGGAAAGGAGAGAAACACGGGTGCTTGGGTGTCCAAAACCTCCAGCTCCAGATCTGTGGAGGACGCATTTCCACAAGCATCGCTGGCGATGAGGGTCACCTGAATTTGGTAAGACCCTGTGGAAACGTCGCCGATTGTATCTGAAATGACAGCCCAGGAAATGTCGGAGCACTGGTCTTCAGCATCCAAATCAGTCGGCACCCAAAGGTCGCTGCATTCGATTGTTTCGTCTGGATGTTCGGACAATATGGTGGGCGCCACATCGTCTCTGACAGAGATGATTTGTTGGGATTCCGCGAGGTTTCCACATGCGTCAGTCACCACAAAGGTTCGGATCAAATCGTAGCTCTCGGGACATCCCAAAAACACGGTGTCCCGTTCTTCTTCGACAACGAAGGATGAACAATCGTCCTTGGCAACGGCATCTTCAAAAACAGCTTCCTCGTCGCAGCTGATGCTGTAGTTTTCCGGCACAAAATCGAAATAAGGCAAATCCAAGTCCGTGACCGTGACCGTTTGAGTGGCCGTGACGGAATTGTCACATTGGTCCGTGGCCAAAAACGTCCTTTCCAAGATGTACTCCTGAGGACAGTTGGTGGGCGGCAGTGAATTGAACACTGCCCAAGTGATGCTGTCCGTGGGTGTGCAATTGTCGACAGCCGTGGCTTCTGGGTATACGAAACTGTCGCCACAGGGCAACACCACATCGGGTGGAAGCGTGATTTCAGGCGGCGTTTGGTCACGGACCTGGATGGTTTGTTGACCAGACGCAGCGTTTCCACACAAGTCCTCCACCGTGAATTCACGGTAGATGGTGTATTCCCCCGGACAACCTCCTGGCACCACGATGGCAGGACTCTCTGTCACAGCCAAGGGTCCGTCGCAATCGTCGACGGCTGTGGCGGGCAATTGAACAATTTCCTCGCTGCAGTCGAAGGTGACGTCTCCCGGCACCATGAGGGTTGGCCCAAACTCATCTCTTACTTCGATCGTTTGGACATGCTGTGAGGACAGACCGCATCCGTCTGTCGCCGTGAAGGTGCGGACCCTTGTGAAGGCATTTGGGCAACTGCCTGGGAGGATCTGGTCTGTGGTGTCGAGCTCGAAGCTGCTGCAAGCGTCCGACACCAAGATGCTGTTTTGGGCGTCCAATGCGTTCAAATCCACAGGGCAGTTGAGGGTGTAGTCGAGAGGCACCTCTTGAAAGTGGGGGGGCGTTTCATCCACGATGTCGACAAATGCCTCAATTTGGTCAAAGTGGTTGAGGTTGCCAAGGAAGTATTGCCCCACGGCGTCCACATCCGACGCGCAAGTGGCCACTTCTTGGCTGCATCCGTTCAAATCAAGGGCTGTGCTTCCATATCCACCAAACACCGTTCCTTCAACACATGTCACCCAGTCGAAACTGCCACCCAGGCCGTGCACTTCGGAGACAGTGTTTCCTCCATCCCCCTCTTGAAAAGGGTAGCTGATGTCCAAAACAGAGTTGTTCACGAGGATCAATTCTCCGTCCATGTCATCCCGTCCAACGAGCTTTGAAATCCCGGGCTTGATTTGCCAAATGTTCCAATCGAGGGCGGCATCGCCGATGGCCGAAGACGTGTTCAAGTTTTCTCCGCCCGCAATCCATTGGCTTCCGATGGTGGGGTTGTTGAAGTAGAAGTCGATGTCAAATTTGGCTCCGACATTGTTGGCGTTGGCAATCGTGCCTTGCAGGCGCGCCAAATTCTGTGGATAGACCGTCCAGGTCATTCCTTCTCCCGTAGGGTAAAACGCACTGGTGGAGGTGAGACCTGTTGCTGTGAAGTCCTCGAGATGAAAGGCCCCAAGGTCCATCGGGAGGCCTGAGGCAGAGGAGCCCGCGCATTCGGCCGTTTCCCCCAAAGTGTATTTGAGCACAACGACGCTCATGCCTGCGCTGCATTCCTGGTCGAAGTCAGGAAAGGTTGGCAGTTGCTGCAATGGATCTCCATTGCCACAAAACGCTTGTGTGGGCGGGATGGTGGAAGAGTCGAAGGCCGGTATGCAATCGTCGCACGTGTTTTGGGCGTGGATGAAGGTCAGGTTGGCCGCCAAAGCAAGCAGGAAGAACGAAGGGATAAGCTTCATGGAGAGGGTTTGGAAAAGCGACAAAACAGGCAAGACAGTGCCAAGTAAATATACATAACATTATATTCCCTTACACAAGTTCGGCCGCAAAGTCTTGAACGCGCTCAGCTTGTGGAAAAATCCGTCCGAAATGCGAACAAGACGATGCCGGTGGCCACGCCTACGTTGAGGCTGGCTGTTTTTCCTTCCATGGGGATGGAAATGGTTTGTGCGCAATGCTGAAGCACCTCAGCGGAAATGCCTTCGTGCTCATCGCCCAGGACAAAACACGTCGGGGTGTGGCGATCGAGCTGTCCCAGGGGGGCGGCCCCTTTTTCAGAGACAGCGACTGCCGAAAGTCCGAGGTTGGCCATTTGCTCCATGGTTTTGGCCATGTTTTTCACACGACACATGGGCAGGCGCAGCAGCGCACCCGCGGAGGATTTGACAGCGTCTTCATTGACCGGGGCAGAGCCCATGGTGGGCACAACCAAAGCGGTTGCGCCAAAGCATTCGGCAGTTCTGGCAATGGCCCCCAAGTTCCGGACATCGGTGACGCCGTCCAGGGCGACGACCAAAGGGGTTTCTCCCCGCTCAAAGGCACCGAGGACGACCTCGTCAAGGGGCTGAAATTCGATGGGGGAGGTGAAGGCAATGACCCCTTGGTGGTTCTTTTGGGTGATGCGGTCCAGACGTTCTTTGGGAACCGCTTGGGCAGGGACCTCCAAAGCACGACATTGCTTCAGGATGGCAGAAATCTCCTCTGTCTGCTTGCCTTTGAGGAACAAGATGCGTTGCAAGGGCTTGGCCTCTTCAAGGGCTTCCAAAACAGGGTGGATGCCAAACAAAAAGGTGCGTTCAGAGGGACGTTTGTACATGCCGCGAAGGTAGGGGCCTTTTGGACGTCAATCTGCCCGCACCCTCCCGTTGCGCCAATTGCTGACGGCGCGGTCCCACAAGGAACGGTATTGCATGCTTCTCTGGAGCACAAAGTGCCCATTGTCCCAGGGGTTGGCTTTCCGACGAAAGTGGAATGTCAGGGCGTTCGAGGTGCCCTCTTCTCCGTAGGTCCAGTACTCGTTCCAGGAATCGCGGCGAACCCTCTGTGGGACCCCAAAAACGATGTGCACCATTCCTCGGTCGCTCTTCCAACCCTCCACCAGGCCGGAGAAGGCGTGGTTGGCCTCCTCCACTCTGCCGTAGTAGGTCTCAAGCAATTCTCGGGCATGGTCCGGGGAGTCGCCGCAAGCAAGCCAAAATTCATCCAGGGCCAATTTGGGATGGTCGGCTTCTTTCATCCTTTGGTGCTCGGCCCGAGAGGCGATGTAGCGCGTCGGGGCCACCAAGCTTTCCGCGCTGGCCAGTTCCGGAAAATGCGCGTCGTGGGCAAAGAAAATCCGTCGCAAGTTGTTCGCTTCGCATTCCAGCACGGTGGCGCCTTCTGGGACCACCAAGACCAAGAGGCTGTCGGCTTTCAATTCTCCCAAAAGACGGCTTGTCAGCGTATCCCACCTTGGTCGCGACCCGCTGAATGGGGGAGGGGGCAAACCTGCGGGCGGTTCCACCTGAAGCACGGACCAAAGCCCCGACAGTGGACCTTCGGGAGGCAATGCTTGAGGCAGGTGAAGAAGAAGCGTGTCTCCTGCTGAAGCATGGCTTCCGGCAAGGGGCCAGGCCTCGGACTGGCTCCAGGCGAGGATGTCATTGGCCCCCAGCGCTTCAGTTGAACCGACCAGTCGCCTTTCTTGCCAAGCCGTGTTCCGCAGCACATCGGTCACCTGAATGTCCACCCAGGTGGGCAGTTCCCGAGGAGTGGCCGTCCATTGGGCGCGGAGGACAGAGGGCGTGTCGTTCCAAGCCGTGTCCAACAAAAACCACGTCGTGTCGCCCACCTGCACCTGAACCTGGGCCACAAAGGGCGATTCGGCGGCCAGACGACTGTAGAGCAACTCCGATCGGTCGATGGAAAAGTAAACCTCCATAGATGTGGTGGCCAACTGCCTGTGCAAGGCAATTTCTGGATGCAAGGCGGACGACTCCCGATCGTATGGACGCCTTTGGGAAGGGCTCTGCATGCTTGAAATGCTGCATCCTGCAAAGCAAATCATCATTCCCGCGCCCCACCACCATGTCCGCAGGGCACTTGGGATCAAAGCGCAATGGTTCGGGGTGGGTGGCCTCTTCATTCTGGAACCAAGGTACGTTCACTTTGAAGGGCAGTTGGATTTTTTGGCAGGGGATGAAACCCCAAAGGCCTTGGCTGCGTAAAGGCCATCAGATTCTTGTTGAACCCTTCATTTTCCATCTCATGCAACGTACCCTTCGCATCGCAGCCCTTCTCTTCCTGACCGTGGCAGCACTCAGTTCTTGTGGCACCATTTATCAGCAATGCGCAGCATATGCTGAGGCTCCATCAGCAGAAGTGGATCACACACGCTGAAACTGAAAACTCAAATTTTGGGCCAAATCGGGGTGCAGACTTTGCGCCACCGGACAAGCCCGAGCTGCCCGCTCCAACATTTCTTGGTCATGTGCAGTGAAAGCTCCTGAAATCGACACTTCGAGGTCGATGGTGATGGCGGCCACCCTTCTGGGTTGGGCCGCCATTGTTTTTTGAATGTTTGCTCGGATGCCTGCCAATGCATAGGCCTTGGACTGGCTGTGGATGCCCATGATGGTCATGACGCATGTGGCCAAGGAGGTGCTGAGCAAATCGGTGGGCGAGAAGGTTTCTCCCAAACCGTGGTTGTCGGTGGGCGCGTCCGTCTGAATGACAACGCCTGAAGCCAAGTGTGTGGTGTTGGTGCGAAGTGGGTCTTGGTAGGTGGACTTGTAATTCCACATGCGGGGTTGGTCGTTGGGCATGGCTGCAAGATGCACCCGCTTGGGCAGATGGCAAGAAAAGCTTCCCTTACCTTCGCTTGGTGCCATTGAATTTCTCTTTTTTGGGTTTCGGGGGTTCCTTCCGTCAATTGTTCCGCGTTGCATGCCATGGGCTCTGCGCTGCGGGGCTGCTTTGCGTGGCGTTCGTTGGAGAGGCCCAGACGCCAGCCACCAATGCCACAGAAAATGCCACAGGGCTGGACGCGGTGTTTGGCGAGGGTGTGGATGTGGTGCTCTCCGAGGCGGTACGTTTCCATGTGATGCTGCACACCCAGGGGGCGGGCATTGGTTTTCAAAGAGGCAAATATGACGGTGCCATGCGCATCCGTGGCTGGCAGGTGGAGTTGGCGTTTGTTCGCCACTTGAAGGAGGAGAAAACGCGGAACCCGGTCTACGAAGAGGCATTGGCCTATGTCTATGGCAAGGTGAATGCGCACCATGTCTTGCGCGTGCAACATTTCACCCAAACCCTTCTTTTTGAGAAGTACAGAAAGGGAGGGGTGACGGTGTCGCGATTGGGCCAGTGGGGTGCTGCCGTTGGGGTGTCCAAGCCTGTGTACCTGGAAATTGGCTACCCAGAAATTCCCTACACGTCCCTCCAAGTGGAACGCTACGATCCCGAAGTCCACTTTTCCAACCGCATTTATGGCCGAGCGCCATGGGTCAATGGACTGGAGAGCTTGGGTTTCAACCCGGGGTTGTCTGCAGGGCAGGCCTTGACATTTGAATTCAACGACACCCGCTCGGCAACGCGCACCCTGGATCTGGGTGCTGGAGCAGATGTGTATTTGCGCCCAGTGGAAATCATGGCTTCCGACTTTGTGACGGCCCGCAGGGTGCACCTTACCTTCTATTTGAGGTACGCCTGGGGTGCGCAATGGTCTTCCAAGGGTTTGGGCGATGCTGGATTGTGAAGATTCCTTTCCGACCTTTGCACCATGTCTGCGACCCCTCCCAACAATTCAAGCGGTGTCCCCAAAGTGCGGGTGCCCAAGCCCAAGTGGCTGCGGGTGAAGCTTCCCACGGGGGAGGCGTACCGCGAAGTGCGCAACATTGTCTCTGAGCACAAGCTGCACACCATTTGTGAAAGCGGCCATTGCCCCAACATGGGGGAGTGCTGGGGGGAAGGCACGGCAACGTTCATGATCCTTGGCAACATTTGCACCCGAAGCTGTGGGTTTTGCAATGTGGACACGGGGAAGCCATTGGCGGTGGATGAGTTTGAGCCGGGACGCGTGGCCCAATCAGTGAAGTTGATGGGTGTCAAACACGCGGTCATCACCTCCGTGGACCGTGACGATTTGGCGGATGGCGGTGCAGCGATTTGGGCACAGACTGTTCGTGCCATTCGCCACCAAAGTCCTGGAACCACCCTTGAGACTTTGATTCCTGACTTTGCTGGAAAGTGGGAGAACCTTCAGCCGATCATTCAAGTAGCCCCTGAGGTCGTTTCTCACAATGTGGAGACGGTGCGCCGTTTGACCAAGTCGGTGCGCATCCAAGCAAAATACGACCGCAGCCTCGAAGTGCTGAAACGGCTTGGGGATGCGGGCTTGAGGTCCAAGAGTGGTGTGATGCTCGGCTTGGGTGAGACCTTCGACGAAGTGGTGGAGACCATGGACGACTTGAGGAGCGTCGGGTGCCAGGTGATCACCCTGGGGCAATATTTGCAGCCCACCCCGAAGCATTTGTCCGTTGCAGAGTTCATTCATCCCGATGTGTTTGCCGAGCTTGAAATCATCGGCAAAGAGAAGGGGTTCCGACACGTTGAAAGTGGACCCTTGGTGCGCTCTTCATACCATGCAGAGAAGCACGTGGTGTGATTCACGGGATGCGTCCCATGCGCGGATTCGAGAATCTCTCGGCCACATTGGCGCCACTCCTTCCTTCAGCTGCGACTTTTTCCCGAACGAGAGGTTCTTGTGTTGTAACTTCCCTCCGATTTTTCTCCTGAAAAAAAGACCGATTCCATGACGTTGACTTCAACACTTCGCAGCATTGCTGCAGGCACAGCTGCCATCGCCCTTGCCACCTTGGGCTGGAACCTCCTCTCTCATTCAGAAACTTCTGCCTACGCCCCAAGGGCCACGGAGAAGGCTGGAGAGCCCAATGGAGCACAAGAAATCCGCCGCATGATGCTCGGCGACGAGAACGGCCAAATCAACTCCCAGGGCCTTGCTGCCTTGCGGAAAAAGGTCGTGAAAAAGGCACAGCGGCAAGGGGCCCAAAAGGCCGCTGGATTGTCATGGCATGAGCTTGGACCTGACAACATTGGTGGACGCACGAGGGCCATCGAGCCATTCAGCACGGGGTCGAGCATGAACGGTTTGTACGCCGGTTCAGTTTCTGGGGGGTTGTGGAAATCCACCAACCGCGGAGACAACTGGACGCAAATCACCTCCTTCCCCAATTTGATGGTGGCCTCCATCGCGCTTGCTGGCAACGGAGACCTCTATGTAGGAACAGGGACGGCGTGGGAAGGAGGAAGTGGTGAAGGCGACTCAGGGTTCCGCGGTGAAGGCATTTACCGTTCGACAGATTCCGGCGCCTCATGGGAGCTTGTGCCAGGCTCGGGCAATTTCGATGCGACCGATGCACTGGAGCCTGACCCCAACAACGACAACCGTGTTTGGTTCGCTTCCACGAGCGGTTATGGAAGCATCACAGATGGGGCATTGGTCGAAGTGCCAGGTGGCACCAATGCGCCAAGTGTGGCGTCTGATGTGGCCATCGCGCCAGATGGGTCGTACTGTCTGGTAGCCGGTGTGAATGGACGGGTGTACCGCTCTGTCAATGGAGACTTCAGCGATTTGTTGTTGATTTCACAAGGCAACGGTTCGACAGGCAATCCGCCGCAAAGTGGAATTGGCCGCGCCCGCGTGGACATTGCCTTGACGGCCAATGAGAATGGCACGTACAATGCGTTTGCGGTGTACGCCACCTCAGGCGGCTTTTTCTACGGTTTGTTCTTCAGCGGGGATGCTGGGGTTGCAGATTCTTGGGAGAATGTATGGCCAGGAGAGATTGAAACCGCCACGCCACTTCCCCGCAACCAAGGAAAATATGACTTGGCCGTGGGCATCAGCAAGTCCGATCCCACACTGGCCTTTGTTGGCGGCATCGAATTGTGGCGTTCAGGTCCCAACCAGCAAGCGGAGCCTGCTGCAGCTCCTTTTGATGCTCCAGGGTTTGCCTATGGCGTCCACGCGGACATCCACGAGGTCCTTTTCTTGGAAGACGGCACCATGTACATCGCAGGAGATGGTGGCATCTACCGCAGCGACAACAACGGAGGTTCTTACACGGCTTGCAACCGCAACTACAACGTCACCCAATTTTATGGCATGGCGCATGGCGCAGGATCTGGTGTTTTGGGGGGTACCCAGGACAATGGAAGTCTTTTCATTCCAGGTGATGGATATTTCCTGAGCGATGAAATGGCGGTAGAAGTGAACGGTGGAGATGGTTTCGATTGCGCCGTGAGTCAGGTGACAGAGGCCAATGGATACAGCTATGCTTGGACGGCGGCCTCTCAGTATGGTGGATTTGTTCGGGGAACATTGGGCCAAGGTGAGATCAACAACAGCGGAGCCATCCTCGATGGGAACTTTGACGATTTCTATATCGATACGGATGGCGATGGACTTGCCAACGATTTGGGGCAATTCTATTCTTGCTCCCGTTTGTACGAGAATTTCAACGACACCCTTGGTTCCCAGACCGTGATTTTGGTAAACACGTACGGGCAAGACACCACAGGTGGAACGTTCATGTTGGAGACGGCCAGCCAGAACTTGCCTTTCTCTTACACCATGGACGAGGATGAGACGCTGCAGTTTTTTGACACCATCGTGCGACCAGACCGGGAATTTCCCGAACCCCTCACGGAGGATCCTGAGTATTTCTGGTTGGATGTTCAGGAAGAGGAAGAATTGGTGGTCTGCGAGCAGTTCTCTGATTCGGTTGGAGTGGACAGCATCCAGTTCTTGACTGAGATTGTCATTGTTGACTCCCTGTACACAGACCTCGGAGACACCACCATTCTGACGGTGGTCGAAGTCCCTACGGGCATGTACGACACCACGTACGTCGTGGAAACAGTGTTCGACAACTATGAAGTGTGCGACACCGTGTACCATTACGCTGCAGATTCTTTGTTCAACATCCCAGAGCGCATTCGGGTGCACGATCCGTACGCCACGATGTTCGCCATTGGTCTGCGCGATTACGACAACCAGGATTTGGGGGTTTGGATCACGCGTGATGTTCTCAATTTCAACACGACCCCCTCGTGGATTCGTGTGGCAGACGCTCCTGCAGGATTCTCCGGCACGAAGGCCATCGAATTTGTGGAGAAGGGGGAAGGTGCCGGGGACGTCATGTTCTTCACTGGTTGGAATGGCCAAGTGACCCGTGTCAGTGGCCTTCGCGATGTTTACAGCCAAGAGGATGTGGACAACGGAGCGCTTGAAGTCGTCAACATTTTGGATCCTATTGGAACGGCAGTTACCGGGTTGAGTGTGGACCCCAACAATCCCAACCACGTGGTCATTTCCTTGGGGGGCTATGGAGCTTCCAACCAAGGCAAGGTGCGCGAGACGTTCAATGCCATGGCCGAAGATGTGGCATGGACCAACATCTGGGACAGCGAGTTCACCACACTGCCTTGCTACGATGTCGTGGTGGATGCCACAGATGCATCAGGTGCCAC
>CALKGQ010000055.1 GCA_938085425.1 uncultured Flavobacteriales bacterium
TCATGGTGTCAAAGTCCAAGCCTCGGCGTACAGGTTCACCCAACGTCTCGCCAATTCAAGATTGTTGCCCGTGTGGGATTGCGGGTCGACCTCGGGGTCGATGACATCGTCTTGGCCGTGCAAACATCGGTAGGCATCCAAAGAAAGAACCATGGGGGAGATGGAACCGCCTGCCTCGAACACCAATGGTTCGTCCCAAGACCATTCAGCCGTTCTGTACACCTTGTCGTTGCCGGCATGGTAGGAGAACAATGTTGTGGGGTCAGTCAAAAGGCGCCCGTCAAAGACACTGAAAATGTATCCAGCCGCCCAACCCCAGTGCATCCCGGCAGAACCGGCAAACCCAAGTGGGTGATTGGGGTCGGCGTACTGGGCGGGGTCGACATCGACGTTGCGGTCCTCAGGCACGCCGAGCCCCATGCGCAAGCCATCGACTTGCATGTCCCCCGTTCCTGTCCATTCCAACACTGCCACCGGGCGGTTGTCTTCAAAATTCACTCGGATCACGGTGTCGAGGTCCAACCATCCTTGGTCCACATCGTGCAAAGCGAAGGCACTGAGGTAGCATTCGAGTCTTTCCAGTTGGGCGGGCCGGCCTTGGTCGTCAAGGCCTTGGTCTCCTATGGCAAAGGATGTGCCATCCCAAGTCAAGGCAAACTCCAAGGGCAGTTGGATGGCTTTTTCTTCTTCCCGGCAACCGGCCAAAAGCAGGACAAGGCCCAAAAAGGACCAAGAGAAGCGGAAGAAGCGTGTGGTCGTGTTCATGGTAGTAAGAACAACCCCTAATTTGCACCAAAAGTTGCGCACCACGTGCAATTCTGGCCCCATGAAATCATCCAAGCCCTTCGAAGTCGTCCGTGCATCTGCTGGATCAGGCAAGACTTACCGTCTCGTCAGCCGTTATTTGGCGTGCTGTTTGGTGCATGATGAGCCCCGTTCGTTTCGGCATGTGTTGGCCTTGACCTTCACCAACAAGGCCGCTTGGGAGATGAAGGAGCGCATTTTGAAAGATCTGGCCCAAGTGGGCGGGGGGACCGCCTCCGAGGATTTTGTCCAAGAGCTTTTGGACCAAACCCAATTGACTGCCGACACTTTGGCCGCTCGGGCCCGTGCGTTGCGGGCCACCATGCTCCATCGGTATGGGGAGATGGCGGTCATGACCTTGGACAGTTTCACCAACCGGTTGGTCAAGAGTTTTGCCCGCGATTTGGCCTTGGACCAAGACTACCGCATTGAACTTGACCAAGACCGCATTGTGGAAGAGGCTGTGGCGAATGTGTTGGACAGGGTGGGAGAGCCGGGCCATGAAGAATTCACGGCCATGCTCAAAGGCTTCGCACGACTTCAGGTGGAGGAGGAGAAGGACAGCAGGATCCGTCACCCCTTGACCACCTACGGGAAGGAGGTGCTCAAAGAAGGGATGAGGGATGCGCTGGGCGCCTTGCAGGATTTGAAGCCAGAGGACTTTCGCGAGATGTCGGCCCAACTTCGCAAGGACGTCAGGCGAGAAGAAAAAACCCTCCGCGACCTGGCCAAGTTGGCGTTGGACAAGGTCCAAGCAGAGGGACTCACTCCCAAGGACGTGTCGAGGGGCTCCCTCTTGACATGGCTCAACCACCAAAGCCACGGAGAAGCCAAAGCACCCTCGCCGACGCTGAGCAACATGTTTGACGACGGCATTTTCACCACCCAAAAAGCACCCACTGCCGTGGTCGATGCTGTGGAGAGGGTGCGGCCTTTGGCCGAGGATGTGCTCGAGCAGGTGAAGCGCATGGTGCCCGGGACCCCTTTGGGAGAGGCCCATACGTTGAGGAAGCGGTTGATGCACAAAATGGACCTTGTGGGCACGCTTGCCGCCATTTCTGACGAAATGGAACAGGTTCAAGAATCCCGCAATGTCCGAACCTTCCATGCCCTTCACGAACGGGTTTCCCGTGTGGTGAGGCACAACCCAGTGCCGTTCCTGTTTGAAAGGATGGGCAGCAGATTCCGCCACGTCTTTGTCGATGAATTTCAGGACACGTCCATCACGCAATGGCAAAACCTGATCCCCTTGGTGGACCATGTGCTGTCGGAACGCCATCGAACCTTGGTGGTGGGCGATGGGAAGCAAGCCATTTACCGCTGGCGCAACGGGGATTACCGTCAGTTGATGGAGTTGCCCGCCATTGTCGACGACGATGAGGGAGCATTCTCCGATGCCGCCCGCACCTTTCGCGACACGCTGGATCCCCAAGTTTTGACTTCCAACTGGAGGAGTGGTCGCGCCATTGTGGATTGGAACAACCGTTTTTTCGATGCGGTGCAGGCGAGGCTGCCTTTGGGCCTCCAGAAGGTGTACGACGACCATGCACAAACCCCCATGAAGGATTTTGAGGGCCAAGTGCATGTGCAAGCCATTGCGGAAAAGGACAAAGCCACGCGAGAGGACATGGTCCACGGGGCCATTGTCGAACGCTTGCGGCACCATGCTTCCAAGGCAGGAGGGGGGTTTTCGTGGTCCGACATGGCCATCTTGGTCCGAACGAACAAGCAAGGTGCGCGCATCGCACAGCATTTGCTCAACGAGGGGATCACCCCTCAAACAGAAGACAGTTTGCATGTAGGGCGTCACCCCGGGGCCCTTGCCGTGGTGGCGTTGACGCGCTGGGTGGTGGACCCAACAGAGGAACGTCACGCGACAGCTTGGTTGCAATGCGTGGCCGCATTGGAGCCTGAGCGCATCGACGAATCGGCCGTTTTGGATGCCTTTGTGTGGCAAAATGGTGCCGACTTGGAACACCGGTCTTTCCGTGCCGCAGAAATGATGGCCCACCTGTATCCGGCGTTGGACCCCTTGGCCCGTGCGAATGGGCCGTTGGTGTCATGGATCGGGCATGCATGCGAGGTTCTAGGGGTGACCCAAAGGTTTGACGCTTACGCGGAGGCTTTGATGGAAATGGCCCGCGAAGTGACGGGGACGGAAGACAGCGGCTTGCGCGGGTTCCTTCGGACATGGGACCGCGTCGGTCATTCTCGGTCGATCGTTGCGAGCGGAGGACGCGATGCGGTGCAGGTCATGACCGTGCACAAGGCCAAAGGATTGGCCTTTCCAGTGACCTTGTTGCTGGCCGGGGTCAACAAGGCCCGGGAGGTGAAAGGACATTTGCCGGTGGTCATCGATCCTTCCACAGGCGTCGACGTGCCGGCTGCCCTGCTCAGGGTTTCCGACATGAAAGACACGGCATTGGATCCGCGTGCTGAGGCAGAACTGGACGCCGCCTTGCTGGACCAAATCAACATCGTCTATGTCGGCATGACCAGGCCTGTGGCACGTCTTGATGTCTTGGCAGAAACCCCTGATTTGGCGTTTGACCGAAACGTTCCTGCCTTGGTGGGACAATGGGTGTTGGCTTGCGCGGAAGACATGTCGGGCAAGGTGTTCACGTCATCAGGAGATGCCGTGACGGAAGGTGCAAACGATGGCGCACCATCGGACGACGACGGGCCTCTGGACGACGCCCAACCCATGGTCCAAACCACGGGTTTGGTCTTGGGGAAACAAGTGTCCCAAAGGGTCGTTCTGGGCCCCAACCATCACGCCCTTGTCCAGCCCGATGGGCTCGACGAATCGGCGCTCGGCACCGTGGTGCATGACTTGCTCGCGGAGGTCAAGACGGCATCGGATTGGGCCCAAGTGAGGCAACGTTTTGAGCGCCGATGGACCTTGTCGGAGGCCGACAAGACCAAGGTCGTTGCGTGGGCAGAAGAAGTGTTTTCCAACCCTGGGTCTTCCGCCTTTTTTGCCAAGGGTTTGCACGTGGAGTGCGAACCGGAATGGAGCGATGGCTCCAAGGCGGTTCGACCGGACAGGGTGGTCCATGATGGAACCTTCTGGCATGTCATCGATTTCAAATCTGGAGAAGTGTCCAAATCGGAGCACATCCAGCAGGTGCAGGGCTACATGGAGGTCCTTTCTTCTTTGGAATCGGAGCCGGTGAAAGGCTGGATCCTGTATCTCGACCCCTGGCGCCTGTTGCCCGTGCCCCAACGCCAAGAACCTCTTATCTTCGACGGCGTCTGACAGTGTCTCCCCGCAACCTGATTTTCCATGCGTTCATTTTGTGTTCTTCCTTCTTTCCGCGCCACGGGCTTGACGGCAATCTTGGCCTTTGGACTGTTCGTCTCTTCGTCGCCTTGCACTTGGGCCCAAACCCCGGAGGCGGGCAAGCCCTTGGAAGTCCTCGAAATCAAAGGCCTTCCTGTGGGCTTGGTGCAGCCTGGAACCCGAGCGGCGGCTTGCTCGCCGGCCACAGCCCTTCGTGATTTGGAGTGGAACAACGTCCGGGTCCTTGTGGAGAATGGCGGAACCCTTTGGCACGATCGGGCAACGTACCGTGGGGCTTACATCGTCCCAAAGGAGGACCAAGTTTCCACAGTTTTCGGTGGGGCCTTGTGGATTGGCGGCATCAGCCCGGACCAACAGTTGAAACTTGCTGCGGTCCGCTACCGCACGAATGGCAATGATTTTTGGCCAGGTCCGCTCTCCAACGATGGCACGGCAGAGGTCGATGCCAACACTTGCAACGAATACGACGAATTCTTCGTGTCCACAAGGGCGGACGCCCAGCGTCATCGGCAGTATTTTGAAGCCCTTTCGGCGGGGACAGTGGACGAGGACTTCCCAGACGGCTATGCGATGCCGTCTTATTTCAAGGACTACCCCGCCCACGGCAGCACCGATTTGAACCAAGACTATTACCTCGCGCCCTTCCAGGATTACGACGGGGATGGGTACTACTCTCCGGAGCAAGGAGATTACCCTTGGTACGATTTTCTTCAAGAAATCGATTGCAAAAACCGTCGCAGAGAAGATGTTGTGCCCCTCTACGGAGACCAAAATTTTTATTGGATCCTCAATGACAAGGGCAATGTGCACTCGGAGTCCCAAGGCGAACCCATTGGCATGGAGATCCGCGCGCAAGCTTTTGCCTTCGCCACCAACGACGAGGTGAACAACATGACATTCAACAACTATGTCCTGATCAACCAAGGCACCCAAACCTTGACCAACACCTACATGGCGCAATGGGTGGACAGTGACTTGGGGGCAATCTCTGACGATTACGTGGGGTGCGATGTCCAACGCGGATTGGGGTACACCTACAACGGGGATGCCTTTGACGAACCTGATGCCTTCTCATTGGGGTACGGGGAGTACCCTCCCGCCTTTGGGGTGGACTTCTTCGAAGGACCTTACCAAGATGCAGATGGGCTTGACAATCCATTGACGGAGAACTTTTCCGACGCCGTGGATTCCTTGGGGATTCCATACGGTGGAATTGGGATTGGCTATGGCGACGGGGTGGTGGACAACGAACGCTTTGGCATGCGCCGCTTCATTTACTTCAACTGGGTTTCCGGAGTGAATGGACAACCGACCCAACCAGGTCACTACTACAACTACATGCGGGGCTTTTGGAAGAATGGCCAGCGCATGGCCTACGGAGGAGACGGCTTGAATTCTGGGACAGGGGCCAATTTGGAAATCCCTGCCGACTTCATGTTCCCGGGCGACACCGATCCTTACAATTGGGGAACGGCTGGAACAGCGGTCGATGCATGGACAGAGTTTGGGGCAGGCAACCCTCCTGGCGACCGGTTGTTTTTGCAGAGTGCTGGTCCTTTCACTTTGGAGCCTGGCGACTACAACAACATCACGGTCGGGATGGTTTGGGCACGTGCAACGGGGGGAGAGCCCTTCGAGAGTGTCAAGCTTTTGCGCTTGGCCGACGACAAGGCCCAGGCTTTGTTCGACAATTGCTTCGAAATTGTTTCGGGTCCAGACGCACCCGACGTGGCGGTGCAAGAACTCGAAAACGAACTCATCCTTTACCTGACCAACGACAATCCGTTGTCCAACAATTTCGAAGAGGGGTACACAGCCGTGGACCCAGGAATTCCCAAGGAGTTGGCGGATGGCTCCTTGTTGTCTGAAACAGACCGTTCCTACGCCTTCGAAGGATACCAGGTATATCAATTGGCCGACAACAGTGTGAGTTCATCTGATTTGGGAGACATTCAAAAGGCCCGTTTGATTGCGCAATGCGATGTGGTGAATGGGATCGCGCAGGTGGTGAATTACACCTTTGATGAAATCATGGAGGCTTCCGTGCCGTCCTTGATGGCGAATGGTGAGAATGAGGGCATTGCCCACAGTTTCCGTGTGACCACCGATGCCTTCGCGCAAGGTGACAACGCGCTTGTGAACCACAAGACGTACTACTTCATGGCTTTGGCCTACGGGTACAACAACTACGATGAATTCAACCCCACACAAGGCACAGGCCAAGACATTCAGTACAAAGCCTCTCGGAAGGCTGCCGTGGGCTCGATCCGCGTGTACAGCGGCTCCCCCCACAAGCCTTCTCCAGAATCTGGTGGCTTGATCCAGTCGGCGGCGTATGGCGACGGCGTGGAGATGACGCGTACGGAGGGCAAGGGCAACGGCCTGAACGACGTGGCCTTGACAGCTGCAAGCGAGGCTGCTCTCCTGGAGAGCCCCACAGGCAAGTTGGACTCTGTCACCTACCAAGGGGGCTTTGGTCCCGTCTCGGTGCGTGTGGTG
>CALKGQ010000056.1 GCA_938085425.1 uncultured Flavobacteriales bacterium
CTGACGCCGATGCCGATGGCATTTGCGACGACCAAGACGACTGCGTAGGCTCGCTTGATGCTTGTGGCATCTGCAACGGCCCAGGCGCGATCTACGAGTGCGGTTGTGAAGACATCGCCGACGGCGATTGCGACTGCGACGGCAACCAAGAGGACGCGCTCGGCGAGTGCGGCGGCTCTTGTGAAGCCGACGCCGATGCCGATGGCATTTGCGACGACGTTGACGACTGTGTAGGCGCGCTTGACGCTTGTGGCATCTGCAACGGACCTGGAGAGATCTACGAGTGCGGTTGTGAAGACATCGCCGACGGCGACTGCGACTGCGACGGCAACCAAGAGGACGCGCTCGGTGAGTGCGGAGGCTCTTGTGCAGCTGACGCCGATGCCGATGGCATCTGTGACGACGTAGACGATTGCGTTGGTGAGCTTGATGCTTGCGGCATCTGCAACGGACCAGGCGAGATCTACGAGTGTGGATGTTCTGACATCCCTGCCGGCGACTGCGACTGCGATGGCAACCAGCTTGACGCAATTGGTGTCTGCGGTGGCGACTGCGCGGCCGATGCCGATGCCGATGGCATTTGCGACGATGTCGACGACTGTGTAGGCGAACTTGATGCTTGCGGCGTTTGCAACGGACCTGGTGACATCTACGAGTGTGGATGTTCCGATATCCCTGCCGGCGACTGCGATTGTGACGGCAACCAAGAGGACGCGCTCGGTGACTGCGGAGGCTCTTGTGCAGCTGACGCCGATGCCGATGGCATTTGCGACGATGTTGACGACTGTGTCGGTGAGCTTGATGCTTGCGGCGTTTGCAACGGACCAGGTGACATCTACGAGTGTGGATGTTCCGACATCCCTGCCGGAGACTGCGACTGTGACGGCAACCAGCTCGACGCCTTGGGTGTATGCGGTGGTGACTGTGACTCTGACGCCAACGACAACGGCATTTGCGACAACGAAGAAGTTGGAGGCTGCACCGATCCCACCAACCCTGGGTTCGATCCAAATGCGAGCTTTGACGATGGCTCTTGCCTTGTGGGCGGATGTTTGATTGAAGAAGCCTGCAACTACGACGCTTCCATCGATTACCAACTTCCAGGTGCTTGTGAGTTTGAGAGTTGTGCCGGCTGTACCGATGACATGGCATGCAACTACGACATGGATGCGACCATCGACGACAACAGCTGTGACTTCCCAGAGGAGTTTGTGGACTGCGAAGGCAACTGCATCAACGATGCGGATGGCGACGGCGTTTGCGACGAATTGGAAGTGCTTGGTTGCACTGAAGAAGGCAACCCCGGGTACGACCCATCTGCCACAGAGGACGACGGAAGTTGTTTGGTGGCAGGATGTCTGCTTCCTTTCGCTTGCAACTACAATGCCGATGCGGACTACATCATTGTGGACTTGTGTGACTTCACGAGTTGCGTAGGTTGCACCGACGAGGGAGCCTGCAACTACGACCCAACTGCGACATTGGGCAGTGCAAGCGCTTGTGAATACCCTGCGATTCCATTCTTGGACTGTGACGGAGTTTGCGTGAACGACGACGACGGCGATGGCGTTTGTGACGAGCAGGAGATTCCTGGTTGCACGGACGAAGCCGCTGTGAACTTCAACCCATTTGCCACCGACGACAACGGAAGTTGCCTGGTGCTGCAAGGCGGGTGTGTGTTGCCTTTTGCTTGCAACTTTGATCCCGAGGCGGACTTCTACCTGCCAGGTTCTTGCGACTTCAGTTGCTTGTTTGGCTCGGGAGAGTCCGACTGCAACAACGAGATGGCTTGCAACTATGGCGCGACAGATGAGCCTTGCATGTTCTTCGATGCCTCAGGCAACACATGTGTTCCTGGAGGCTGCAACATTGCCCAGGCTTGCAACTACGACGAGAACGCCGTGTACAACGACGGGTCATGCGACTACAGCTCTTGTCAGGTGTTTGGATGCAACGTAGAGACGGCTTGCAACTATGAGGCCGATGCAACGGTCAACAACGGCACCTGCGACTTCAGCACCTGCTTCAATGTCGACGTGGATGGATGCACCAACCCATTGGCCTGCAACTTCGAAGAAGGGGCGACTGTGAACGATGGCACCTGCGACTTTGCAAGTTGTGTGGACTTGGGTTGCACGGACGCGACGGCTTGCAACTACAATGCAGATGCGAGCATCAACGACGGCAGCTGTGTGACAGCAGTGGCTGGATTTGATTGTGAGGGCAACTGCGTTGCCGATGCGGACGCGGATGGCGTGTGTGACATGGACGAAGTGGACGGTTGCACCGACATGGGTGCGAACAACTACGACGGTTCAGCCACCGACAACGACGGCACTTGCGCGTACGACGCCGATGGTTGCACGGACGCTTATGCTTGCAACTTCAACTACCAAGCCTCTACGGACAACGGTTCTTGTGTCTTCGACTGCTACGGTTGCATGAATGAGAATGCCTGCAACTTCAACATGGAAGCGACACTTCACGATTCGGACGCTTGTGCCTACCTCTTCGCCACGACTGTGGAGGGAGAGACCGAGGTTGTGGTGGAAGAGCCTGTGGAGTACCTCGCTGCTTTGCACATGGGATCCGAATACATCTGGAACGTGGAGGGCGGTGTGCTCGTCTCCGGCCAAGGCACCCATGCGGTGACTGTGGTTTGGTTGCTCGAGCAAGGAAGCCTCTCTGTGCATGAAGTGAACGCTGCGGGTTGTGAAGGCGACGTGGTGACTTTGGACATCCAAGGCTCTGTGTCGAGCGTAGGGGAAGAGACGGAGGCCTTCACGGCGTTCCCGAACCCTGCCAACGATGTGGTGGTGGTCACCACTTCCGGCTTCGAAGCCCATGCCTTCCAGGTGCTTGATGCCACTGGACGTGTGGTGTTGAGCCAGCGCTTGGTGTCGGGTCGCAACACGGTCAACGTCGCGAACTTGGCCAATGGCACCTACCACATGGTCTTGGACCAGGAGCGTGGGCGTCAAGTCAAGCCACTTGTGATCGCACACTAAAGAAGAAAGGATTCCATCTTGAATGCTCCATTGGAGCAACTCACTTTGCCAAAACCAGAAAGCCCTGACCTGTTGAGGTCGGGGCTTTTGTTTTCAATCGGCTCGACTTTGCGATTTCACTTGCATGTTGCTTTCAGGTTTCCTGCTGTCAACATCAAGTTTCGCCCAAAGCTCGGCACCTTACAATCCTGATGGAAATGGGGACGGATTGATTACCGTGATTGATTTGCAAGATTTTCTGAGCACCTATGGATTGGCGTTTGAAGCGACATCAACAGAATGGTCTTGTGGCGAAGCCATCACATCCTCCGGCATGGGTTATTCCACATTCCAAATTGGCGACCAGTGCTGGTTTGCAGAGAACCTCCGCACAACAACCTACCTCAACGGCGATGCCATCCCGCAAAACCTCAGCGATGGAGATTGGTTCAGCACGACCTCCGGTGCGATGGCTTTCTACCAGAATGACCTCACATCACTAGTGGCTTACGGCGGTTTGTACAACTTTTTTGCAGTGGTCGACGCCCGAGGTCTCTGTCCAAGCGGTTGGCATGTCCCAACAGATGGAGAATGGACGGTGTTGACCGACCACTTGGGTGGCGTGTCCGTGGCTGGTGGCCAGATGAAAGCCACCTACGGGTGGGTCGTTGGCAATGGCACGAACTCGAGCGGCTTTTCAGGTTTGCCGGGCGGCAGCCGGTTCATCAGCGGTGGTTACTTCGGCAGCGCTGGAGTCAGCGCAGGCTGGTGGAGTTCCTCGCCCGATGGATCCAACGCGTGGGGCCGTTACCTGAGCAGCGACGTCGAGAATGTCTACCGCGGCAACGACTATCAGCAAAACGGTTTTTCTGTTCGTTGCGTCCGGGATGCCGAGTGAGCGCAGCGAGGGAGTGTTGAACTCTTAAATCTTGGCCTTGCGCAGCAAGGCTCGAGGGAAGGAGTAGAAAAAATTCCGGCCTGGCAGGTCGGGATTTTTTCTGCCAGGCCATGGCTTCAGTCGTTTGATTGGTCAGGCTGATTGGAGCGGTCCCGACACGTATCAGCGCCGTACTTGGAAGGGGAGAGAAGTCCCAAGACTTTGAATGAGGTAGGTGCCTGATGGCAGTGCTTGAACATCCAAAAGATGCAAGTTTCCGGCAAAACGCCCTTGGTCCACTTGCGCACCAAGGCCATTCACCACGATGTAGTTGGCATTCAACAGGTCATTGGGCACCTGAATGCTCAGTTGGTCGGTCACCGGGTTGGGGAATGCGCTGAGGCTTGGGCTTGCAGCCGATTCGTTCACACTCCATACATCGTCTTCCACAAAGACTTCGAGGCAAACGGGGTTGCCCACACATCCATCTTGATTGGTCTCAGTGACACAGATGTTTTGGAAACCAATGCTGTCCCATTGCACAGAGATGGCGAAGATGGAAAACACCTGTTGTTCTGTCGCTCCTTCGTGGGTCCAGGCGTATTCGCTGCCCAAGGTGTATTCGTAGTAATAGGCTGCACTGTCTCCCTGAACAACGGATGCATCACCTGACAGCTCCAAAGGATCTGGGATGTCTGCAGGTGCCACAAAGACAGAGGCACTCGCCTGACATCCCGTTTCGTCCGTGGCCAAGACTGTATATGTCCCTGAAGCAACGGCATTGGGGTTGAATCCTCCCCAGTCCAAATCGATGTCTCCCGTTCCGCCAGCGATGGAAGCCTCCATGGAACCGCTCAATGGATCGTTGCACTCCGGAATGGTCGCGCTCAAGGTCACAAGAAACTCAGCAGGTTCTGAAATGGTAAATGGCAGCGGAACCTCACATTGGTTCGCGTCGTTGACCGTGGCCGTGTAGTCTCCGGCGGGAAGGCTTTCGGGGTTGTATCCGCCCCAATCGATGCTGTACGGGGCCACTCCACCTGAAGCATCCACGGCAGCCATGCCATCGCTGCCTCCATGGCATGTGGCAGCAGTGACATTGGTCAATTCCGCCACGAGATCGGTTTCTTCTGTGATGGTCTGGATGAAAACCGCCGAGGTGTTGCCACATTCGTCAATGGCCTGGAAGGTCCGTGTGAGGACCACGGACAATGGGCACGCACCTGCCGCATAACTCGTGGTCATGCTCACCTCAAAGGCCGAGCACAAATCGTCGGCCACAGGCACCCCAAAAACATCTCCTTCAATGTCATCTGTGAACAGAACCTCATTGGGTTCTTCCAACCAAAAAGGCGCGGCATTGTCTTCCACGACGATGACTTGTTCCACTGACGTCACGTTGCCACATTGGTCGGAAAGCACGCTGATTTTCTTCTGCGTGGATTCCCCGACACAGCTCCCTGGCAATGTGATGAAATCGGGTTCTTCAACCAAAGTGACAGCACCCCCGCAGGCGTCCTGGGCTTGCAAATTGAGGAACGCCACAGGATCATTGCAATCCAGAAACAAGGTGTCCAATCCCGAGGTGACCACCGGCACGATGTTGTCCACGACTGTGATGGTTTGCTCATAGGCATTCTGGCGGCCCATGCAATCGGTGATCACCCAGTACCGGACGATGGTGTAATTGCCTGGGCAGTTCCCTGGAAAAGTGCTCTCTTGAAAGTTGACCAACAAGGGCTCCTCCGCATCGTAGCAACTTTCAGGAAACAGAGATTGGTAGGCCAAAGCAGCGGGGGCAGGCTGCGTGGGCAAGTCAGGAACGTCAGGAATGTTTCCACACGAAACTGTGGCATCTTGAGGCTGCGTCAAGAACTGTGGCAACAGGCTGTTGCCGTCGCAATCCACATTGTTGTTGTCAGGATAGGTGCAAGGAAACCCAGGAAGGGGAGGGTCTGTCGCTGCAGCACTGAAGTTGCAGGCCCATGGTTCCTGACAGCCCGGCACCTCGAGTGAATTGCAGATGCCGTCTCCGTCAAAGTCAAAATAGCAGTTCCCGTCACAATCGTACAGCCCTGAAGGGTAGATGTCGATGGCATATTCACAGAGATCGTTGTTGACCAATTCTGCGTTGGGGACAAAGTTGCAGGCTTCCGGGTCATAACATTCCCCTGTACAAATGCCAAACATGGTGATGTCCATGTTCCATGTCGCAGTTGCGTTAGCGGTGGCCCAAGCGTTTTGCAATTCGATGGTCCAAGTCCCAGATCCTCCCAAATTGGTTGCAGCAAGGTTGATGGTGTAATTCACAGTCGAGTTGCCGGCGTTGTTCCAATTGTTGGGCCAGTCACCTCCAAATCCAGTGCCAAGATTTTGGCACCCCCCATCGATGTCCATTCCAGTGTATCCACCCCAGACCACACAGTTCCCGTTTGGGGCATAGACATGAACAAGCAAATCTGCGGGCCATGATCCACCATCGATGTCAAAGAATGTCACATCGAATGAGATGGACGTCAATTCACCGCCAAGCGTTTGATCAAACTCTTGGATTTCAAGTTCATCAAGGGTCACATTGATGTCCCAATCATGGTTGCATTGTGCATGAATGTGAAATGCCATGATGCAACTCAATGCAGAAAGAGTGAGGTGACTGAGATTCATTCGACGGTTGTATGAGCGCAAAAGTATGACGCATACAAATCACACATGGTTGTTGGAGTTGGATGCCTTCGGGTTGATTTACATCTTCTTTGTGCTTCGGGCCTCACCCACACGTTTCGCCAAAGACACTCAGCAATTCCAACAAGTCCGCCACGGTGGTCAAACCATCGCCAGTGATGTCTGTGCTGCACTCGGATTCGCAACCAAATTCGGCCAAGATCGAGAGGACATCTTGCACAGTGACGGAGTTGTCACCATTGATGTCTCCTGTGCAATTGTTGAGGATGCAGCTGCCATCGTCCACAACTGCAGCTGGATTGAAGTTCAGGGCTTCGCTGTCGGTGCAGCCTTCCTCCCCCAAGTCAAGGACAAAGGATCCAAACACCTGTTCTTGGCTGAATGGAAATCCAAATACAGTCACCCATCCATTGACGCTGATGTCGACCCTAAAAGTGCCCTGAAGCGTTGGCACACCCTCCAAATCCACGCAATACTGGTTGCCACCAATGAAGCTGCAGGGATTGCCAGAATCTCCATTGTTGTTGCACACCACTTCGAGTCCTGCATCGGCCAAGGACAAGATGTTGAGGGTGTCTTCCAGGTTCACCAAGTTGATGGTCGCGAGCGAAACGCTGTCCAATGGGGCATCAGGCGCAAAGGGCAAGGTGGAGTCGATTTCAAGGACGTAGAATGGAATCAAGATGTGCAGCACATCGTTGTAAGGTTGACCCACAACTCCAGGGGCAAATTGCTCGCCAGCTTCTGGGTTTGGGGATATGCCTAGCGTCTCCTCGCCAAAGTCAAAATCAATGCTGCACTGTGCATGCATCTGTGTGCAAGTAAGAACAGCCATGGCCATGGCCAAGGCCAAGGCCATGCAGTGGGTGGTGAAATGTTTCATGTTCAAATTCAATAGAGGTCAATAGAGGTCTAAATCAATCGTTGTTGCAATCAAGTCCGAAATTGGCAAGCAGTGACAACAGGTCGTCCACAGAAATGGCGCCGTCCCCGTTCAAGTCATTGGTGCAGTCAGCGATGCAGCCAAACTCCCCGAGCATCACCAAGATGTCAGCCACAGAGACCAGCAGATCGCCATTCAAGTCACCCACACATGCAGGCAATTCGCACGACCCGTCGTCCAACAAGGCATCGGGGTTGTAATTGGGTGCCAAGGGGTTGGTGCAGCCAGCGCAGGTGCTGTTGTCTCCATTGCACACGCCACAGTCGTCTACGACAGCACTCCCTCCGCAGTTTCCTTCGCAGTCCACAGCAAGAAGGCAATTGCCGTCGCAATCAAAGTTGGGCTCAGCGAATGCACATGACCCGTCGTCGACGGTGGCTTCTGCATTGTAGTTGCATGCGGCTTCGTCGAGACACCCCGTGATGATTTCCACTTCTGCCCCGTCGATGGCGCCGTCGCAGTTGTTGTCCACGTTGTCACCTGTTCCCGGAGCGCCGAAGTAAATCGCGGCGTTCGTGTCGTCGCAGTCTTGGTCATTGAAGGCGTAGGGCAGAACGTTATTGGGGTCACAAGCATCCACCAAAACATCAGGATTTCCATATCCATCCCCATCCAAATCTTCGTACACCTCCAAACCATCAAAGACGAGAACCTGAGCTGATTCATTGAAACTTGCCAACTGCGTCTCGACCAGGTTCAAAATGGCCGTTGTGCTGTTGGATACCGTCAATTCACCAGCTCCAGATGGAGTGAAGTCACTTGAGCCCAAGAAGTCATCACTCGTTAGAACCCCATCCGAATCGTAGAATGCAATGTTGTACGTCGTACCTGCATCAAGCGGAATGTTGAAGCCACTGATGGTGGGTGTCTCGTTGCCATCGACATAGGCAGATGTGTAGATTCCGCCTTGAGGCCCGCTCAACACGAAATAAGGGTCAGGGGACCCAAAAAAGTCCTCAATGTCTTGTCCCCATCCACCTCCAAGTGAAGTGATGTTGACGGAGGTCAATGAAAGTTCGTTCACCACAGTTTCAAGCGACACGGTGTACGTTCCGGGGCTTGTGTAGGTGAATGAAGGGTTCAAGGCATTGGAAGTTTCTCCGTTGCCAAAGTCCCATGCGTAGGTTGCACCTGCGTCTGTGATGAGGTTGGTTCCTTGGACCGTGAGGGGTGCACAACCTTGGGTTGCGCTCAAATCAAAGGAGGCATTGGTGCCCCCATCTTCTCCAGGCTCTACCAGCAAAGGCAGGCTGAAGCTCTCATTGACCACTTGTTCAAAGCCAAAGGCCGACACCAACACCACAACGCTGATTTCAACAAAAAATGACCCGCTGACCAACGGCACTCCGCACACAGAGGAGCATCCATAGTACTCGCCGTTTCCAGGGTTGTACACCCCGTCGGGGTTGTTGGGTGCGAATTCCAAGCCAAAAGGCAAGCCGGTCACAGATGAGATGGTCACCGTCAACAAGGTCGCTTCCAGTCCAGATCCTGGATCCACCACCGATGGGGGCAAGTTGAAAGTTGCCGTGGCCGAGTAGGGTTCACCTTGGACAGCATTGGGGAGCTGCTCAGGACAAAGAACTGGAAAGTCCACGGCCACGCAGGTGAGATCAGGTGTGCAGGTTTCACATTGGGCAGACCCTTGAAAGCTCAGGCCCAAGAGGCCCAGTGTCAAGAGAAAAGAGAGAATCGTTGATTTCATGGTCGAAGGTGTCAAATTCAAGTTCAGCAATCGGTGCCAAATGCTGCGAGCAATGCGAGAACATCAGAAACATTGACGCTGCCGTTGTCATCCACATCCACGCTGCAATCGGTTGTGCAGCCGAATTCAGCGAGTACAGCAAGCACATCGGCCACCGTGATGGAGCCATCTTGGTTCAAGTCTTCAGGGCAGGAGCTTGGACCTTCCTCGTCTGTGGAAAGAATGCCGTCACAGTTGTTGTCGATGCCTTCCCCTGTGCCCGATGCGTCGGGATGCACTGCTGCGTTTGCATCGTCACAGTCTCCCCCTTGCAAGGTGATCCCTGCTTCCAAGGGCGGACACCAGTCGGCGATGGCATCGTCGCCATAGCCGTCTCCGTCTCCGTCGACATACACCACGTCGTAGGGCAGGATGCAAGATCCGTCGTCCACTGTGGCATCCGCATTGTAGTTGCAGGAGAAAACTTGCGTGCAGCCTGGGATGTCAGACCCGCCAGCATCCACACAGAAGTTGTCGACGGCTTGGCCGCCAAAATTTCCTCCGTTGACCATTTGGGCGAGCACATTGCCGTCGTTGTCTGTCAAAGTATAGTTGCCCACGACGCCATTGTATTGGAGGCCGTCCCCATAGCTGTCATTGACAGTCAGAACATAGCATCCTGTGGCCACGCACGTGGAAGCTGTGTAGGTCGTTTGAGTACCGGAATAAGGTCCACCTTCCAAGAGGACATTGCCGCTTTCATCGGAGATGTTCCAAGTGGTTTCGCCAGGATAGTCGTCCGTCAGCAGGGCAAAGTCCAAGCCCACGCCACCAAGCACACAAGAACCATCGTCGACGATGGCATCGGAATCATAGTTGCATGCCGCTGGGTTGGTGCAACCTCCGCAAGAGCTGTTGTCTCCACCACAGACACCACATTGGTCGTTGACGGTGCAAGAGCCATCGTCAAAAATCGCGAGCTCGCTGTAGTTGCAGGCACTGGGGTCCGTACATCCATTGTCGGTGTCGAATCCAGTAGGGTATCCATCAAGCACCAATGTGCCCGTGTTTTGAGGGTCGAGGTATTGGCTGACACCGAGGCCCCAACTCACATTGAATCGTCCGTAGAAATCGTACGCTCCGTTGTTCACAGTTCCAGAGCATGCCGCGGCTCCTCCGTAAAGCTGGCCAATGATGCGGTGGTTTTGGTCAAAAAGAGGCGACCCTGAAGAACCAGGCTCTGTCACCCCGTCCTCCCAAGCGTCGATCCACCAAACCTGGGCGCCACCCGTGGCGTCCTCGTAGGGACTGTTCTCCTCGAAACAAATCTTTTTGACGTCCCCAGATGGGTGGTGAATGCCAGTTGCATTTTCTGGAGACGCGCCAGTGGCATCCCATCCAACAAACTCTACGTCCCAGTTGGAAGGGGGTGCGGAACTCAGTTCAATCAAAGCGACGTCAGAGCCGCCATCGGCCACCAAAAGGGTCCCGCCAGAAATGCTTTGCGAAGTTGGGCCTGTGCTGCCAGAGCACGTGCTGCTCTCATGGTTGAAGTAGTACGTCCATGAGTTTGGGGTGCCCAGACAGTGGTTTGCCGTCAAGAAATACGGTGTGCCATCGTTGGCCGTGTTGTTGATCAACGCTCCAGTGCAAGCGGCGCTTCCACCATTCACAATCAAAGCCACTGACTTTTTCTCCACCTGCCAGTCTGCCCCTTCGGGACAATTGACATTGATGTTGCACGCGCCACTGTTTCCAAATGGACCATACGAAGCATTCTCGGCCTCGATTTCAGCTTGTCGACGCAAAAGAGAGCGGTAGCCTTGCACGGCTTGCTCCACGACAATGGAGGGTGATTCTGTCATGGAGGCCGGCTGACGGTACTCCAACACGGCGCCTTGACCTTCCACCAAACTTAGGGCCAATCCACCCCAATCTTTGTGGTTCTGATAGGTGAATGACCCAATGAACTGGGTTTTTTCGGCGTTGTACACAAAGAGCTCACCTCCCTTGGGAACTTGAAAGCTGGACAAGTAAAAGCTCCAACTTGTGGCATTGTCTGACCGCACAGCAAGTCGCCAAACGGCTTGGCCGTCTTCCATTGTCCAGTTGCCGCTGTTCTCGGTCGTCCAATCGACGACATGCTCGATTCCAAAGCGCCAGGGTGCATCCTTGAACTGAGCCGTTCCCGCATCTTCTGCCGCAAGAATCTCCAGGTCCAATGGAGCGAAGTTCTTGAATTCGATGTCAACCGGAAACTCTGTCCCCCAATTCAAAGGGCTTCCGCCATGCGAAATTTGTGCGATTGCCTGTTCTGGCAGGCACAGTACGAAGAGGAGGGACCCCAACACAGGGGAAAGAAGGAGGTTGATGAGACGCATGGAATCAGTTTTGGTGAGATGCAAAATACAGCTTTTGACCCAAAAAACTTTGCGCAAGTCGAAGAAAGATGGTCTTTTGTCGACAAATGGCCGCGAGCATAAGGGCATTTGGTTTCCCAGTGTCCTGCAGAATATCTTCGCAACAAACGATTTTTCATGGGACGCGCATTCGAATTCAGGAAGGAACGGAAAATGAAACGCTGGGCAGCCATGTCCAAAATTTTCGCCCGTTTGAACAAGGACATCATCCTCTCCATCAAGGAGGGTGGGGGAATCGCGGATCCTGACACCAACTCACGACTTCGCGCGGTCTTGCAGAACTGCAAGGCGGCCAACATGCCCAAGGACAACATCGAGAGGGCCATCAAAAAGGCCACCGACAAGGACACCTCCGATTACAAAGAAGTCACCTTTGAGGGCTACGGCCCGCATGGCATTGCCATTTATGTGGAGACCGCCACGGACAACAACAACCGCACCGTGGCCAATGTCAGGTCACATTTCAACCGTGGAGGTGGACAATTGGGCACCACAGGCTCTGTGGAATTCATGTTCAACCGCATGTGCTTTTTCAATCTCGTGGACAACGGAATGGATTTGGACGATTTGACCTTGGAGTTGATTGACTTTGGTGCCGAGGAGGTGGAGCGCGACGAAGAAGCCCAGCAGTTGATTGTTACGGCTCCTTTTGAGTCTTTCGGGGGTCTCCAATCCAAACTCGAGGCCGATGGCATGGAGATCGTGGAGTCCGGTTTGGAGCGTGTCCCGACGACCACAACCGCTTTGGGGGCGACACAAGCCGAAGAAGTGGAGGCTTTGGTCGAGAATTTGGAAGGGGACGATGACGTCCAGGCGGTGTTCCACACCATGGAACCTTCCTTGGGTTGATGGCGTCATCCCAGCACCTTTTGCCCTTGGAGTGAAACCTCCTCGCATTTCTTGCGTATTTTCAAGGAATGCACCGCCGCAAGGACATCCCACAGCGACCTTGGACACCCTCTTTTTTGGGAGGCTTGTTTCTTTTTGTGCTGATCATTCCTGAGGGTTTGGCTCAATCGCATTGGTCCGAAGGAATGGCCCGTGGCCATGCCTCCTTTGGGGAGACGCGGACTGCATTCGAGGTGGCTCAATCGTCCTTTCCAGAAGCCCGTTCATGTGGTGAAAAGCCTTTCCGCCGATGGGCCTGGTGGATGGAAGAACGTGGGGCGTCAATCTCAGAAATTCCTGCTACATCGTGGTGGGAGGAGACGTCCACTCAGCGAAGCGCCTTGGGCTTTGCGGGGTCTGCATCTTCCACTTTGTCCTGGCGTTACATCGGCCCTGTGGATGACGACAAAGTTCCTGTTCATGGCGGTGCTGGAAGAATCAATGCGCTCGAGGTCCTGGAAGGCCAATCTGACACTTGGTGGGCCTGTGCTCCATCTGGTGGGCTCTGGCGAAGCGAGGACGCAGGTGAATCTTGGAGCGTTTTTGGCATCGACGCGTTGGCGCCTTTGGGCGCATCCGATGTCTGGGTCAATCCAGACAATGCAGAACATGTTTGGCTGGCCACAGGAGATGGCAACGGAGGAGACACCTACAGCATAGGGGTGCTCGAAACACTTGACGGAGGGCAGACATGGCAACCCTTGGAGCTTGCCTTTTCCCCAGATCAAGGTCGCCGAATTTACAAGGTCGATCGACATCCCACCTTGGACCATGTCTTCTGGGTGGCCACAGACCTTGGCCTGTTTGTCTCCGAAGACAGTGGCACAACCTTTGACCTTCGTGCGACAGGGAACGTCCGTGATTTTGTTTGGATGTCCGACAGCATCGCTGTGTTGGCCGTGCAAAATGCGGGGATCTTGAGAACGGTCGATGCAGGTCAAACTTGGGCTGAAGTCATCCTCCCAGAAGACCTTGCAAGCATTGGACGGATCCAAGTGGCCGCAGAGAGTTTTGGAGAGTCGGGCACAAAAGACACCGTGTACGCTGTGGCTGGGCATTACTTCCAACAAAATTTCCTTGGCCTTTGGCGAAGCACCGATGCAGGGTTGACTTGGGAGGCTCTCGCCACCCGTGAAAGTGGTCCCAACATGCTCGGGTACACCATTTCCGGCACTGATTTCGCTGGGCAAGCCTTCTGGGATTTGTGCTTGGAGGTCGACCCCCAGAATGCGCAGCACGTCGTGGTGGGCGGTGTGAACGTGTGGGAGAGCACCGACGGTGGCGTCCACTGGAATTGTCCGTTGCATTGGCAAGGGGCAGACGAGGCATTGTACACCCATGCAGACCAGCACGATTTGGTCTTTTTGCCCAATGGGGACCTTCTCATCGCCAACGATGGGGGTGTCTTTCGTTGGCGAACTTCCGGCATCTGTGAAGACAAGAGTGCGGGATTGCAGATCACGCAGGGCTATGCCTTGGGTTTGGATGCCTTGAATCCTGCTCAATACCTCGTGGGAACGCAAGACAATGGCACCTTTTATGCCACTCCTCATGCAACGTCGCGCATCCTGGATGGCGATGGATTCCATTGCTTTACGGACACCACCGTTGCCGAGCGACTTTATGCATCAGCCTACTATGGCTTGCTTTACCGAAGCGACGACGGAGGAAGAAGCATGACCGGAATTGCCGATTATTTCCAACCCACGGGACCCAATGAATTGGGGGCATGGCAAACACCTTTTCAGTTGCACCCTGGGGTTCCAGGCCGCATTGTGGCCGCCAAGAAATCCTTGCACTTTTCCGACGATGGCGGAGACTCTTGGGAGACTTGGGATGGGATGGGCACAGTCAGGAGCACGGCAATGGCGCTGCATCCTGTGGAAACGGAAGTGGCTTTGGTCGCCAAAAACAGTACCCTCTATTGGAAGGGCATTGGTTCGGGTGATTTTGTGTCCGTGCCAGGCCTGCCTGGTCACCACATTGGTGACGTTGCCATTTCTCGAGAAAACCCCTCGACTTGGATGGTGGCTTTTGCCGACTATGAGGAAAATGCGCAGGTTTGGAGGACCGAGGATGCAGGTGGCCATTGGGACAACATCAGCTCGGGCTTGCCAGCATTGCCTGTGCACCGCTTGTTGGAACTTGACAACGGCGATTGGTGGGTGGGATCTGACATGGGCGTTCACAAATGGGACCCAGAACAAACTGAATGGGAGAACATGGGCACGGGATTGCCACTGGCCCCTGTGGTGGATTTGGCGCAGGACCTTCTCCTGAACCGTGTGGTGGCAAGCACCTACGGCAGAGGGATCTGGGCCGTTGGCTTGGAAGATGCTCCGGCCACGAAGGGCGTGGTGGTGGGGCTCGATGCCCCAAGCACGCAGTGTTTGAACATGCTTCAGGGAACGCCATGGATCCACAATGCTGGAACCGACACCTTGTGGGCGGTCCCGTTGGAGGTGTCTGCGGAGTCGCCTTGGTCAGGTCTTGCGACGACCACGATGGAGGCTTCTTTTCCACAAGGGTTGGCTCCTGGCACCCAAGGTCAAGGAGGTGGCTTTTTGCTTGAAGTTCCTTTTGTGGGCGAGGCCCTTGTGCGCATTCAACCCTTGAACAGCCAAGGAGAGGCCCATGGGGATGCCTATCCCACAACCCTTTGGTCGAGTGGCTTGGGACACACCATGACCATGACGTGGTGGGCCGATTGTGAAAATGTGGACATGTCCTGGGACTTGTTCCGCGACGACACCCCGTCCAACGCACTTTTGGCCAGCATCCCATTGGCGGCAGGGGACACATTGGAGACTTCATGGTGCCTTTCGCAAGGATGCCATTCCTTCGTGTGGACCGATCAAGGAGGCGATGGATTTTCAGGTGAGGACTGTGGAGAGCCCGGTGGATTCGTCCTGCGTGGCCCATTTGGCGAAGTGGTCCACCAGGCTGAGGAAATCAGTTTTGACCCCACAATCACCTTCGACTTTTGCATCGAATTGCCTTGGTGTTATGCAGATTACAATGGAGATGGCAACCACACGGTGAACGACCTTTTGGCCTTGCTCTCAGAGTTTGGTTGTCCGTTTGACTGTTTCACAGACAACAGTTTTGACGGTGCGGTCACAGTGGAAGATCTGATGAACATGCTCTCGGTGTATGGAACACCCTGCGTTGTGGACCCGTGACCAGCGGATTGGGCAGCATCCTTTTCAATTGACTTGTGGGACATGATTCCAGCGGGCGTACTTTCGCGCCATGGAACAATTCACCGTGGAACATCCCGTGGAGCTCATCGAAGCTTTGATGACCCATGTGGGCTACGCGACCCGCACCCGAGCCAGAAATGCCCTCAAACGAGGCGAGATTTTGATCGACGAAAGGCCGGCTTTCAAAGGGAGCGACATTCTCGAGCCTGGCATCCAGGTGTCCGTTTTGTCCAAGGAAGAAGTAGGACGTCGTGAACGCACCGGCGGCGCCGTAGCGAAAGGAAACAAAGGAAAGTCAGCAGCTTCCACTGCAGCGGTCAAGTCGCCTTTCCCCGTGGTGTACGAGGATGAGAATGTGTTCATTTACGAGAAGCCAGCCGGCTGGGTATGTGCTTCGCCCAACCCCAAGGTCAAGTCCACATACTCCGCAGTCAAGGCTTATCTCGAGAACAAAACCACAGAACATGTGGATTTGCACTTCGTGAACAAACTTCCCAGAGAGGGCAGCGGCCTTCTCGTCGTGGCCAAATCCAAGGAGTGGCGCCAGCACCTTCAGGACAATTGGGCTTCTTACGCCAAAGGTCTGTATGTGATGGTCCAAGGACACTTGCCCGCAGACGACGCGCTTTTCTTGCGCCCAGAGAACGGCGACCCTTATGAATTGGAGTACCGCACGATGCGTGCCACAGAAAGCCATACGTTGCTCAAATTCAAGTCAGGATACGACGTGATCAAGGACATGCTTCCTGCGTTGCGCAGAGAAGATTGCCTGTTGATTGGTGTGGGCAGTTCCGCACCAGACCCCATCAAGCGTGGGGGCATTCACCTTTTTGCAATTGCCATCCAGGGACCCAATGGGGAGATGATCAACGTGAAGACGAGGGTGCCCAACGAATTTTTGAAATTGGTGAGGGGAGGAAGCTCGCCCAAACCCGCTCCTCGCAAAGACCGACGGGACTCCCGTGGCCCCAAAGAAGACCGCCCCCAAGGGGAGCGTCGCGGGCCGAGCGAAAACCATGGACCAAAAAAAAGCGCTGATTCTCACAAGGAGAACCGGCGCTCGACCCAGTCGCGCAAGGCTTGAGCTTCCGAAGGGGGCAGCTCTTTGAATGCCAATCTCAAGGCCCTTCTCATTTGAGTGGGCTCTTGGTACACGTGTCGAATGAGGGTTTGGAATTCCTTCAGGCGATCTGGTTGGTGCTGTAAAGGAATGCCTGGGAGTGTCATTGTTTGTTTTGTTTGCAGGTTGGTCATGGTTACGGGGAA